>JBCCHB010000100.1:0-62323 GCA_039028975.1 Chloroflexota bacterium
GCGATAGGCACGTTATCGTTATTTCACCAACGGTTAGCATTCTTCTCTCCTTTATGAGCTTTGACACTCCTATTTTGAACTGCTAACCGTTTTTTGTCATATTCCTTCTATCCTTCAAAAAATTTTACCGGAAATGAAAGCTATTGCAAAATAAAATTATTTCAACAAAAAACCAGATAAAGGTTAGCCCTCAGGCTGGGAAAGGGAAAATATGGCCCCCTTCCCGCAAAATGGGGGAAGGCACCCAGAGGGTACCCGGATGGGGGCGAACATACCCAAAGGCCTGTCTACCTTTGCTCGGGTGCTTATACAAACGGCTGCGGACTACTATACTCGGCTCCGTTTGAAAACACGAGTTTGTTCACTCTGGTAGAGCATCGGAAAACTCCTGTTTTCAAAACGACCGCAGTATAAATATCAATGACCAGCAGAATGTACCGTGGGAACCGACTATTTTTCTATGAATTTCTGCAATTTGACAATCGGTTCAGCCTCACCTAAAATCAATCAGGTAGCCAATTACGTTCAATATATGTTCAAGGATCAGTAGGTTGCGAGTATCAGTAGCTCATAAAGTCAGCGAGAGATGCTCCCTCCTGCGGATCACTTCGCAGTAGAATGAGATTGTGCTCCACTGAATTCTGTGAACTAGATCGGTCGTTTTCAAACAGAGTTGAGAATCGGTAAGCCTTGGACCGCACGACCAAACGACCGCGGACCACTGATTATAGCTCCCTTCCCCCACTAGAACTCTCCAACTCGTCTCATTGATTGTAGTATTCGTTATAGATTCGCCAAATTTCGCCACACTTTTGACTAAGGAGGAAACACGAATGACTAGTAAGAGCCATACGTTAAACCGGCGTGACTTTATGAAAGCAGCGGGTGGGGCCATGGGCCTTGCAGCCCTAGCAGGCTGTGCAGCACCCCAAGCTGCTACCACTGGGCAAGCAGGTGGTGCTGCTTCTGAGGGGATCCCACAAGTTCACCTATGGGCGAGTGCTCGCTGCCGCCCAGAGGGAAGCAATCCTGAACGGCTAGAAGCGGTAGCCAACGTCATGCGCGATGCGTTGAACATTGATCCTGTTGCCATCGTTGCGCCATCGGGTTCTGCCGCTCGAGAAAAGCTCAATTTAACTTTGGGTGCTCGGGACCAAGAGCTTGACGTCTTCGTCTCTAACTGGCCCGATTACAAAGATGCCATCATCCCCATCAATGATCTGCTCGATCAGTACGGCCAAGATATTGTGGCAGCCCATAGAGAGATTAACTTTGCCGGGATGCAGGACAGCGAAGGCAACATTTGGGGTGTTCCTCGGTTGGGCGTCATGGGCCACACCACACCCGTCTGGTTCCGCACCGATTGGTTAGAGGCGGCAGGTATGTCCCAGCCAGAGACTCTGGAAGAGGGCGAAGCAGCCATGGCCGCTTTTAAAGAGATGGATTCTGAAGCCTCCATTGTTACGACAAACATTCAGCATTTAAGATTGGCTACGGTAGGCGGATTTACGGAGTACGGTTACTCCAACTGGTTTGACGAGCAATCTGGCAAGATCATGCCTGCAGAGCTACAGCCTGGCTTTATTGACTGGGTCACCAAAATGAACGAATGGTGGAACAACGATTGGTTCTTTAAAGAGACCTTTGCCAGTTTTGATGCTGAGCAGGTCTTCAAGAGCCTCAAAGTGGGTATGTGGGCTGGCTGGTATTCTCGGGTTACTATCATTTGGGAACGCATACGCCAATCTGGTGAGGCCGGTGATGCTGATTTGGGCTTTGCGCTCAACTTCTCGGGACCTGCTGGTCTGATGAAGACCCACAACGTCTCTGCCACTTCTGCTTACATGGTCACCAAGAAAGCCAAGAACCCCGAAGCCTGCATCCAGTACATGAACTACCAGTTCCAAGGTCTACCTGACGATTCAACCAACGCGGTGGTCGGTAACTTTGGTGAAGAAGGCGTGGATTGGGAATGGGATAATCCAGACGAGAAGTACTTTGTTAACCGCTTGATTACTGGCTGTGGAGACGAATATGCCGGTGAGTTGCAAGCTGCTGTTGGTTTGGGGTCTGAGCATCACTATGCACCACGAGGTGATCTTGAACGCCACTTCCTGCACATCCGCGACTACACTCAAGCCTATGATTCAGGAAAGATGCCAGTCGACTTCAATGTGGCCTATGATATTCCGCTGATCAAGGAGCAAGCCCCAGGCTATGATGACATCCAACGTCTGCTGGACGAAGAGACCGTGAAATTCATCTCTGGTATCCGTCCGTTGGGTGAGTGGGATAGCTTCCTGGCAGATTTGAACACGGCCGGCCTCGAGGCATGGTCAGATGCCCATACAGAACAGTACTTAGCGTATCAGTAGACGAGAGTAAGGGATAAGGAGCAAAGGAGATAGTAAGGGATAAGGGAAAGGGAAAGGGATAAGGAGTGGTTCTTCCTAACCCTAATTCCCAATCCTTAACCTCCAATCCTTAACCTCCAATCCTTAAACCCTAACCTGGACAAGCCAGAATGGGAAATGGTGAATTATGAATGGTCAACAGATTCACTTCCAAGACGTCTTCATTCACCATTCACCATTGGCAATTCGCCATTAGCAATTTTCTTGCCCAAAGTGCAAGAAGGCATTTGGTTAGGTACTAATCCCTGATTCCCTCTCCCTCCAAACAAGGTGTTCTTTATGAGCCAAGCTAGTATGGTTACGCCAGCCGTTGGTCAGCCGAGAAAAAGCAGTGTTGGTGAGCGACTGCGACAAAATCTTATTCGTCTGAATAAGTTCAAATTTTACTATCTCTTGGCTCTGCCAGGTATTATCTATTTTTTGATTTTTCATTATGGCCCTATGTTTGGAGTGTTGATTGCTTTCAAAGATATTTCACCTTTTGACCCACCCATAGCCATTCTGACTGAACCCTTTGTGGGCCTCAAAAACTTTAACAAATTCTTTAACTCCTTCTTCTTCTGGAACGTAGTCTGGAATACGGTCTGGATCAGTTTCCTCAAACTGGTTTGGGTCTTCCCCATGCCAATTGTCCTGGCATTGCTCATCAATGAAGTTCGGTCGACTTGGTTCAAGCGGGCCGTTCAGACTATCTCTTACTTGCCCCATTTCTTATCCATGGTCATTGTCGTGGGCCTAGTCCAATCTATGTTGACTGTACAAGGTGGTTTATTCAACCAGATTCGGGTCGCTTTGGGCTACGAAACCCATGCATTTATCGCCGATCCGAACTACTTCCGCGCCATTCTGGTCAGCACAACCTTATGGCAGGGGCTTGGCTGGGGCACAATCCTCTACTTGGCAGCCATGGCCAATATCAATCCCAATCTCTACGAAGCCGCGTCCATCGATGGGGCTAATCGCTTCCAGCAGGCACGCCACATTACGTTACCGGGCATCGCGTACGTCGTCGCTATCTTACTCATCTTTGAGATTGGAAATTTGCTTAACGCTGGGTTCGAGCAGGTGCTGCTCTTATATTCACCCACTGTTTACGAGGTAGGTGATATCATCGATACGTACGTCTATCGTTCCGGATTACAGAACTTAGAGTACTCTTTTGCTACTGCGGTTGGTTTCTTCAAAGCAGTTTTGGCTATGATTCTCCTTTTAGGTGCCAACAAAATAGCGCATCGATTAGGGCAGCCGGGTATTTGGTAAGGCAGGTACAGTATGTCAAAACTTTCTAGCGGTGAGAAGATCTTTTCAATTCTCAACAATATTTTCCTGGTGGGCCTTTGCCTGGTTTTTCTGATCCCCTTTTTAAGTGTCATTATGACCTCTTTTGTTGGCGCGGCTGAATATGCCAGAAGAGGTGCATTTATTCTAATTCCTGAGGAGTTTGACTTTACAGCCTACCGCCTCTTTTTCAGACGTAGCTCCATCGTCATCAATGCTTACCAAATTACCCTCTTTCGCGTCTTTGTCGGGACATCACTCAATCTGCTGTTTACGGCTACACTGGCTTATGTCTTATCCAAGCGCAACTTGCCAGGGCGTATTCCATTAACCATCTTTGTCTTTATCACCATGATCTTCAGCGGTGGCCTGATCCCAAACTTCATGTTGATGGATATTCTTGGCTTGCTGGATAACATTTGGGTTCTAATTCTACCCGGTTTGATCAATCCCTTCTATCTCCTCATCATGCGTAACTTCTTCATGGGCATCCCAGCTGAATTGGAAGAAGCTGCCATCATCGACGGGGCGAGTCCACCTATAATCTTATTGCGGATCATTTTGCCCTTGTCTATGCCCGCCATTGCTACCATTGGCCTCTTTTACGCTGTTTGGCATTGGAATGCATGGTTTGATGCTGCTATCTATCTCTCTGATCTGCAAAAGATGCCTGTCCAGGTGATTTTACGCGGCATTCTAGACGCCGCCCAATCGGCAAGCTCCACAGGGGACGTGCTCTCTGTCATGCTGGAAGTGGACGAAATGCCGCCCGGCCAGTCACTAAAAGCAGCCATGATTATGGTCACCACGCTGCCTATTCTGATTGTCTACCCATTTATTCAACAGTACTTTGTGAAAGGCGCATTGATTGGTGGGATTAAGGGGTAAAAAAGCTTTCAGCTAATCAGTCGTCAGCTAGGCCGTAACGAGTACTGCGTGAGCAGCCAGAATTTGTCCATGATTCGGATCGATTTTTATACTCATACTCAGCTCCGTTTGAAAACAGGTGTTTGGTCCCTCTGGTAGAGCTTGGGAAAACACCTGTTTTCAAAACGACCGCAGTATAACTACAAAAATTCACTAACTTATTCCTTGATGCAACCCATCTCATCCTGCTTTATCTAACCACCAGGATCAATGGTTTATCCAATGGAGACGCATAACGAGCCGCCAACCAATATCCTCTTTATTTTGTGCGACCAGCTACGTGCAGACGCTCTGGGAGCCTTTGGCAATCCCATCATCCAGACGCCCTACATCGATCGGCTATCTCAATGCGGCGTAACCTTCACCCAATGCATGGTCACCCAGCCTACATGTACACCTAGCCGGGCCTCGATCCTCAGTGGCTGCTACCCCTCCGCATTGCGCACGCGCATGGTTGGCTGCCAGACGCCCGATGATCCCCGGCTGCTGCCGCGTATATTGGGCGAGAACGGGTACCTTACTGCATCCATCGGCAAAATTCATTTGGCCCCCCAAGGTGAAGAACCGGCGCTGATTGAGGCCAATCGTCAGCCTGATGGTGCGTATGATTACTACGGCTTTCAGGAAATTGACCTGGTCAACGGTCACGGTGATCGTTGTTTCGGCCCACAATATACGCGGGAACGGGATCGTCTGGCTCCAGACGCGGCTCAGCGACTGAAGCAGCGTCGACGTTACCCCCACGGCACAGATGACACGTACATATTTCCGCTACCTGAAACCATTCACTCCAGCAACTACGTCGGCGATCGGACTGTTAAATTTTTGCGAGAGGTGGGCGAAAAGCCCTTTTTCCTCCACGTCTCCTTCCCTGATCCCCATCAGCCATTTTGTGTGCCAGCCCCCTATGATCAGCTGTATCAACCTGAAGAGATGTCGCCACCGATTCCGCCTCTTGCCAACCCAGAAAGCCGGCCGCCCTGGTATTGGGAAGCCCACAATGGCCAAGGAAGCCCCAACGTAGATAGACCCGCCACCGCTTCATCCACTGGCTTGGTCGACCGGGTGACAGGAACCAAACCGCTCAACTATAGCCGCTATTCTGTAGCCGACTACCAGCAGATGAAGGCCATCTACTATGGCATGATCACCCTTATGGACTATAACATCGGCCGCATCCTGAATACGCTGGACGAAGAGGGGTTAGCCGACAACACCATCGTTGTATTTGTCTCCGATCATGGGGAATACCTGGGGGACTATGGGCTGATCGGCAAAGGTATGCACTTTGATAGCGCGATCCGTGTGCCGCTGATCTTCGCTGGGCCAAAGATTGTGCAGGAGCGACGGGTTAACGACATAGCTTCCACATTGGACATTGCACCAACCTTGCTGGATATGGTTGGAGCCCGTGAACCGGAGGGCGTGCAGGGGATTTCCATGCGGGAGGTGCTTTCTGGATCTAAATCAAACGTCCGGCAGGCCGCATTGACAGAGAATGACGACGATTTTGTACCGATGAAAGCACGGACGCTGACAACATTACAATGGAAGCTCTCTTACTATGCTGGCCATGAATTTGGCGAACTCTATAATCGTCAAGCGGATCCCCAAGAGCTAACTAATTTGTGGAGCGAAGCTGAGTATACGTTCGTTAAGCGTGAATTAAATGAGCTTCTAATGGAAGAAATTTTGTGTACTCTTGATGTCAGCAATGGACGGCGCCAGGAACCCAAACCCAAAGCCACTAAATGGACACCGCGATACCTTTGAAGAATGTTCCTAAGAGGCCTTTTAGATACGTCCTCTCATAACAGACAGTACGAGGAGCTGCTCAAATGTCATCTACAATTACTTATGAAGGGGTTGACCTTTCGCAGGGGACACCACCCACCAATGTTGGTGAGTTTTTGAATGAACCCTACATCCTCTCATCTGAGAAGATCGCTTTTTATCGTGAAAACGGGTTTGTGAAGATCGAAGGGCTGCTGACGGGTTCCGCTTTGGCCTATTTTCGTGCGGCGATTGGGGCTGCCGTCGGTTATTCGTATCGCGATGATCACCGTACGTTGGACGAGAAACCAGCCTATCAACAGAGTTTTCTACAAGCTATGCGCCTCTGCTTTAGCTTTCCCGCCATTAAGTCCTTTACCTTCTCCAAAAGATTTGCTGGTGTGGCCCGAGATCTGATGCAGGTTGACCACGTACGCCTCTGGCACGACCAAGCGCTTTACAAGCAACCCAAAGCACGGTTGACCAATCATCATCAGGACGCGGCCTTTTGGCCTTTGGAGCCAGGAGACAAGACCACCACGCTGTGGATGGCTCTTTGCGATGTGCCTTTGGAGCGAGGCTGTATGGCCTTTATCCCGAACTCCCATCATTTGGGTGAAAAAGAGTTTGTGGATATCTTCAATGCAACCGACGAAACTGAACGGACCAAAAAGGTCGTTGATTCCCAGTGGATCCCCCTTCCACTTGTGGCAGGCGATGCTACGTTTCACAGTGGGCTGACTTACCATCGAGCCTTTGCCAACCAGACAGATGAAATGCGAGAAGCCATGACGATCATCTACTTTGCCGACGGCGCGCGCTACGAGTTCAGCAACCCGCGACTGGCACGCCACAACCGGGAAGAGGTCGGTGGGCTGGAAGTGGGAGAGAAGATCGATACACCAACAACACCGATTCTAATTTAGGGTTGATATAGATGGCCAGAAAAACCCTGGTCCCAGTGAGGACGGGGATGTCCTCGCTTCTTGGAAATTCCCAGTGCAGGTTGTTTGGTCAAGAGTCGGGAAAAGTCTTTTCTGGCGAAGTATACCGCGGTTGGCTATAGATGAGAATAATTCGACGCGGTTTTTACACTCTGTCCAGAATTGTGTGTAAATGACGACGGTTCTCTGACTGAGCGGCATCGAGTTACACACTTTTTCGTACAGAGTGCGGTTTACCCGGGTAGATTATTCCCATCTATGACAGAGCCAAGTATACAAGGTACATGTAGTGATGCGCTTGCAAGGATGGGCAACTCTGATTTTACCTATGCTCGCCTTGACATTAAGGCGGTTCATTGCACAAATCGATCTCACCCTCACCAGCCTACTGGGCATGACGAGCGCAGCCGTCTTGATCATGGGAATCCCCATCTATGTGGATGCAGCCTATAACGAACTCCTTCAGGCAGAACTCTCGGGGCCGCTGGCTAAACAACAAGCCCCCTTTACATTTATTATCCACCGGTTAGGCAATGAATCCCGACCGCTCACGTTGTCCGATATTCAGGATGTAGACGGTTATCTTACCGGACCTGTCCTTGCCGACGCGCTAAATCTCCCCCAAAAGATCCAAGTATCGCTGATCAAAAGCGATAGCTTTGGACTCTTTGCCCAAGATACAGCCGATTATAAGAGCCTAGCCGCCCGACTGGCCAATGTCCAGTTTGGATGGATTAGCGATTTGGCCGATCACATTGATCTGGTAGAGGGACACTTTCCCACCCCTGCTCTCATTGAGGCTGCTCCTATTGACGTTTTGATAACCGAGGTGTTTGCTCTGAAGTCAGGCATTCAAAGCGGTGAGGAATATACGGCTTTCTCCTCTACCAGTGGGCGCCCCATCCAAATTCCCATACGCATTGTCGGCATTTGGCGGGCTAAGGATCCCTATTCGCCATTTTGGTTCCGCCACCCAGAGAGCTTCAATGACGCGCTTCTGGTTCCTCAAGCTACCTTTACAGGACCCATTCAAGCTGTGACCCATGGCAATCTGCGGGAATCTCTCTGGTACTTCGTCGTCGATAGTGATGAGGTACGAGTGAGTGCAGCCACACAGCTTCTCAACCGCATTCTCCGCTTTGAGCAGACCGTGACTACACTATTGCCCGACACCTTTCTTACATCACCCATTGATCTGCTACACCGTTTCCAGGAATCAGCCCGTACCCTCTCCTTTCAGCTTCTGATCTTTAGCGTCCCTATATTTGGGCTTAACCTGATCTTCATTGGCCTCACAACGGGTATGTCTGTCCAAAGACGACAAGGAGAGATTGCTGTGATGCGCAGCCGAGGGGCCACCCAACGTCAAGTTGTGGGCATGGCCGCGCTAGAAGGTGCACTCATTGCCCTCTTCGCTTTCATCATTGCCTTACCAAGCAGCTTAGTGGCCGTACGCCTGGCTATGGCTAGTCGGTCCCTGCTCAGCGTTACCACAAGCAGCAGCACGCCATTGATCACGCTGAGTCCCCAAGCACTTTTGGCTGGCTTGGCTGCTTTAGGTTGCAGTATTGTCATCTATTCGCTCCTTACAATCGGAGCGGCCCGCCATACCATTATCACCTTCAGTTGGAGCCAAGCTCGCCAGCTACGCCCGCCGTGGTGGAGCCGAATCGGACTCGATCTGTTGCTACTAATCCCCAGCACTTATGGCGTTTATCTCTTGGCTCAGCAAGATAAGAACCTACTTGCTGACGCTACCGCACCGAGTCGGCTAGGCCAAAACCCCTTTGAGAATCCGTTACTTTTCCTGATCCCCTTCCTGATGATCGCCGGGTTAACCCTCTTGCTAATACGGGTATTGCCTCACATTCTGGCCATCCTAGCGCGTTTGATGGCCGCGTCACAAAGCGTAAGTCTGCTCTTTGCTGTACGACATCTTGCCCGTACTCCAGGACGATATGGAACACCCCTAGCGCTACTTACAATTACCCTGAGCCTGGCCATATTCTTATCCGCCACCAATCAAACCCTAGGTGAACATCTAACGTCCCAAGCCCTCTATCAAGTGGGGGCGGATCTGGTTTTGATGCCCAGAATCGAGAGTGAGGAAACAGATGGTGGAAGCCCTTCTACTGGCGCTGAAGACGAGGGTGAAATGAACATCCCCGAGTGGTACTACGTCCCCATGAGCGATTACCTGCAGATTCCAGGTATCGAGTACGCCGCTCGAGTGGGTCGCTTCCCGGCCGTGGCACGTCAGGCAATTGGTGTAGAGGGAGCCGTTCTGGGTGTGGACCGGGCTGCGTTGGCCAGCGTTGCCTATTGGAAGCCTGAGTTTGCTGACCACAATCTGGGCGCTTTGATGAACCAACTTGCCCAGTCATCAAATGCTGTGCTGCTGCCTAGCGACTTTATGGCACAACACGCTCTATCCATTGGGGATCCGCTGGTCGTAACGGTGAACCTCTACGGCTATGCAACGACGTTGAACCTTCAGGTTACTGGCCAGTTTGATCTTTTCCCAACCTGGAATCCACGTTGGGGACCGCTCTTCGTGCTCAATTTGTCTCACTTGTTTGGGCAGATTGGGTTAGAGATACCCACTTCTATTTGGCTAAAGGTTGGGCCAGAGACCAATCTGGATGAGGTTCGCCAGCAACTGACAGAGCTAAATCCCCACGTCAGCATCCGGCGACCATTCCTGGCTGGGGTCGCAGCTGAGGAGGCAAAGCCGGAGCGGCAAGGGTTATTGGGATTGCTCTCTGTTGGCATTCTTTCGGCAGGATTATTGGCAACGGTAGGTTTTTTCATGTACGCCATCTACTCTATATCGCGGCGTTCGGTGGAATTGGGGCTTTTACGAGCAATGGGGCTATCAGCTCACCAGATGTTTGGCTATTTGAGTTGGGAATTGACCATTTTGGTTGCAGTCAGCTTAGTAGCCGGCACACGGATAGGAATATTTGTCTCTCAGCTCTGGATACCCTACTTCAAACCTGGCAATAGTGACTATGCGCAGTTCCTACCCATGTCGGTAAACTACTCCTGGACCACCATCACCACAATGTACGCTCTATTCGGCCTAGCCCTGATACTCACCCTTCTTCTCTTCATTCGGATTGCTCGGCAGCTACGCCTCTTTGAGGTTATCAAAATGGGGGATGTTTGATGTTTATAACTGCTCCTATCTGTTAAGTGCGGCGGGCGAATCGCCATCGTTACCAGCATCGCCTAGAGCAATATGAACCGTTTTTTCTCTTTCATATGAAGACCATGAAGCACTTTTCTCTGACAAGCCATCTGTATTCATATAGATACGGTTCATATAGATACGGTTAGGATGATTATGGTTACACACGTAAAAATCCTGCATTTTCCCATTTGCCAGTCATCTCAAGACGCTGCCAATCTGTCCCTATAGATATCGGTTCAGTTTGAGCGATTTGAGCGCCTTTGGCCATATCCCAAATACTAAGCTGAACATCCCTTGGTATGTTGCGCCAGTCTTTAATCCAGATAGTGAAAGTGACGTCACCAGGTTTTATGCTTCCTATATCTTGAAACACATTTGAAGGCGTTTCTACTCCGCTTGAATTATGAACGGCAAGGAAACAATTTCCGCCTCTCACCTCACCAGCGAACCCGAACCAAAGTACCGGTATTGTCATTTAAAAATGTCCAACCACTCTGGCTAACTTGCGGGCTGGCCCAATTGAAGAGCCATTCAGCGTCGCCAGGGCGCATGTTAACGCATCCCCGACTCATCGGTTGCCCAAAGTTATTGTGCCAGTGTGCAGCATGGAAGGCATACCCTTGATGGAAGTACTGAACATGCTCTACATCTCGAATATAATAATTGTCTCCCGCTGCTAGGCTACCACCAGACATATCCTGTATGGGTGTTGTGCTCCATATACGGAACGTCCCTTGGACAGTAGGTGTCCATGGTAAACCAGTCGAGACAAGGAAGGTCGCAACGGGGACGATACCATTATAAGCCGTCACCGTTTGGGTTGATAGCCTAACGTCAATCCACTTCTCTGTCGTGGTTGGGAATCCACTAGGATCCGTTTCGGGAGCACTTGGCTGGGGCGCAGCTTGGGATGCACTAGCTTGAGAGGAAGACCCCTGTTGCCTTGCAATAGGAATCGCCAACTCCTGGCCCGGTACAATTACACTTGGGTTAAGCAAACCATTGGCGCGACTAATTGCCGACACAGTGGTTCCATATTTGGCTGCAATGGTACCCAAGTGCTCACCCTGACGTACTGTGTGGGTTTGATTCGCAGATACAACGCCAATCGATGCTGACGGACGCGAAGAAACGGGTGTTGCTGCTCCCGTCGATGGCAAGCGAAGCTGTTGACCAATGTAGAGGCGTTGATTCCAGGAAATTTGATTCATCTCTGCCAGCTTGGCCAATCCGATCTGATATTGCCATGCTAAACTACCTAATGTATCGCCAGAACGAACGGTATATGTTGTCCAATTGCTGCTGCTGGATGCGGCACTGACCTGCGTTCCTGAACTGCTGACCCCAGGCAGTGCCAAAGATTGGCCGATCCGTATCCCATTTGGATTGCTGAGGTTGTTCATTTTCATCAATGTAGTCATATCAACGCCATTTGAGAGGGCAATTTGGCTCAACGTATCGCCACGATGGACAGTCACATGAGGACCATCATGGGCCAGGAGAGGCGCCATGGAGAGCAACAACCAGAGACAAAAACTAATCACAACGAGAGGAAGACGCCAGTACACTGCACGCAATGGATAAAATGCGTATGATATATGACTGAAAGAAAAAAGAGACATAGCAGATCCTTTAATTATCGTTGTAAGGCTTCATCAATCATTTGTTTTACTTCCTCATAGGGCAAAGCCCCCCGAAAATGCTTCCCATTCAAATAGAATGAAGGGGTACCGCGTAAGCCAAGCTGGCGAGCAAAGTTGGTATCCTGGAAGACCAGCGCTTCTGTGTCCCCAGAATCGATACACTCGGTAAAGGATTCTCGATCAAACCCTAGCTCTTCCCCTACAGCCTTCAAGTTGGCTTTTGTAAAGTTCCCGTGAGTGGCTTGATCCCATTCCTCAAAGAGGAAATCATGATATTTCCAAAATTGACCCTGTTGCGCTGCACACTCGGTGGCCGCAGCCGCAGCAAGGGATCCAGGCCCTAAAATAGCGAGATGACCATAGCCCATAATGACTTGCCCTGAAGCAATGTACTCTTCCTTAATCTGACGACCCGCGTCAGCGGCAAAACGCCGACAGTGGGGTCACATAAAGTCACTAAATTCTATAAAGACGACTGGGGCGTTGGGATCACCAATATAATGGCGTACATTGGCCGAAACATAGGCCGACGCCTCATATTCCGCTACCCTGGTTGCGTCAGGTGTCGGCTCAGAGGTTGGTTCAGCAATAGACTCAGCGCTTGCCCCAGTATTGGCAGTTCTTGACTGAGTTGGTGTGGATGGGACTAACGTGGATTGCTCTGTAGCATGTTCTGTACCCCCAGTCTGAGCCGCCATTCCGTTCGTTGCCACTACTGTCGCCTCTACCGCAACTTCAACTGTCGCTTCCACAGCTGCCGCAATTGTTGCTTCTGCATCTGCAGGTGATGAAGAGGAAGGCGCACAAGCCAATATGCTTACAGCACATAAGAGATAGAAAAAGAGCTTTTTGATCATATAATTTTTATCGACTACTGTAACACGCCGCTTCCTCAATGAAACAAGGAATGCAGATGACTAGCCCATGCGTTTGCTCATTCGCTTTCGCACAATCCCCATGAGCAGGAGCTTGAGACTTGGCACGAGCAAGATGCACACCAAGGTCAGTCACACCTGAAAACTTGACCTGTTTTATGAATGATTTATATACATGCGAAGATTTGCCAGCATGAAGCAGAATAGTGCAAGAGGATGCGCTTCTGCCGCGGTATACTGAAAACCGTTGTACGATTGGATGTGGAACACTTTTTGTGGATTGACCTCTCTATAGTACTCTATTTCTCTAAAAACGGCTAGATTTCAGACCATTGGGGGAACAATTCATGAAAGCAATTCTATGCAAAGAGTGGGGCAAGCCAGAGACATTGGTTTTGGAAGAGGTACCAGATCCTGAACCTGAACCTGGCCAAGTTCAGATTGATATTCATGCATGTGGTGTTAACTTCGCGGATACGCTGATTATTCAGGGCTTGTATCAGGAGAAGCCAGCTTTGCCGTTTACGCCTGGGTCAGAGGTAGCAGGCACCATCAGCGCGCTGGGCGAAGGGGTTGAGAACTTTCAGGTTGGTGATCGGGTAGCAGCACTCTGTAGTATCGGCGGCATGGCCGAACGGGCGACCGCACCAGCCCAATCCACTATGTCGATGGCTGATTCAATGCCCTATACTGTCGCCGCGGGTTTTGCCGTCGCCTATGGGACATCCCACGTTGCATTAGAACATAGAGCCAATCTTCAACCAGGTGAAACGCTGCTTGTCCACGGTGCCGCCGGCGGTGTAGGGCTGGCGGCGGTGGAGATTGGCAAAGCAATGGGGGCAACGGTAATTGCCACAGCCAGCAGCCAAGCCAAGCTGGACGTTGCATCTGCCCACGGTGCAGATCATCTGATTAATTATAGCGAAGGTGGCTTTCGAGAAGAGGTGAAGTCACTGACAGGTGGTAAAGGGGCAGACGTTATCTATGATCCGGTAGGTGGAGATGTCTTTGATGAATCGTTACGCTGTATTAACTGGGAGGGACGGATTCTTGTCATCGGTTTCGCCAGTGGGCGGATTCCCAAAGCCCCTGTCAACTTAACTCTAGTCAAAAACTTTAGCATCGTTGGCATCTACTGGGGCGCCTACGCCAAGCGGAATCCCCAAGTCCAGCTCAACTCTTTTGCCCGCTTAATGGAATGGTATGAAAAGGGAGCCATACGGCCATATGTCTCCGCAACATACTCTCTGGACAATGCATCGAAAGCGCTACTTGATCTGATGGAAAGACGTTCGACGGGCAAGGTTGTTGTGGAAACACGGTAGCTATACTCAAGCTCTCATTACCTCAGATTTTTCGGCTTGGTTCATAGTAGTGTTGAATTGGCTTACAAAGTGTAAGCGCAGCTCCTACGTAATGCCCTAGGGCATTACGTAGGAGCTGTGCTTACGGTTCGTCCGAATTGTTAACCCCGTCAGATCGAGTATACAACACAACCTTGCCTGCTG
The DNA here is from genome assembly GCA_039028975.1 of Chloroflexota bacterium. Lineage (GTDB taxonomy): Bacteria > Chloroflexota > Anaerolineae > Caldilineales > Caldilineaceae > JAHBNG01. The sequence goes on from JBCCHB010000100.1 coordinate 14,556, forward strand.
GGTGGTTCTTTACTGGATAACAGGCAAGAATATCTGCTGACTATCGAACGTGAACTCGACTCTTTGCTCGTCCATGTTATTTACACCCACCTCAATTTCTGAGGGCGAAGCATCTGTATCAGCCTGGCCTGTGTCAACGAATCTATAGCCGATGGGTAGCTTCAGCCTGTATCGGCCAAGTGGCACCGAATCGAGATAATAACGTCCTTCTTCATCGAGGTTCAGCCGCATATAGGCTATTTTCCCATCGGTTTCCGCATCCACCAATGCCAGTCCTGCATCAGCCAGTAGTGCCGTCCCGTTAGCCCAAATGCCTCGTGCATCTTGAGCGTGTATTGAACCGGAGATCCATTGATTTTGTTGTAGTAAGCCTCTTTGCCCATGAGAGATTTCCAGATGATAATCTGCTGAATTAACCGCCGGCTCTAGGGCCAATTTATCCAGCCGTGTTCCATCTTCCCGTAAAAGAACATCGATACGGTGTAAACCTTCTGAAAGGTAGACTCGAATTAGATCAATGCCGTTACGAGTTGTAGCATATTCAGCGTTGAAGCCAACATTGACTCGGTTATGCCAGATGTGGCCATTGCTGGGCGCACCGTCAATTTGTAGGTAGAATGAGTTGTTGTATTGATTCGATGCGTAGACCCAACCTTTGATATGATAATCTCCCGCTGATGAAACGTTGAAGCAAAATGTTGCCTTTTGGCCAACATCCATCCTTGAGCCCCGATTCCCGTTGCCTTCTGGAACGTGGATATAGCTGTTTTGGCTGGCAGAACCATCTGAGCCGATGACAAAGCCACCCGTTAGATCGGCATTTTCTGCTTCCTGGATCAGCCCAGAGCATCCTCCTACCCCTTGTGGGGGCGTATCCGTCGGGAGAGGGCTGGCGGTTGGTGTTGCTGTTGGATTTCCTGGCACACTTGTTTGGGTTGGTTGCTGAATGGGTGTCGGCGTTTGAGTTGGTGCAGGCGTCTGAGTTGGTGCAGCCGGGGGCGAGTTATCGCTCCGGTTATTCTCTATTAGACTTTGTACTGATGTGATTCGGCTTCCTGCACCCCAACAGTCAGACTGATCGGATAGGGCATAATTGTCCTGAGAAAACGGAGCTTTCGGTGAGATGCTGGCAAACATGGGATCGGAATTCCTGCCAAGTACGAAATCCTGAGTCTGCCACGTACAGTTATTGAAATAGCTATTTAAGCCATCTTCGAAGGTAATTCGACCTCCATAGATAACTGAGTCGCGAACGGTATGATCTCGGTTATTGAGATAGATGCATTGCCACTTGGTCGTAGCACAATCTAGGGTTACACGCTCTAAATACCAGTTTCGGCTATTCGAATTGCGATAACCGTAAATACCATTATCAGCCGATTTGGTGATCACTGTATCGCGGATCACCACGTTCTGTACATCAGCCCACGCACCATTGCTTGTTCTCGACTGACCCAAAATAAGACCTTGTGTAAAGCCTGGCCCCACAATCGAATTTTCAATCGTAATATCGCTGATTCGTCCACCATCGTAAATCTGAATCCCATCAGTGTGGGTACAGTAGTTGAACGATTCATCAACCGTAGGGTGGCGTCGGCTGTTGTGAAGCCACGTATAGTTCATGCGGAAGTTGCGAATGTTGTTTTCATCCCAAAGCGATTGAATGGCATCTTGACCGTTATCATGAATAATGACATACTCCAGAAGAACATTTTCGCCACCCAGGCGGAGCCCAACCCCATTTGATATCCAACCATTACTGCCCGACCGGACATAACCATTGTTATAAACTTCTGCATTGCGGATCGTCACATTCTTTGAGTGTCTATCAATCCGGATACCGCTTCGTTCAAAGCCGTGAACAACCAAACCGCGCCATTTCTGTCCATCGATCTCGAGCCAAGAGTGGTCGTTGGTTTTGATACCAAATTTATGCAGCCCAGACTGATCCTGGAAATTTCTCTGACCACAGTAGGGCAATGGAATTGAACGCCCACCGAAGAGTATCGCTTGACCGTTGCGACCATTTTCACTTGCAACGGTAATTCGGATGGGCTGACCACTGGTGCCGCTTTTGCGAATGTCCAGCGGTGTCGAGTAGGTCATACTTTGGGAGCCACCGTCGATTAGAATTGTATCCCCCGGAGATACTTTGTTCCAATCGATCTGGTCTAATTCATTCCAGGCGTTCTGCCAGGATGTGCCACCCTGGTTGTTCCCTTGCCTAGATACGTAATGGTGGGTTTCTGCTGTTTGCCTTTTGTTTGCCAAGAAAGGCGCAGCATCTACTGTAGAGGGTGAGCTGGTCATGTAAAGGGCTACGATAAGAAAGATCACGACAAGCCATGAGGACTTCTTATTAGGCCAAGTTAGCTGATTGCCAGACTGGCAACTGAACTGATTGGTAATAAGTTGGATGACGAACTGAATCAACATATACCTACCTTCTTCTCTGTAAATGATAATTTTGATAAATGAATAATGATTGATTTTGGCCGCAACTTAACTCATATGCGACTGCTTTCAGAAACATATACCTCTATTCTCTGGGCAGTTGAGCTCGCAATTTTACCCAGAGCATTCTAAGTGTGCCATGCGTCAATATGGGGTCTGCTGCGCATTGCGACCAAATTGCCTGGATTGGTGCAATCTCCAATTGGTGAACATCTATTGGTGGTACGGCGTGGTCGTTTAGAAACCAGCAGCTCTGAAACACTTTGTGAACAGATCCGCGATTTTCAAACTAAGGTGAGTGAAAAGGTTGTGTACAGGAAGGACATGGTGACTATAATGTGTGAAGATGGATTTGTTTCTGACAGGCGATTGGCTAAAGCACCAAACGCCCAAGTTATAGTGCATTGATATTCTGTTCATAAAACAAAACTGTCCAGCTACTAGAATATCACCAACGGTTTCTAGTGGCTGGACAGTTTTCGTTGTTTCAATAGCGAGACAGTTGTGAGTGTAATCCGTTTATCCTACGGGAATTCAACGGATATCATACGCTTACTCCTCCACCATAAGTGGAATATATAGAATTTCACCCGTAGATGAAGCAGTTGGTGGCGCCTGAATCATCCACTGTTCTGGCGGTTCGGCATCTATGGGCATTTGAGGTTCGCTGCGCGGCTCCTTGCCACCAAGAGGGTGATTCTCTAACTGGCTTCGCACCGGATTCGACAGAACACCAACACCCTGAGTGCATTGGGACGTCAACTCAATTTGGAGCGAATAGGATGTCTCGCTCACTCCTTCTATCTCAATCTGATAGACTCCCGCTATCGGAATGGCCAACTCAATCTGATCCGTTTCGCCGGTCAGGTTGAGGCTATACCAAGGCTCTACTCTCTCTGCTCCTGCTGGTGGCCAAACGTAGAGATCAGGGTCGCCATTAGATGGCTCGACCTGAATAGACAAACATTCACCTTCTTGAGCCAATTGACGGTAGACTCGGGTCTCGCCGGCCAGCAGTTGATCGGAACTGGGAATATAGTTGATAAAGGCGTTTACAGACTGTTCCGAAATGTTCCCCACGTCATCCGCAGCCCAACTCTGTAGATAGCGCAACCCGCCAGCTGGATGGAGGCTCCATGTGTAAGATGCAGCGGCTGGCTCCCAATCCCCGCTCCTTACCGGTACCCAGCTTTGGGTACCCATATTCCAGCTCATCTCTACAAATGCAACGTAGGCACTACCGGACTCGCCTACAATCTCTGCTGTCAACGTCAGATCTTGATTGGCAACCTGTACAGTTCTATCGGCTGGTGCGCCATTGATGGTCAATTTCTCGATAATGGGAGGCAATACATCTTGAGCTGCTGGCAGAACAACCAACTGTCGAGAGACAATATTATTAGTCTCGTTACTCTCTTCTATCTGGTCAGTCGGATCAATTTCAGCCCAGAGTGTAAATTCGCCTTCAGGAATATTTTCCCAACTTAAACCGGTACTGTCATGTCTATCATCAATACCGATCTGATCCACCACGCCACTGCCCAACTCAATTAGCGGATTCGCCTGATTCTGAACGCCCTCTGAAACCCAGAAACGTATCGGCACCGCACTCAACGTCTGATTCCCACCCATACGCTCGAGCGTTAAGCCAACTTGGATGGTATCGCCTACCCGTAGCGTCCGGGGTGAAGACCAGAGAAGCTCAGGAGCTGAGCGTAAATCATTGATGGTTGTGGCATCTTCTACCACATATGTATAGCCTGTATCACGAACCCACCCATCCTTGCTCTCAACGACTAACCGGTAGCTTTGGGCTGCCAGCCCGATGGGAACCTTTAGAGAGAGGTGCTCGGTGCTATCGTAAAGTGCTGGAAGCCGCACGTTTTCTAACATAAATTGGTGAGCAGGTGCCAAGTCATTGCCGGTTACCTCAATCGTTGTAATCACATTGTTTCTGCCTGAGGTTGGCCGTAGAGCAGTGACAATAGGGAACTGAGCTTCGGCTTGATCGATTCCTTCATTCGTCGTCTTCGTTGGCGTTGGGAATGGTGTACTGGTTGGCGTGCTCGTTGGTGTGTTCGCTGGTACAGTTGTTGGCGTACTTGTCGTTGTAGATGTGTTAGTCGGTGTAGCCATTGACGAGGCCGTTGGACTATTTGTCGCTGTTGCTGTTGGAGATACCGTGAATTCTGTAGTGGGTGTATGAACTGGGAAAGACGTAGCACCGGGCAAGATGGCCGGTGTCTGAGTAGGTGTCGCCGTGTTCACTGGTCTGGTAGTTGCAGTTTGGAGGGGTGGACGCGTTGGCTCTGTGTATATCTCTGTTGGTGCAGATGTGGCGGTCGCAATGGGCTCTTCCGATTCGATTTGTATGGAACCATCTAATGCGGCCCCTGAGACATCTTGGGCAAACAAATCGGCAAAAGAAGGGGCTGGTGCCGAAGAAAAGCGTACCTTGCCCAGCGAATGATTTGCTAACTCATCCACCTGACAGGGGGTTGAGAATGTAAGGGTCATGAGCAACCCCTCTGGAATTGCCTCAAATGGGAGAACCTGATCAGCAATCAATAGATCAATCTCACTATCTGTGTCGTTCAAATCAACCTGGACTGTGCTGTTAAACTTTGGTGGAAGATATATATTGATGCCGCCTGCCTCATCGAAGTGAAGACAGGGATTTTCTGTGTCCAGATCAATTGAAAAGGCAATGGCTGAAAGGCTATGTCCATTGGTTATCAATGATACAGGTATCTGAACGGATTCTCCCAAAATAGTTGGATATCCTTCTGGTATGGTCAAAGTGGCTTGGTTAGGAGTCGCTTGACCAAGAGAGGCTTCGTTCAATCGTGCTAAAGGTGTGAGCGGGCTGTAGCTATGAGCCACAGAGCGTACTGTTTGTTGCTCCGGTTTCTCAATGAGCTCTGCGCCTGCTCTCGTACTATTGACTTGCTCTAGGTTTCCTGTGCAAGCATTCTGTCCATTGAATATAAGGAAGGCTGTACAGATAAGGTCACCGACATCAATTTGCTCATCTTGGTTGCTATCACATCCCACACTACCAAGAAATCCCCCTTTGGCAGCATCTAAGGCTTGATCTCCATCATCATCATAGATTTCCAGGAGCGTTGCACTGGCGTCAGCCGCGTTGACCCGATAATCATCGTTGCAATCACCTTGCCAGTATCCCTTTGTAATCCGTAGGCGCCCATCACTCTTTTCCGCCTGAATGCTGTGGCCAGAGGTATCGCTAAAGGAGATTGAAGGGGCATCAGCAAAGGTCAGCTCAACGATACGCGCTTCCGCTAGGGTTGGTTCGCAAGTCAATCCAAAGCGAACAGTGAGCAATGTCCCGTCAGGTAGCACCGCGATGGGATCGCCCAGATCAGCAATCATAAAGTTCAGCTTACCTCTTCCGTTAGTGCTTGTGTATAAGACTGAGCGATTAAAATCGTCGGGAACGGCAAATACCACCGCGTCGGGGTAGCCGTCTTCATTGGCGTCACTCATATCAAAGGCTAGGCATTCACTGTCCATATTTAGGGAGAATATAGCAGCTCCTAAATCGAATGCGTAACTCTCTAATGAGATTGGCACATCTATATAATTGCCATTCGGGGAAGTAATGCCCTCTGGCCAGTAATGAGCGTTAAGATTTATTGGGATAGAGAGCAAGGGGTAATTAATCTCCGCCACGTTTAGAGTTACGTTAAATGCCTTTAGTGAATTCTGGATATCGTTTGACGTCAGACGAATAGTTGCTTGATAAGTGCCAGGTTCGAGAGCCTCTGCGCTGGCTTCTATGCGGATACTGCTTACCATCCCAGGAGCCACCTCTCCAGAGGTTGTCGAGAAGTTGAGCCAACCGGTAGCACCAGATTGCGGATAGGATATCTCTATTTCCCAAGTAAGGGTGGCATTGCCGCTATTCGTTACGATTAAGGTCTGCTCGACTTCCTCATCTGGCAACAGGTCAAACGCAAACTGCGGGCTGTTATGTTCCAGAGTCGGTGCAGGCACGCGATAAAGCAATGCTTTATGCAGGTTCATTCGCCCACCCGTTGCGGTTTTGCTCGCCAATGCTGGAATCAAATCGGTAGAAACAAGGAGGCGTTCTTTGATCTCTGCTGCACTTTCATTTGGATAGGTTGCCCAGAGTAAAGCGGCTGCCCCAGCCACTTGAGGCGAGGCCATCGACGTCCCGCTATATAGACCGTAGCTATCAGGTATTGTACTCAAAATGTACGAACCAGGCGCGGCTAAATCGACTGAAGCTGCACCATAATTGGAAAAAGATGACAGGTCATCATGAGCGTTCGTTGAGGCAACTGAGATGACATTTTCTAAGTCATAAGACGACGGGTAGGAAGGGGTTACGTCGTTGTCGTTGCCTTCATTTCCCGCTGCGCTAACAAAAAGGACGTTGGCATCGCCAGCTTTGGCAACGGCTGCATACATGGCATTGACAAAATCCACGCCGCCCCAGCTATTGTTGGTGATGTTCGCCCCCATCGCTGTCGCATATTCAACGGCCGCAAGGGCATCGGATAGATACCCCCATCCCTCTGCATTCATGAATCGCAAGGCCATCAGTTTGGCTCTCCAGGCTACACCGGTAACCCCCGTTCCGTTATTGCCCTGGGCCGCAACCGTACCGGCAATATGAGTGCCGTGGCCATTTTCATCATTGGGATCGTTGTCATTATCGTAGAAATCCCAGCCATAGATATCATCGATATAGCCATTTCCATCATCGTCGATGCCATTATCTGCAATTTCACCTGGATTTATCCACATATTGTTGCGCAGATCTCGATGAGTGTATTGGATACCAGAGTCAATGATACCGATGATGATTTCTGTTTCCGTGACAATACTCCACGCTTCGGGGGCGTCAATATCTGCATCAGGTGTACCACCTGTCTGGCCACTATTATTGAGTGCCCATTGCTCTAGATATCGGGGATCATTGGTTCCATCAGTAAGTTGGCTACCATTCTGCTCAGCACTCTGTTGCTCAACGAGGCGCGAGATTTGCCCGTGCCGTATTACATCTAGAGCAATAGTCGGATCGCCGGTCGGTTCATTATTCTCACTGCCAACTGGATGCCCATCCTCTTTCTCCACTTGATCGTCTTCTACTTCCTCCTCCTCATCCAACGCTTGATTGATGCTTAATGATTCCAGGCTATGTCGCTCTGTGTCAAGAGTGATGATTGGATCCTTTTCAATAAAGATGACTCGAGGATCCCCCTGGTACTTGGCAATAATTTCTTCAACGTCACCATTGGGCAATTCCCAAACCTGTACACCAATGCTCGAGAATGTGCGGATGATTGCTGCGTCAACCTCTGCACGTAGTAGTTGCACCTCATCGCTCTGTTGCTGAGGATGTAGCTTAACAAGAAGGCGAGAGGTGCCAGGTATTTGCGCAGGAGCATCTAGAGGTGGCTGAACCAGATTCGCTCCATCGGAGTCAGTTTCCTGCAAATGCTTATGCGTAGTTTCAACAATGGCGTTACTTGAATGAAGATTATTTGAGGATACGCTATTTGTAACTACAGATAGCATGAGGAGGCACAAAATCGGTACAGTTAACCTTATAGGATTATCTCGTGCTCTTATGAATCGCCTATAGAACCATTCTATTAATATAAACGGAGTGGTGGATGCCGGATGGATGAACTTCACATTTATCTCCTACTACCTGAAACGCGGCAAAGAACGGAACTGTCACTTGATCGAAACGCCACATGATGCTCGGTTCTGCACCTAAACTGGACATTGCTGATCACGCAAGTTGAGGCAGGATTCTACGGGTGAACTATACTCAGTAGTTCAACATGCAATAGGCTGCACCACAGGAAATGAATGTCAAACAAAGATTGCATAGATTCTCTATCTTTCTAATCTTTGTTTATTTACAGGGCAGATTGCTATGTCATTCTGCTCACCAAATGGTCCGCAGGACGCCGAAGAGGGAAACCTCTTATTGGCATTGCGATCTACTGATACTATCAGAGGACCCACTCAATTTGCTGGTCGCCTACCAACCGGAAACTGGCCGAACTGCATATTCCTATTTGTCCGATTGAGAAATACCTGAGTAAAAGACAATGACGCAGCATTTACAGTTGAAGTAACTATGTAGATAGCCAGATAGAATTTACCCTTTCGTTGCAGCACAGCGCAGGGCAAACTGGACAAAGTCAGGATAAAATTTTACTGGCGGACTATAACTGCGTAGAACAATGGGTGGTCAAATCAGTAGACCGCAAACGCGCCCAGTAAACACACTCAGTTTTCTTGTAGGAGTGTGCTCATATATAGCCATATATGGTATATTATACGCATATTTCACTATCATGCATCGGCCAATTGATGTAGAGAGGATATACCGCACCAACCTTTGGAAGGCCGATTGATTGCTGGTTGGGTTGCCACTATATATGACCTGTGCTACCATAAAGCATTCCAATTTCAAGTACGGAGAAAACGATGAATTGTCCAGAGTGTAATACGTGGAACCCTGAAGACAAAGAGGTCTGTTGGCGTTGTCAAACTGAGTTGCCCAAGCGACCTGAACCAAAGCCCAAACGTCAAACATTTGGCGGTATGCCGATATGGGTCTGGGTAGCTTTGATTTTCCTCTTTGTGGCTATGAATTTCGGCAGCTGCTTAGTTGCACCTCCGGGTGCATAGGGAGTAAAGAGTAGAAGAATGTGGACCGCGAGTGGTTGTATAGTTTGTTCGGCCTACTTTAGGAAATCCCGAAAAGAGGGGGCATCTTCAAGGAAACTGCTCCTGCCTTCACAGGTACAAGGATCTTCCTGGCCATCCATATGACATAGCTATTCGCTGCCAGCTTACCCAATTGCGATATCATATGGACTTACCGTCTTTGTTAATACAATGGCATCAAGCGCAACAGCGAGCGTTGCCTTGGCGTGATATGCCTGCTGGGTTACGGGATCCGTATCGCGTTTGGGTAAGCGAGATTATGGCTCAACAGACTCGGCTTGAGACGGTCGTTCCGTACTATTTTCGATGGATGGAGCGTTTTCCAACCGTAGAGAAGCTAGCTGCCGCGGATCAGCAGGAAGTTCTCAAAGCATGGGAAGGGTTAGGCTACTACTCCCGAGCGAGGAATTTACATAAGGCTGCTCAGGTGGTGGTGGCCCAATATGATGGACAACTCCCCAGCCACCGAAAAACACTCCTCACATTGCCCGGTATTGGTGACTATACAGTAGGCGCCATCTTGAGTATGGCCTTCGGCCAAGTTGAACCCATTTTAGATGGGAATGTTAAGCGTGTTCTGAGTCGCATCTTTGATATCGATCAACCCATTAACGAGCGGGAAACCATAAAAGCGCTTTGGGCGCACGCGCGTAGTTTGGTAGAAAGCGCACCTGCTTCGCAAGCTGGTATCTTTAATGAGGCGCTGATGGAAGTGGGGGCAACGCTCTGCACACCTCGCAACCCTCGCTGCCTACTTTGTCCTATTGCTGACCATTGTCGTGCCTTGACGAATGGGACCCAGCATGAACGACCGGTTGTGCCACCTCGTAAAAAGACCCCTTACTTTGATGTTGCAGCAGCGGTCATTTGGCAAGAGCTCCCTTTTGAATCTAATCTGCTAATCGCTCAGCGTCCTCAGGATGGTATGTTAGGGGGCTTGTGGGAATTCCCTGGTGGCAAAAAAGAGCAGGATGACAAAGATTTGGCTGCCTGCCTTAAGCGGGAAATCTTGGAGGAGCTACAGGCTGATATTGAAGTTGGGGAGCTAATTGCTACCGTTCCCCACGCCTATACCCATTTTCGCATCACCTTACATGCGTTTCAAGCGCGTTATCTATCTGGCGAAATCAAAGCCATTGGGTGCGCAGATTGGCGTTGGATTCGGTTTGAAGAATTGGACAACTTTCCTTTTCCCGTAACCGATCAAAAGGTTATTGCCCAATTGAGGGAGATGAAGAGGCAACGGAGCTGAATATATATTCTGCTGCGCTCTTCTTCTATGCTGCTGTCTTATATTCCCGAAGGGAGATGGGTTGTCCCTTGGCTCCATAGAGGAGCGGAAATTCATCATTGAGAAAGACTCCACTGTGGACGACACAGCGCGTAATATCATCCCGACCTGGGATCTCATACATGACCTCTAATAGTGCTTCCTCAACAATGCTGCGTAGACCCCGAGCACCTGTTTTGCGTAAAAATGCCTCTGTCGCGACTGTCTCCAGCGCATCTTGTTCAAATTCCAACGCAACATGATCCATGGCAAATAGGCGCTGATATTGACGGACCACGCTGTTCTTTGGTTCAGTAAGAATGCGAACCATGGTCTCCCGGTCTAACCTATTTAGGCTGGCAATCACCGGCAAACGACCGATAAATTCAGGAATCAGACCGTGGCTTAAGAGATCATCAGGCATGATTTGGCGCAGCAGACGGCTCTCTTCACGGCTCTCTTTCTCCTGACGTCGAATACGCATCTCTCGTTCTCGTTCGGTTAGATCTTCTGGCAAATCGGTTAGGTGATCATCCTGAGAACTTTCTTCTTGCTTGGCCCCAATCGCTACGGGGTTTAGGGGATCAGTGGTAACAAATCCCAGCCCAGATCGTTTGTGTACTCGTCTGCGCACCTGCTCTGCTAACCCACTGAACGCACCGCCACAGATAAAAAGTACGTTACTCGTATCAAGCTGAACGAATTCTTGCTGAGGATGCTTACGCCCCGCGCCTGGAGGCACATTGGCTACTGTTCCTTCGATGATTTTAAGCAACGCCTGTTGAACACCTTCGCCACTTACATCTCGCGTAATGCTGGGGTTATCGCCGCTTTTGCGTGCAATTTTGTCTACTTCATCTAGATAAATGATGCCGTAGGCTGCTCGGTCTACATCCCAATCTGCTGCCTGAAGAAGGCCAACTAAAATCGTTTCAACATCTTCACCCACGTATCCCGCTTCGGTTAATGTGGTCGCATCAGCAATTGTAAAGGGCACGTCGATCATCTTCGCCAATGTGCTGGCCAAAAGCGTCTTGCCACTACCTGTGGGGCCAATCAAAAGCACGTTGCTTTTGGTGAGTTCAACATCAGAACTGCCGCGCTGTAACTTATCGCCATTGTTTGCTTCGGTGCTAGACGACCTGTCAGTAGAACTCGAGCCGAATACCCGCTTGTAGTGATTATAGACAGCTACAGATAGCACCTTTTTGGCCCGCTCCTGACCGATCACATACTGATCGAGATAGGCAACGATCTCTTTTGGGCTAGGAACAGATTCTGGCGCACCTGTAGACTGCTGTACCCCATCTGACCCCACCAAACCCTCTTCTGCAAGGATTTCTGCGGCCAGAATAACGCATTCGTCACAGATGTAGATATTCTCGGAACCTTCGATCAACCGATTTACTTCAGAGTTGCTTTTACCGCAGAAAGAACAGCATGGCGATGTAGGGTTGGCAGTCATCTAAAATCCTAAAACGTTTATGGTCTTGGGAATATACGTCTATTTCAAAAAAATTACCCGTTAGGCTAAGGAATCAAGATCAAATAAAACCCGAAACTTCGGTCCTGTCATCTCGAGTACCCGAGAGATCTTCCATTATGTTTTAAAATTCTCGATCCTAAGTGTAGACAAGGATGCCCGATTCCACCGACAACAACACTCGCGGGTACCTTCGGGCATTCTATATGTCTATTTACTTCTCAGATTTAGGGCCAGAGCCGTTGCTCTCAGGCACCTCCGCAACTTGGACATCCAACTCTGGATGTTCAACAAGAATAATATCGCTAACGTCACCCAATACAGTATCCACCAGGCCATACTCTTTTGCTTCGATGGCATTCATATAGCGATCACGTCGGAAATCCTCTTCAATCTCTTTCCATGAGTGATTCGTGTGCTTACCCACCAAGTGGAAGAGCTGGGTCTGGACACGTTCCTGCTCTCGATAGGAGATGCGGACGTCTTCGGTATACCCTTGCGCACCACCACCCGCAGGATGCATATGAATGGTTGCATGAGGCAACGCCGAGCGTTTTCCTTCTGCGCCAGCTGCCAAGAGTACCGTACCCATACTGGCCGTAACACCAACAGCCGTTGTAGAGACTTGATTGGGTATCATCTGCATGGCATCATAGATAGCAAGCCCAGCATAGACACTGCCACCAGGACAATTGATATACATATTGATAGGCTGATTGGGATCATCAAAGCTTAGATAGAGAAGCTGGGCCACAATCAGATTGGCAATTTGATCATTGATAGGCGTTCCGAGAAAAACAATACGTTCCTTGAGAAGAAGGCTATAGATATCATAGGCGCGTTCGCCACGTCCTGTATTGTCAATGACCATCGGTACAACATTCGATATATCTGGTATCATATTTTGTCTCCCAAAATTTACTTACTTAGTAATCCACAAATGAGATTAGAGTTTCCATCATCGTACTTCGGTTTGCCCAAGGTGTACAAAGGATTTGCACTTCCTAATGGGCTTGTCCTGATCACCACATTAGGATACTGCCATCGCTCTTGAACTATACTGCCATCAGGTTGAAAACCGTACTTTACCACTACCCAGCATGGGTAACCAAACCACGGTTTTCAAGAAAATCTGAGTATAGAACTGTTCACCAAGTGGGCTACCGACCGTCACACCTATCTTGCTCTTGTATGCCGCATTTTATTGGCGGACGGTATTGGATACTCTACCTAAAATTGGTCATATTACAATGTAAGCCCTATTCTTTTCTGCGTTTGCATTATGTTAGTCTTAACTTGTTGCAGAATCGGTTTCTGAGACGGCATCGACAATGCTTGTGCCGGATGTTGCCACATCAGCAAGGTTCTCACGGCCTGTGCCAGATGCGTCATCAGATGCGATGTCCTGGCTCGTGCTATCAGATGCGTCAACTTCACCCTGTTCCACCACAATCTCGCCAGGAATCGTGTCATTGTTATCAGAAGTAGACTCATCGGAATCAGATTCGTCTTCCTTTGCGCTCAATGGCGTTGGCTCTGGAAGTTCTTCACCTTTTGCAATAGCTACCAAGCGTTCATGGGCCTTTTCGGTAAGAACTTGGCTCATGATCATGGCGCGACCTGGTCCCTCTCGGAACATTTGAAACATCATGTCACGCTGTTGAGCAGCTTGAGATACCTCTTCGCTTTCGTCCGAATTGGGCTCTACAATTGATGCACCTTCGTTTTCGTCTCCACCCTCTATCTCATCACTAGCGGAAGCGCCTTCGGCATCATCTGCTACCTCCGACATCCCGTCCACATCTGAATCTGGCTCCGTTGCCTCTGCTTCGTCCGCATCTGGATCTTCCCCGAGCATGATCTTAATTTGTCGATCAATATCTTCATCCTCTGCCGTTAAACCCTCTTGCTGAATTATTTCCGAAATAATCAGATTTCTTTCAGCGATTTGGGTAGCTGCTTCTCTTTGCTCTTCTCGCAACTGCTCACGGGTCTGACCAATATTGTCCAGATATGCATCAATGTCCTGAATGCCATACTGTTTAATCTGATTTTCATATTCAGTCATCATGGAATTGAGCTGATCTTCTATCACAGCTGGTGGATAATTGAGGCTCGACTGTTCCATAATGGCTTCTATTGATCGCCCCAGATATGCTTGATCTGCCGCGGTCTTGGCTTCTTCTTCTAGCGTTTCTCGAACGCTCTGGCTTAAGTCAGTCACAGTGTCGAACTCTGGACCAATCATCTGAGCTAGGTCGTCATTCAGCTCCGCATTCTCATAGGACCTAACTGAGAGAACATTAATCTTGAAGTTGGCACTCCGACCAGCATAGATACTTTGGCTGTCTTCAGGCCAACTCAATATACATTCTTTCTCGTCACCAACCTGTAATCCTAATAGGGCCTCATCAAATCCTGGTGGATCTGTGGGATTTTCTTGATCAGGCGTAACTTCCCAATCTTCTTCATCCAGAAAGATGGTCTCTTCTTCACCTTCGTCAGGCTCAGTGAGTACGCTATACACGCTAATTCGTATATTGTCGCCATACTCGCTAGGACGCGAAACGTCTTGCCAATCGGCGTACTCCTCCTGGTATTTGATGAGGCGCTCTTCTACCTGCTCATCAGTAACAGCTAGAACGTCTTCCGCAACACGCAAGCTACGATAATCACCCAAGTCGATCTCTGGTTCTGTTGGCACAGCAAGAACGTAGCGCAACGGATCATACTGTACATCCGTCAAAGTAACGGTTGCATACGGCTCAATCTCCTCATCTTCCATCACCTGCTTGTAGACTTCCTGGCCCAAGTTATCCACAAACTCAGCATAAAGGGCTTCCTTTCCGGCCATCTGTACAACGCGTGAGTAGGGTGCCTTCCCTTTGCGGAAGCCAGGAAATTGATATTGGTTCGCAATCTTCCGTGCGGCTTTTTTTAATTCTTGGTCTACTCGTTTTTGCTCAACCTCAACCGTTACCTGTACTTGACAGTTCTCCAGGGGTTCTTGTGTGACCTTTAGCTCCATCGTTTTGAGTTTCCTTCTATAGTTTAACTACGGCTCTTTCGAAATCGAGGCTGCCGCTTTGGGCATCCATTTAAGATACGGTCCGTAAATAACTTATACGTTTCATCCCGGTGTGACCCCGTCAAATGACCAAGTTATTCAATTCTCGTATCTAAAAAGCCCTCGAAATGTCCAACAGAGCTGAAAACAATTCTAGCTCCCAATTGCCGCGGGTGAAGAGTATTTACCATGATGAGCATTTACTCTGGGGTAAAATTTTTTTATAAAAACACAGTATAGCATAGCCATTTCACCCTATCCAAAAGAAACCTGCAATTGTAAATTTCGTAGTTAAATACGCAACGAGCTGTACCACGAGAGATGAAAATCGAACAAAAATTAGAGGATTTCGTGGATCTTTATACTTCTAATCTTTTCATCCTTGCTATATACAGGGTAGATCCCAAGATCATTCCGTTAGATGTCTCTGACCGCTCCTGACTCATTGACAATTCTCTGGCCTGTGGCTATGATGGATAGGAACAGGATCATGAACGACGGAGTGAACTGCACATTGAACTGTATAGTGGACTGTATGACCGACACAAACCGATTGGGCAGAAGATCCCAATCAGAAGGATGGAAGAGGAGACAACACATGAGAATCATCGATGCCCACAATCATCCCGACTGGCACGGCCATGATCTGACCAAGGTGCTAGAAAATATGGCCCGATTTAATATCGAGCAGACATGGTTGCATTCCTGGGAGGCACCCATCGATGAGTATGCGCCCGACCCCTATTATACGGTTCTGATGCCAAGGGATGGATATCCCATTCCCTTTACCAACTGTCTGCGCTACAAAGAGGCCGCCCCAGATAAATTTGTACTCTGTTATGGGCCAGATCCTCGACGGCCGGAGGCAATTGATCAGCTTCAGGCCGCCATGGAGCTATATGACGTGCGGGTCTACGGCGAATTGAAGCTACGCATGATGTACGACAATTTAGATGCATTACGGGTCTATCGCTTCTGTGGAGAGATGGGCTTACCAGTGACTGTCCATATTGACTATGAACTGGAGACAGGTCAGAAATACCCTCGACCCAATTGGTGGTATGGTGGTGGGATTGAACCATTCGAGCGAGCTGTGCGAAGCTGCCCCGAGACTACATTTATTGGCCACGCCCCTGGCTTCTGGGCGCACATTTCCAACGATGGTCAGCATGACAAAGTCGCTTATCCAACGGGGCCAGTCGTTCCTGGCGGTAACTTGCTTGAGTTCTTCCGTACGTGCCCCAACCTCTATGCCGATCTGTCGGCTGGGTCGGCCCGCAATGCCCTCGAGCGAGATCCAGGCTTCGCCAAAGAGTTCCTCATCGAATTTCAGGATCGGCTTCTTTATGGGCGGGACTGTTTTGATAATCGGCTCCAGGAATTGCTCAACAGCTTGGAGTTGCCGGAATCAGTTCTACGCAAAATCTATGCGGATAACGCATTGAGCCTTGTCGCAAGTTGAAGTACTGAACTGCTGAATTGCTGAACTGCTTATGAACAAAGATGAGACGCAAACAAATCATGAACTGTTGGCCTGGTGTGAATCGGTCATTGGATCATTTTCTGTTCTCTCTGGGGATGTGGGCGCCCATGACCGCTCCTCGGTCTGCCGTCTGCAGACAAGCCAGGGGCTTCACTACTTTCTAAAAATTCATCATGACCCCATGTACTGGTCATGCGAAGTGCATGGTTATGAAGCTTGGGCCGGGGCATTTGGCGAAAATTGCCCTCAGCTCATCGCCGTCTATACGGAGCAACCCTTAGCCCTCATCATTAGTGAGATACCCGGAAAGAGCATGAACCAAGTGACGCTAACCGCCTCTCAAGAACGGGATGCATGGCGAACAAGTGGTCAGCACTTGGCACACCTTCATCAATGGGCTATTGGAGAATACTTTGGCCCCTGTCAGCGAAACGGTCAACCTTTTGACCTGCCCCGCAGTCAATCCAGCGACCTTCCCATTCAGGATGCTGAACAGTATGTCAGGCATGAACTGGATACGTGGACTGAACGAGGTTTACAGGCTCGGTGCCTCAATCCTGATGAGTTAGCAGTGGTTGAAAACGCCCGCTACTTGGTTCCAGCCTTTACTGGGGAACGGCCAGTGCCATGCCATCGCGATTACTGCCCCGTGAACTGGTTAGTCGATGAGCAAGGAAAGTGGACAGGCGTCATCGACTTCGAATTTGCCTACTGGGACCTGCGGGTAGCCGACTTTAGCCGCTACCCAGATTGGGAGTGGATGGAAAGGCCAGAATGTATTGACGCATTTTTTGAAGGGTATGGTCGCGCCCTGACAGAGCAAGAGGAGAAGCAGCGATTCGTAGCCCATGTACAGTACGCGCTAAGCGCAATTGTGTGGGGACGAGAAGCAGCGTTCTATGGTTTTGAAGAAGAGGGAAGGCAAGCACTTAGGCTGCTGGCCAAGTCGATTTAGGGATTGTTTATCAATGGGCACTTGAGGATAAATTCCCCATCGCATAATTACTCCTCCAGCATCTCTTTAACTATCGTGCGAATCTTGAACTCCCACAGCATGTTGATTGCATCGAAAATTACGAAGAACAATACGATACATTTCACGCAATGACTGTTCATCACGGTACGCATCCAGGAGCGCTTCGTGAATTTGTTGAAATTTGGTCCCATCTAGCGCCATAACGATAACCTATTTCTACAATTGGATTATTTTTTCCTATTTTAAATTGGATTGACGTCTCCCAGCTACCCAGCCTGCTGCTTAAACGGCAGATAGGTTGCTGCATCATCAATATACGCCAGCACATCTTGACTCTCTAAGGCGACATAATCATTAATCGCATCCCGGAAACCGGGGTGGGCAATCCAGTGATAGGAGTAAGTAGGGATCGGCTCAAAGCCTCGCTGAATTTTGTGTTCACCTTGAGCACCCGCATCAAAGTGGGCAAGATTGTGATCGATGCAGTGGTCAATGCCTTGGTAGTAGCAGGTTTCAAAGTGAAGATGTTTGTACTCCTCTAAACAGCCCCAGTAGCGGCCATAGAGAGTTCCTCCCCCTTTTAGGAAGAAGGCCACAGCGATATTCCTACCATCTAGCTGAGCAAAGACAAAGAGCAAGCTCTCAGGCATGGTTTGCAGCAGAAGCTCAAAGAAGCCTCGATTCAAATAGCCCTGCTGGCCTCGTTTCATGTACGTAGCATGATAATAGAGATAAAAGTCATCCAACAATTCAGGTGTGATCTCTTGGCCCGAACAGTGTAAAAAGGTAATACCCTGTTCTACAACCTTCTCGCGTTCTTTGCGCACCGACTTGCGCTTGCGCGACGTCATGGCCCCTATGTAATCAGCAAAACATTCGTACCCTCGATTGTACCAGTGAAATTGAGAACCCGTTCGACACATCAGTGAATGCTCACCCGAGATGGCATCCAACCCCTCTTTCAACACACTTTGAGGGAAGAGCAGATGCCAAGAAGAGTACCTCTGCCGTTGGCAGAAGTCTGTAACTGCCTGCACGGCGCAATGGCGTAACAAATCCACATCTTGCTCTGGATCAATCACCAGCCGAGGACCAACCGCTGGGGTAAAGGGAACGGCCGAGAGCAGCTTGGGATAATAGTTCATTCCATGTTGATAGTAGGCGTTGGCCCAAGACCAGTCGAAGACATATTCACCATACGAGTGATCTTTTTCGTAACAAGGCAGCACTGCCACAAGTTGGCTTGCTTGGTCGCGAATGATCAGGTGCTGAGGTTGCCACCCCGTTTCCGCGGAGACGCTACCGCTTTCTTCGAGGGCTACCAGAAATTCGTACCGTAAAAAGGGGTACTCTATACCAACCAATCCATTCCATTCCTCTTGCGTCACAGAGCAAATCTGCTCAGTAAACTGGGACTTGAAGCCACTCATTTTGTTTCCCAACCTCCTCGCTCACACCAAATTTGAATATGACAATCGACGGGTGTCATAAAGGTAAGCAGCACGCGTACGTGCTTCGGTGCCTCTTCCGCTTCGCGCATGGCCCACATCCCGTGGGCATAGGCCCCAGATCGAATGCGAATCAGATCGTTGTGAAAGCGCATTTCACCAGTGCCTCTCTTCAGAAAGATGACCTGTCCAGCCACAGGTTGCAATCTGCTATCGTCTGTCTCCCAGATGCCCCCAGGAGGAAAATCAAAAGCGATCTGCGTAGCGACACCGGCTTCACCATCTTGCGTAACATAATGTAAATCGAAGCCGGCTATACCTTCCTGCTGGATCTCCGTAATCGTTAGCTCACCTACGATCGGCGGCAAAGTACGCAATGCTCTTTGGGGCAATGCTTCTCGCCATTTGGTTGGCGAGACGGGGCGGCCCAAAGGAAGTTCATATCCTGGGCGCCTCTCCTTACCTAATCCAGCCGAATGTAAGAGTACCTGGGATGCCTCACCATTCTTGCCTCTGCCAGCTTCCGTAACCGTTAGCCGATCCACTAGAAAGTGGCCGCAGTGGCCCCCAAAGTAAGTATGACTAATCTTCATACTCGTTAACTCGGCCTCTCCAAAGGTTAGACCAAAGATGCGGGTAACGCCCTCAAAGGCCGATGCACTGAGCAACCCGTGCCGTACTCGCCAAATTCCATTCAAGGGAAAATGTCGAGTAAAGTCAGTAGGCAAAGATGCTTCTGGCAACTCGTCCAGGGGTGGCTCGCCAGCTCGCAATAGAGCATAGAGTAGCCACGTTAGGTGTCCGTTGGCTCCTTGACTATGCTGCCAGAGATGACAAGCCAAAGCCAATGCTTGATCGGAAGGGCGAAGTCGATTAAAGAGAAGCAAGCTAGGAATCAAGCCTGTTGCTACCTGCCGAGTTCCATAATCCTGCCGAAGAGAGAGTCCCGTCTCTGCACTACCATCGGCGTGGAGCAGATGAATATTAAAGTCTAGATTCCGCCTAACTGCTTCCAGCGCTTCATTCTGAACCGTCTCATTGGGCCAATTCGCTGCAATAAGCAATAAAGAGCGCGTGTTGACCGCATCATAGACGCCAACGCTCCGTTCGATAAATGTGCCTTCCGGATCAATGTCAAACCCCTCAGCTAGATAAGCCGCCACCCCGGCTGTAACGTCCAAATCTGGGAAGAGCTTAGCCGCCTGAACCAGTGCAGCAACCAGCACCCAGCGATGATTCGGTGTATGAAAGCCGCCAGTCAACATGCCAGGAACCGTGTGCCTGATAATGGCCTCTAGTCGTTCCAAGAGCGGTGCGAGGGCGTTGCTCAACGTTGTCGAAGCCAGTTCTCGGACCAATTCCACAACGCCACAGAGATATTGGACCATGAATGCGGTATCGGGTCCGGAGTCGATGTTTACCGTGCTGAGATCGATTCGCCCAGTTGGGCGCAACAGCCCTAAGACGCCATCCAGCGCCCAACTGGCTTGCTCAATGAGTGCTTCTTCAGGACTATCGTTCAGCAACATCTGAAAGATGCTTAGGGTAGCCAATTGAGCGCTCGCCTGGGGTTGGGGAATACCCAATGCTGGGTCAATCACTGTCCCAAAACAGGGATCTGCCAACTTGGTAATTTGTCGATTGAGCAACTCTGTCAGATGTCTTTCTAAAAGAGGTGATACTTCGTGAAGAGAAAGATGAGCCATAGGTTGATTTCGTTATTTGCCTCAATTCCCGAACTGAGTATAGAGTATTCTCCTTAGTCCGCAGTCGCGTGGTCGTCTAGTCTAGAGTCCGTCTGACAAAGCTCAAAAACATTGTGATCTAATGATTCTGATTATACCATCAAACACCCAAATCAGTTGATAAGGTGCCTAATATTACGAGTATTAGTAGACCGTAATAACAACCAGATAGACGCCCTATACTGCAAACCTTCTGAGCAACCCTCGTCTTCACGAGGACAAGCTGACTTCGGACTCTGTGACCAATCCCCGTCTTCACGGGGACAAGCTGACTGCGAACCACCCGTTCTATACCACCAAAGGAGCACGCTTTAATGAGCAACACCGGGACTTACACGCTACTTCTTGATACGTCCAGCCTAATGTACCGCGCCTTTTACGCCTTACCATCGACTATGGTCGATGAGGACGGTCACCCCATTAATGCTGTTCATGGCTACCTAGATATGACGGCTCGCCTGCAGCGGGAATATGAACCAGATGAATTGATTCATGTCTTTGATGCAGATTGGCGACCCGCAGGCCGGGTGGAACGATATCCACCATACAAAGCAGATCGTCCCGAAGAGCCAGAAGACTTGACACCCCAATTCACTCTCTTACGTCGCGTGCTCGATGCCTGTGGACTACCCCTGGTCGAGGCACCTGACTGGGAGGCCGACGATGCCATTGGCACCCTCTGTGCTCAGGGGAAGGCTCATGAACGATTTGATATTGTGACCGGGGATCGAGATCTACTTCAACTTGTGCAAGATGAAAGCGAGGGTGGACCTACAATACGTGTCCTCTATACAGTACGGGGCGTCTCCAATTTGGCCCTCTTTGATGAAGCGGCGGTAACCGAGAAATATGGTGTGCCACCCCAGCGCTACGTCGATTTTTCCATTCTGCGCGGCGATCCCTCGGATGGTCTACCTGGCGTAAAGGGCATCGGGGAGAAGACTGCTGCCAAGCTAATACAGACGTACCCGACGTTGGATGCTCTTCTTGATGATATGGAGAGTCAGACACCTCGAATGGCGCAAAATTTGCAGGCGGCCAAAGAATACATCGCCACCATGTTTGACATCGTCCCGATTCGCCAAGATGTAGCCATCACAAAGGTTCAGCTTGATCCCAATCAAGAGGCAATTGAGCAACTGAAGGAGAACTATCGGCTAAGCGGACCATTTGGACGGCTGGGGATCTGAATAGAGCCACTCTTTTGCCTCCTATGATTTGAACGTTATAAGAATTACTTCATTTGGGATTGAAATAGAATTCGTGCAGCGGCCAATGGCGAGCGGTGAGAGCAAAAGCTGTTGACTATCTTAGGGTTCCTTGATATAATCTTACGAATTTGTAAGGTTGATTTCCTACGAACCACATGTGCGTTCACTCTTATCAATTTCTTTGCATCAATACTCCGAATTGAGGTACCATCATGAATGAAAGAATCAACAACAGCCGCGTCGCCAAGCTAGAAAAATTTATCACTCAAATGCACGCACTTGTACTCCTACAGGGCTTACTCGTGATTGTTGCCAGTATTGTTTTTTTTCTATTGTCGGACATTCGAAGCATAGTTGTTGTCATCATAGCAGCTGTTAGCATCCTATCCATAGGATGGGCATTTGTGAGTATTTATCAAACTAGGTCGCCCAGTGTACGGAAACGCAAGAAGCGACGCGATGAGTCTGCTCCCCAACATAATGAAGAGATCAGATTTTACAGCGTGTGATGCTCTGCGATCACTACCCAGGAACCAATCACATGAGCCGACTACCGAACATTCAGCCAAAAGACTTTAGTGAAGCACAACAGAAGGTCTTTGAAAACATCATCGGTGGTAAACGGGGCCAAGGGAGCGATCTTGCTACCTACCTGAATGCCGAAGGGGGTCTAAGAGGCCCCTTTAATGCCTACCTCTTTAACCCCACCGTTGGTGATGCCGCACAACAACTTGGGGCTGCCCTTCGCTTTGAGGGCAACTTGCCGTCTACATTGCGCGAGGTGGCCATTTTGACCGTTGGGGCCAAGTGGCAAGCCCAGTATGAGTGGTGGGCACATGAGAAGATAGCACTCGAGGTCGGTGTGGATCCTAGGCTAATTGCTGGAATTAAAGCTGGGGTGTTGCCTGATACGGCCACACCAGATGAAGTGACTGTCCACTCCTTAGCCCAGGAGTTGATCAACCACCATCACGTATCTGATGAGCAATATAAAGAGGCTGTAGATCTTTTGGGTGAATCGAATGTAGTGGAATTGGTCATTTTGCTGGGATACTACACGCTGATATCGATGACCCTCAATACATTTAAGATCCCCATTCCTGAGGGCGAAGAGTTACCATTTCAGCAAAAGTAGTATTCTTCATCTATTGCTAAGGAACGAGTCGTAAATAACTTGCACGTTTCACTCGGGTATACTCCATCAAATGACCACGTTATTTAATTCTCGTTCCTAGAAGCCGCCAACTGATCCCAATCGAGGGAAATTCCATGCCCAGGACGGTCTGGTGCGAGCGTAACGCCATCTTTAAAGATCATGGGATGTTCCATAAAGCGCTCTAGACCAAATCCATGGGCTTCCAGATAGGAGGCATTGGGTACCGCAGCCAGCAGGTGTACATGCAGGTCATGAACGCCATGGGTTGTAACGGGCAGGTTGAAGGCTTCGGCCAAATGGGCTACTTTCATCCACACGGTAATACCGCCCAGGGTTGCCAGGTCCGGCTCCGGGAAAGAGACAGCGCTTCCGGCAATGATCTTCTGAAACTCGTAGAGGGAGTGGAGATTTTCACCATTGGCCACAGGTAGTAACCCCTCGGTGGCAATCCGCCTATATCCTTCGATGTCATCTGGGATGGTGGGTTCTTCCAGCCAATAGACGTCATAGTCAGCCAGTGCACGAGAAGCACGGATCGATTCTGCCACACTCCAGCGCATGTTGGCATCTACCATCAAAGGGAAGTCTGGGCCAAGAAAGTCCCGCATGGCAGAAACCCTGGCGACGTCTTCAGAGAGCTGATCTCGCCCGACCTTCATTTTGATGGCCCGGAAGCCCTTTTCTTGAAATGACTGGGCCTGTTCGAGCAACTGCTCAAGGGGGAACATGAGATCAATACCACCCGCATATCCCTTGACCACAGGTGAGTGACCACCAAGCAGCTTCCACAGTGGCTCTCTAAAGAGATTGCCTTTGAGATCCCACAACGCAACATCCACGGCGGCAATCGCAAAGGCAACAATCCCGCTGCGGCCCACAAAGTGAACCTTCCACCACATCTCTTCCCATAGCTGTTCGATGCGGCTTGCGTCTTGGCCCAGTAGGAGTGGCTTGAGTTCACGTTCAATGACGGCATGAATGGCTCCACCGCCTGCGTCGACGGTGTACGTATAGCCCATGCCCTCGACGCCATGTTCGTCTCGTAAGCGCACCGTGACTAGCTCGAAGTGAGACATCTCACCGTGGGTGGAATCTGTCAAGACAACAGGCAAAGGGATACGATAGTGATCAGTTTGTATAGCAGTTATTTTAGACATGTTCAATCATATTGGATGTATCAAAGGTTGATTTGGCTTCCGTTTCTGGTTTGCCTATGATACTCTCCAACCGCTACAATGATCAAATCACTCTCTCAACCCGTCAATATTTACCCATTTGCCCGACTTTCTAAAAGCTCAATTACAGGCTGCATGAGCACACCAAAACGTCCGCCAGCTCCGCGCTGGCCGCCACCTTGACCGCCATTCCCGCCAGCGCCCGGACCTCCATTGCCACCGCCACCAAAACCACCTTCCGGAATCTCAATGCCAAATTCACGGAGTTTGGCCCGACGTTCTTCGGGTGACGAGAGATTTTGCAATTCTTGACGCTGCTCATCCGTTAAGGCCGCAAAGGCCCCACCTCGGCCACCTGGACCTCCGCCTGGGCCACCCAATTGAGGTATCTCGATTCCGTTGGCCTCAGCCCAGGTTGACATATCTTGAAAGGTTAACTGCATATCGGCGATTGCCTGCATTTGAGATTCGGTCATGGTCGTTTCGATCTGCTTGAGCACCGCATTGCGCTCCTGAGCATTCGTTACCGCGCCGCCAACTATTCCCTGCCAGAAAGGAAGCAATTTCCCAGCCTGCTCTGCGGTGACTGCATTCTCTGTTTCTTCGAGCTGAAGCGTACCCACAACCAACTGCATCATTGGGTTGAGTGCCCCATCATACTCATTGGTCAGAAATGCGCTGCCATAATTCTGGAAGCCACCTCGCCCCTGTGCGTCACCACTTTGAGCTGCGGTTTGGGCATCCTCACTTGGCGAAGCGGCCTGTACCTCGTCCCCACTGCCGCGGCCACAGCCAGTTAACAGCATCACCAACAATATCAGAACAAAGGTTGATATCCATTTTTTCATACGATTCTCCGTATAGTAAAGTCTTTCAGAAAAGGATCTTACAGAGGATTGGCGCTTCATAGAGGACTGAACTATCAAACTTTTACGGTTGTTTGAGCTTTTGCGGGGTGAATCTGAGACATGACGATGTTGTAGCCCGTCCTTTTAGGGCGGTGACTCAGGCACATCGGATGCCTCCCGCCCTAAAAGGACGGGCTACACTCAATCCACCCCACATTTCCTCAGAGAAACACTTTTACAAAGCATTACCTTGCTATCTATAGCTCTGTCCCTTCACTGAAAACTACTTATTTGTCACCGTTTACTCACTCTCGGCGAAGCGCTTCAATAGGATCTAACTGGGCCGCTTGAGTCGCTGGATAGTAGCCAAAGAATATCCCTACTGTGGCAGAAGCAATAAAGGCCAAGGGCAGAGACATGGGGACCAGTTCGGTTCTCATGCCGCCAACTTGTCCAAAGATATAGGAGCCAACAACACCCACAATCAACCCTGCCAAACCACCAACTAGGCTGAGCATGACGGCCTCAAAAAGAAACTGAAATTTCACATCCCTCGGTCGTGCGCCCAATGCTTGGCGCAACCCAATTTCTCGGGTCCGCTCGGTGACACTAACCAGCATAATATTCATAATGCCGATTCCGCCGACGACCAGCGAGACACCCGCCACCCACGCCAGCAGACTGCGAAATGCTTCGGTCGTAGAGGCGCGTGCATCCACAATGTCGGATTGGGTACGTACACCAAAGTCAGGTTCGGCCGGATCTGTTCCACGACGAGAGGCCATAAGTACGCTTATTTGGTTGATGGCATTCTCCATGTTTTCCGCGCCGTCTGCTTTTGCATAGATAATTCGGACGCGGTCGCCACCAAAGCCTGAACCGCCAAATTTTTTGAAGACGACCGAGGCAGGAATGTAAACCCGGCTGTCATTATCGGTTGACCCAACGATACCTTGCTCTGCCATCACACCTACCACACCAAAGCGGGATGAACCGATGCGAACCTGTTGACCAAGGGCCGCCACTGGGCTACCAAAGAGATCCTCAGCCACACCATACCCTAAGACGGTAACGCGACGGGTCTTGGCATTTTCTTCTTCGGTAAAGAATCTCCCTTCTCCTACCGTGTAATCTCGTACGGCCGGGAAATCCTCTGTCACGCCAACGATAGACAGCCCCGTCAGGGTCGTACCACCCGCCCTGACATCTTGCGTGGTTGATTGCTCAACGGTCACGCCAGCGATCCCACTGACTCCATCCCCAAGAGCCAGTGCATCTTCATAGGTTAATGGATTCCCACCGGGCCGCCCACCGCCACCAAAACCACGAACACCACCTGTGGGTCGCCATTGGGTCACCATAATCAGGTTGGCACCAAGACCACTAATCTGGTCCTCAATTTCGGCTTCTGCTCCAGCACTGACGGCTAACATGATGATCACGGCGGCGACGCCAATGATAATGCCCAACGTGGTCAAAAATGAGCGCAACTTGTTGAGCATGATTCCTTGCCAAGAGATTGCAAAGGTATTGGCCAACGTCATCCCGTGAACAAGTCTTTTGCGTGACCGAGACCGTTTAATTGGTGGCGTAGCCACTTCCGCCTGTTGTACGGCGTCGTTACTAAGCATAGGGTTTGTCCTTTTCAAAAGTACTCAGTGAGCGCAATGTACTTGATGTCTGCCTAACCGACTTTGGACTAAGCGACCAAGCGACTATGGACTACTGGTGCTGTATCGCTCAATATCTCTCCATCCCGAAAGGTCACCACACGCTCGGCATCCTCTGCCCGCTCGGGTTCATGGGTCACCATCACAATGGTGGCTCCTTTGGCATGTAGATCGTGAAAGATGCCCATAATCTCTTCGCTGGATTGGGTATCCAAATTCCCCGTTGGCTCATCGGCTAGGATAAGCGCTGGCTTATTGACCAGGGAGCGGGCAATGGCGACGCGCTGCTGCTGTCCACCTGATAGTTTGGTTGGTTCATGATGGAGACGGTCACCAAGTCCCACTGATTGAAGTACGGCCACCGCATGGTCTGTACGCTCTTCTTCAGGCCGATGCTGCCAACCGTTGTACATCATGGGCAACATCACATTGTGGAGGGCGCTCATGCGGGGCAGCAAATTGTAGGATTGGAAGACAAAGCCAATCTTGCGGTTGCGTATGCTGGCAAGCTGCTCCTTATCCATGTGGCCCACATCCTCGCCATCCAGGATATATAGCCCCCCAGTCGCTCTATCCAAGCACCCCAGGATGTTCATCAAGGTCGACTTACCTGAACCGGATGGCCCCATGATGGCCGTAAATTCACCCCGTTTGACCGTCATGTCGATGCTCTTGAGGGCCTCCACAGCTATATCCCCCTCACCGTACACCTTCTTTAATTTGGTTATTTCGATTACGTTTTCCATAAATTAATTGACGATTGACGATTGAGCAAAATACCGTATATACAGACTGGGCCGACCCTGGACCAACCAACCCTGGACCAACCGAACTATTGCGTCTGAATATCACCTGTGCTTACAGTCTCTCCCTCTTCGATACCAGAGGTGATCTCCGCATTGATAAAGTCGCGTAGGCCGACCTCGACAGGGCGCATTTCTAGCTCACCACCTTCATCTATCACAAAGACAGCAAAGGAGCCAGGAACGAGTTCGCGCAGGGACTGGATAGGAACAAGCAGCGCATTGTTGGCTTCGCCGGCGATGATCTCGACTTCGGTATTCATGCCAAAGAGGGGCGTGACAGGATGCGCCTCCAGGTTGATGCTCCCCCACGCCTGAACAGCCGGTGCTCCCTCTAGTTCAACCAAAGCTGGTTCAATCCGCCTCAACTGACCACTAAACTCGACGTCAGGAAACGCCTCGAATAGATAGGTGATCCGGTTCCCAATGGAAACGTATTCAATGTCCAGCTCTTCCATCCAAAACTGTACCTCGGCTGTTTCGCTTTCTGCCAAGGTAACAATGCTTTCGGTGCCAATCTGCTCTCCTTGGCTCGCATTGACTGCCGTCACTACGCCACTGAACGGCGCTTTAATGGTAGCTCCTTCTAAATCAGCCATAACGGCGTCCATATTATGACGGGCTTGCTGGACATTGAGATCGGCAAGCTCTAACTCATTGTCATCAGGACCATTGTTCAGCTCATCAAGCGTTGCTTGGGCCTGGGCAACCTTGGCGTCCGCAGCCAGGAGTTCCATGGCATCTGGACCCTCTTCAAGAAGATTGAGGGCTTCTTGGGCTTGGGCAACCGAGGCTCTGGCTGCAGCAATCTGGTCAGACGCTGGTCCTGCCGTGCTAACATTAAACTGTGCCAGGGCTTTCTCGTACCCAATGGTGGCATTCTGTAAGTCTGCGGCTTGGCTTGTTGCACCGGCATCTGCCCGCCACTTCACTTGGTCATAAGCTGATTGAGCCTGCCTTAGGGCAACCTCTGTGCTACGGAGATCGGCATTCAAGGTTAAAAGTTCATCATCAGAGAGGCCGACAAAAAGCTGATTGAGGGCTGCTTCAGCGCTTGCAAGCTGGCTGCGTGCCGCAATCAACTCTTCTTCGCTGGGAGGGGCAATTATTGCATCGTAGGCGACTTGCGCTTCTGCAAAGCTCGCTTGGGCTGCAGCCATATCGACGGCACTAGGTTCTGCCAGAAGATCATCCATGGTCAGCTCAGCAGAACGTACATCGATGGCGCTCTGGATAACCTGGCGCTGCAGATCGCTTTCATCTAGCACCGCAAGGATTTGTCCCGCTTCTACTTGGTCACCTACCTGGACGAAGATCTCCTGGATGGTGCCACTGGCACTAAAGCTCAAGTTAATTGCCCGAGAGGGCAGCAATTCCCCCACCCCGCCAACAGCAATCAACATATTCCCCCGACGAACAGGTGCTGAGGCAACGGTCTCTTCCTCCGTTTCTGCTTCTTGCGCGGGAACGACAAGCGCAAGCAACTCTTCCTGGTAGTAGTAGCCTACTCCCCCGAAGAGAATGATAATTAATAAAAGGGTCCAAAATGAGGTTCTACGCAACATGATCGCTCTTGTGTAGTGAGTAACTAGTGAGTAACGGACGGCCTAACTGTATTCCCAATTATACCAGAATTAGGTAGTAATGATATTCAGATAGTATTAAGAGTTGGAGCACGGGGTGATTATCGTAAAATCTGGACTTATGGTAAAGATAAGCCAACAAGGACGGGCTACGATTACTACGATAACCGTGTAATCATTTAGGCCATGCTGTACTATTCCGCGGTCGTTTTCAAACGAAACTGAGTATAGTTTAGGATTGTAGTTTAGGATCCAGGACGTCGCGTAGGCCGTCACCTAGTAAGTTGAATGCGAGGACAGTAACGAGGATAGCAATGCCAGGGAAGATAGAAAACCAGGGGGCCGTCGTGAGTTGGGTAACGCCATCACGGATCATCTGACCCCAGGTTGGCGTTGGAGGGGATACACCTAGCCCGATGAAGCTTAGATTGGCCTCAATGCGAATGGCTGATGCCGTCCATAGGCTAGCCATGACCAACAATTCGCCCATGATGTTAGGCACGACGTGGCGAGAAATCATGCGTAGATCTCCCACGCCAATAGAGCGGGCTGCGTTGATAAAGTCCTTCTCGCGCAAGGCCAAGGTCGGCCCGTGGGCCAAACGAGCAAAACGAGGTGAAACAACAATGGCAATAGCAATGATCAGCTTGTCTAAGCCGCTTCCCAGAACGGCCAAAACCAACAGACCGGTAATCAGATCGGGAAAGGCCAGCAGCGTGTCAACCACCCGCATCACAATCGATTCTGTGGTCCCACCGCGGAAGCCTGCTACAACGCCCATCAATGTTCCGGCAATCCCACCCAAGAGCACCGACGCAATGCCGACCAGCAAGGAGACTCGAGCACCGTAGATAATGCGGGCCAAAACATCTCGTCCGTAATCGTCCTGGCCCAGTAGATGCTCAGAATTTGGTGGCGTCAAACGCTCCCTGGCAGCCTGAGTAATTGGATCATGGGTAGTCAGTAAGGGCGCAGCAATCGCAACTGATGCAATGGCAACGACCATAATCAACCCAACCACGGCCAGCCGATTTTGCATAAATGTACGCCAGATCCGCTGCCGTTCACTGCGGACTTCCAATAGGGATGAGGAGGGGTCTTGTGCCAGGGCCTGTGCCATTGTTGATTATGTGCCTAAAATTGGTGGTTACTCATAGCGTACACGCGGATCGACAAAACCGTAGAGCAAGTCAACTAGAAGATTAATTAGAACAATCATGAATGCGTAAATCACCATGATAGATTGGAGCATGGTATAGTCTCGCTGCTTCATGGCACCGACCATGAGTTTGCCCAATCCAGGTCGATTGAAGACCGTCTCAGTCATCACCGAACTGCCGATGAGGCTTACCGTAAAGAGACCCACTATGGAGACGATGGGAATCAGCGCGGAGCGGAGCGCATGACGGGTCAGTACAACTCGATCGGCTAACCCCTTGGCTCGGGCTGTGCGCACATAATCCTCGCCCATAATATTGAGCATGGCCGACCGTGTCATACGTGTGACGTAGGCCGTCATGATCAGCCCCAATGTAAAGGCAGGCAAGACTAGATGGTTGAGACGGGAGCCAAGTATGTTTCGTTTGCCAGCACCAACCACGGGAAAGAGATCAATCCAAACGCCAAAGATGAGCATGAGCAGAATGCCCAGATAGAAGGCGGGAATGGAGAGACCTGCCAGGGAAAAGACACGTCCTGCATAGTCAGCCGCGCTATTACGACGTAAAGCCGTCACAATTCCCAGTGGTACGCCCATGAGTATGCCCAAAATGACCGACGCAATGGTTAGATCCAACGTGTAAGGCAAGACCGAGCGGATCTGCTCTGCAATTGACTTGCCGTTGATCATGGAGTTGCCCAAATCACCCTGCAGCAGACCACCCAAAAACTGGGCATACTGAACCGGCAACGGATAATTGAGTCCCATCTTCTCGCGTAGGGCTTCTACTGCTTCTTGGGATGCATTGTCACCCAGAACGGCCACAGCCGGATCACCAGGTAAAATACGCACAATGACAAAGACAAGCGTCAACACAGCTAGAAGCGTTGGAATAGATAGGAGTAAGCGTCGGAATATATACTTGAACATGGTGGAGAGTTGAAAAGTTGAAAAGTTGAAGGGTTCAACAAACTTGAAAGGTTGCGCGACCTATCTTCAACCTTTCGACTCTTCAACTTTTCGACCTTTACTGAATCGTTGTCTTTTCTGTAAATTGTGGGTAAAGGTTGAGAACAGAGGTGAGTGCCTCATGGCCGTAGTCGATATTGTCAGCGCGAGCGTAAACAGATTGGGTATAGAGGATAGAGTGGGCTACCATCTCTTCTAGCAATTTGGCCTGGGCATCTTTCCACATTTGGGTCTGCGCATCTGCATCTGTCTCGAAGCGGGCTTCCAGAATCATATCATCGATGCCGGTGTAGTGAGAGAAGTTGGTGTCAGGCTTGGCCCCAGTGACTACAATCGAATCACTCAGGTAGAAGCGCGTCAGATAGACATCAGCATTAGGACGGAAGGCACCGTAAACCACAATGGGGTTGGCATCTTCACGGATCAGGCTGTGCATGCTAGAGTGATCCACAATGTTGACCGTTAGGTTGATGTTAATGGCCGACAGTTGAGCCTGCATACTCTCGTAGAAGCGACGATAGAAGTTCTTCTCGGACGAAACAACTTCCAAATCAAAGCCTGCTTCCTGGCCAGCCTCAGTCATCAATGCCTGAGCCTTTTCTGGATCATAAGAGTAGTCTAAGCCAGCATCTGTTGCCTCTTCCGCACTAAAGCCACCGATCATGAAGTCGCCTGGTACTGGTGAATAGGCATCACCGGTCGCTTCTGGGGCAAAGAGGGCTTTAAACTCCTCTCTATCTAGGGCATAGGCAATGGCCTGACGGACACGTACATCATCCAGCGGTGCCACACTCTGGTTAAAGTGAATTGTACCCACCTCACCAGGTCCAAAGATATCGACTTCATAGCCCTCTTCAGCCTGAATGCTCTGAATCCAAGCACTCTCACTGATGCCAGCAATCACGTGTAGCTCACCCGCTTTCATACCCAAGTCACGGCTGTTCAGATCTGGCATAAAGCGAGCGTTGACGCCATCCAAAAGTGGCGCACCGCGGAAGTAGTCTGGGTTGGCCGCCAAGGTGATGGCATCCTGAGCAAAGTAGGACTCAAAGATGAATGGTCCCGTTCCAACTGGATGGGTCTTGAACGCCTCATCCCCCATAGCTTCTACTGCTTGGCTACAGACGATGAATCCACCCGCGTAGTCGGCTACATTGGGCAGGAACAGAACGGGTGAAAGAGGTTGTTCAATCGTAATCTGGACTGTGTAGTCGTCCACTGCTTCGACAGACCAACCTTCGTACGCACTAGCATAAGCAGAGCGATCTCCATTGGCTGATTTGGTTAGCGAGTAGACCACATCGGCTGACGTCAGTTCGTAAGCATCCGTCTCTGGACCCGCATGACACATAACACCCTGGCGTAGGTTGAAGGTCCAAACCTGCTGGCCGTCATCAGTCAGCTCAGGTTCCGGCACGGCTTCTGCCAAATCCGCTTCAATCGCAGGCGCTTGGCCGGGCGTGTAGCGAACCAACGCATTGAAGACCATATCCACAATGGTGCGGTCATTGGTTGTAGCCGCAAAATGGGGATCCAATGTACCGAGATCCGCCGCGTCCATACCAAAGTTGAGGATATTATCGCCGCTCGCCTCTTCGGTTGTGGATTCAGTGCCCGCACCACCAGGGGCTGCTGGCGCACAGGCTGCCATCAGCAAGGCAAAAATAAAGAGCAAGGAAAGGCACATTCGTTGCATGGAAAGTATCTCCTCTAATTAAGAATGGTGAATTGATGTGAACTCGTTATCTATACTTGGCTCAGTATAAAAACGACGACAGTACAGAATCGGATTTTGAGAAATCCAGTTGTCTCATCTATGCAAAGTGTGCAGACCGATGGCTATAGGTCATATAAACAATAGGCAACGGGAAGGTCACACCTGCACCCTGTCGGCTGATGAGCACCCAGTTTGAGTGGAGGATGACTGAGCAATGCAGGCTCAAGTATTGCCGTGATTATAGCATACTTAACTAGTATTGAAGAATGGCAGGAGCCACCTTTGGCAGAGCTTCTTCCTCAGAAGGGTTGGCCCATCAACTTAACAACTGCATAAAACCCCTTGAGCGCGTGTGGCATTCACTGCACTCTATTGATTATATCACGGCACTCAGCTCAGGGGTGAGTCCACGGGAAAATAAAACGAGCCATGAAGGACACAAAGAGAATTAAGCTTTTCTATGAGGGGCCAGTGGATCTTCTTCGGATTCGGTAATGGCTTTACCTTCTCGTGATAGCTTCAAGAGTGAGCCTACAAAACGCGGATAGCCGTGCCAAATGTTCCATCCTTAAACCGCATCGGATCATATTCGTCAATAGCGTAAGGCGTCTCTCCTTCCACAATCAGATCGCTGATAACCCGTCCATGAATGGGCGAAAGGGTAATTCCCGCATGGCCTACCGCAACGTAGAGACCAGGCATTTGCTCGATGGGACCCACAATGGGCAGTCCGTCACCTGGCATGGGACGCAAGCCAGCAAAGTGAGTCATTACCTGGAGATCTTGGGTGGCTGGCACCAGCTTAGCCGCATGGTCCCGAATAGCGTGATAAGCTTCCGGCGTGATAGAGCGATCAAAGCCCACCTCCTCATACGTGACACCCATAAAGAAGCGTCCATGAGGTTCTTGCCGAACCGTACTCATGGCCAACGGACAGATCATCTCCGTTGGCTCGGTAACCAAGATTTGCCCACGCAGCGGATAGAGATCAATGGCGATGCCGACCTCCGCTAGCAACTGCTTGGACCAGATGCCCGCGGCCACAACCACTTGCTCGGCATCGATACGACCAGCCGGCGTCATGACACCTTGAATAACCGATTGGCTATCGTGAACAATCTCTAGCACAGGTGTATGAGCCATCAGATGGATGCCTGCCCGCCGACAGCCCCGCAGCAATGCTTCGGTCCACTTCACCCAATTGACATCGCCATCATGGGGACTCCAGAGCGCCCCCAATATCTCCCGAGAGACGCCTGGCTGGATCTCGAAGACCTCTTCTGGTGTTAACATACGACCTTCAAAAAGAACGCTCTTGCGCTGCTCTTCAAGCTGGGCTGCGCGTCGGGCCAAATCATCTTCCGTCAGGCAGAGAGATAACCCACCCCCAGGTCGAAAATCTACATCTTCACCCAGTTCGTTAACCAATTCTGGCCAGAGCAAAGTACTTTGGATGGCAAAATCAACGTAACGGTGGTTGTTGCCCGTTTGGGTCCAGACGAGGCCAAAGTTGGTATGGCTGGTCCCGCGCCCAGGTTCGCTCTTGTCTAACAGCGTGACATCTTTACCACGCCGCGCAAGCTGATAGGCAATGGACGCACCAACGGCTCCTGCACCAATGACAACGACTTCACTTTTATGAATGGTTTGGGGCATTATGAAATTGTCTCTTGATGAAACTCTATCTTGATGATATGCCTCTTGCTTCATCCCGTTCCCTGGCGCGAATCCGTTGTGAATTCCGTGTGCTCTTCAAAGCGGCTGAGGGCAAAGGCATCCAAATTGAGGGATGATTCGCCATCCAAAATCAGCTCCGATACCTGCTGACCCACGGCTGGCCCCAAGCAAAAACCATGCCCGCTAAAGCCTGCGGCTAGAATGTAGCCCTCTAAGCCATCGACTCGTCCCATAACGGGTTGGCTATCTGGCGTCATAGCCAGGGTTCCCGACCAAACTTCGGCAATATCCACTTCTCCTAAGGCAGGAATGAGATTGACTCTTTGCTCCACATATGCATGAATATCTGCATCGGTCACCTCGTCAAAATCGCTCAGTGACCGCCCCACTGCACCAATGTGAATAGACCCTCGCTTGTCTGGTCGGGCAAAGACACCTGCATCATGGCTGGAGATAAATTCGGTAAACATGGGCCGTGTCGGTTCTGTCCTGGCGATAATTGTGCGGGACGGCCTCATCGGAATTGTGATATCTAAGTTGCTGCTCAACTGAGGCGTCCACGGTCCCGCGGCATGAACAACCAAGGGCGTCTCGATGGTCCACTCACCCTCTTTGTTGTGGGCTTGGACGCCGACTACTTTGCCCCCTTCTGTCAAGACAGCATCAACCTCAGTATGTTCCCACGTGCGTGCGCCCAGTCTAGCAGCAGTGGCTGCAAAGGCTGGCGCCACCAATTTGGGGTTGGCCACGCCATCTGTTGCGCAGTACTTGGCACCAATAAACCCAGCTGCCAAAAAGGGTGAATGGCGGTAGAGCTGCTCTGGGTTCCACATCTCCACCTGAAGCCCGTCAGCCAACTCTTCTTCCGATTGCGCCTGTAGGTCAGCCAAGCGCTCCTCATTGGCTGCCAAGCGAATGGTACCTCCTTGAACATATTCTACTTCTGTCTCTAACGTTTGGTGTAGCGTCTGCCAAAGCTCAATGCTTCGCATCGCTAAAAGACGGTCGGTCGAGGTATCGCGACATTGGGCGCGTACCCCACCAGCATTCCGGCCAGATGCCTCAAATCCAAACGTTGTTCGCTCTAACAGCAAGGCATGAACACCTCGTCGAGCAAGGTTATAGGCCGTGGCACACCCAGCAATTCCGCCGCCAATGATCACCACCTGTGCATCCGTTTTTTGCATATTCTTTTCCTCGTTGTTAAGTGATTCTAAGCAAGTTTTTAGAGAACAGGGATTAGAAGATTTCGCAGATTCAAGAGAAAAATCTGTGTAATCTGTTCCATCTTTGTTGAAATGCTTTTTCGGTTTTAGCTATATGCGGTTTGTTATCCGCGGCGCGCAAAATAGAGATTCACTTTATAGGTCAGATCAATCACGCCACCAAATCGCTCAATCGCCGTGCGGATCTGACCATAGAGCCACTCTCTCCGATCGGCTGGCATCATACGGTGATCAGACATGGTCTCCATTAGTTGGATATACTCATCTGCTCGAAATGTCCTGCTATGCTGATATTGGGCGTTGAAGACTGTACTAAAACGATCCGAGTCATTGAACCGTTCGACGATGCCACCGCGCCCGTGATTAATAGTTTTTGGATGGGCCTTAAATGGTTTCACATCCTTGACTTGCTCATAGGCACGCTGGATTGCACGATCTAGCTCCGTATCACCCCGTTCTGCTCGATTCGTGAGTACAGCGAGCATTCCACCTGGAATAAGTGCATCCGCACTCTTGGTAAATGCAATCTCCGGGTCAACCCAGTGCAGCGCCATGGCCGAGTAGATTAGGTGGAACGATTCGGCTTCTAATGGCCAATCTTCAAAGAAGGCCTCTTGAATCTCCACATTTGGGTAGGTGGCACAGTTGTGCCGTGCAAACTCAGCCATCTCTTTTCCCGGTTCTAACGCGACCAATGGAAATCCATAGGGTGCAAAGCAGACTGTGGCCTTGCCCGTCCCACAGCCGATCTCCAGAATGCGATTTCCGCTTTTCAGCTTGGCCATTGTCAAGAGATCCTGGGCTACCTGGGGAGGGTATTCAGGGCGAAATTGGTCATACAGATGGGCCGTTTCATCAAAGATGAGGCGCTGTTCTCGTTGGTGGGTCATGGTGTTCTTCGATAAGAATCGTATTCTTCCATGGGAGATGATGGCTTAATGTCGCTATTGTGACCCATGTTCGACCTTCGGTCAAGCTGCATGTCCCAACAGATCTCGTCGAAAGATGCGCAACTGCTCTGCCGGATTCGCCTTGGTGCAGTGATAACTATCTTACTCTGCATCGTCTGACTGCTAGCTATTGACTATTTTCCATAAACAGTACAGATATGTTGCATATGTTGCACCTGTAACCAGGCGCAACGGCTCTGCTCTTGTCATTTCGACAGCACAATAAATGTCCGTTTAGCTGGGTACAGATTTCTCGTCGTCCCTCCCCGAAATTACCCTTTGTGATCGTTTGATTATCTATCCACGCTGCCAAGCATGGTTCCAGGCTAGGTAAGGGGTAGATCGCGAATAGATCGCGGTGAGGTTCATGATGATATGCTAGAGCTGACCGTGCTTCCAGGTTGCCCATGTTGTGTGACTCTCTCGACACTCAACTCAATCCTCAGGCTGTAAACGGCCAATGATGACCCGTGATAGGTCATGTTGGGTGCAAGTGATGGGTTTGATAGGTGCTAAGTCATCACGGACTCCAGCATAATGAGGACACATACAGACAGTGGATAGGAGTGGATTAGATTCCTCACTTCCCGAATATATAGTCCGCCAGAAAATTTTTGTCCCGACTTTTGTGCAGTTATAGTCTGGAATCTTCAGCCAAAGGAGGACAAATTTTTCTGGCCACCTATAACGAGCGTGTCGAACCCCAAAAGGATTTAATTATGACTTTGGCAAATACCCAAACAACAAACAGTCAAACAACAACTAACCAAACGACTATTAGCCAAGCAAATGCCCCAGAAGTTCTCCTCTCTGGCGTCCAATGCCCAGACCAAAGAGATGAACGCTATCGGGAAAATCATGAATGGCTAGCAACCCTCAAAGGCGAGATGGGTCACGTCGCTCAGCAAAAAGCCCATGAAGCATTAGCCGCCTATCTATTTGCAGCGGTCCAGAACTTCTTGTTGCAAAGACAATCAGAGTATGTCTGGCTATCTGCTCTGGCTTATCCAGAGTTGGCTACATTGGCTGAAGACTTTGTGCAAAACTGTTTAGAGAAGCTAAGCCGCAACGAGTACGCCTTACTTGAGCAATTTGCCGGTATCGGCTCTTTTACAAGTTGGACCGCCCAAATTGCCCTGAACGAAGCCCGCACAGAGCTACGGCGAGTCTGCTGGAGCCGCCAGCAACCATTAGAGGGAATCTCCAGTTGGGCTGAGGCCCATACCCCCAATCCAGATCGGCTCTTACAGCAACAGTTCTTGGCCACAACGCTTGGTGACTGTCTAAACCAACTGCCAGAGAGCCACCGCACTGTCCTCGTCCGGTGCGTTATGCATGGTGAACGGGCCAAGGACGTGGCCAAGGATTTGGATCGATCCAGTCAAGCGGTCTACAACCTAATCAATCGGGCCAAGAAAGAGCTGGCTCTACTCCTGGCAGAGGCGGATGTGAATGTGGACGATCTCGGCGTCTTTGTTGGCTGACTCAACATCTGCTCTTCTACTATAGTCTTTCAGAGAAAGATTTTCCTCAGCAGATTCCTCAGATTAAACAGATTTCTTTATGAATCTGCTTAATCTGTGGATCTGTTGATCATTGCGGAAAATGATTATCCAAATATCTATATGATACTTCCACAGTGTGTTTTGGGAGTATCATACTTTGGGGGCGAGAATGCATTGCACCCGGTTGAACCCACATTTCAAAACCGAAATCGCCAACTGGGTGCGTTGTATTCGGATTGCGTATCGAATGCAACTCATTCTTCTTCTCTTGCTGCCACACTGAGAGGCTCCCGTGTGTTTTTGGATGCATTGTGAGAAAAACAGAAATATGGTACACTTTTCTTATCCTCAACCATGCCGAATGTAGGTGAGTAAGACCTTGTCCGAGAACCAATCCAATCCATCAGAGGTCAAACTCTTTATTAGGGATAGCCAATAGGGATGAAAGGTATTTTGTCGTGACCTCGTCTTATTACAGTAAGGCCAGACGCGCTTGCAATTCCACCGTTATATAGATAGCCAGAAAAGTTCTGTCCTCCTTTCTCGGAATCTCCCTGAGTGGATTGGTCATGAGTCGGGACAAGACTTTTCTGGCGCAGTATACTCAGGCTCCGCATAAAGTGAAAATGTTTCTCACGTAGCAGTGTTACTTTATCACGATCGCCTGTATAGTTCTGACCCTTCACCAGATAGGCCAAGCCACAGCCTCTAAAAAAATTCGCGTACATACTGCGGTTGGCCATGGGGACGCTTTGCGTCCATTCACAATATGGGCATAGTCCGTAATAAGAGTAACACCGACAGAACCGACTATGGACTTTGGACTATGAACTATGGACTTTGGACTACCGAATATAGTTGAAAGGAAGAATGATGAACGAACAAAACCAACCCAAAACCATCGATGCTGGCGAAGAAGTCATTATGGGCGGTTTTGAAGAGATGCTGCCACCATCTCTCAAAACAACAGAGTTTACGTATCCCATTGGCGAAGAAGAGCCTTTGCCAGATCCAAGCAGTGACGGCTCATCTGGCTTTGAGCGATTGATTGATGAAAATGATCTGCTGCCTGCTTGGTTTTTGGAAAGGGGAGCCGTCGTTCAACGAGCTATTGCTAGGGTTGTTTTGGCTCAACCTCATACCATTAATAACCACACCTTCCCACCTGGAACTGGATGGGCGACCGGCTTTATGGTCTCGCCAAGTCTCTTCCTGACCAACAATCATGTGATTCATAACAAGGAATTTGCCACCAAAGTACGGATGCAGTTCAATTACCAGCTAGGTCCTGATGGACTTGAGCTGCCAACCCAATCCTTCTTCCCCATTGTGGATAGTGCGTTCCATACCAATGCAGCATTAGATTACACCCTGATTCGCCTGCAACCCACCACCGATGGCGACGCCACGGTTCTTCCAGGGGAACGTTGGGGCATGATCAAGCTGAATCCACGTCCTGTCTTCCGCAAGGACCAGCACTTCAACATCATTCAGCACCCCAAGGGGCGACGCAAAGAGATCTCGGTCCAGGACAACGAAATCGACAAGCTCTTTACCAACATCACCCGCTACAAATCCGACACCGAGCAAGGCTCATCCGGATCGCCCGTCTTTGACAACCTATGGCAACTAGTCGCCCTCCATCACGCCGGTGGAGACCGGGACGCTACGGGTAAATGGCTCAACAATGAAGGCATTCGCATCGACCGCATCGTGGAAGATTTAAGAAGCCACTTTGGGAATCCTGTTGGTCAAGCTGTGCTTGAAGAATTGAGCATCGGATAGACAGTTCTGACAATTTGGAGAAAGCCTTAGGTTCTGTTGACATCAGAGTTGTTCCGAATTAAGAACTTACTGGGTGACTGGCACTTTTTCGGCCATGCTTTCTGGCTAACGAGAGATGCGAAGTGCCTGTCACCTCAAGGTTTTGTTATTTCAGAACAACTCTATTTTTCAAAACCAGCCAATCCAGTCCAATCAAGGACTCGACGGGTGTCATTTTAGCAGGTAGTAAGCGGAAATCCATCCTTCAACAACGTTATGGATACCCAATTACTGCCTTCGGGCATGACGAATCAAAACGTCAACACGGCCTAAGTCAATTAGGAAACGAATTACGTGCCACACTTTAGTAACAACGACGTGAGCCTAGATATAGAAAAAGAGGGCGCATTGGACAGGGCGATTCGAGATGCGTTTACCATCGATGAATTGAAGCCAATCCTTTACTATGATATGGGAGGGGTAGTCCTAGCTGAGATAACCCAAGGAACAAATAATGCGACAATGCGATTTGAGTTGATTCAGTGGCTAAAACGCCAAGGCCGTGTAGGCGAGTTTGCGAGAATTGCTTACCAACATAATACTGGTAATCCATCTCTCCACGAGTTTGCCAAATCCATCGGCCTTGTGGCGGAGGCACCACCCAAAGAGCGCTTGGCCCAAATTTTGGAGCACTTTACAAGCGAATTTGACATGGCTCCCAATCTACCCCAGACTCAACAATTTGAGCGCATGCTAGAAGCATTTGCTCGGGATCTCAACCTGCGTCCAGCAGCGCAATCCAAACCTGCACTGAGTGCTAGATATGAACTGGTTGCCTCGCCCTACGTTGACCTTTCAACGCTTTCAGAGTGGCTATCGGATGCTCAAAAGAGAGTCTGTCGAGTTGAAATAGATGGACAAATGAGAACAACAGGGTT
Source organism: Chloroflexota bacterium (assembly GCA_039028975.1). GTDB lineage: Bacteria > Chloroflexota > Anaerolineae > Caldilineales > Caldilineaceae > JAHBNG01. The sequence goes on from JBCCHB010000100.1 coordinate 55,571, forward strand.
TTTGGTCGGTCCATCACAGGTATTGACTGTCTATCATGGTATTGAGGAGGTTATGGCTCAAGGTGGGTGGAGTAGAGTCCGGTGCCGATTTGACTTCATCATAAAAAATGACGTTATCCGAGAAGGTAAAACGATAAAATTAGCGCTAAACGAACCGCTACTCGATTATGCGTCATACAGTCCTCATGAGAATGAAGTAAGGGAACAATTTGATTATGATGATGAGGCACAGGCACCAGGAGTTGGTGAAGGTGACTATGCACTGCTGAACCTCGAGAATCCACTTGGCCATGATCGGGGTTGGCACTCACTACATGACGCGGCTTTAGAGCAAGAGTCCAAGATGTTCGTCATCCTACATCACCCCCGTGGCGAGCCACTCAAATGTTCGTTTGGCGAGCTTTTACGCTCCAACACAAATAATACCCGGTATCAGCACCTAACCCGCACGGAGCCAGGATCTGCTGGCGGACCTTGCTTCGATCTCTATGGCAAACTTGTTGGGATGCATCATGCCATGGATCCTGGGTGGAATTTGGACATTCGTTTTGGGCGTGCTATCCCAGCAGTTTTAATTCAATCGCTGTTAGATGAGCACGGCGTTGAAATAACTTAAATTAGGAATACATGTTATCGTAGACACTAGGAGACCTTAATGGGCTTTACATTAGACGAAGCAAATGCGTTAAGAGATGCGCTGCTCCATGCCTACAACCCTAACTCGCTAGAGCAGATGCTCTTTTTCCAATTGGGGAAGAATTTAAACCAGATTGTAGGTCCGGGAGACAATCAGAGAACGGCTGTCTTTAAAGTCATTCAGAACTCCCAAGAAGAAGGCTGGACCTCGGACTTAGTCCATGCCGCCCACGATGAGAACCCCGGCAACCCTAAACTCAAAGCCTTTGTGGAGCAGTATGCACGCTTCAAAGGCGCGGCACCAACGCTGGAAAAGATCATCCAAAAGTCCAACAGCTTTCTGGATGTGGCGACTTGGCGGTCTAAGCTTGAGCGGATTGAGCGCCAGGTCTGCAGTATTGAAATGGCTGGAGACCACCAGGGGACGGGATTTCTCATCAATCACGATTTGGTCATGACCAACTACCATGTTGTCGAAGATCTGTTGGGTGATGTCCCTAAGTTCACGCCCCAACATGTGCGTGTACGCTTCGATTTTAAAAAATCTGAAGATGGGACCGTGCTCAATGATGGTATACGATACACGCTGGCCGAAAACGGTTGGCTGGTCGACTCTAGTCCATACGGGAGTGCCGAAGGCAAGAACAACTTTGAGGCTCTTCCCGAACTTAGTGAACTGGATTATGCTGTACTCCGACTCGCGCCCCTAAAGAAGGAAGGCCAAGAAGCTGCCACAACCCCTGGCAATGAGCCGGTGCTCGGTTTCAGCGACAAGACCCGAGGATGGCTTTCGATTCCAGAAGAAGAAACGGCTCTCTCACCCGAAGACGCGCTCTTTATCATGCAGCATCCCGATGGGAAGCCACTAAAGATGGCTTTGGCCACCGATTCGATCATTGGCTTCAATACCAACAGAACTCGGCTGCGCCACAAGACCAACACCGAGGCCGGATCTTCTGGCTCCGCGTGTTTTAGCAGCAACTGGAATTTGGTCGCCCTCCACCATGCTGGCGATCCCAACTGGTTTAAGCCCGAATGGAATCAGGCCGTGCCAATTCGGGCAATCCAAAGACAGTGGGAGGAAAATGGTTTGAGCAACAAGATTTTAGGAGCGGCCCCGCCCGTCGATGCAGAACCCGAACCCGATGATGCCCAAGATGAATTTTCTGCTGATGAGGAAGCCGATGATATGCTTCAATAGCCCCATAACAAAGTGCTTGTTGTCTATTAGGCAAGCGACCGCGGATTACTAAATATAGTAACTTACCAAATGACTTCTTGTACATTGGGCAAGAAAATTGCTAATGGTGAACGGTTAATTGCAAATGGTGAATAAGCTCGGCACGCGGGTCATTCACCATTCATAATTCATAATTCACCATTTACAATTCTGGCTTGTCCAGGTTAGGAGTAAAGGAACTTGATTCATGCCAGATGAGATTCAGCTTGATAGCACTCAGCATAAGGAATTGCGCCAAGCCCTCTTGTCAGCCTTCCCTACCTTCGAGAGCTTCGAGCAGATGGTCTTTGATCAGACGGGTAACAACTTCGACGAATTCGTCCCTAATAACGCAGATTTACGCGGGGCTGTCTTCAGCGTCATCAAGGAAGCGCAAGCCTGGGGTTGGCTCGGTCGACTCATTGAGGGTGCCCACCAGGAGAATCCAACCAATAGAAAGATGCGCCACTTTATCAAGATGCATTTTTCTGAACTGCTGGTTGCGATTGCTGAAGACAATGAGGGCGCTGCCGATCCGCTGAATGCCAACTTCCTGAACGAAGATCGCAGCATGTTATTTGTTGACCGTCTTCAACTTCGCAAGGGGTTGCGAGAGCTGACGGGATCCGGTCGTACCCCGCGCATTCTGGCCGTTCACAGTGATCTGGAGAAGTGTGGCAAAACTTACACCAAAGAATTCATTCAATTTGTCGCCCTCCGCAAAGAGCATCGGGTTGCCTATATTGACATTGGGGAAGAGATCGAATTTGGCAGCGGACTTCAGGACCTGGTGGAGCAATTGGCCCGTAAGCTGCGGGCTGACCTGAGCGATCTGCCGCCAAAAGAATCACAGACGGCCCGCTGGATACGCAATTTGGTACACTGGTTACTTGATCAGATTAATCGCACCGATCTCTTCTGGTGGCTGGTCTTGGATAGCATCAATCAGGTTGAGGTCCTACCCAAAGAGATCCACGACTTTATCCAACGGCTGGCCCTTGAGCTAGATGAGGAATTCGATCCGCCTTGTCGGCTGATTTTACTGAGCTATCAGGGGAAAGAACAGCTACCTATCGAGATCCGCAGTCGAGTCGTGCAGGACGAGATTATAGAGAAGCCTCGCCCCGAACAGATGCGGGATCTCTTTGCCATGCAGATTCGCCAATTGCTGGGAGAGGATGCAGAGGATGACGAGGTCCAGGAGATGGTCGATATGTTAACTGATCTGCTCAAGAGTAAGTTAGCGCCGCTACCAGAGATTGAGCGACCTTTTGTCATGTCTAGCTTGGTGCGTGATGTGCTTCAAGAGTTGGAAGCATCGCTCGTTGAAGAGGAGGGGACCCCAGCATGAGTCGTAAACGGATCGACCTCAATCGCCTAAAGCAGAATCTTGAGAGGATCGAGGTCTCTTCTCAATCATATGGCCTAATAGCCAAATCTCCGCAGCCTCGCTTTGACCAAGCCTATCACCTCTCCGCTGCGGTTCTCACGGCCTTTGAACCAGCTCAGCTTAAACCATTTGGCTTGCCCCAGGATGCCGAGCCACCATCACTTGATCCGCTACTGGCCGACTGCACCCTGCGCTACGATGAGCAGAATCGGCCCTACTGGATGTTGAAACATAGTGCTCGCACCCAGGCACTGACCCAATTGCAGACTCGAGAGCGCCTGCTCGACGCGCTAGCCCTGACTGAGCCGCGCCCTGATGACAGGCTGCAAATGATCTTTGAAGCCTATATCAATGGGTTTGCTGAACCGCTCGAGCAACAAACCCTGACCGATCTGCGCTATACGCTTCAGATACGGGAGTGGTTGAGCGGTACGGAGCTGGCTGACCAACTGCCCACGTTGGTCGACGTGCGTACACGCATCACTTGGGAAGAGTTGATGCAGCCTTTCCGTTATCTGGTTACGGATGGTTTTCAGGGGCGGGAGGCTGAACTAGCCCAGCTAGAGAACCATCTGGTTGGCGATGGTGACCAGGTCCCATTGCTGGTTTACGGGCCAGGAGGTGTGGGCAAGTCCACCCTGATGGCCGAGTTTATCCTTAGACAGTTCGACGGCCGTTCGTCAGACGATCGCGCTTCCTTTACCTACATCGACTTCGACCAGGCCAACATTGATCCCCACGAGCCGCTGACCATTCTGACCGAGGCCGTTCGTCAGCTTGCGAGTCAACATCCAGCATTGACTGGGCGAGATAGTGAGATAGTAGAGGAGTGGACCTATGAACTGGCTGCTGGCTCAACGCGCGGTGCCCAAACTATCTTTACCGAGCAAAAAGCAGTGCGCAATGACTACACAGGAAATGTCCAGGTAGAAGGTGACGGCGTAATAAGAAATATCCAGGTAGAAGGTGACGGCGTAATAGGAAATATCCAGGTAGGAGATGACAGCGTAGAAAGTGTCATCGCAGGAAATACCCGCATAGAAAACGTCCGCGCTAGGGGATCCATTGTCAATCTTCGGCCTCACATCAACGCGCTTGGGTCTCTCTTACAGCAAGCGCAAGTGAGTGACCGTCCTTGGCTGCTGGTGCTCGACACCTTCGAAGAAGTTCAGTTACGCAGCCGAGATGCGGTTTCGGTCATCGGCTCCTTCTTGGCCGACTTGCGCGATGGCATTCCTCAAGCCCGAATCATTCTAGCTGGGCGAGGTGAGGTCTTTGGTCTGCCGGTTACGTCCCTCCAGCTTGGTGAATTTGATGAAGCCGCAGCCCTGGCTTACCTCAAAGCCCAGCAGATCCAGGTAGAGAGTGTGGCACGAGCGATTGTCCAAGCTATCGGTGGCAACCCCCTGAGCCTGAAGCTAGCCGCCCGAGTTGTTGTCCAAGAAGAATTACAGGAGGATGATGCGGAACCAGACGCCTTGCGCGAGCTCCTACGCAAAGTGAGTGAAGGGAACATCCAGGGGCAGCTCTACCGTCGAGTGCTCGATCATGTCTCCGATGAGGAGGTCCGTCGGCTTGCCCACCCCGGCCTGACCCTGCGACGCATTACGCCTGAGTTGATCGAAAAGGTGTTGGCCGGCCCCTGCCAGATCAATATCCAGAGTACCGACGACGCGCAGCGGCTCTTCGACCGACTGAGCCGGGAAGTGAGCCTCGTGACACCTGCTGGCCCCAACGAACTGCGCCATCGCTCAGATGTGCGGGCTGTCATGATCACGGCGCTTCATAGCGATCAACCTCTGGTGGTTCATGACATTCACAAAGCTGCAATTGCTTATTATGCTGCTCGGGATGATGTGGAGTCTCGAGCAGAAGAGATCTACCATCGACTCTTTATCGAAACGAATTTAGAGGAGATCGACGCTCGTTGGGTGCCCCAATGGCGCGAGCAGCTTGATCAATCTCTGCGTCCGGCCCTCTATGAGCTGCCCCCTCGGGTACGGGCCTGGCTCGCGACCAAACTCCAACTAACCGGGATTGAAGGCGTGGATTGGAATGAGGCTGAGCTGACCGAGTGGGAAGGCTACGCGGAAAAGCGAGTAGAGGATCTGGTTCGCTCCAATAGCTGGGACGAAGCGCTCAAGATTTTATCTGAACGAACGGAACGTTCCATCGGTAGCCCGCTCTATCTCTTGGAAACCCAGATTTTGCGTCAGCAGACGCGCTGGGAAGAGGCCCGTCGGGTAGCCTACGATGGCATCTACTCGCTCAAACAAGCTGAAGACAACATTGGGCTGCTCGATCTCTTACGACAAGCGATTGAGATCGATCTGGAGTTGAAGTACGTTGAACAGGCCGAACTGGGCCTAGCACAAGCCCGGGAATTGTTAGCGGCTCAGCCACAATTCAACGAATTGGTTGCACTTCAGCTCAACGTCTTTGCCCTGAAACTGACCCGTCAACAGCAGCAAGCCTCCACCGATGAGATTGAAGCACAGCGCCAACTCATCTTGGAACAGTTCCTTTCCCTGTCCGATCAAGAGCTGCTCACCCATCCCCTGCTTATTCGGGACGTATTAGCCGAATTCGCCAGTACCCATAATCAAGTGCTCAGGCGTGGCTTAAGCCTCATGCTTTTGGGGAACCCCACACCCGAGCAGCGAGCACAGCTTGCCGATTCCATGCAGCTCTGGGACCAAGCCATCTCCCAAACCTTGGAAGAAGCACCCGGTCTCCTGTTGCGCACCATCAGTAAATCTGGACCAGTCAATTTCGATGGCGGCTGGCAACGCTACATGCAGGAGACACCGGCACGCGTCCTGAATCGGGACATCAGCAGCCTATTAGCTCGGTATGGCGAGATTCAGTCAACCGTTGAGATCGAAGCAGACGACGGTGACATAAGCTTCTCTGTGGGGGATAGGGGCGTAGCAGCCGTTGGTAGCAATATCTATGAAACGATCTCAACAGACAACGAATTTTGACTAATGAGCAGAGCAAAGCGGCTAATTACTTTTCATTACGAGCAGAGGGAAAAATCTTCTATTTTGACCGAGCACAGATTTCACGTGTAATGCATTCTCCGCCCTGTAAAATAACAAAGATGAACAGAGTAGAGGTTCAACCGGCTCTCACGTGGTTGACAGAAAAAATGAACAGGGATTACCCAGATTTTTAAGATTAGAAAGACGAAGAATCTGTGAAATCTTCTATTCTTCGTTCGCTTTTCATTCTTACGTGGTGCAGTTGGATGAATGAGTGTCTGCCATGTAGATAACAAAGATTAACAGAGTAGAGGTTCAACCGGCTCTCACGTGGTTGACAGAAAAAAAAATGAACAGGGATTACCCAGATTTTCAAGATTAGAAGAGAAGAATCTGCGAAATCTTCTAACCTTCGTTCGGTTTTCGTTCTTCTGTGGTCCAGTTGGATGAATGAATGTCTGCCCTGTAGATATCAAAGATTAACAAAGTAGAGGTTCAACCGGAATCTCACGTGGTTGACAGAA
>JBCCHB010000101.1:0-61474 GCA_039028975.1 Chloroflexota bacterium
GCTCCATGACTTGTGGAAATGTAAAGTAGAGGACGGCTGCGACAACAAACTCAATTACAAAGATCAGCGCTAACAAAAATCGCTTCATGTTTGACGGATTCTGAACTGCAACGGAGCTACTCTACAATTAGTCGCCCCTGCATCGACGGATAATGTCCTGGTACTGTACAGATAACTAGGTATTCTCCTAGTTCGCCAGGTGCAGTAAAGGTAAGGGTTGTTTGATTCTGGCCATATACCATGCCAGCACCATAAAAAATGATATCGCTGCTCTGCCCTTCGTCAAATGGTATGGGAACCGTGGCTCCCAGTTTAACGACTACCCAATTATGGGTTAACTCACCCATATTTTGAACTGTTGCAATAATATTTGCATTTGGGGCCACGGTCCATGCGGGAGGATCATCGAGGTTTGAATTGCTATTACCATAGTAGTTGTCCTGAATAGTGATAGCAATCGCGGCAATATCAGCGATAGATGCATTAACCGAGGTTGTCGTGATAGATGGACGACAACTTATTATGAGTTGGGCTAGCAGGAACGCGATAACCATGTGCATGCAAGACGGATACATGAATATCACTCCCTTTATGTAGATCTGAAGGTGACGATGTTGACAAGCAGGCGATATTGGCAGATGGATGATGTTGATGAAGATAACCAGATGGTTTGCCACTACCTACCGAGTTGTTTCGTCTGATAGTTAGTATATCACTATTCCAAAGACCAGTTGTTACACTTTACTGACATGAGGTGGTTTATCTATCTTTTATCAAGATATTTTGCGCAAAGATTTGGCCATCTATATTGGGTCTGAGTACTATGATAAATTAGTATCTTTGGACGAATATCTGTAAGGGAAATGTAACACCAAACTCTAACTAATATTTTCCATTTATGTTATGCTATAGCGGGGTTACATTTCACAGTTTACACCATTCATCAGGACCGCTCTGTTTAGAGCCGGAATCTCTCTAATCCCCATTCAGTATACCCTAGCTCTTCGATTAGTAGCATTATACTCTCTTTGATCCCTGTAAACTACTTAATTGTCTGGGAAATAATTATCTCCTAACTGAATAATATTGCAACAGTCATTCAACAGACCGTTGTCATTCATTAGACGTAGCTTCCCTGAGTTGAACAGAGATACTGACCTCCGGTTTTTAACGGAACTGAGTATAATTTGCCGTAATCACTTCTGCATTTTCCACTTCCTGAGAAATCATGAACCCCAATTTGCATGGATGATTATCCGTTAAATGACGCTTGATAAAACGTTATGTTAGCTACTTATATACTATTGACTTATATCATATTTAATATAGTGAGGTTGGAATTCGCATGAAACGAATTCTAGTCTATCTTTCAAAACCACAAATCTTTGTTCTAGTGATGTTTCTCCTGCTGGGCTTGGCGGCAGCTACCTGGAGCATTGATCAATACCTTACTTGGCGTAATGGCGAAGCCTCTTTTGAACAAAATGGGGTACGAAGCTCAACAGCAGCTAAGATTGTCGCCCGCAGAAAGTTAGTTGTTGGTATTCGTAGTGATGTGGCCCCGTTTGGCTTTATTGCAAATGATGGCCGATTGCAGGGCTTTGACGTGGACATTGCCCGGGAATTGTCTCGGCGCTGGCTTGGACGAGAGGATGCCTTGGAATTACGAATCGTCACTGCTGCCGATCACATTCCTAAACTGGTTTCTCAGGATGTTGATCTGTTGATTGCTGCTATGCCTACCCGGCGAGAACGGGATGCCCTAATCGATTTTAGCCAGGCTTACTTTGTTGATGACCTAGGCTTTTTGGTTCGTTCAACGTCTACCCTTGATAGCTTGCCAAAAATGAACGGGCGCACCATTGGCATTATCGCTGGGTCATCGGTCCACGAAGTCATTAAACGTGAGACTGATCTTCAGGATATGAATTTACAATTTGAAGAGTTTATCGGATACTCCCACGCATTGGATGCACTTGGTTCTGGTACTCTGGATGGTATTACAGCTAACAGTATGACGCTTTTTCAGTTGGCTCAAGGCAACCCAGGGCTCAAAGTAATTCGTACCCCATGGCAGCCCCAACCGTATGGAATAGGTGTACACCAGGGAGATTCTCATATCCGAGCGATGGTTAATTTTACCTTGGAAGATATGAAGCGGGATGGCACCTACGATAGATACTACCAAAAATGGTTTGTTGCCAATCAACCTACGGATATTCAGATCTCACCTGGCGACTGGACATACGATCTAAGCCAACTTTCACCAGACCCACTAACTTTGACCAATCCTATCAACGAAATCCGTCAAAGAGGAACCCTTCGAGCGGGTGTACCCAATGCCATTGCCCCATTTGGATTCCGCGATGAGAACAATGAATGGGCTGGTTTCGATATCGATATCGTAAAAGAATTGGCGAGACGTTGGTTAGGGGACGAGAATGCAATTGAGTTTGTCCCAGGTGAGATTGTGGATCACGCGAATCGATTGGCTACAGGAGAAATTGATCTGATTGCGGCTGGCATGATCAAACGAAGAGAATGGGTCTACACCATCGATTTTAGTCAAACCTACCTTGGCCCCCCTGTTGTAAATGAGCCATTGGGTATTGGCATTCGGCAAAATGCTCCCGCCTTTCGCGAGTTACTTAACTTTACTTTGCAGGAAATGAAGCAAGATGGTGTTTATGATACGCTCCACGTCCGTTGGTTTGGTTCGGATCGATCCATCTACTCTCTGGAAGTATGGCCTGGAAATGCAGATTACCTATTGGTACCATACGCCCAGGAGAGTCAGCCCGTAAGGCTGAAAGGGATACGTGATTCAGCTATCAAACGGATTCGTCAACGTGGCGGTGTTTTGCTTGCTGGCGTTACGGATAATGTCTATCCCTTCGGTTTCTTAAATGAGGTAGGAGAAGTAACTGGCTTTGATGTCGATCTACTGAATGCTATTGCCGTCCACTGGGGAGTTGAGCTGAATCTGATTGTACAACCACAAGGCAATCAGCTTACCCAATTAGTACAAGGTCAAGTAGATCTAATCGGTTCAAGTGTTACACATACTAAGTTTCACGAAGCGGAACTCGATTTTAGCCGAACCTATTTTGAAGGCGGACACTCAGTTTTGGTTTCCAGTTCGGATACGGCTGCCGCCCTAGATGATTTGTCTAATACAAAGTTAGCTGTCGTGGGCGGCACTTTAACCCAGGATAGCATCCAGCTCTATCTCAATAGTATAGGCGTAGAGGCTTCGATTATCTTGCTCGACTCAGTTGAAGAAGCAATGAACCTTTTAGCTGCTGAGGCAGTTCGAGCTGTAGTGGCGGATACCATTGCCCTAGCTCCGTATGTTCAGAACCATGTAGAATTTACTCTTTTGGACACCTCTATCAATTCAGAATCTTATGCATTAGCTATTGCTGGAGGCGATGCCTATTTTCAAAACCTACTTGATCAAACGCTTTTTGAACTACAGCAAAGTGGTACCTATGAGACACTCTATAAAAAATGGTTTGGTTCCGAGTTAGAACCTAAAATAATTATCAACAATGGCTGGACCTATACATTCTCTGATTCTCCCGTTGGCCTCGATCGTCCTACCCGTTCTAAAGTTGATCAATTAGGTCAAAATCCTACCCTCACAGTTGCGATAGCCGCAAATAAGGCACCATTTAGCTTTATCGATGATTCTGGCCAACCAGCGGGTCTTGACGTTGAGATTATCCGCGATTTCGCTGCCAGATGGTTAGGCGAGCGAAATGCGGTAGAGTTTTTGATCTTGGCGGATGAGAATTACGGTTCAATTCTTAGCGAAAATGAGGCAGACCTGATTGGAGGTGCTCTATTAAACCCTCTGAATCGAGATGAACAGATCGGTTCTAGTCAGCCTTATCTTCTGACAGACGAACGCCCCTACATGCTTGGTATTCCTTTTGCTGATGACAAGTTTCGCGACTTAGTTAATTTTACTTTGCAAGAGATGCAAGTTGATGGAACGCTAGAAAAATTGGGTATTCAGTGGTTAGGCCAAGATGAGCACGCTTCTGTCGAGGTGTGGCCAGGTCAACATTACTTCATTAGCGATCTAGTTCCTATGATAAAGATTTCGTCCGGCGAATTCGTACGTGGTTATCGTAATGGTTTCCCTGATGAACGGATTGAGAAGAGTATCTTGCTTGATACGTACTATATTGATCAATATGAAGTAACAAACCATCAATACGACCATTGTGTCCGGGCGGGTCAGTGTAGCTCGCCTAAATTCCCTCGTTCGATTAACTTCAGCCAATACTTTGGCCAAGCCTCATTTGGCAACTATCCTGCCATTTGGGTAAGTTGGCATGATGCGGCTTCTTACTGTAGTTTTGTGGGAAAACGGTTACCGAGTGAGGCTGAGTGGGAGTATGCTGCCAGAGGAACGCAAAATAATTTGTACCCTTGGGGTGATGCTCAACCTATTGATCAAAGTAACTTTGACTACATCCGAAGCGATGCTGTCCCTGTCGGCTCTTTCCCTCAGGACCGGAGTGAGTTCGGTGTGTATGATCTAGCTGGAAATGTGCGGGAGTGGGTAGCTGATTGGTACGAATGGGACTACTATCCAGTAGCAGCTGAGAAAAACCCTAAAGGCCCAGAAGTGGCAGTAACCAAAGTCTTACGTGGTGGTAGTTGGAATGACACAACCGTTTATATGCGGAGCACCGTTCGACGGAATTTTTTACCTGACAGTGTTGATTCCAATCTAGGTTTTCGTTGTGCATCGTCGTTTCCGCCTTTATCTCGTTAAGGAATGAGTCATCAATAACTTGCAAGTTTCAAGCGGGTTTAGCCGACCAAATGACCAAGTTAGTTAATTCCCGTTCCTAAATTATGAGGATTGAGTCTATACCTATGCCTCGTTGTACTTGATAAGCTTCAGCTTTTGTATTTAGTATCTTCCTGCCCCAAAAAATATATCCGTATTCATCTACGCACCCCTGCGCTGTGCTCAACTACAATGTGCTGTTTATAAGGGCAGCCATCTGTTTTGTTACCGTAGCGATGAAGTTATGAAAGATTACTATACAATTCTGGATCTCCCACCGAACGCGACTGATGAGCAGATTCGAACTCAATATCGGCAATTGGTACGAATCTATCATCCTGACCGATTCTCTAACGCAACCGACCGTACGTATGCCGAGCGCAAACTAATGGAGATCAATGAGGCTTACTATGCTCTTCTAGCCCCCGAACGAACTGGTAAGGGGCCAAATCGGCGCCTAGCTTATTCAGAGGCCCGTTTCCCCTTAATTAGTTCAACTCCCGGCTCGGTTATGATTCTGCTTTCTGTGCTCTTTTTTGGCGTTTTTCTGGGGCGTACTGACTATACCCAGCTATCGGACGCTAATTCAAGCGAGCCAAACCCTTCAATTTGGCAACGCCTAACATCTGTTTGGGCGTCGTCCGATTTGGAGAACGGTTCTGCTGATCCCGTCCACAATTGGCTTAGCTTCTCGGTCTTTGAAAACTACCAAAACGTGCTTTATGTCATTGATGAAGAAGGTCAGAAGCGGATGAATTTATCTCTGCCTGGTCATCATCCTGTCTGGTCTCCAAATCGGGATCATATTGCATTTCTAAGTCCAGACCGCACAGGTGAACAGATCTATACGGCACGCGCAATAATGACAGATGAATCACCAATCCGCTCCCGTAGTGGTATTGCCGAGGGACGAGATAAGCTAATTCAAAATACCGATGATGCGGATGGTAAACGTCAAATCGCCTGGGCCCCTGACGGGCTAAAAGTAGCCTATCTAGCGACGAATATTGAGGATCTATCTCTATCAGGCTCAAGCCAGACTTCAATTGTTAAACTCATTGACCTAACAAGTTCTGAAGTCACATCATTGACTAACGCTCAATTCGGTTTTGCCAGCTATGTTACATGGCTGGATAATCAGACTCTTTTAGTAGACGTTGAGGCAGAAGGCGATTCTCGTACATATCAACTCGCACTCAATGGAGATGCGGTTGTACCCCTAACCTACTTTTCTAGCCGTCATCCCTCCGTTTCGCCCGATGGTCAACAAATCGCTGTGGCAAGTGATGAAGGTGTCTTTACCCTTGATCGCAATGGCGAGAATCTAACTCAGTTGACCGAAAAACCTGCATGGTTTCCCGTTTGGGATAAGACCGGTAACCGTATTGCCCATTTATCCACTGTAAATGCCTCAACCGGAGATAGAGATGATGTAACGTCAGATGAATTACGATTAACAGCCGATCTGTGGATCACAGACATAGATAGCCAGAATACAGTCCGTATCACTGAATCAGGTTGTCTAGAGTTTGCTTGGTCGGGTGATGGGCAGACGCTAGCATATGTCACAGGCAGTTTACAGACTCAGTCGCCAACATTGTATCTATGGACTGTCAAAGCAGGGGCCGATCCGAAACTTATCGCAGAGATAAGTCATCCGCATATTGCATGGGGGCGTGACTCATGAAGCTGGCTAAGAATTGGTTAAAATATTTTCGGCTTGTCACATGGTTACTGCTCGGCTTTATCTTTTTCTCTGCTCATTCGGAGGTCTATAGCCAAGCAGAAGGTCGAGCTACCACGGTATCAGCCACAACCCTCGCACGTATCCAGCAACGAGGAGATCTACTTGTGGTTGGCCTACCTTATGATTTTCCTCCGTTTAGCTATCTGGATGCGGAGGGGCAACTTATTGGCTTTGATGTCGATCTGTTGAAGGGGGTGGCTGCAACCTGGGGCGTTGACGTCGAATTTGTGCCAGTCAATCCCGCTGAGTTGCCTTCTTTATTAGCTGGAAGGGCGATTGATATTGGGCCGATTGTTTGGTCCGATCTGGACCCAGATCTGCTTGTGCGGGCTTCGGAAAACATCGGTTTTAGCCAATCCTACTTTCAAGACTCATTTTGCCTCTTAAACCAAGGTACGTCTCAAACTAAGTCACGTTTTGATTTGGAAGATGCAGGAACGGTAAGCGACGGCACGCTAAATGGAGTGTCGGACAATTCTACCTTGTCATCATATGACATAGGCTATATAACCGGAGCGGGGACAAACCAAGCCGGTAAACTATTGATCGGCTGGCTATCAGGCCAAAATCGATTGAACAATAGCCAAAGCTTAAAAGCAGAACTTTTCCCCTTCCGTGAGCATGGTTTAGCCGTTTCAGCTCTCAAAGTCGGCCAGATTCATGAGTTAATTACCTTCACAAGTCTTTGTGAATATCATAGCCAAGATGGGATCTTGACGATTCGTGAGAAAGGGGATGAGACAGGTCTGGGAACCGTTCGGCGGCTTTGGGGGCTTTCCGGACGGGAAGCCTCCTTACGTCATTTAGTCAATTATTCTCTCCAAATGCTTGTTCAAGAGGGGGACTATGCTCGGTATCATCGGAAGTGGTTTCCATTGGAGGAGCCTTTTCCTGTGGAAATGAGACACGGTCAGTGGAGTGAGACATATAAAAGTCTGCTAGATACACCTGCTGTTCCTACTCCTTCTCAGCCAAATAGAAGAGCATTGACAAGCGATGACAATGATAGCAAAAGTGTTCAAACATTACGCGTTGGTGTTCCATACGATCTCCCTCCCTTCGGCTTTCAAAAATTGCACAGTACGGTTGTGGTTAGCGGTCAAGAGGTCCTGCGTGACGAACTCGTTGGATATAATATTGAACTTGCATCGGCTTTAGCCAATCGTCTAACAGACAATGATGTAGAGGTTGAATTAGTTCCAATTACATCTCAGACGACGCTGCCCCTTTTGACGCAGAATAGCATTGATCTGGCTATTGGGATGCTTTCTCCTACCTGGGATGGTGCGCAAGTCGTTGAGTATAGCGAACCTTATTTACGTGACAGAGCGGCTCTATTGGTTCGTAGAGATAGCGGAATCGAATCTCATGTGGATCTTGCAGGTAAGACAGTGGCCTTCCTAGATGGAAACGGTGCGGCTTTGCTCTGGTCTGCTAAGTTTCTTCAACTGTCTGAGAGTACTCCGGTATCTGTTACAATCGATTTTCTGCCGTTTCAAGAATATTCAACCGCCCTACGCGCGTTAGAAGCGAAGCAAGTTGATGGACTGATTGGGGGAGAGCAATTGCTAACATATGCTATGAATTTGAATGCAGAGGTCACCGTCGTGGAATCTATCTCTTCGCCTTTGATTTATAGCGTTGGCATTTCACCTAACAAGTCCGCTGTACGTTTAGCCCTGAACAGTGCTCTTCTCCACATGAAGCAAGATGGTTCTCTGCAAGAATTGGCGACTCGTTGGTTTTTGCGCAAGGTTGCTGGACCCGTTGTCCCAAAACCACCATTGGAGAGAAGCCGTCGCATAGAACGCACAGCAGGTGATAACAAATTAGATCTTATACCTCCTCCAACGCCGCAAAGCCTGTCAGTTGTGGAAGCCCCGGCCGTGGAGGCTCCGGTAGTAGAAGCTGAGACCATTGAGGAACAGAGTCAAGCGACCCCAACTGGGCTAATTGTTTCCACCACGCCTTTTCAAATCCATACTGTCGGTCCTGGCGAAACCTTAGCCAGCTTGGCGCTCCGTTTTTATAGTGACCAAAGCCGCTGGCAGTTCCTCTATGAAGCCAACCGCTCCCAAATTGGCTCCAATCCAAACGTTTTGGAGCTTGGAATGGAGTTGATTATTCCTAGACTAAACGAATAATTTCACGCATGCTATACTTGCAGGTTAAAGAAGTTGCAGGTATAATCTCCATTCTATCTGCTTGAACTATACTAGAATGGCTGTTGGTTCTTTCAGAAGCCATATAGTAACCGTTGGCATTGTTCAAGAATTTTTTATAGTCCGCTGGGTTAATTTTGTCCCGAATTTAGTGAGATTCAGCCTAACGAAATCCAAAAAGGGAAGACATACATTCTTCCTAGAGGCAAGTTCGGTCTTTATGGGTACAAGAGGTTCATCTGGCCATCTATATTGTTCTTGCCAAAGTATAAGGCAGTTACCCTCTTATGGGGAGAGGTCGCATAGTCTGGCCGAGTGCGCGGGCCTGGAAAGCTCGTAACCTGAAAGGGTTCGAGGGTTCAAATCCCTCCCTCTCCGCTCCATATGGCAATAATTTATCATTAGAGTGCAGCGTTTGACCTGAGTGTTTTCCAATACAAGAATTACTGGTAAAGAATGCTTATTCTGTAATTCGCTGATTGTAGACAAACCTATTTTAGGGTAAGAATTTCGTGTGATGTCATCGCTTCGTCAGGTGCTGGGTCCTGTGCGGCAGAACACTGTGAACTCCGTCAGGGTCGGAAGGCAGCAGCGGTAAGCAGCCCGCTCTGGGTGACACGGGAGTGCCTGGTGCACTGGCGAGGCGATGACATCACATGAGGTTTTATCTCATATGCCAGATCGATCAGATCATCCACGGGCGGAGAGATAGTACCCCTTCCTCTCCACTTTTCCACTAGTTGGTAAGATGTAACTGACTCAGCATTAGGCTGGGTATCTTTGGGTTGCCGGCTTTCTTACTACTGAAGAACACCTTGAAATCCCTGTCCCAGTTGTACAATGGTTGATACTAAGCAATTATCGTCGCCTGAATTATCACTGTTGAAAGGAGTTATCTTTATGGACCAAATTCCAGATATGCCAAAAAAGCAATCTTCCCTCCTCGAATTTAGTATTGTAAAAGATAGACTCCCCAACTTGCGAGATATTCAAAAAAATAGTCCATCCGGTAACCCCAAGGCTTGGCCTACCTTGTCGGCATCAATCATCCAAGAGTATTCAGCTCAAACTGAGGAAAATCAATTGCAAACCCATCTCGAGCCAAGTGAGATGACGAATCAGCAATTAGCACACTCTCACCAGATTTATAATCGTGAGCTGAGCTGGTTGGACTTTAATTGGCGCGTTTTACATCAGGCCCTTGATGACAGAATACCACTTCTTGAACGCCTGCGTTTTTTAGCGATTACGACCACGAATCTGGATGAGTTTTTCGGAAAACGAGTGGGTGGACTAAAGCGTCAGCAAGCTGTGGGTATGGAGAATCTAACTCTACCTGGGTGGCCACCAGAGTTTCAGATCGATCTGATACATAAGGTGGTGGACGCGATGAACGAGACGCAGTCTAAAGTCTTATTCGAGCAAATTTTACCTCAATTGGAGCTTCATGGCGTCAAATTGATTGCCTACCAGGATCTATCCAATTCACAAAAGGAGCACTTACGTACATACTACCTCCGCGAGATTCACCCGATTCTCACACCGTTGGCTGTGGATTCTGGCCATCCCTTCCCATTTATTAGCAACCTGAGTTTGAATTTAGCTGTTCTGTTGGAAGATCCACTTAATAACGAGATCAATTTTGCCCGCGTAAAAGTCCCAGCCAATCGGCCTCGTTGGATCCAACTAGCAGATTCCTTTCATTTTGTTCCTCTTGAGCAGGTTATGATCCATAATCTCGACCGGCTATTCTCAGGGATGAAGATTGTTGCAGCTTATCCATTCCGTATCACTCGTAATGCGGATATTGATCGCAGTGAGGAAGAGGCTGACGATCTGCTTGAAATGATTAGCGAAGAATTACGTGAGCGCCGTTTTGCCCCAGTTGTTCGGCTAGAAGTTGACGATACGATGCCCGGCCATGTGCATCGAATGTTGCAGAATGAGCTCAAATTGGACCAGCGAGATATCTATGCCATTAAAGGTCTATTAGGTATGGATGATCTCCACAACATAGCGAACGTAGGACTGCCCCGACTAAAGTATGCGCCGTGGACGCCGCTGGTTCACCCGCGTTTGGCTGGCCTTAATAGCCATGCACGACCGGGAGAGATTTTTTCGATCCTACAGCAACGATCTGTTTTAATTTACCACCCTTATCAAAGTTTTACCGCGAGCACACTTCAATTCATCCAATCTGCTGCTAGTGACCCTCAGGTTATGGCTATCAAACAGACTCTCTACCGAACCGACGATGACTCTCCAGTAATCGAGGCACTGATTGAAGCTGCTGGGCGTGGCAAACAGGTTGCTGTCCTCGTAGAGGTGAAAGCACGTTTTGATGAGGAGCGCAATATCGGTTGGGCACGTCAGTTAGAAGATGCCGGGTGTCACGTAACGTATGGCATGGTAGGGCTAAAGACCCATGCCAAGCTCTCTCTAGTAGTAAGGGGAGAAGATCGGCTCCGAATCTACTATCATATCGGAACAGGCAATTACAATTCTAAGACAGCAGGGCTTTACACGGATATGGGGCTATTAGGGTGTGATCCCGATATTGCCAATGATGTGGTGGATCTCTTTAATGTGCTAACAGGTTATAGTCATCAACGTATTTATCGTAAGCTCCTGGTTGCACCTGTCAATATGCGTCAGCAATTCATAGAGTTGATTGAAACAGAGATTGCAAATGCCAAAGAGGGACGGCCAGCCAGGATTACGCTTCAGATGAATGGTCTGGATGATATGATGCTTGTTGAATTTCTGTACATGGCAAGCCAGGCAGGTGTACAGTGCGATCTAATTGTACGGGGAAACTGTCGATTACGCGCGGGGCTTCCCGGTATTAGCGAAAATATTCGGGTGATCAGCGTCATCGGGCGTTTTTTGGAACATCCTCGTATTTCCCGCTTTGAGAACGATGGAGAACCGCGCTACTTTATTGGAAGCGCCGACTGGATGTCCCGTAATCTAAGTGCTCGTGTGGAGGCTGCCGTACCTATAGAAGACCCCCAGCATCAGCAGTTGATTCAATACGTTTTGGATACCTTGCTAAATGACCAACGCCTTGCGTGGGATATGTTGCCTAATGGTGAATACCAACAGCGCATACCTGATAAAGACGATAGTTTAGAAGAGGTAGAGGATGCTCACCAGGCATTGATGGACTACATGAAGAGTACTGTCAATCAGATCTAGTTAAAACTCATTCTGATCCAGTCTACGGCACCCGTTTTCAATACGATTGCCGTAGAATTGGACGAAGTCGGAATGAACTTTGCAAATAAACTATGGCCGTCATGTTAACTTTATGCTGGCTTTTGCTTAATGGGTTCTAGGGAATCCCCAAAAGGGACAAGAATTGTATATGGCCATCTATATCAGTATTCGATCAGCTCTCAAGGATTTCCTTCACCGCATCACGCTCCTCTTGAAGTTCTTGTCCTGTCACCTCTAACTTCTGCTGGTCAAAATCACTCAACTCCAACCCCTCTACAATGGTGCAATGGCCATCTTTCACCGTTACTGGGTAACTGAAGATTACACCCTCTGGCGAACCATACGCCCCGGTGCTTGGTATGGCCATGCTCGTCCAATCCCCCTCTGCGGTTCCACCATACCAAGTTTGGACATGATTAATCGCTGCATTCGCTGCACTGGCTGCACTGCTCTGACCACGGGCTTCGATAATGGCCGCACCTCGTTTTTGAACGGTTGGTATAAAGGTCTCGCGGATCCAAGTATCGTCGTTGATTACCTCTGCCGCTGGTTTACCTGAAATCTGCGCATGAAAGGCGTCTGGATATTGGGTTGCGCTGTGGTTTCCCCAGATAGTTACTTTTTGTACTTCACGAACAGGCACATTCGCTTTTTGAGCCAATTGGGTCATAGCTCGATTATGGTCTAGCCGAGTCATGGCCATAAAACGCTCATTAGGAACATCAGGCGCATTGCGCATCGCAATTAGGCAGTTGGTATTGGCTGGGTTGCCGACCACCAATATGCGGATATCAGATGCAGCATGGTTATTAATGGCTTGACCTTGGGGCTTAAAAATTGCACCATTGGCGTCAAGAAGATCTTTGCGCTCCATGCCTTTGCCTCGTGGGCGGGCCCCTACCAGTAATGCCCAATTGGCTTGATTGAATGCGGTGTCTGCTTGATCGGTAAGAACCATATCCACTAGCAAGGGAAAAGCACAATCATTTAGCTCCATAGCGACCCCTTGTAAGGCATTCATGGCTGGTGGAATCTCAAGCATTTGTAGAATGATCGGCTGTTCAGGGCCAAAGAGATCGCCATTGGCAATGCGAAAGAGAAGTGCGTAACCAATGTTGCCTGCTGCTCCTGTCACAGCAACTCGAACAGGTGTTTTCATATTTTGCTCCATTTCGTTTATATACTTTGCAAAAAAAGTCTTGTTCCAACTCATTTCCCCATCCACTCTGGGACATTCCAACAAGGGACGACATCCCCGTCTTTACGAGAACAAGCTTTTTCTGGTCATCTATAATGTATTTCTGTATCGTTCTAGAGGCATTCAGACCAGAGACATTCAGATAATAATGTCTCATAAGGGTTTGACCATCCAAATCCCTACAAAAAGGAATCATCTTAGAAAATTTTTCTCAATATAAGGGGATTGAATACTTTTCTATACATAGTAGACCCCAATGACACTCACCGATGTCATTTCGAGTCACCCAAAGGGTACCCGCGACGAAAAATTTTTCTCTGGTCAGATACCCAAGATTTTCTCTTCATAATTCGTGCCGCTTTACGGCCATTACTGCTCATGTAATAGGCACAAAGTGCCAACGAAATGACAGATTGCGCTCTACTGATACAGTATAAACACCGTCTTGAGATAGACCAAACTGAATCAGTACCGATACATAAAATTAGACCATATTCGTATAGTAGGATAAGCGCCTGCTAAGGATATTGTGATCATGGATAGATCGTAGCATTTTTCAAGGGTGACAACTCAGCTTCTCACCATGGTAAGATATGGCTATCTGAGTAATTACTCCGGGATATGTAATCTTGGCCAACCTACGATTTCTAGAAGAGGTAAGTGAAAATGAATAGAAATTACAAGAGAGCTTGACTAGGACTCGAGTAGATAGTAGAATATATCAATCTTTATTGTGACTGTTTAGGGATAGAAGAGATGCTTGACAGGTATGCCCGCTGGATATTGGCTGAACCGATGAATCGCTTTGCATCTTGGCTGAGTACACTGGGGGTTTCGCCAAATGCAGTGACCTTGATGGGCTTCTTCTTAACAATTCTTTCGGCTATTTTTATTGCCCAAGGGAGTTTTTTCTCAGGAGGCATGCTCCTTTGGGTGGCTGCTCTGCTGGATATGTTAGATGGCACATTGGCCAGATTAACAAAAACAAGTACATTTGGGGCCTTTTTAGATAGTACCATCGATAGGTATTCAGAGAGTACTACTTTTTTGGCATTGGCCTATTATTACATTCACGAACCATTATCTCAAGAGACCATACTCATATTCTTTACGATTGTTGGTTCCTTGATGGTAAGCTACACTCGAGCACGGGCCGAGGGACTAAGTATCGAATGTAAAGTAGGTCTATTGCAAAGACCGGAACGAGTTCTACTTATTGCAGTTGGGTTGTTAACTGGTGGATATGTTATGTTGCCTATACTCTGGCTTCTTGCTGTACTAACCAACTTTACCGCCCTCCAACGAATCTACGAAGTCTACTTGCGTACTAAGGAATGAAGATCAAGTAAGTGGCGCATTAGTGACTATCACATGACAATGCAGCGAGCATGATTTTCTGCCTAACAAGAGGCTAGTTAGAGGTACTTGAGAAGCAGTCGCTCATGGCACTGTCAACTGGATACACAAGGTATTTAATTCCCATTCCTAAACAAGGATCAATACCCACAAATTTTATTGACACGACTCTATTTTCCTTAAATTTTTGAGTTGATCGTAATCTTTTCGCTGTTGTAGCGTCCTTACATATGAGGCCGCAATCATTTGGAGCTGCCGAAGTAATTTCTAGGTAGGTAATGAATCGCCAATAACTTACGCGTTTCGATTGGGTGTAGCCCATCAAATGACCAAGTTATCTAATTTTCGTTCCTAAAATGCTTCTGCTCCTGAATAGTGGGTGATTTTCAAGACGCTCTCGTACAAAGCAAACCAAGTTACATCTGTCACTAACTTGTCTAAAAAACGGACGTTGCGGTTTATTTTGCTTACGTTTTGAATCTGGAGTTTTCGGCACTTTGTGCTGGGAAAGTCAGCTCCAGTTTTTAAACAGTGTAGATGAAGATACCATAATTTTGTAATAACGTAACATATAGTCTGCTAGGATAATTTAGTTCCGACTTTTGCACGGTTCATAAGGTTGAATCAAAAAAGGAGGACATCCCGGTTATCACGGGAACAAATCTTCTCTGGCCGTCTATTGTATTAGCATAGATTCGTGTTACGTTATGCAATGTTTTTGGTACAACGGCCGTTTACGAACTACGCTCACAACACTGAGGCCATGTTGTTTACTGAAGCCACCGAGGCAGAGCTACTTTCTGCTGCTATCAATTTTGATGAAAGTGCATTAAGCGAGCTTTATGATCGGTATGAGGCGAAAATTTATAGTTATATTTATCGGCGTACAGGGGAGCGCACGCTAGCAGAGGATCTGACTGCTCAGGTCTTTTTAAAGATGCTCGAGGCGATTCGGAAAGATACCGCCTGGCATAGCTCTTTTTCTGGCTGGCTCTACCGGATCGCGCACAATTCAATTGTAGATTATTATCGCCGCCGGGATCGAAGTAAAAACGTGCCAATAGATGATGTTCCTGTCCTATTAGATGAAAACGATAGCCCTGTTCAAGCTGCAGAGAAGCAGTTTGATGCTGACCGCTTGCGTTCTGCAGTCGGGCGACTGACCTCTGATCAAGCAGAGGTTGTGAGCTTGCGTTTTCTCGAGGGATATAGCATAAACGAAGTCGCAACGCTGATGGACAAAACAGAAGGCGCAATCAAAGCCTTGCAGTATCGTGCTGTAGCCACCTTACGCCAGCTTTTGGAAAATGAGCAGTTGGTATAGTCTATGAGCGATTTTGAACACGAACTAGTCAATATTCTGGATGAAGCCATCCTACGCGTAGAATCGGGTGAAACACTGGATTCTGTTTTGGCTGCCTATCCAGAAGAATATAGGGATGAGTTACGGGATATGCTAAGCGTTGTTAGCGCATTTGAGCATATTGCTGTAGAACCTGTTCCATTACCCTCTACTTCGCGTCGCACCTCGGCTAAACAGGATTTTTTAGCGCTTGCTAGAGAGCTGAAAGAACAAGATGTTGCGGCGAGCAATACACTTGATGCTCTCCCCATTTCCGATAGCAATGGCCGAACCAATCAAGGCGCAGCGACAGACAAACTAGAAGGTAGCCAAATTGGCTTGTCTTCCCAGCCTTCCAATGCAAGCGCTCCCCAGCTACCTGCTATATCATCGCCCAAAGAGGTAAATCAAGAGGGGTGGCTTAAGCGCCTTGTTGCATCCCTGGATAGCATCTTTCAGGTTCCCGTTCAGCGGCTTGCCCCCATCGCTGCCCTAGCGTTACTTGCAATTATGAGCCTAGCAAGCTTCTTTACAGTTGCTGGAGCTGTTCCTGGTGACTTGGCCTACCCATTTAAGGAGTGGGCACGTCGAGTTGAGTTGGATTTAGCCCCGCCTGAAGAACGGGCCGCGATTGAGGCTATTCACAACGAAGAAAGGAAGAAAGAGGTTGAAGAGGCCCAGGTTCGGGTTGACGAAATCGCCGAAGAGAATGACGATCTGAACGATTCGATCCTAAAAGCCACCATGCGCACAATCTATCGAGGACAAGGTATGGGTGATCTGATTATCACCGATGCAACCAATATTCTTCCTCGGTTCTTGCCAGACGCAAACAATTCTGATAATTTCACA
This sequence comes from Chloroflexota bacterium, assembly GCA_039028975.1. Classification (GTDB taxonomy): domain Bacteria; phylum Chloroflexota; class Anaerolineae; order Caldilineales; family Caldilineaceae; genus JAHBNG01. The sequence goes on from JBCCHB010000101.1 coordinate 16,684, forward strand.
GAGATGGCTCTCTTTGGATACTTGGAGCCTGGAGTAGAGATTGAGGTTACCTATCAGCTGATTCCTGGTGGTCAAAAATATGTTCAGGGAATCCAGTTGACGGTTATCAATCCACCCGTCCCAACATTGACGCCAACCAGCGAGCCAGAGGTACCCAATAACCAACCAGAGATAGTGATTGAATCAACGCCAACTTTGACCTCAACACCTCTCTGCGTTGCATCACCCGATGCAGGCTGGGTGGAGTACCGCGTTTTATCTGGAGATACATTGGGGGCCATTGCGGCCAACAGGGGGACCACGGCTTCCAATGTCGCGGCTCGAAATTGCATATCGAACCCAAACAGTATCGTTTTAGGGATTGACATTTATGTCCCGCCCGAGTTAGTCGCTATTGTTCAGCCCACACACACCAACCCGCCAACCAGCATACCGTTGAACCCAACTGCTAGGCCAACGTCCTCATTGCCTGCAATGTCTCAGCCTGCAGGGTCTCAGCCTACGGTGGCTTTGCCCGCCCTGACGCAGCCTGCTGTGTCGCCGTCGGCAACAACTCTACAAGCAACTCAGACTCCAACAATAGATCTGCCGACACCAGCAACCATTTTACCGACCTTAGAACCTACTGATTTGCCACCCGTTGATACCACCGTTCCATTAACTGGTACCCCGGTTTTGGTAGGCGGGCCATTGACTGCTACGGTCAATCCGACTGTAACGCTACCAAGCAGCGTTGTGTCTACCATTGAGGCAACGGTCCAAGCGACACAGGCAGTCTCCGTTACAAGTACTGTCGTAGTGACTGGCACGCCGGTCGTTGTTGTGACTGCTAGCCCGACCTACACAGGTACTGTGTCAGCTATCATCCCCACAGGGATAACAACACCAACGGCGACAACGTTGTTGACGACGACACCAGCGGTACCTATTGGAACCATCACGCCACAGATTACGGCTACGCCTGAGATCACGATTACTGGTGTTCCTGCCACGGGTATTCCTGTAACGGATGTTCCCACAACAGCAACAGTAGAAGCAAGTCCTGTACCTGTAATTACACCATCTCTTACCGTTGGGGTCGTTACGCCACTCCCCACAATTACTGGAACGCCTAGCAGCGGAATTGAACCTACACCGACCATCGTGCCTTCAGCTGTGACAGACTCAGTGACGCCAGCTATAACCGCATCGGTGCCACCGTTAGCTACAGACCCGGTGACACCTGTTGTGACCGCACCAGCAACACCAAACGTAACGGAAGCCCCACCGCCAGTTGGGACAGATCCAGCGACGCCTGAACCAACTTTGGACGCGCAAGCAACCCTTGAGCCAACCACATCGACAGATGATAGCAGCCAGGGTGATGAGGCTCCAAATAGTGACGTTGACGCTACGCCGACGACGTCCGATGGACAGCCCGACGATACCCCAAATAGCACGGATGATGGGAACACTGACAACGGCACCTTAGATGATGCAGACGGAGTAGATGATAACAGCAATCCAGGTCAAATAGACGATAAGCCTAGCGAGAATGGGAATACCGAGCAGACAGATTCTGAACAAGACTCGGTAACAGATGAAAATCCGGTTAAAACTCCCGATACAGATTCAACTGGGCCACAGGTTGATGCAACGCCTACCCCTGAGGGTAATGGAGAGGTACCTGATCCCAATGGGGAGACACCAACCAAGATGCCTATTGAGCCTACTGCAACATTAGTTGAAGCTGTTCCAACTGCGTCACCCACAGAAATTGAACCTCTTTCTCGGCCAACGGAAACACTGGTCAATCCAACAGAGCCATCATCTGCACCAACCGAAAACCCAGCCCCCACAGTAGAGGCCACAACCACGCTGCTGCCGACGCCACTACCAATAGCGACCTCGTTGCCCCCTACACCAACAACGGTTCCAGCATCACCCACGCCATTACCGACAGCTACTGCACTGCCGCCTACATCAACAACGATCCCGACCTCACCCACGCCACTACCGACAGCCACTACACTGCCACCCACCCCAACAACGATACCGGCATTGCCGACAGCGACTCCAGTGCCGCCTTTAGAAGGCTGATGCAATTGCATTAATAATTTGACCGTTTAGTAATCTCAAAGTAAAATAAAGTGTTGGTTGGGGTGGCTTTTTAAAGGCGCCCTATGGCTATTGTGTATCCTGTTTGAACGCAGCGCTTATTTTTAGGAATCCTGCCAGTGTTTGAAAATCTGTCCGATAAATTACAAAGTGTATTTGACCGTCTTGGACGGCAAGGAAAACTGAGCGAGTCCGACGTTAATACGGCCATGCGCGAGGTTCGACTAGCACTTCTTGAAGCTGATGTAAATTTCAAGGTGGTCAAGGACTTTGTCAAGCGCGTCAAGGATAGGTGTATCGGTTCTGAGGTAATGAATAGCCTTACACCGGCTCAGCAGGTCGTCAAGATTGTACATGAAGAGCTGATCTCACTCCTTGGGACAGCCGAACCTTTGAATCTTTCTGGCGGAACACCTCACGTGCTCATGCTGGTGGGTCTGCAGGGTGCGGGTAAAACCACCATGGCAGCTAAGTTGGCCTTGCGGTTGCGAAAATCAGGGCAACGGCCCCTACTCGTCGCTGCAGATATCTATCGCCCAGCAGCCATTCAGCAGCTCGAGATTCTTGGCAAACAGATTGACGTACCTATGTATAGTGAGGGCACCGATGTTGCAGCATCGACTATTGCAAAAAATGCTGTACAATTTGCTCGAGAAAAGGCCTATACGACTGTTATTTTGGATACGGCTGGACGCCTTCAGATTGATGATGAGATGATGAAGGAACTAGAGCAGGTCCGGACAATTGCCAAGCCTTCGGATATACTCCTTGTGGTAGACTCTATGACCGGGCAAGAAGCTGTCCAAGTGGCTGAAGGATTCAATGTGCGAGTCCCTATTTCTGGTCTCATTATGACCAAGATCGACGGCGATGCTCGCGGCGGTGCTGCCCTTAGTGTCCGGGAAGTAACAGGTGTCCCCATTAAATTTTTAGGCGTGGGGGAAAAGCTTTCTGACCTAGAATCCTTCCATCCAGATCGATTGGCTGGTCGTATTTTAGGCATGGGAGATGTTCTTTCGTTGATTGAACGGGCGCAAGATACGATTACCGAAGAAGATGCTCTGGCCATGGAGGAACGTCTTCAAGAAGGGCAATTTGATTTAGAAGACTTTCGGGATCAACTACGCCAAATCAAAAAACTTGGTCCTCTTGGGAGCATTATGGGTATGATTCCGGGAATCGGCAACATGACCAAGGATATTGACATGGATGAGGCCGAATCCATGTTAAAGAAAACAGAAGCGATAATTAATAGTATGACCATGCAAGAACGCCGCTTCCCAAAGCTGCTAAATGGCAGTCGGCGTCGTCGTATTGCGGCAGGTAGTGGCACATCTGTAGAAGATGTAAATGGGCTGATGAAACAATTCCGTGAAATGCAAAAAGTAATGAAGCAGATGGGCGTTCTAGGTATGGGACGAGGTAGCAAAAAACGACGACGTGGTGGAAGCCCTGAGCAGTTGCTTAAAATGTTTGGTATGAATTAAGGAATGAGCCGTAGATAACTTATACGTTTCGTTTGGGCATAGCCCTTTCAATTCACCAAGTTATCTTGTTCCCGTTTCTAAACGATATATTTTTAGTTTGCCAGGAAGATTTTGTCTCAGACTTTGGTCAGATTTTGCCAGAGTAATGCGGAAAAGAGTGGACGAATTTAATCTGGCCACCTATAAGAGAGGAAAAAAACGTGGTTCGAATCCGATTACGCCGCATGGGCGCCAAAAAGAAACCCTTTTATCGTATTGTGGTCGCCGAGAAGCGTTCTCCTAGAAATGGACGATTTATTGAGACAATTGGTACATACAACCCCTTAACTAATCCCGAGACTGTAAGCTTGGAACATGAGCGAGCTGCGCACTGGCTAAGCGTTGGTGCCCAGCCAAGTGACGCTGTTGCTCGGATATTGCGTAATGCAAGCCTTTTAGGCGAGGATGGCAAGCCGCTACCTTATACGCCAGAAGCAATGATGGCGGATGGTGAAGAATCTGGTGCTGAAGAGTCCGCCATGGAAGAGACGGGTGCTGAAGCTGTAGGAACTACTGAAGCTGTAGAGGCAACCGAAGCTAGTGATGCTGAAGCAGATAATAGCGAAGTAGTTGATGAAGAAGCTGGAGGTGACGAATCAGCCACTGCGAGCGACGATGCGATTTCTTCATCTGACGTGGTGGGTACTGAGGAAGATGCAACATCTGAGGGTGACAGCGCTGATAATATGGCTTCTGAGCAAGTAGATGCGCCTACCGCTAATGTTGACAATGAGAACGGTACGACAAATGGATAGCTCACAAGAAATGGATAGCTCACAAGAAGAAGAGCTTATTCGGTTTATTGCCCAAGCTCTTGTTGAGAATCCGGATGGTGTTGAAGTCTATACCAAACAGACTAGACGGACCGATATTCTGAAGCTGCAAGTTGATCCCGAAGATATGGGGAGAGTGATTGGTCGCAATGGACGGGTCGCAAACGCCATGCGCTCTCTTCTCAATGCATCAGCATATGATGATGAACGCCCAATAATTCTTGAAATCGACTAAGAATGTTAGGGAGCGAGCCATAAACAACTTGGGGGCTTTCGTAAAGATTCGTTTTTGTAACTGCCTAAATTGTGCCATTTACATCCTAACGGACTATTGGCATCTGCTTTTCTGATTTTGCTGCGGCGGAAGGGGTTTCTCCTTCCGCTTTTTTGCGTCCGCGCTTACGCATAGGTAGCCAGATACCGCTCTTTCCAGAATGCCTCAGACTAAATTAGGCAAAAGCTAGCGCAAAATTCACCTAGCGGACTACAACTATAAACCAATTGAAATATATTTATCCAGAAGATATGTTATACTTGCGGCCATGTAGATAGTACTCTTGATAGCGCTTGCAGATTTGGGCGCAGGTCTCGTAACATTGCTCACTAAACCATCTATGACAACAAAAGAAGAACAGATCTACATTTACCGCAATCGACAGGTTCATATTCCTGATGGACACTTGGCGGTTGGTTATATTGCCGGGGTCCACGGCCTGAATGGGGAACTTAAGGTGGAACCGCACACTGATTTCCCGGAACGATTTGATGCTGGAAATACGCTTGCCCTTGGGGAAAGCCTGCAACCTGTCTTTATTGAAGCCAGTCGGGTTCATAAGGGGCATATTTTGCTAAAGCTTAAGGGAATTAAAACCCGTAGCCAAGCAGATGGGCTACGCAACGGTTGGCTCTTTATTCATGAAGAGAACGCAGGTGAATTGGAAGATGGCACGTACTGGATTCACGATATCATTGGTTTGACCATGCAGAGTGAAGATGGTACCCAGCTTGGCACCGTTACCGATGTCGTTGCTACTGGTGCTAATGATGTTTATGTTGTGCGACCGACAGGCACCATCAACAAAGGGCGAGAGTTATTGATACCAGCCATCGATGATGTCATTATGAAGGTTGATATTGGGGAGAATCTTATTATTGTTCGCCTGCCCCAAGGGTTAATTGAGGAGTAATCTTGCACGTATGGATTCTAAGGCTTATTGGATCGCTCTCGGCAAGGTTCCTGGTATTGGGCCAAGCCGCCTAACCTCTCTATTAGAGGTCTGCGGAAGTGTCGAGGCGATATGGAAGGCATCAATTCAGACACTGAAACAAGCCAAATTGGATAGACGAAGCCTGGAAAACTTGCTTGAGTATCGCAGGACAATTGATTTGGGGGCTGAATTAGACCAAGTTCAAAGACATCAGATCCAGGTTCTGACCTGGGACGATCATGACTACCCCGAGAATCTACGTCACATCGACTCCCCGCCTCCGGTCCTCTATATACGTGGTGCACTAACGGAAACGGATGTTTGGGCTGTGGGTATTGTCGGTACACGCAGGGCAAGCCCATATGGGCGAGAAGTTGCTCGAGCGATAGCGACAGAATTGGCTCAAGCTGGTGTAACTGTTATCAGTGGGCTTGCATTAGGGATTGATGCCATCGCCCACAAAGCTGCACTTGACGCAGGTGGCCGCACGATTGCAGTGTTGGGCAGTGGCGTTGATCAGCTATATCCAGCCACAAATGAATCATTGGCCCTACGCATGGCTGAACAAGGTGCTGTAGTTAGTGAATATGCCTTAGGTGTTCGCCCCGAAGCGAGTAATTTTCCGCCTCGTAATCGTATTATTAGCGGACTCAGCAAAGGCATCGTCGTAGTTGAAGCAAATCAACGAAGCGGTGCGCTGATAACCGCTAATTTCGCTGCTGAGCAGGGGAGGGATGTTTTTGCTGTGCCGGGCAGCATTTTAAATCCAAGTAGTGCTGGTTGTAATCATCTAATTCAACAAGGTGCTATGCCATTCTTGAAAGCTGAAGATGTTTTGGAGCAGCTCAATTTAACTCGATTGACTGAGCGGAGGGCTGCGAGAAGAGTAGTGACTGCAGATCCTATGGAATCAGAGCTGCTGACCTGTCTCTCCTCAGCTCCACAATACATCGACGATATTGTTCGCCAGACAGATATGCCATCAGCGCAAGTCAGTAGTCTGCTAACGATGATGGAACTAAAAGGGTTGGTTCGTCAGGTTAGTACACTAAATTATGTACGTGGCTAATAACCACAGGACTACTCGAGCTTATATATAAATATCCAGATAATGTTTTTTTCGGGGTTCATAGCTGAAAGATTTTGAAAATCTTTCAGCTCTTTGGAAAATCTTTTTCTGATAGACTATAGATTGCCAGGAAAGTTCTGTCCATCCTCTGCTGAATTTCCCAAAGTGGATTGGTTAAGAGTCGGGACAAGGCTTTTCAGGTGAAGAATAGGCTTTTCAGATGAAGAATATAAGTAATAGCGGTAAAACTTTGTTACAAAGGAGTGACATTTTCTAATGAATTATGCAGTAATCTTAGCCGGTGGTGTAGGGACACGGTTGTGGCCACGAAGCCGACAGGCCCACCCTAAACAATTTAGTGACATTACCGGATCGGGTCGAACGATGATTCAAGAAACCGTTGACCGATTGGATGGGGTGGTCCCCGTAGAAAATATCTATGTTATAACTGGCGAGCGATATGCCGAATTGGCCGCGACCCAACTACCCGATCTTCCTGTCAACAATATCATCGTTGAACCCTATGGCCGAAATACGGGACCAGCTATTGGGCTGGCCTGTGTCCATCTTTATCTACGAGATGAAGATGCGGTTGTGGCTTTTCTTCATGCCGATCAGGCAATTCCCCAACTCGAATCGTTCCAGCAAGCATTACGGCGTGCCTTTGTGGCCGCCCAAGCCGATCATTTAACGACGTTGGGCATTACACCCACGTTTCCTCACACGGGTTTTGGCTACATACGCCATTTAGAAGAAGTAAGTAGCGTAGTCCAAAATGGATTGCCTATCTATTCAGTTGACTCATTTCTGGAAAAGCCAGATTTACCTACGGCCCAAGCTTTTCTATCTGAAGGCTCCTATTTTTGGAACGGGGGCATGTTTATCTGTCGAGTTCAACAAATGCGGGCAGAATTTCAGCGCCAGTTACCTATCGTGTATCAACTCATGGAGCAGATAGAATCTACTTTACGAGAGGGCGGACCAAGAGCGAACATTGGTAATCTCTGGGATAAAATGCCAAAGATTAGCATCGATCATGGTATTATGGAGGGAGCCCAGAACGTCGCTGTTGTGCCTTTAGATGCTGGTTGGAATGATGTGGGAAGTTGGGATTCGATAGAAGCCGTCCGCAAAGTTGATACAAATGGGAATTGCATTGCCTCTGGTGAGGCGCTCAGTTTGCACAGTCATGGCTCTATTGTATATAGTAATAAACTGGTTGCGCTCATCGGCGTAGAGAATTTGGTCGTCGTTGAAACCGACGACGCCCTATTGATTGGGCGCAAAGACCAAATGCAGAAAGTCAAAAATGTAGTCGAACAGCTTCAGTCTGAGGGTCGCTCAGAGTATTTGTAGTATACATCGCCAGTAAAGTCATGTCCCGACACTTGACCCTTCCCTCTGGAGAATTCCAAGAAGCAAGGACATCCCCGTCTTCATGGGGACAAGCCTTTCCTAGTCGTCTACACCATGAATGTTCTCTCACTTAACGACACCTAGGGGGACTATACGAACTCATGCAGACAACGCATCGAAGACCAATTGAAGGATTTGTGAATCAGGTCCGTACAACCGTAGAAGACCGTCTGAGTATGGTCGATGCGTCATATTTGGCTGGAGCAACCTTAATTGGGCTAATTTTGGGACTGTGCTTTGGCCTTTTCATTGGATGGACGCTCTGGCCTGTTCAGTATGTCAATTCTTACCCATCGGATCTGTCAGTCGATGCAAAATCCCAGTATATCGGTGCAGTTGCCGATGCCTATGCTGCATCGGTTGGCGATCCTACGGCAATTGAGACGGCAGAGTTGCGTTTGCTTGATATTTTACCATCTGATGTAGATGAAGCCCTTCGCTATTTTAGTACCACATCCGCCGATACGGATCCAGTCTATCAGCAACACCTTCGCACCGATGGCAAGATTCGCGTTAATAATATCTATTGGCTTGTAAGAGATTTAGGCATCTCTCTCAATAATCCACAGTTACCAGCCGACATTTCAGGTGGTGGGGCACTAGCAGATGGCTCAACCGTTGTACAAAATAATGGCCAAACCGTTATTGTACAGCCGAATGCCGAACAACCTGCTGATGTGGCAGAAGCCAGCAACTCAGATGCTAATCCTGCCTCTGTCGGATTCAGTGGCTCAATGCTTGGGCGATTCATGGCCATCCTAATCGCCTTAATGATCTTGCTTGGTGGTGTCTACATTCTTTTGCAGCTTAATCAGCAGAAGCAGTGGATCTCACTCCCTGGTGCCCGTAGCAATGGTCCAGATGAACTAGATCGCGTTCGAAGGCTAGGTCGGGATAACCATCACACTGTAAGCGTTCAAAAGCGTTCTTGGCAAGAAGAAGAAGGCGAACTAAGTAGTTGGGAGGCTTCTCCCAATCAATATGATCCAGAGTCGGTTGATGCAAATACGGAATTTGTGACAGATGGTTTTGATGATGATATTGAAGATGACATTGGCGGTATTGACGACATGGCAAATGTCCGCAAAGCGCCCCAGATGGAACGTCAAACAGATATTGGCCCAATGGCATTTTCTTCATCACATGGTCCAACTTCTGTGGAGCCGGCACGGCTGCGCGAACCTGCTCCGAGTGACAATATCCCAGAAGCTCGCCGCTCTTTTCCTTCGACTAGTTACTCTGGTTGGACAGAAAATGAGCGGAATGAGGTGGATGAAGGCCGTCAGCGGGAATGGGATGAGCCGAATGGCTATGAGGAAGACAACCCTTTTTCATCCAATGATTGGTCCTTGTCTCCTGCATCCGCAGCTTACATAGATGAGGCGGAAGGGGCAATGGCAACGGCTGCACGCTCCACCCACTCATCTCCGCGCACCCGCCGAGAGCTTCTCTCTTTCACCACTCACTACGTTCGAGGTCAGTTTACCGAGTACGAAGAGCGTCATCAAATCATGATGCGAACTGATGAACGAGATCAATTTGGACGTAATGTAGGTGAGTGTGGCATTGGCGTTAACTTCAAAAATGGAATTCTGCAGAATAAACCCTACGATCTGATTGCACTTGATGTCTGGTTAACTGACAAGACAGCCGATGTAGAATCATTCACCAACGAGAAGCGACTTCTTTTGAGCGAATATGCAATAGACAATGATCTTGTATCGGTAATTCAGCGAGAAAACCAAACAACCAAAGAGCCTTTGACTCCCCAGCCCGGCCTTGAATTTGAGATCGATGCGAAGAATTTGAGCCTTGCTTGCCAGGTCCTAGAAGCGACGTATGCCGATGATGGTGAGTTACATGGCATCTTTGATGTCCTCCGAATTCATATGACCGTTTATGCGAGCCTTTAAATAAAAAGCCTTCAGCAAATCAGCCGTCAGTTAGGTCGGAGCCACCACTGCATGAACAGCCAGAATTGAGCTATGTTTTAGGGTCGATTTTATACTTTCCTCAACTGCCAAAAATAGTAGTGTAAGTATAGTTTTTAAGATAAAAATTAATCTGGATGTCTATAGCTACGCTCTCTCCTCTGGATCATATAGCCGTTTATGCTCTTGGATGGCATATCGATCGGTCATCCCAGCAATATAATCACAAACAACCCGATGTAGGCTGCTATTCCCCGTGCCATTTAGTTGAACCCGCGCTTGGGCGTCTGATGGAAGCTGACGAGGTTCTGTTACATAGGCAGAAAAAAGGGCTTTAAGCAGCCTCTCTGCTTTAACAGCCATACGAACGACTCGGTAATGGCGATAGAAGTTGTCGTACAGGTATTCTCGTAGCTCTTGATTGTACTCGGTTAATTGAGAAGAGTAATCTGCAATGTTTTGTGATTGTTCCCGGAGATCTGTTAACGAACGGATCTTTTCTTTTTCTAAGTTAGCATAGGTTGCTGAGATGACATCGCTTACTTTGGTGCCAACGAGTCGGCGAATAAACCGCCTCAGCATCATTGCATCTTTCAGGTCTGTCTTTGACGACTCGCCCAAATTGGCTAAGATGTGTTGGGAAATTGAAAGCTTCAATACATCATTCGGCTCGAGAATCCCACTTCGTATCCCGTCATCTAGATCACTGGTATTGTAAGCAATCTCATCGGCTAAGTTGGCTATCTGGCATTCTAGTGTTCCTCGCTCCTCTGGTACATAGTCTTGAGCATCGACTGCATCATAGGCTGTGTCATGTTTCACTACTCCTTCTCGGACCTCATAGGTAAGATTAAGGCCTGGATGAGCTGTATAGCGCTCTTCCAATTTTGTGATGATGCGGTAGGTCTGCTTTTGGTGATCGTATCCACCATAATCGCTCATCAGTTCATCCAATGTCTGCTCACCCACATGGCCAAAAGGCGGGTGCCCCAAATCGTGAGCTAGGCAGATCGCCTCTGTAAGATCTTCGTTGCACCCTAGAGAGCGGGCCAGGGTACGGCCAACCTGGGCTACTTCGATACTGTGGGTCAGACGGTTGCGATAGTGATCTCCCTCTGAGTAGACAAAGACCTGGGTCTTGTACTCGAGACGGCGAAATGCTGTGGTATGAATGACTCTATCACGATCTCGCTGATAAACTGTACGATAGGCGTGCTCATTTTCTGGGTAATTTCTGCCACGACTCTGACTGCTGCGCATGGCGTAGGGAGCCAGAAACTGTTCTTCTCTCTGTTCGAGTTCGGCGCGGGTGATCATTGTTTCCTCAATATACGTTCCTGTCATAGATGGCCAACCGCAGTATAGCGCACTCTCTCATTGACTAGCGATATGTTCTCCGCCGTCGACTTTGATGACTTCCCCAGTGATGAAATTGGACTCAACCAAAAATTTAACTGTATTTGCTACATCCTTGGGAATCCCCCATCGCTTGAGCAGATTACGCTTGGCCAGAGCTTCGTTGCGCTCGTCGCTAGTATCAGGAGGAGGGAGAACCATACCTGGCGCTACAGCATTGGCTCGGATATGGGGAGCCAACTCTAGAGCAAATTGCTGAGTCAATGTCAAGATGCCCGATTTGCCTACAGCATGGGCAGTAAAGCTGGGCCAAGGCTGCCAGATGGAGAGGTCGACAATATTGACAATGGCACCGCTTTCGCCTGACTCTTTGGCACGTTCTGTCATCCTCGGCGCAAGCAGATTGGTAAGGTAAAAGGTGCCATTGATGGAAATGCCGGTAACCTTATGCCAGAGATCCAAATGCTTTTCATTGCTTGTTGGTACTTTGAACCGGCCAAAGAGACTCGCCGCATTGACGAGAATATCCACACCACCAAAGTGAGACTCAATCGCATCTACCATGCTCTGCACTGAGGCCAAATCGGATACGTCGCACTGAACTGCCATGGCCTCTATATTATGAGACTCGGCCTCCTGCTTTGTCTGCATTGCAGCCTGAGCTGACGAATTATAATTAATGATGACGTGAACACCATGGGCTGCCAGCATCATGGTGATAGCCTTACCCACTCGATGAGCACCACCTGTTACGAGGGCAACCTTATCCGCTAATTGCATAGTGAAGTAGGGCCTACTTTTTATAATATTGGCCAATGAGTGGGCGGAGCTTTTCAATGACTTCATCTGAGATCAAGTCTGGACTGGTCATAATGGCATATTGAAGGGCATTGGCTTGTGGTGATGGTCCGGCTTGAGCTAACTTCTCGATTGCTGTAGAGACCGATGCCTTGGCGACATCGGCATTCTTCTGGATGATTCGTACCACCATCTCAACAGTAACCGGTTCTTCACTCTCGTGCCATACGTCGTAGTCGGTCACGTGGGCCATACAAGCGTAGCTCATCTCTGCCTCTCTAGCTAATTGAGCTTCTGGCGTGGATGTCATACCGATAATGTCCATACCCCAACTGCGGAAGACCCGGCTTTCGGCTTTGGTGCTAAAACGCGGTCCTTCGATGGTTACAAAGTTGCCTCCCATATGAACAGGGGTTCCCGTTTCAGAGACTGAATCATAGCAGATTTGACTTAGGTAGGAGCAGAATGGATCGGCTATGCTCACGTGGGCAACGATCCCTTCCGTCCCTACAGTGGGATCATCAAAGAAGGATAGAGCGCGTTGATTTGTACGGTCAAAAAGTTGGTCAGGAATGACGATGTGGCCAGGGGCATACTCTTCTTGAAGGCTGCCACAGGCGCTGATTGCAATCAAATATTCGACGCCCAGGCTCTTAAATCCAAAGATATTGGCTCGATGGTTAAGACGGGTAGGACTTATATGATGGCCGCGTCCATGCCTGGCCAGAAAAGCAACTTGTTGACCGTGCAGGGTCCCCACAATGTAGCTATCAGAAGGAGAGCCAAAAGGCGTATCTACGCTGATCTCTTGCACATCTTCCAACATTTCCATCTGGTAGACACCGCTACCACCAATAACGCCAAAGCGGATTGGTTTGCTCATAAGTTTCTCCTGTTATCCATGGCTGATGACCATGTTGCTTGTCGTGGGTTGGGGCATCTTTTCCGGCGGAATGTTCTGGAGGGTTGGGTTTTGGCTATCGCGTTCTGATAGAATTGGCTGCTGAACACCCCAGGGGACAACCAAATCTGAATCGTTCCAGGCCACCCCTAACTCATCAGAGCCATCGTAATAGTTGTCTACTAAGTAAGCCAAAATTGAATCGGTTACCGAGTAGAAGCCATGGGCCACGCCAACTGGAATAAAAATTCCCACCTGATTCTGCTCGCCGATTTCGATGACTTCTGAGGCTTTGAACGTTGGAGACCACGGACGTAAATCGGCCAACCCAACGCGCATTGTTCCACTCATAACGCACCAATAGTCGACTTGCTGGTGATGGTAATGAAGACCTCGTAGAACACCGGCTTTGCTAAAGTTGCGGTTGGTCTGCACACGTTCCCAGCTTCGCTGGGGAAACCATTCCTTGCGGAACGTCTCCACAAAGTAGCCCCGATCATCTTCGAATGTCCTCAAGTTAACAAACTGGACATCTTGAATCTGTTTTGACGAGTTGATCTCTGGCATAATTCTATAACTTCCCTCTTGATACTGCTGCTTTTTCGGCATCAATCGTCTTTAACGCCTGGCGCATCCGATCCAAAGCGTCTTGGATGAGTGTGGACTTAAGGCGATACGATGCTGGGTTGGCAATGACCACTGCTTGGCTCTCCATAATTGTGCGGATCTCTACCAATCCATTGACTCTCAATGTTGTACCGGTAGAGACAATATCCACAATCAGATCGGCCAAACCGACCAACGGTCCTAGCTCGACTGAACCGTGTAACTTAATAATTTCGGCGTTGATCCCTCTTTCTTGGAAAAACTGAGACGCTAGATTGGTGTATTTGGTTGCGACCCTGGGCTGGCTCATATATCGCAATTGAGGATGAGGCTGATTGGCCACTCCGCAGACGCTGAGTCGGCAATATTCGTAGGGCAGCAACAACGGCTCGAAGACATTGCCACCAGATTCTCGCAACGTATCTAGCCCGCAGATTCCCATATCTGCTGCCCCGTATTCGACGAGAGTCGGTACATCGGTGGGCTTGGTCATGATATGCCTGACGGTTCCACTCTCGTTTTCAATGATGAGTAGCCGATCATCATCGGTAGTTGGTACGGATAGACCGGATGCCGCCAAGAATGTGGCACACTTTTCCGCCATACGTCCTTTGGGTAAGGCTAGGGTTAGGGGTGCTTGTTGGGTGATCACGTTCGTACCTTCGCAGTGAACTATCTATTTTAGATTTATACTCAATAGTATTCATGGATCAAGATGCACCACGGGGTATGAAAAATCCTGCTAATCCATCTGAATCCGTATTCTATTTACAGGGCAGACATCCATCCATCCAACTGCACCAAGGAAGGATGACAATCGAACAAAGATTAGAAGATTGCACGGATTCTTAATCTTTCTAATCTTTTCATCTTTGTTATTTACAGGGCAGCTCGCAATATACATGATGTTTGCCAGACCAGTTCTAGACTAGGCGACCAAGGGACTGGGGACTGTTGAATACTAACTTCTGTCTTAGCCTAACTTCGAAATTAAGTATGCTGTACTCTCCTCAATGCCTATATGTTTAGACGGCTTGTCCGGGGATGACTGATTGTCATACAGATCAAACCCACCGTTTGTCCAGGTAAGGGCGCAAGGAATGCCTTTTGCCTGTGCAGCCAGCCAAAGTTCAGATCCTCGTCGGCCATTTACATCAACTACGGCTCGAATACCGGCACTTCTCCACTTCCCCACAATATGCACCCATGAGCCATCCAATTCACTACTAACCATGACATGGTTCTCAAGCGACGGCTGCGCGGCCCCATTTGTTGACTGAAGCGCTAGTAGGATGCGCTCTAAACCAAGGGCTACACCAACCGCTGGTTGGGAAGGGCCAAAGACCCCTATCAGATTGTCATAACGTCCACCGCCTGCAATGCCGCTGCCCAAACCTGGAACGTAGGCCATAAAACGAATCCCCGTATAGTAACCCATATCGCTTACTTCAGTTAGATCAAGGTGGATATACTGGGAGAAATCGTACGCTGTCAGCGCCACATGGATGGCACGTAGGTTGTCGACAGCATCTTCCATTGTCTGATTGAGGCAAATGGCTTGGGCTGTATTCAGCGTCTCTAGGCTGTCTGGCCCATTTAAGAATAGTAAGCGTTGTATGGTCTCTTGGTGGGTTTTGCTTAGGTTCGCCTCTTTGAGGAATCGATGTAGCTCAGGTTCACTGCGTCGTTCAATGGCTTGGGTCAGGGCCGATTCCTGGGTTGGCGTTAACGCTAGCTCCTCCAATATACCCCGGATGAAGCGCAACTGCCCCAAGGCCAATCGGAAGTCATGCAGACCCGCAACTTGCAGTGATCGAGCCGTTAAGGCCAGCACCTCGGCATCGGCTGCAGTTGTATTCGCACCAACTAGCTCGACGCCGGCCTGACCAAATTCGCGTAACCGGCCAGGTTGATACTCACGGTTGCGGAAAATATTGCCTACATAGCAGTAGCGTTGGGGCATAGGCGCATCGTGAAGGCGAGTACCCACAAGACGGGCAATGGCCACAGTCATGTCATAACGAAGCGCGAGAGATTGTCCATCATGATCTAAAAACCGGACCATGTTGGATGTATTCTGCATTGCGCTAGAACCAGTTTCAAAGGTGTCCGCATATTCTAATGTAGGGGGAATAATGTAGCCGTAGCCCCAGCTCTTATAAACGGAGAGTAAGGTGTCTTCAAGCGTACGACGTTTGGCTGCCGTATCCCAAAAATAATCGGCAACTCCTCGGGGAATCAGAGTGGTTGTGTGCCCATTGAGAGGCGTATCGAGAATTCGGTCCATCTTGGGTGGCTGTTTTCAGAATTGTTTATGCTCAGTAGACTTTGTCTCATTTGCCCCCAAAGTATATCATACAGTTCAGAATGCTGATAAGCATGAAGGGTGCTTTGTAAGACTTTGCGTCTATGCCATCTACACTTCGTCAGAAGAGTCTTGTCCCGGCTCGTGACCTATCCGCTCTGGGAATTCCGCGAAGGCGGGATATCCCCGTCTCCACGGAAACAAGCTTTTTCTGGCCATCTATCTGTAGCCTACGGAATCAAAGGAGGAGAGTATGTGTGGTCGTTTTACTCTACGTGCGCCATCGGATGCCATTGCGGCCCTATTTGACCTGCCAGAAGAGCCAATGATTGCAGATCGCTATAATATTGCACCGACTCAGCCCGTTGCGGTTGTTCGTATGAATCCTGGAACGGGCAAGAGAGAGTGGACCCATGCTTTATGGGGATTGATTCCTTCCTGGTCCAAGGATCCGAAGATGGGCGCACGGCTCATCAATGCTCGTTCAGAGACCGTTCGCGAGAAACCTTCATTTCGGGCTGCTTTCAAGCGTCGACGCTGCCTAGTGCCAATGGATGGGTTTTATGAGTGGAAGAAAGTGGGAAAAATCAAGCAGCCCTATCACATTACGCTTCAGCCGCCCGAGCAATCAGGAGAATCCCTCTTTGCCATTGCTGGGCTTTGGGAGAGGTGGAGCAGCCCCGACGGATCACAGTTAGAGAGTTGCACGCTGCTAACCACCGAGGCCAATGAAGCCATGTCATCGTTGCACCATCGGATGCCCGTTATCGTGGAGCCAGAAGATTATGCCATGTGGCTGGGATCAGGTGCCGATGATGATCCTTACTACTTAGATCAGCTTCAACACCTGATGCGTCCTTATGGAAGAGAGACCCTTTCCATAAGACCCGTCAGCACCTATGTTAACAATGCACGGAACGAGGGTGCAGAATGCTTGGCAGAAGTGAGTGAATAAATTTCACTCACAGAATTTAGCATCGATAATGTGCTAGTTCTCAAGTGATGGAATCTGTGCCATCAGCTGGTTGGTATCAAAATTGTCCTGGCCAGGATAGGGTAGCCAAGGCGCAAGGCATGCTGCATCCTTCACACAAGGATCGGTCAAAGCATGAAGGAACGAGACCAAGTCATCAATTTGGCTATTGGTCAGAGGGATATCTTCAACCGCTGTTAAGCCCTGTTCTCGGTTCTCAAGCAGTTTGCTCATGACGGCTTCTGTATTCGCACGGGCTTGCTCTGTTTGGATCATGGGATCGAGTTGGGCCATATCATAGGTTGTGCAGCCTTCAATTGGATTCAGATGGTGACGAACGATACCTTCTAGGGTTGTGTAGGCTCCGTCATGACCGTAAGGCCCTGTCACCTCGACGTTGAGCAGTGTGGGCGTGCGGAAGGTGTATAGATCATCAGGATTACCTGTCTCTCGGTAGCGTCCAAAATCCGCAAACGCGGTGTTAAGTTCTTTGCCGGGACCAATTTGGGGTAACGCAATGGTATGAAACTGTTCATCGGTAAAGAAGTCTCCAGTATGACAGCTTGCACAATTTGCACCACCTGCTTCTGCATCATTATAGAAGAGCCAGGCACCTCGTTTGGCCGATTCGCTCAGCGCACTATCGTTGCCTTGCACGTAAGCCTTCCAAGGTGATTCAACGAATATCTGTGATCGTTCATATTCGGCAAGCGCAAAGGCAATACGCTGCTCAGTGATCAGTGGCCCCTCGGAATCAAGGGCAGTAAAGACACGCTCGAATTCTGCCAACCAGTGGGCAGATGTGGTCAACTGATGAGGGGAGAGTCCATCTCCATATCCTGCTAGACGATATCCACTTAAGCGTTTGGCTAACTGATTGCGTACATCCTCGTTATTACCATCCGCTGCAAACGCTTCACCCCGCATCTCATCGACAGAGGTCACCGGAAAGCGGCTTTGGGCCATGGCTAGGTTGTCTCCGGCAAGTGGGTCGGCTACACCAAAGGCTACATCTGGCGTCCGAATACCCATGCCATCGGCGCCACCCATGCCAGGCATTTTGCCCAGGCTTTCGACACGACCATCCCAAAAGAGAACTTCATCCCATAATGCAATGTTAAAGGTTGTGGGCGCATTACGGGGTACATTAGGTGTTCCCTCTGGTCGCGTTCTTCCAGGCCCCAAAAGATCAGGGTTGTGGGCACCTACACCAATGGAGAGCGAAAGGCCATCGCCGCCTCCCAATTGAGGATGGTGGCAGGATACGCAAGCCACATCCATATCGCCTCCCATGGCTTTTGTAAAGAATAGCTTCTTCCCAAGCTGAGCAATCGGTGAATGGATTGAAGGAAGATTGCGCCCCTGGCTTGGGTCACCTGTCAGGGCATGAGCTGCAATCAAGACCCGCAAGTCAGCATCTAGCGCTGCTTGGTTTGCGTAAGGAGGGGATTGACTCTGCACTGGAAATTCGGGTAGAACGAGAGCTTGTTGACAACCAGTTAGCAACATGGCACTAACCAGTATGGTGAGGGTCAGTGTCCACCTCACCTGATTGACAAATTGTCTGGGGAATTTGTGTTTCATAAAATTAGTATACCTCTACAATTATACTCAATAGAACTGAACGTGAGGCATGCTCAGCGGAATTTGCTTAGAGAGGCCAGTGTTTGACTGAGATCTATCGACTCTGGTCGTTCAAGTTACAATAAGAAGTTACAGTATAGGCAGCATGAATTATAAATGCATCGGCTAAATGGCCCTATATGACATGGGAGGATTGTCTGTAAGAAGCTCTACATAACTATAAGACGTTTCAAAATGATGAAAGTTATGGTGAATTGCTTCGCGACAAAGGCAGAGATGGGATGATTTATGAACTTTTTCTGGCTCTGCTCACTTTGGAGATTTGGCATGGAAGCATCAACTGCAAAATAAGCAATCAGCAGGAGAAGAATGACGTTCAATCTGTTGATACGAATTGTCAGAAGGTTAGTCTGTAGTGGTAGAAAAAGAAAAAGCGCCCTTTACTTTTTGTTAAGAGACGCTTCGAGCTAACTAGGAAGAGCGGCCACCGAGACTCGAACTCGGGATAACAGCTTGGGAAGCCTAAAAATGATTTTTCTGCTGTGGACGCTATATATTGTAGTTATCCATAACCAACACCTGTATATAGTGCATCCGCTATGGTTAAATAGTTGAAAGTCTTATATCGTAGATTATACAGGAATTTGGCGGGATGTCAAGTCAAGTGTTAGTATCCGATACAAACTATCCTGACGCAGAGTACGAATATTCACACCCATTATGGCTGTTATGGCCCATCAAAAAAAACTTGAAGAGCTACACAAGGCACTATTAGACGCATATCGAACAATTTCAAGCCTGCGTCAAATGGTTCAGTATGGATTAGATGAAAATCTAGAGGAAATAGTGGGCAGCGGCACCCTATCGGATATAGTATTTGATTTGGTTCAATGGGCAGACAGTTGTGGCAAGCTAGATAAGCTTATTCAAGTTGCCTACAGACATAATGACGGTAATCCATTACTAAAAGCCTTCGTCAATGAATATGGGAATCATTCGAAAACCGTTGTAGAACAAGAATTGGAGCATCGTCGCATTACTGTAAGGCTTATAATTGATGGGGATTTTGAGGACTTTTCAGACGCTGATCAAGAGAAACTCCAGACTGCAATAAATAATCTTCTCAGAGTTAAAGCCGATACGGCAATCATCACAAAAACGGAGTCAGGAAGCGTGATAGCCCATGTCGAACTGCCGGAAAATCAGCTAGAGAATTTATATAGCCTATTCAGTGAAGGGAAGCTATCTAATCTTGGTGTTATTGAATTCGACCTGAGTGATGCAGATCTGATTGGTGCAAACCTGAGAGATGTAGACCTGAGAGGTGCAAGCCTGAGAAAGGCTGACCTGAGTAATGCAGATTTGTTTCTTGCAGACCTGAGAGATGCAGACCTGAGAGATGTAGACCTGGTTGGTGCAGACCTGAGAGGTGCAGACCTGAGAAAGACTGACCTGAAAGGTGCAAACCTATACCTTGCCGACCTGGTTGGTGCAGACCTGAGAGGTGCAGACCTGAGAGACGCAGACCTGAAAGGTGCAAACCTGAGAGATGCAAACTTGAGAGGTGCAAGCCTGAGAAAGACTGACCTGAGAGGTGCAAGCCTGAGAAAGGCTGACCTGAGTAATGCAGATTTGTTTCTTGCAGACCTGTATCTTGCAGACCTGAGAGGTGCAGACCTGAGAGGTGCAGACCTGAGAGACGCAGACCTGAGAGACACAGACCTAACCATAGTCCAATATGATGAACGCACCATCTGGCCCGATGGCTTCGACTTGATTAAGGAAATTGTTCCGGTTCGAGTTTGATGGATAATGGCATTAATATGAAGTTCTCATCCCCATATTTGCCACCTTAGCCGCCTCAATGTACCGTAACGGCATGGCATGGCTAGACCAACCGCCCGCGTGCATCAACCTTTTAAGGCTGTACGTTCTAGCCATGTTGGTGGCCCACGTATGCCTACAATCATGAGCAGATAACCCAGATACGTCCAGTTCATCACCCAGTGTCTTGACTCTTAAGCTCCTGGGCTTGGGTATCAGTCAACACGATAGCTGATTCGGCCTTGTGGACAAGCTTGGATCGGAGTGCGTCCCACGAAAAAATGCGAGCTTGTCTACTAATTGATAACGTGCATACGCCTTGCTCAGAGATTATCACCTCCCCCTTTGGGAATAAATCCGATGTCGTAAAATAATCGATTCAGCAAACGTTGAGGACCGAATATGCTACCAAATATCATTCTCTCTGGATAGTTGGGCACACAATGGTAGATCTTTATGCCCGAAACGTACATTAGAATTAGTCCGGTTTTTTCAATTTTAACTATTTGTTCCGGTGAAAATGAATACCTGCCCACAGCGATTACATTAAGATCTATGCGTTCTTTTGTAGCCTTGAAATTAGCAAATGGCCACGAGGCATTCACAAACCCTATTGTAGCTGCACCTCTTACAGAAATTTTTTTCTCCATTTCAATTTTAGAATCCTAACAGCAGCCTTTGTGCTACCAACAGGCTCAATAGATACCTCATCTAAACTACGATCGTTGATCAATATATCAACAGCGTGGGCAGCTTCGTGAAAGGCGATGGGGTAAATCCTTATCTGTCATTACTTATCCTTTCTAGTCCGCTTTGCAGCCAAATCAATGTAGTACAGTGCCATCCTCTCAGTGTTCCAGCCAAACCAAGCACACAGGTCTGCAACGTCGTGGTGCTTTGCCATAACGCAAGCTGCATGGTGTCTTAAATCATGTGGTGATAAGTTATCGACGTTATGAGCCAAGCCGATTCTCTTAATGGCACGCTGAACGCCCCTAGTGGATAGTGTCTGACGATTTTGTACAAACCCACTTTTGGACATTTGGAAGAAGAGTGGCTCGCCTTCTCTTGCCCCCTGTGGGTGCGATACCCATAGATTAATCAAGCGTTTGACGTTACGCGTTAGCGTATGTGTACCATTCTCGGTGGCCGTACCCTCATTCTTAGGTCGTTTAATCCTCATAACAGATTCGTCAAAATCAATATTGTCAGTCGTCAAGATAACTAATTCACTCTCTCGTAAACCATGTTCAGCTAGAATAGCCACCATGAGTGCATCTTGGATATCTCTAGGTGTTAATCCGTCATTGTTGATCATCGCGTTTACGGTATCTTCACTGATACGAGTCCATTCTGATTTCTTCGTAGACTTGCGAGTGACATCCCGTTCAGAATCTGCGTTCCTGGCTGCGTTACCGTGAAGCCCCGGTAATGCCTTAATCGGTAGATACTGACTATCATCTATGTACGATGCTTGATGAGCAACTTTGGCATAGGCTTTAATGGTGCTGATGCGCCTGTTAATTGTGGCGATAGATTGACCATCGGACAGCATGTATTTCTGATACTGAGCCACCAACCCAAATGTGACGATGTCCCAAGCGCTAGGTGATGAGAGGAGAGACTCAGCGACTTTGCTTCCTTGACTTTTGTAGCTTGTCATGTCAGCAGAGTTGAACGTCTCATTGATGATATTCTCGCCAATAACCAGATAGGTACCGAAGTCTCGCAAGTCTGCCAAGTAATTTTTGAGCGTATTGGGCTTGAGCCTGTTCTGATAATTCTCAAAACACTCTAAGCGGGTGCGCTCATCCACAATGGTGGCAAAACTCCGAATAGCATCGATATCTAATGCCGCGGCTAGTTCTGTAGGGCTAGTGACTGTTACTGAATTCATACTGATTGACTCCTAATTTGAGGTTGTGTCGCACATGCACTAATTATACGACACAAAATATGCGAAGTCAACAGGTAATTTAAACCAATCAAAAAACACCTGCCACAAAGGACAGGTGCTTGGGATCACTATTCGGGCGTGGGACGACTCAGCACCCCCGCCTGGATTACCACTACAAGCCATCACAGTGTCTACACCACCATCAATCATTGTTGGCAACACGAATGCACCCAGAGCAATAAACGCAGCTAATAATAACGTGAGCACTTTGTTTCGCATGGTCATATTCTCCTGTAGATTTGAAAAGATGGACATGAGAGCTACCATAGCATTGTACTACATGGCTGGAACGCAGCAAGGGCAGCAAGAATGGCCTACTAGCCAGTGGTGCTAGGCATTTATGAGCCAGTAGAGTGCGAAGATACCTATATTTGCGAAAGTATAGCCAATTTGCTTGACATAAATAGCGGATCTGACCGATTGCCTCGATTTTTACATGTAATATGCCGAATGCTATGCATGATATTCGGACAAACCGTCGTCTTTCGATGCGAATTCTGCTAGAACCATGTATTTTGCGTCTATAACCATGAATCAGGCGCGAAAACGGCTATTTTGAAGCAGTTCGACGGCTGCAACAGCTAGCACCACTGGTTAATAAATCAACTGATTCGTCGACTTGAATCTGTTGTGCTAACAAAAGAAAAAACCTTCTAGTTAATTAACTAGAAGGTTCTTAAGAGGGCAGAGCGGCCACCGAGACTCGAACTCGGGATAACAGCTTGGGAAGCCTGAAAACTGCTCTTTTGCTGCGGCTACTATATATCGTTCTTATTTATAACGGATGTCTACATACCGCGTATCCGTCATGGTTGATTTGAATGCAATTTTATATCATAGATTATACAGACATTTGGTTAGTTGTCAAGTATGCTGTAACATTCTAACATTCTTCTCTGTAGTCTTTTCCTGGAATGCGAACAGCAATTCTAGTTTATGAGCGATTTTGAACACGAACTTGTGAATATTCTGGATGAGGCCATCCAACGGGTAGAATCGGGCGAAACGCTGGATTCTATTTTGGCTGACTTTCCAGCAGAATATAGAGATGAACTGCGGAAATTGCTGGAAGTTGTCAGCAGCGATGAACACATAGCCGCAGAACCTGTTCCATTACCTTCTATCGAGCGTCGTAAAAAGGCTAAACAGGATTTTTTAGCATTCGCTAGGGAGATGATGCAGCATGATGAAAAACAAAGTTCTGTACATGATTCTGCTTCGGTTTCATCCTCAGATGCCCTACTGCTGCCTACATTACTCTCATCCGAAGACACAGGTCAGGAGAACTGGTTCAAACGGCTAGGAGTGGCATTCGAAAACCTCTTTCAGATCCCTGCTCAACGGCTTGCGCCAATCGCTGCCTTACTTTTGCTCGGGATAATGAGTCTGGCAAGTTTCTTTACAGTTGCAGGAGCTGTCCCTGGGGATTTGGCCTATGGTTTTAAAGAGTGGGCGCGGCGCGTTGAGGTTGATCTAGCTTATCCTGAAGATCTGCCTGCAATTGTATCTGCTCAAAATGAGGATCGTAAGGAAGAGTTAGAAGTTGCCCAGGAGCGGGCTGATCGCAGCGCGTTAAACCAGGCGGATCTGAATGATTCTGTATTGATGGCTACTATGCGCACCATTTATCGTGGGCAGGGTATGGGCGACCTTTTGATTACCGATGCGACGAATGTTTTGCCCCGATTTCAACCAGATGCTAATGATTCTGACCGCTTTACAGAAATGGCCGTTCTTGGCTACTTAGAGCCAGGAGTTGAAATCGAGATTGAATATCAAATTGTCCCTGGTGGACAGGATTATGTGCAGGGCATCCAAGCGACGACTATTAAGGTACCACCAGTCGAAATTCCTACGCCAGTTATTACAGATGCTGTCTCTTCTACCGCCCCTTTGAGTCCCTGTATAGTGTCGCCAGGGGGTGGCTGGGAAACGTACCGCATTCAAACTGGAGATAGTCTAAGCTCAATTGCTGCAGCTAGGGGGACATCGGCTTCTGACCTAGCCGACCGAAATTGTATTGCAAATCAGAATCTACTTGTCCACGGCAGCGAGATTTTTGTCCCGCCAGGTCAAATTGTCCTTGTCGATCCGACGGCGACAATTCCTCCAACACCGACCAAGTCTACCGTTTTTGTTTCTCCTATTCAAACACCATCAATGGATGAAATCGTAAGTGAGGAAGTTGATAAACTTCGAGAAGGCACCATTGGCTTTACACCACCCGAAGAAATGATCGCCGGCATACCCGAAACGATTCTGGCATCTATCAGTAAGCAGGTAAGTGCTGAGGCTGAGGAAGAGATCATTGCAAGCATCACAGAAAGGAGTCAAGATGCGGGGTTTGAGAATGTTCCTGTCACGAAGATACGAGATATCGATGTAAGTTCTCAGATGAGGATTGAATTAAACGCAAATCCAGACGATTTTGAAATTACTGCCTTGCACGAGTCAGCAGAGCAGCCGTTAGGTGAGGAAGAACTTGCTCACTGGCAATGGAATGTGATGCCTCTCAGAGCAGGGTTAAACAAGAAGCTAGAATTGAGTGTTGATGCCATCATCGTGGTTCGGTATCCTAATTCGGACGAATTCAGTGAGGAGAAGAAATTTATAAAAACCCTGACCGAGACGATTGTTGTAAAAGTAAATCCCATCTATACGGCTAAAGTCATTTGGAAGAACTCTTGGCAATGGCTAACGACCGCCTTTTTGCTTCTTGTTGCAGCATGGTTGGCATATCGCCCCGGAATGATGCCCATAGTCAAAGGAAGCTTTATTAGGAGAAACCCGAAATACAAGGGGCTAAAGGATGCCCTATTGGATGCATACTCAAGGGACAAATTGAGCCAAATGGTAAAGGTGGAACTGGACCAAGACTTAGATGTCATCGCAGGCGGAAAAGATCTGGATGACATTGTATGGAACTTGATTATGTGGGCCGAACGGCTTAGTGCAGTAAAGGAACTGGTGGAAGCGGCTTATAGAGGGAATCCAAGTAATCTCAGGCTGAAGGTTGCTGTCAAAGACTTCCTTGGTAAATTGCCAGAGGTTTCGTAGGTCTATAAAATCCCGCCCATATTGTCAGAATATTGTCGCCCTAAACCTAGATTTTGCAGATCAAAAACAGAATATCAAGAGGCTAGAAAAGGTGAGAAGATGCTCAAGTTGTGGCAAAGTAGAATGGTCAAAACCCCAAAGTCACAAGGAGACCCGTTCTCATGTCAAATCATGCGACAAAGGAGTCAAGAGAGCGATTCTGGTCCTGGATAATCTGGCTACTGCTAGTGACAGCAGTGATGAGCCAACCGACAAGACTGCAAAATGCGACTAATTCACCATTGCTAGGAGTGTATGTGGAAGGGAAGCGCTCAAAGGCTCCATTATTTCCGTGGCAGCGTTGGACCCGGTGTAAAAAATGGGCCTACGAAAAATACAAGGAATACCAAGCCAGATATCGGAAAGCGAAACAGATGGGCCAACTAGCAAGGATGGTCAGAGTCGGGATGATGAGTGTGGCAAAGATAGTCGATTGTGTAATCCAGAGCCAATTTCGCTACAAATTGGGTGCGTGGCTTGTGCTGTATGCATTGCTAGAGATATTGGAAGTACGCGATGCAATCAACGGTCATTGTAAGACGAAAGCAGAAGTGGATCATGGGACAGTCGCCTTAGTCCTGGTGATGAATCGATTAATGTTGCCATTGCCCCTGAGCCAAATCTTCAGATTGGGTAGGTCAAACGGTGCTAGCGGCCGAGTTACGGATTCCAGCCAGCAAGTTCAATGACGACCGTCTGGGCAGGACGCTGGATCCCCTCTATGAGAATCTGAGACCGATTTCCATTACACTTCCACAAATACAAATACTCGTTTAGCAACCGAGAGATGGCATTTCGACTCGCGGATTCTAGGACTTCTCCATGTGAGAATAATTTTCATGTTAGGTCGCAAGGAAAATTATGATATTTTTTCGACGTATATTTCCTGTTACGGGATTTGCCCAATTTGTGAAAGAACTCGAGACGCTGAGTGTGCAGAAAAAGTTCTCATCATACGACTTCACTGCTGCTCTTTTATACACAGATGAGGACCTTGAAATAGCTACATATGTGCGTAACCATTTTGATGCACTTGACAAAATGTCTGGTCATCAAATGCCTGTATTTGTCATTGAAAAACCCTATGTGCCGTTAAACGGAATCCACTCGGGACACTCGAGAGTGCGTCGATGGCTGGAGAGCGTAATATTCGCCAGATCTCAGCCAACAAAGACAGATTACAATATTACACCTAAGTCAATTGTATACAACAAAAATGAAGCATATGATATTGCCTTAAGGCTTGGTCTACTGCCGAATCAGCTTCCATGTTTAGTGTTTTTTCACGTTCTAGATCAATCAGATAAAATTTGTATTCCCTTACCTGGAGATGAATTTACTAGCTTCTTTCGAGACATTTTTTCTCATGTACAAATTACTTATCGTGAAGCAGATGCGCATTTCGAAAGTGAGTATCCCAAATCCTCAGATCAAAGAATCCCAGATCATTGCCAATCGCAGGAGATATATCGGCAAAAAAAAAGACTAAACATAGATTTGAATATTTGCGAAATCAGATAGTGACTCAAGCTTCTCTAGGAAACGTGAAAGTCGGTGAAAATAAGATTCATGGTATACCTGTCTTTGTTTCAGGGCAGTGCTACGAAATGGGTATTCGACAAAATCAGTCTATTGAGAGGCTACATAAAGCAATACTAAGTGGTTACAGATCAAAGTTTGATTTGAGCCAAATGGTTCAGTTTGGGCTTGACAAAAATCGTGCAGAGATAGCGGACGGCTCAAATCTGAACGATATCGCATTCAACGTGATCATGTGGGCTAAACAGTATGGTTGCATGGATGAGCTAGTTAAGTCTGCCTATGAAGGCAACAAGGGCTATCCCAAATTGCGTACTTATGCAGAGGACTATTTTGGAGAGTCGTCAGTTGATTAGGTTATTTCGTTAATCACAGCAGCAAGTTGATTCTCTAAGCGCTGTAGTCGCCATTCTATCATCTTAGACTTACCCACAAGCCCGGCAAAAGCCATCTTTAATTCCTCAAGATCACTTACCTGGGCTTCCTGCTCAGATTCGTGGATACCCTTAACTAGATCTGATAGATAAGCACTCCGTTTTCGCTCTCCACCTGCCAGTTGAGTGAGCATTTCGCCTACGTCAGGTTCTACAGTCAAATTTAATCTTTCTGCCATAATAACACCTTAGCTATACCATTATTTGCTCAAATCTAACCTTTGTTGAATAGGTTGGTCTCAATTGACGAATCCTGTTTGGCGAAGTTGAAAAAATCACGAATAGCCCGTAATTGATTGTGGGTGTAACTAGCTGAATTGTCGTCAAAGGTAGCCTGATACGCGCGGATGTGATGAACTGTAACTTGGATATGGCTGATGCTCTGGCTATCCAAATGATTCACAAAGCGGGTTAAGGATTCCCTATGCCACTGTAGGGCCTAGTCTATGAATCGTCTGGATTACCCATCTATGAGGAATAGATCGAATGCATCAGATAGTGTAGTCTTGTATCATGTCATAAAAAAATCCGCTCAGTCACTCTGAACGAATACATGATATATAGAGGTGTCGTATGAATAGATACGATACTTAATAGTAAAAAGAGCGGCCACCGAGACTCGAACTCGGGATAACAGCTTGGGAAGCTGTTGTGTTACCACTACACCATGGCCGCATAAGGTTAAGAGTGTATTGTAGGATACAGTATACGTAAGGTATGGGTTTGTGTCAAGTTTAGAAAACTTCTAGCTTGATGTGTTGAATAGAAATTAGCCCCCGGCTTGCGCTCTTTTGGGTTCCTGATCGTCTACCGAAATAAAGATGCCGCAATCCTCACAGCGATAAGCGATACCTTTCGACTTCTCGTCTACTACCTCTTCAAAATCAGTACGCTTAACGCCATCTGCCTCAAAACATTCGGGACACCAACGGCGGTCCAATTCTTCGCGTTTAATGGTTAAATGACAATGACGACAGCGGATGCGGTCCTTGGGTGGCGTTAGCAAGAGTAAGTTGCGGTGAGTACATTCGTTCATGGTCATAGTATAACTTGAATCGGCAAAGATGGAGAGGGAATCGGGCAGTCGCTTACAGGCAAAAAAGGGGCGGACACTTTATACTCAACTCCGTTTGAGAATAGTAGTTAGGTATTCCGGTTGAACGCCGGAAAACTACCATTCTTAAAACGACCGCAGCATAGAAGATATCCACCCCTTTTTGTTTAATCAGATGGTTTAACGACTAATGTAGAGTGCATCCATCACTTCGCTACCGTAGCCTTCAGCTGAACCATCCCAATAGATCGAAAGGGATGCACAGCTTGTGTTATTGCCAAGCGAACTCGGAGCGCAGACATAGATGTCTGAGCCATCCCCTGTAACGCCAGAGGCAGAGGTCGTACCACGCGTCGTAAAGTAGATCTCACCTGTATTCTCATCGATCCAGACGCCGTAGATATCTTCTGTGGATGAGGTTAACCCTAAATCGCTACCATCGAAATAGCGGGTCCAAGTGCCACTGTCTAGATCATATCTAAGCAGATCCTCATCACTACCTGAAACACCGGGAACGTTATGACTACCGATTGTGCTAATGATTAGGTCAAAATCATTTTCATTATCATCAGGAAGTAAGGTGATGGCATCGATATCTTCGCCATTGGTCGTTAGACCAGCGGTTGAGCCATCGAAATATAGTGAAACTGTTCCTGAAGTGCTATTCCCAGTAGAGGATCCTGATGGCACAAAGAGCACAATATCGGAATCATCCACACTTATTCCACCTACCGTCGTAGCCGCAGCATAGCTGATTAGTGCAGAACCGTCATCAAGCAACGTAAAGGCGTTGATCTCTGTGCCAACACCCAAATCTGACATATCAAACAATCGTGTCCATGCGCCAGACGTTTTGAATAAGATATCCTCATCCGAGAAGGATACCCCCCCCACATTACCGCCAGTTGTTGAGCTAACATAGATGGTTTCTCCTGAGGGTGCAGCGTTCACGGTAATGACAACGACGTCTGTATCTGTTGCACCGTCGTCGTCAGTGACAGTCAATGTAACGTTGTGAACGCCAACAGAGAAGCTGGCTGTAGGGGCGACACCATCTGGAATGTTTACACCTGTATCGCTTGTCCATGTGTAGCTGTTAATGGTACCGTCTGAATCGCTGCTACCAGAACCATCCAGGGTCACAGTCTCTGCCCCACTATCATCACTGTCCGTAACGGTCTGATTTACTCCAGCATTGGCGCTGGGAGCTTGGTTTGGTGGAGCAGCATTCACAGTGATTACAACTGTGTCGTCATCAGTAGCGCCGT
The DNA here is from genome assembly GCA_039028975.1 of Chloroflexota bacterium. GTDB lineage: Bacteria > Chloroflexota > Anaerolineae > Caldilineales > Caldilineaceae > JAHBNG01. Next base: position 46,399 of record JBCCHB010000101.1, read on the forward strand.
CATCATCGGTGACGGTAAGTGTAACATTGTGAACACCTACTGAGAAGCTGGCCGTGGGGGCGACGCCATCTGGAATGTTCACGCCTGTGTCGCTTGTCCAACTGTAGTTGGTGATGGTGCCGTCAGGATCGCTGCTGCCCGAACCATCCAGAGTCACATTTTCAGCACCATTCTCGTCGGTATCCGTCACTGCTTGGTTGGCTCCGGCATTAGCCGTCGGTGGCTGATTGGCCGCAGGTACGTTGACGGTGATAACAACGACATCTGTGTCAGAGTCGCCTTCATCATCGATGACGGTAAGCGTCACATTGTGAACGCCAACAGGGAAGCTAGCTGTGGGAGAGACGCCGTCAGGAATGGTTACGCCTGAATCGCTGGCCCAATTGTAGCTAGCAATGGTGCCGTCAGAATCGCTGCTACCAGAACCATCCAGGGTCACATTTTCGGCACCGTTCTCATCGGTATCAACCACCGTCTGATCAGCACCAGCATCTGCTGTAGGAGCTTGGTTAGATGGAGTACCCGTTGATGTAATGCGCACGTCATCCAGCGCCGCCTCTACAATGCTGCCATTTCCAGCATCAGCGGCTTCCATAAGGAGATAAATGGTCTGCCCAGCAAAGCTATTGAGATTTGCACTAAAGCTTGCCCAAATACCATCATCGTCATTGGCTGCGCCCAATTCTTCGAGTACGGTCTGTGTCGATGCGCCAACAACTTTCACCCGCAGATAATCATCGGCCGATGAGTTGCTAGTGTGAGCCATGTAGTAGGAGAAAGACAAGGTTGTATTACCGCTTGCCGGAATGGCAATATCCGGCGAGCGGACCGAGGTCTCGCCATTATCAATATCGTTGACTCCCACACTGGCCCCTGCCAGCCGCGCTGTAACTAGATCATTGCTACCGCTAACCGTTGTACCAAGCTGCTTGAGGCCATTAGAATTCGTATCTTCTGGATTACCTACTTCCCACTGACCTGTGGTTGCGGTGTCGGTACCGTTGGGGTTGGTGGTCCAGCTAGAGCCACCCTCAAAATTGTCAAAGAAGATGGTGGTGGGTGGTGTACCAATCTCTAGGAAGACAGCAGTGGTTGCTCCCCAATTTCCAGCAGCATCTTGACCTTCTACAAAGATCGTATGAAGCCCATTGCTAAGACCGGTGGTGTCAATCGATGCTGTAACACCTTCGACCGTGCTGTTGAACGTGCCGTCAAATGCGCTCATCAGTGTTGTTGTGCCGCCTTCCCATGATGGCAAGTCGATGGAATAGCGGGCGGCTTGAATGTTCTGGGTTGGTTCGGTTCCTTGCCCGTTGGAATTAGATCGAGTGTCGTCAATAGTGGCCGTTAGGATGGCTGGTGTGCCTGCCGCAACGATAGGCTCAGCAAAGGTGAGATTGATGGCATCGGGACCCGACGGTGTTTGGTAGGGCAGGCGTGCAGCTTTGGCCGCATAGAGGAGGGCTGGCAGATTGTCCGGATAGATCTGATTTTCAAAGGTCGCACAATCTTGGAAGAATGAGGTCCCTAACTCAAAGGTGTAGGAAGCGACACCAAGTTCACCATACGTATAATCATCGGTCACGCCATCAGCGATATAGAGACAGTCATTGCAAATTTCGTAACCATTGAAGTAGCCAAACTTACGGCCCAGGGTAGCCAATTCATCGTTATTGGGGGCCGGGTTATTGGTCCAACCCCAGGGATAGAGAACCAGTTCCGAATAGCTGTGAATGGTGATAAAGACACCCTCGGTGTCGGCCGGAGCCGGATCGTTAATGCCAGGGCCACGCTGGTCAGTGAAGATAGAGCTGGCATAGCTCTGAATTGTCTGAACTTCCGGTTCGGAGGCTGGGCTGGGGCCACGGTATGTTTGGCTACAACTGTTGTTGCTGGAGCCGGAGCCACCCCACTGGAAGGAGCTATTGCGATTGAGATCTACCCCATAATCACCACCCGCACAACCGTTGGTTGGATTGGTATTCTTGCGCCACAATTGACCTCCCTCGGCAATCTTACGCCCGTCGGGATTGGCCTGGGGCATGATATGAATTTCATGATAATCCAGTAACCAAGTGACATCTGGATTCACACCATAGTTGGTCACCAAGTACTCGGCAAAGCGGGTATTCATCTCCGCCGTGGTATATTCACGGGCATGTATGGCCGAGATGATCATGAGCTTGGGCTTGGGACCGGGGATAGAGCTGTTGGTCAATTTTAGTAAGTTGATGTCATATCCAGCGGAACCTCCAGGCGTGATCTTATCATAGCTATCACCCACATCAGTCCATGTGGCCAGCGTTGGATTTGCTACCGCAAGCTGCGCCATGCTCATATAAGTCTCTTCCACGGTTCGATAACAGGCAAAGCCAGGAATGGCATTGATGCTTGCCCCTTCAGCTGCATCTTCAAAAATATTGAAATGTCCAAAAAGAGGTGCTGGTGCAGCCAAAGAAGCCGTCAACGCCTGATCGACTTCAACTTCATACCCTTCTTGGGTAATCGCGTTGAGGTCAGCTTGGGAGACGCGCACGGTGACATACTCCTGGCGACTTACTGCCTCTTCCCACACATCATAATTTTCGGCTAGGTAAGCCAGGTCGTCTTCATCATCAAAGTAGACTCGTACGACCTGATTGGCAATTGATGGTGTGCCAGCAGGCGTATCATCAGAGGGTGTATCGTCAGCACCTGCTGATGCCCCTCCGGTGGTAAACATGGGAATAAGCAGCGTATGGTCGTCCAATGGTGGCAGTGTACTGGTTTGAGCGTGGAGAGGAGCTGGGACGAGAATCAGGGCGAGAAGCACAGCGCAACAAATTGCAAAAGGTAAATGAAAAGAAAGGGATTTTCTCCTGAAAAGCTTAGGCATGGTCTTTATACTCCTTGAAAAAGCGACTGCAAGGGTTTGCACAATATCGATTCAGCGCAAGTGGAACAGGTCCACATAGATGGATTGACAAGTGGAACAGGTCCACATAGATGGATTGACTAGACAATCTCTCTGGCACTTGGGTACACAAGAAAAGGATATAATGGATTGACAAGTGGAACAGGTCCACATAGATGGATTGACTAGACAATCTCTCTGGCACTTGGGTACACAAGAAAAGGATATAGAAGTTTACCATATCTTCCCCATTTCATCTATACGACTTCAAGACAAAAACACTTGCAGCCGGAACCCATTGATACGCGAAATTGGCTCTTATTGCAAACTCAACAAAATTGCCATATTAACCCAAATAAGGTTTTATAAATAGGTTTGCAAGTGGGCAAGTTTGCGGGCGATTATTGCAATACTTCACGTATCGCTTTTATCACAAATTACTTATTACGAATTACCCATTACTATCCCTATGTTTACCCTCCGAGAACATCAACGTCAAGCTGTGCAGGCTGTTTTAGATAAGCCATATGGTGGTACATTGACGGCAGTCATTCCACCGGGTGGCGGCAAAACCATTCTCTCACTGGCTATCCTAGATGCCTTGCGCAAAAGTAAGCGTATCGATGCTGCCATAGTTTTAACTCCCCGTCTAGGTCTCTGTTCCCAGTTTGAGCTAGACTGGAAAAGCGTACGGAAACATTTCCAGCCCAATGCCATGGGGCCAATTGTACATCGGGAAAATGCCGCCATCCAGAGCCTGCGCGGCTTTGGCTACGTTACCTCTTATCAATCCCTCTGCGCAGATCCAAGTGTCCATCGTCGCTTTGCCCATCGCCATTCGACACGGTTAGCCATTGTATGTGATGAGGCTCACTACCTGGGAGAAGAGCTCCACGGTAGTGGCGAAACCACCCAGGCAGCTAGGTACTTGGCCCAACTGGATGAGCATGCGGCGCTCAAAGTGGTCATGACGGGCACACCGTATCGCGCCGATGAAAACCCAATCGCCTTTGCCGAATATGACGAAAACGGCCACATCCTTAGTGATGTAGAGGTGACCTATGCGGACGGGGTTGCTCAAGGCTTTTTGCGCCCTTTTGACGCCATGCTCTTTGATGGCCAACTGACCCAAACGAGGCGTCGCCAGCGCAACGGCAACGCCTACTATGTAACCGAGGTTGTTGAACTTCGTTTTACTGCTCAGCAGCTCACCAAAGTGGCAACCGATCCCCAGTTTTGGCAGTTGGCAGCCCGCCATGCATTAGAGAAAGTCAAGGAACTTCAGGAGATCTGGCCTCGCTATTGTGGCATCGTTGGCTGTGCCAATCAGACCCATGCCCGAGATGTGTTAGCATTTCTAGAGTCCTTAGGTGCCCGCTGTCTATTGGCTATTTCGGATGATAGCAAAGCCCATGAGAACCTGCGTTCCTTCAAAAGTGGCGGCTGGGATATGCTGGTTACCGTGGGAATGGCTCATGTGGGATATGATCACAAGCCCATTGCCGTAGCCGCAGTCCTCAATGGTGTGCGGGAATACAACTGGCTAGATCAATTTACCATGCGTGCCGGTCGCATTTCCCCAGAGCGCCCTCAAGCGGAGCAGACAGCCTGGATTTTTGGTATGAATGATCGGGCTATGCGCGAGTATGTCAACGCCAAACGGGCTGAAGTCGAAAAAGCCATTAAGCTGGCAGATGAGGCAGAAGATCTGCCACCAGTGGGCTGGGGCGATGGCCATCACCACGGGCCGAGCCTCGTCTACGAAGGTATTTCCTTTGACAGCATCTCTGGTATAGGTTTTGGCCATGAGGGCTATTCAGCCAATCTGGAAGATGAGAGCGCAGAAGAGGAAGATGAGGAGTCTCTACGCTATACCGACAAAGAGATTCGAGAGCAGCGCCGTCGCCGTCGTCAAGCACTTGTCAGTCAATATGCGGCCAAGCTCTTTAAGCATGTTAACGGTGACACCATCCGCAAAGTCAATTCCCTGCTTATGGACCGCTATGGCAAGCCCGTTACCCACTGCACCATTGAGGAATTGGAGAAGCAGATTCACTGGTTGGAGGGGGAGTTAAAGTTTAGTGAAGAGGTGGAGAAACCGGTGGAAGAGTCGAACGAATCGGAGTTTGTTCAGGGGACGTTGTTGTAAGAATTATCTTTATCCTTCAATTGTGATATACAGAGCACTAACAGTCTTGTCATCAACCAGAACTCTGATACCTACCCAGTGACCCGCGGCTTCAAATTCGTAACGCGCTGGCCTTTCTTCAACGATTATACAACCTTCTGTGGGATCATCTTTGTACTGAAAGGCTTTTATGGCTTCACTTAACTTAGCCGCCTTCTCTGTACCACGAATTGAGTACAGGAAGGCTGTAACACTTCTCTCATAGCGTAGAGTCCAATTAACCTTCATGGCATTGCTAGTATTGCGTCCACTTCTTCTTGGGTGTGGTACTCCCCAGCTTCGATCCTGGCATCGGCTTGCTCGCCCAGTGCCATGCGTTCCAAGTAGGCCAGCCGTTTCGCTTTGGCGTCCCAATCCTCGATGGAGACCAGGACAGCTTTGGCCTTACTCCGGTGGGCCAGAACAATAGGGCCGTCATCCAATGAATTGACCAGTGCTGCATGGTCTCTAGCTAATCTTGTCATAGGTTCAATTCTTGGTACTATTTGCATGTTTGTTACCTTTGTATAAGTAAACGTAATTTGCGTGATTATCATACATACTTCGCTTTGGGCAGCCAACTTCTGAAGGCAAATACGTAAACGCGGGTTTATACCATTTCCGGAAAATTGCAGTTGGTAAGAAGAGTAGATTAACTTGTATAAACCTGAAGAGACCAGTCGTCGTATAGCCACCATGTAGACTTTGTGCAAGGGGCACTACCGTAAGATATAATATGTCTTAAATATCATACTATGAATTCCATTCACAATCGCACGCGTCAGCTAGGCTCCCATGCAAAAGTTTATTCGCTTCTTCTCTTTCATTCTCTATGGCATCAGTATGGGCCTGCTTGTCCTCGTTTGGATCCATCAAATCAAGCTGCTTCTTGGCGTGGAGCAATCAACGAGTGGTCTAGTCCTTATGGTTGTGCTGATTGGCATGGGTGTCAGTTGCCTCCGATTGTGGCACAACGCTGAACGATTCCTAAAGTCAACAGTTCTTTCGGATCTATTTACCCTAGCCGCAGTTGTGCTCATCACCTGGTTATTGGCCTTTGCCAAAGTTATCATCCCTCTCTTGCCCGGGATGCTTACCCAACCGTGGCTTATGCCATTTATTCTGGCAATCATTCTCTTTGTGATTGCCGAAAATTTGTCTAAAGTGCTCTTTAGCAGCATCAGCCATGTTGGGGAGAACACCCGATCCAATTCAGATAGAGTTACGAATGAAACATCTGCTGGGTCATCTGGTGCGACGCTGTTTGGTGCCCTTATTGTCGGGTCTGCCATTTGCAGCGCGGTCAGCAGCTTGCTGTGGACTAGGGTAGGTGTGCAGTGGAGTACCCTTTTGGCAGGTGGCATTGGGGTAGTTGCCTGGGGTTTATCCTACGGATTATCTTCTACTCAAAACAATTCATCTCGGTCAGATATGATCACTGATGGTACGACTTCTGATGAAGCACCTTCATTCGGCGCGGTTTTGCCAGAAATACCCTTCTCCGCACGGTTTGTTCCCTGGGCCTATGCCATCTCGGGCTTTGCTACAGTAGCTGTATTGGTAGTTTGGATGCGCATCCTCACCGTGTTTGTACAAGATCAGCGTATGGCCTTGACCCACTTGGTAAGCCTTTTGTTATTAGGGCTGGGCATAGGATTGTGGCTGGGGGCTTGGCGCTCTGCTCAGCGACGGCGGCAAGATAGAGCACCCGAACTAAGTCAGATTGTCGACCTGCAAATGATTTGGGCCTTAGTTGGCCTAGGAACGCTCTTCCTCTTTGCTCTTCTACCATCTATTAGCCAACCTTTTTTACAAGAGAATGGTAGCATTAGCCGCTTCTATCCCTTCTTCTTGGGCACGCTTACACTGCTCTTTCCCACGATTCTTATGGGCATGACTTACCCAATTGTGCTAGACATTGTGGCTTTCCATCGCGGCCAGACCATTGCCCACACCCTTTCACAAATCACAGGTTTGTATCTGGTCGGTGGGGGACTAGGCATTGGGTTCGCTCTCTTTGGCTTAATTCCGCTCATTGGTTTGCAGGGAACTGGGGCCGTTTTGGCTGGGATTGGATTGACTACCGGTTTGATATCCTCATGGGTTGCCCGGGCAAGCGGTGAAAAGGGGTCTCAATTGCCTCATCTAGGCATGGCTGGGGGGATAGCCTTGGTTCTGCTTTTGCCCCAAGGACACTACGTTAGCCCTCAGCAACTTCCCAATGCCGAGGTTCTCTTTTATGATGATAGCCAGACCCCTATGGCTGTGATGGCACCAGCGAGTGGCGAAGCTGCTGAAGAAAGCCTTCAAGAAACGGTTGCTAGACCTCGTCTCATTCTTCACAATGGTCAGATTATGGGCTGCAGAGGAGCGTCTAATCTGCAGCATGATTTGGTAGTTGAGTTAGCAAGAGCTTTAGCACCTAAACCGGCACGGATGCTTGTTCTTGATTTTGAGTGTGGCGAATTGGTCCGTCAATTGGCAGGACAAGAGATCTCACACATCGACGGGATTGCACCGTTCCCACAGTTCGTGCAGGCCGCCCTATTTTTCGATGCCGAAAACGAGCAGATTCTTCAAAGCCCTCTCTTTACCTCCATCATTACCGACCAACGTGGGTTTCTGCAGCAGGCAACTACACAGTACGATCTGATCCTATCTGGCCCGGTCGACCCCCATAGGAATAACGGATGGCCTCTTGTTACCCAAGAATTCTATCAGCAAGTTACAGATAGGCTGACAGAAAAGGGCGTATTCATCCAGCAGATCGGGTCCCCTCAGCTAGCGGAGACGGACTTAAAACGGATTTTGGTGACTTTTCAGCGGATTTTTACGTATCCAACCCTCTTGGTTGTAGGTAGTGAAAATACGGGTGATAAGAAAATGATTTTCATTGCAACCCCAGATCCAGTAGGCTTAGATAGGCTCAGTAAGCTATTGACTGATGCGCTTCCTGAAGCTCTTTCTATACAGTCGGGCAGGACGAAGGAAAAGAGAGATGTTACGATGATGGCTAGTGCACAGGTTCAAGATTTTGTGGGAAGCAGCGAACCGCTGGAGGATGATAGAATCTATTTGTGGGCTACTGATGACTGAATAGCAGAATGGCAAATGGTGAATGGTGGATGAGTGGGGTGGCAGCAGAGGTACCGTTATTCACCATTCATAATTCGGGGCCTTCTCTTCCCCTGGATGATTTCGTTAACCCGTCGCTGCAAGTAACTTTGTTCGGACTGGTTGTTGGACAACGCAATTGCCTGTTCATAAGCTAGAATAGCAGCCCGAGACTCACCTTGTCGACGCAGTAAGTCGGCCTGTGCGGCGTGAAATAGGTGATAACGAGATAGAGTGGCTTCACTGGCTAACTTCCCGAGCATCCTTAGACCAACTTCAGGGCCTCTTACCATGGCAACTGCAACAGCGTAGTTTAGCTGAACAATCGGTGAAGGGGTATGACGCATCAGTGCAGCGTAGAGTTGGGATATCTGACACCAGTCTGTCTCTTCGGCTCGGGATGCTTCCACATGTAGTGCCGCAATAGCCGCCTGGATCTGATATGGTCCGGGTTGACGCAGTGCCAACGCTTGATCCAGAATAGCAGAGCCTTCCTGAATCAGTTCTTGATCCCATTGGCTGCGATCTTGCTCTTCAAGTGGAATTAACCTACCTGATTCATCGGTTCTTGCTCCCTGACGAGCATGGTGAAGTAGCATCAGAGCAAGCAGACCTAGTGACTCTGGTCTTTGAGTTGGGTAGATCCGCTCTGTATATCCCTGTGCTGAACTAGACTTCTCCAATCCATCCAGTAGATGGTTCAACATGCGCCCCAATCGAATAGCTTCCAAGCAGAGTTCTTGGCGAATGAGGACATCGCCGGATGTTGACGAATACCCCTCATTGAAGATCAAGTAGATGGTGGCCAGTACGGCATTGACTCGCTTTGGTAGTTGCTCGTAGCCTGGGACTTGGTAGGGAATGCCAGCTTTTTGAATCTTACGTTTCGCCCGAACGAGCCGTTGAGCCATAGTCGGTAGCGGAGTAAGAAAAGCATGGGCGATCTCTTGGGTAGTCAGCCCGCCCAGGGTGCGTAGGGTAAGCGCGACTTGGGCTTCCATCGCCAGGGCAGGATGGCAGCAAGTGAAGAGGAGTTTGAGCCGTTCATCAGGAAAGTCATCATCTGATTCAACGACTGCTTCAATCTGTGATTCACTCTCTGAGTGTTGGCCATCCAGTCGAGTTAGCTGCTCTAGGTCATCCATTTTTCGCTGCAGAACTTGGTTGCGCCGCAGCCGATCAATTGCTTTATTTTTTGCGGTTGTCGTGATCCAAGCGGCAGGGTTATCTGGAATGCCGGTTGATGGCCAACGCTCTAAGGCAATCAGGAATGCCTCCTGCATCATCTCTTCGGCCAGCTCAAAATCCTTATAGATGCCGATCAACGAAGCCAATACCCGGCCCGATTCAGCACGAAATGTTTTGTCGACGGTCTGAATGATTCTTGGAGAAAGCATAGGCAAAGGGTAAGAGAATCTTATCGTTTATCGTGGGGCAAGTAAAGGGATAAGTAAAGGGCAGTTCCACAAAAGCCACTTATGACAAAGTATTTTTGAGCATTGTCTTTTCTTCTTCGCCCCTTACTCACTCTGCTATACTCAGCTCCGTTTGAAAACACGAGTTTAGTTACTTTGGTAGAGCAGCGGAAAACTTCTGTTATCAAAACGACCGCTGTATAGTTATTCGAATTCCATAATCGGGCGTACCTCGACAGTACCATTCCATGCGCCAGGGATTTTAGCAGCATATGCGATGGCCTCGTCTAGATCTTTACACTCTAAAAGATAGAAGCCTCCCAACTGTTCTTTGGTTTCTGCAAAGGGGCCATCAGTTGTTATAGTTTCTCCGTCTCTTACCTGTACGGATGTGGCCATGGAGGTCGGCATGAGTGCTTCGCCACCGATATTGATTCCAGCTTCGTTGATCTCGTTGGTGAAGTCGAAATAGGCTCCCATATTGGCTTCCTGAACAGCCTCTGTCCTTTGAGCATCTTGGGACTCATTGGTGTAAATTAGCATTGCATATTTCATTCTATGTTCCTTTCATTAAAACTGCAATTCGTAGGTTGTTAATTCATTGGCAATTCACCAGCAACCTATCATCAATTCACCGACAATTTATCGATGGTACGTAGATACGACGAGTGGGCAGGTCAGAGATCGACAAAACGTTCCAAAGGAATTAGGCTGTTTTTCCCATCGGTTGACAATTATAGACATCTGTTCTATCCTACACGTGCGTAAATATAGATACATAGAATAACGCAACATCAGTGATAGAGTCTTCGGTTCTTCAGACTTATCCAGAGCGGCCTTCGGGATGAAACCGCGGTTTTTTCGTATAGAGATGACCAGAAAAAGTTTGTTATCGTGTCTGCACGATGTTCTCTTCATTCAAAACTTCTCTGAATGCACAGGGGAAAATCAGAACAGAACTTTTCTGGCGTAGTATATTTAAATCTTCTAAATTATGGGAGCGGATATGGCCGAACTACTTCACGAGAAACCTCAGGCAAAACTTGAACCCATTGAACCCGATATCAGTCACATCATTACCGAGGATGAAGAGCCTGTGGATAATTTACCGTCAGCCAAGCAGCAAAGATTGCTGGTCGAGCCGCTTTACAGTTCCAATCACCTGCCTGAACCCTATTTGGCCGATGCCAATGTCGGGATCTTCTCTGCTATCAATATGCCTCCAATTGTCCCGGATGTTTTTGTTAGCCTTGACGTGCAATTAGCAGGAGATTGGTGGCAGAAGCGACATCGTTCCTACTTTATCTGGGAATTTGGCAAACCACCAGATGTCGTGCTCGAAATTGTTTCCAACAAAGAGGGTGGTGAAGCAGAAAGAAAGCTAAATGCCTATGCTAGAATGCGCGTGGACTACTATGTGATTTATGATCCCCAGCTCCAGATACAGAGTGAACCATTACGCGTTTATGAGCTGAATGCAGGCCAATATTTGTTGCGGCCTGACACAATTTTACCCAGGGTTGAACTAGGTCTTATTCTTTGGCAAGGCGCCTTTGAAGGCAAAGAAGAGCAATGGTTGCGTTGGGCCACCATTGAGGATGAGCTACTTCTCACCGGTTCCGAACGCGCAGAGGAGGAACGCCAACGTGCCGAGGAGGAACGCCAACGTGCCGAGGAGGAACGCCAACGTGCCGAGGAGGAACGCCAACGTGCCGAGGAGGAGCGCCAACGTGCCGAGGAGGAGCGCCAACGTGCTGACGAAGCAAAACAAGAAGCTGAACACGAGCGTCAACGAGCTAATGCTCTTGCTGCAAAACTATTGGCCTTGGGCGTTGATCCTGATACAGATACTTAAGTATGACTTAGTTCGACCCCTTTGAACCGCTGTAACCAACATAGATAGCTAGATAAAGTCTGTTTCCATTATATTTGGGGATGCCTTCTCTATTAGGGCGTGCCCAGAGCAAATCGGATAAAAACCGGCGGAAATTTTACTGGCGAACACATATCATACGAGGTGGTATATGCGATTTGATCTGCTAATTAAAGGTGGCCATGTTGTTGATCCGGGGAGTGGGTATAGTGGTTTGCTGGATGTGGCGATAAAGAGAAACCACATTGCGGCTGTTGATCAGGCGATTCCGGAAGAGTCTGCCTTTCGCGTCATTGATGCCAGTGGGCAATACGTTACGCCTGGCTTAGTCGATCTGCATACTCACGTCTATCATGGTGTGAGCTACTATGGAATTCATGCCGACCCAGTAGCGGCTCGTAGTGGGGTCACCACATGGCTGGATGTTGGCTCGGCAGGTGGATACAATTTCCCTGGCTTTCGGGAATTCATCATTCAGCCCTCCACTGCCAGGATCTATGCTTTACTCAATATCTCCTCCATTGGACTCACTGCGAATACGTGGGAACTCTCTAATTTGGATTATTGTGATGTGGACATCTGCTGTCAGCTCATTGATCTCAACCGTGATATTGCCTTGGGTGTCAAAGCTCGCATCGACCAGAACACAACCCGGGGTACTGGTATCGAGCCGCTGCTCCGTGCTCGGGAAGCCGCAGACCGCTGTGAGCTGCCTCTAATGGTTCATATTGGTATGGGGCCACCAGAGATCACTAGCGTTCTCGATTATATGAAGCCCAATGACATCCTGACCCACTGTTTTACTGGCGGTGACATGCGCATCATTGATGAACAGGGTAACTTGCGTGACGAAGCCAAACGCGTCTGGGAGAGTGGTATCATATTGGACATTGGTCATGGTGCTGGCTCTTTCTCCTTCGAAACGGCAGCGGCACTCATGGATGCGGGGTACAAACCGGATGTTATCTCGTCCGACATTCATCAACTGAGTATTGATGGTCCCATGTTTGATATGCCCACTTGCTTGAGCAAATTTATGGCCCTGGGTATGAGCTTTGAAGAGGTTATCTACGCATCAACAGCACGCCCAGCCCAAGTTATGGGTTTGGAGAAAGAGGTGGGTACGCTCAAGCCAGGTGCCTTGGCCGACGTAGCCCTCTTTCGCATTGAGGAAGGGGACTATACCTTCTACGATGTGCGCATGAATCCTCGCAAAGGTACCAAGCTTGTTCGCAACACGCTCACCTTGATTGATGGACGCCCCCTTGTCGTGACGGCCGACAAACCCAGAGCACCCTGGATCAAGCTGAGTGAGTCTCAACAGCAGCTTATTGAGCTAGGACACACGCCTAACGCATTTGATTCTCATTCAAGTTGTGGTTGTTAGCCATCTATACTCAACACTCTGCATAAATTAACAGTTTTCTCTGTAGTATTGCGATGGAACTTTGGGCACACCCTGTCATTTCGAGTGGAGTCCGGAGCGAGAAATCTTGGGTAACCAGCCAGAAAGTTTCTCGCCGCCTTCCTCTAAATGACAAAGTCTCGTTGTAGTGTTAAGTAGCAGTAATATATCACGACCGCCAGTAAACCCTATCCCATATTTCCACATGACAAACGAAACCGACATTTTATCTATTAACGAGTTACTTGAGCAACTTGGCCGCGAGCCCATTTCCATCACTGAAATTATGGTGACACCTATCACCTATAAACCAGCCGATGGCTCCTATATCCACGAATGTGGACCTGTAGTCCTAACCAAACGGGACGCAGCGGTCATTCAAGTCTTCACCGACCAAGGCATCATTGGGATTGGACCTGGCGAACCAAGGGATGCTGAACGTGATTACAGTCACCTTGTCGGACAGAACCCCTTTGATATACCCACCATGTCCGTTGGTGGGGGGATCGACGTGGCTTGCTGGGATATCATCGGCCGGGCCAAAGGCCAACCTGTCTACCAGATTTTGGCTGGTGATCATGAACCCAATCCAGAAGTACACGTATATGCCAGCGGGGGTGTCATGTGGACCTATTATGATCGGGGGGATGGGCAGGCATATGGTGTCGAAGCGCTGATTGAAGAGGCATTGAGCTATAAAGCATTGGGCTTTGATACCTTTAAATGGCGTCCAGGAACCGATTGGGATGAAGCGAGCGTCAACCCAACCAAGTTGGGCGAAATCTGCCAACAGCTGCGGGAAGCCGTTGGACCGGATTTCGATCTAGGGCTGGAAAAGAAGGGGTACGATAGCTGGACCTTTGATGAGTGCATAGAGATCGCTCCCATCATCAACGAGCTGAACTTTCTTTTTTTTGAGCAGCCAATGGGTGATCAAGGCCCTGCCCAGTTTGCAGATTACCAAACAATCAAGGATCAAATGCCCAACGTCATGCTTTGGGGTGGCGAGAGTTTGCGCTCAGTTGCAAAGGCTGAACCTTGGATAACTCAAGAAATTTACGACGCCATTCAGACAGACTGTCACTACATTGGCCTGACCGAAGAGTGGCGTATCGCTCAACTGGCCAATCAACATGGTATCAAGATTGTTCCCCACAACTGGAGTACTAGTCTAGGGACAATGTGCAATTCTCATATCGTTGCCGCGGTTGCCAGCGGCCACATGTGTGAGTTCTTTATGTATCCCAATGGTTTTCGAGAGGGACTCCTAAAAGAGCCATATGTTCCCAAAAATGGCATCATAACCCTTTCGGACAAGCCAGGATTTGGCATGGAACTGGTGGATGATTTTACCCAACGCTTTCCATATCAGCCAGGTCCAAACACGATTGCCAATCCGCGGTTTCCCCACGCTTGGCCGCGGGTACGAGAGCGAGAAGAGGCTGTTTCAGCCAAATATCGATCATGAGCCGAGCATGAGTATACACCAGGGGATAAGCGAATGGGACGGAAAATCTACCGATAAGCTCCATTCCGTCTATGAGATCTATGGCCAGGAGCCTGGGTTTTCGGCTGAACTCATAGTGCTGCTTACCCAGGAATCACACCAAAAAGGTGCAACATGGCTTCTCAAAAAGCATTTTGAATCGGGAAGCGAGATTGAAGCTGCTCAAGTGGAACGGGTCTACGAATCCTTGCCCACATTTAAGCACTGGGAAACCAAGCTTCACATCCTTCAATGCATATCTTATATGCCCATCTCCCATGATGGTAAAAACCACGTAGAAGCATTTTTGCAGGAATGCCTCACTGAGAAGAATAAGTTTGTCCGAGCATGGGCCTACAATGGGTTCTATGAACTGGCGGTGCAGCATGCTGAGTATCAAGACGAGGTTGGAGAACTGTTGGACAAGGCCATGATCGATGAAGCCGCGTCAGTTCGGGCAAGAATCCGTCAAATCATGAAGAAGGGATTCTAAGGTCCGAAGATTTTCATATGTTCATGTATCTAACCAACGAGCTACTTAGGAACGAAAATTGAGGAACGGAACAAAACTGGGTGCGTTTTAGTTTGGGGGTACAAGAGTGCGTCGCACTGTTCAATTGCGGATGGGCGCTTGGATCTTTCTCTGAACAGTGCGACGCACTCGACTGGCTACATTCTCGCCCCGAAACCCAAAGGCACCCATAAAATTTGTAGTGATGGACA
>JBCCHB010000102.1:0-60816 GCA_039028975.1 Chloroflexota bacterium
CTTGAAGCCTTTCATAACAGGCTTCTTCACTCATCAGTTCCTGAATCGGAAATCGCATTTGCATGGTTGGCTCCTTAGCGTCTCTTTCCGGCGATTCCTTTATAGTTTACACCCTTTTCACCCATTTCCACACATGAGCCGCCATGTTTAACGAACATCTCACCCAATTTGCTGGTAGTACTGTGCGGACATTTTTCCCCGATCAGGGTATACCCCATTCGGAAGACATTTATCGTATCAGTGTCGACTACGACGAGTCAGATTGGGCGGGCAAATTTGCCCAGTTTGCTGAAAATCCGCAGGCAGTTCATGCAAAAGGCATAGTGATTGGTGCTTGGATGGGGGAAGAATTTGACGCCAGTTCCGCCACTGCCATTACCCAGCTTGTCCGTGCGAAAGACAAACTCCCTAACCTTTACGCCATCTTTTTGGGCGACATCACGTACGAAGAAAACGAAATTTCGTGGATCGTACAATCAGACGTCTCACCACTGCTCGCAGCTTATCCAAGGCTTACCCATTTTGGAACCCGAGGTGGGGATGGACTGCAGTTTGGGACCATTGATCACGCTAACCTTACTAGCTTGGTTGTCGAAACGGGTGGTCTGAACCACCAAGTTGTTGATGACATTTTGGCCTCTAACTTTCCCAGTTTGACCCATCTTGAATTGTATATTGGCACAGACGAATATGGCCGCACCACAGAAGTCAAACACCTTGTGCCGCTGCTTTCCCAAAGCCTCTTTCCTAACCTGCGCTATCTTGGATTGCGCGATGCAGACAATGCGGATGAAATTGCTACAGCCGTCGCCAATGCACCCATTCTCGACCAAATTGACATCCTTGATCTTTCGCTTGGCACGCTAACGGATACGGGTGGGAAGGCGCTGCTCGAATCAGAGAAGGTCCACAGGCTGCAAAAGCTCGATCTTCATTACCACTATTTGTCGAACGAGATGATGACTCAGCTTACCAATCTGCCACTCTCTGTCGATGTGGGCGACCAGCAGGAAGATGATGATGGCTGGCGCTACGTAGCGGTCGGTGAATAGAAGCTCAGTGAATAGACACTCGATGAATAGATTGGGGAAAAGATTTGTCATCATCGGTTCGGTCGATGATCAGCGCATCACTCGTTTCCAAGCAGCCTTAGATCGAATGAAACTACCTTCAGCCAAGGTGGTTGACTACCCTGACCTGATTGCAGGTCATGTTTCTTTAGGGGAGATGCTGGAGCCGGGAGACATCTTGCGAATCGAGTCACCCGGCAAATCGTCAAAATCGGAACAATTGTTGCTTGAACTCGGTAGAGACCAAGTTGAACCGCACTTTGAGCGTAGCAAGCCAATTCAACATCCGGAAGGATTTATCTACTCTTCACGCCAGTGGTACCTAGGGTTTTGCTCCGTTCTCGAACAGATTGAAGGGCAACGTGCCACTGCTCCTCCACATTCCATCATGAATGGCATAAGCGCGATTCGTACCATGTTCGATAAACGAGCTACCCAGGAGACCCTCCAAGCCGCGGACATTCCAATCCCGCCCTTTTTGCCTCCCGTTCACAACTATGACGAATTACGTCACCAAATGGACAAACGGGGCATTCGGCGCGTCTTTATTAAGTTAGCCCATGGATCTAGCGCCTCGGGAGCTATTGCCTATGAAACAAACGGGCGTCAAGAAAAAGCAAGTACAACCATCGAATATGATGACCAGTGGCGCTTGTTCAACAGCCTCAAAGTATGCACCATTCATAAACACGCGACCATTCGACGACTCATCGATGCAATCTGTCGCCACCGTGTTCACGTCGAACAGTGGATTCCCAAAGGTAGCTTAAACGGACAACGCTTTGATGTCCGCGTATTGGCGATTGGCGGTCAGGCCCAACATAGCGTCCTTCGTCTTAGCAACTCTCCCTTCACCAACCTCCATCTTGGCAACAACCGTGAGCCGATTGAAGTGCTGCTTGACAAAATTGGTGTTGAGCCGTGGCAAGAAGTAGAAAATACATGCGAACGTGCCGCGGCTTGTTTTCCTGATGCGTTTTATACGGGCATCGATCTGCTCTTTACCCCTGACCTACGCCGCCACTTTGTGTTGGAGCTTAATGCTTTTGGGGATTTACTGCTGCGCGTCTACCGCAATTGCATGGACCCATACGAGATGCAGATTCGTCAATTCGTGCAACATGAACTATTGAGAGTAGATTAATGGAAGATGAAGGTCATCTTGAAGCAAATCGCCTACGGTCAGTTGGGCCACTAACTCTTTAGGTAGTGCAGCCGGTTGGCCGTTATAAACGGAGCCTTCAGGCATAAAGAGCATAGCCATAGCTCGGCGTGGATGGTTTGTCATGTTTGGGCCGGCAGCGTGGGCAACCATGCCGTTGATAAAAACACCTGCTCCTGCCTTCGCTTCAGCTGGTATCGGGTCGATATGTGCCCACTCAGGATATGCACTCAACAAACTATCGATCTTCGCCTCACCAAGGTTACCGTGAAATTGCTCAAAGTGGCTGCTCTTGTGGGTGCCTGGCAGAAAGTACATACAACCATTCTGTAAAGTGGCATCATCCAAGGCAATCCACAGCATGATGGACTGTCGAGAGTAGAAGGGATCCATAGGGTTGTCGATGTGCCAGTTGGTAGGATTGGCCCACGGCTGCTTAATCAGCGCGTGGTCGTGGTAAAGGCGCACACCATCCACGCCAGCCAACTCTGCTGCTAGCTTACCTAGCCGCGGAGCAACAATCAACTGCTTGATTTGCTCACTCGTCTTCCAAAGGTTTACGCACTGAATAAAAACATCTTTATAATATCCATCACGGTTCTGGTTGTGGTGCGCGTTTAGGGCCATATGTTGCTCGGTGGCTTGGTGAAGTGCTTCGCGCCAGAGACCTAGGTCGGCTTCATCGAGGAGCCCTTCAATGACAACGTAACCGTTCTCATGGTAAAAATCTAGTTTGGATTCACTGATTTGTGTGTTCACGTTACACCTACATTCATGAGGGAATCTGTGATCTATTTCATGATCTAACGCCATACGAGGTTCATTGGCAAACCATCGCGTGCGTGGAGTGTAATGATGGTTTTGGTTTGAACGACATAATCAGGAGCAAGCTGGCACTCGACACGTTGCATTAGCATGGCCAGAATTAGCGTTGCTTCCGTTAAGGCAAAGTGCTTTCCAATGCATTGACGCGGCCCACCGCCAAAGGGCATATAGGCGAACCGGTGTCGAGCTGTCTCCTGTTCGGGTGCAAAGCGCTCAGGGCGAAATTCGTTGGGTGCATCCCAATACTCTGGATGACGATGAATCTCGGCTATCGCGATGGTGACTTGGCCACCAGCGGGGACCGTCCACCCACCAACCACATCATCCTCAATGGATTCCCGTACCAACGCCCACGCTGGCGGGTACAACCGTAGGCTTTCTTCAATCACTTGGCGGGTATAGAGCAAGGCTGTGAGATCGTCTGCAGTTGGTAGCCGATCACCAAGGACTGTGTCAACTTCGGTTTGCACTTTCACGGCCTCGTCTGGGTGTTGCGAAAGCAAATAGAGTGTCCAAGTCAAGGCATTGGCCGTCGTTTCGTGGCCTGCGGAAAAGAGTGAGACCATTTCATTGCGCACCTGCTGTTTGGACATTCCCTCACCACTCTCCTCATCGCGAGCATTGAGCAGCATGTCTATTAGATCGTGCTGACGCTCATCGCTCATAGGATTCTCGGTGCGGTCATCAATTAGGGAATAGAGGAACGAGTCGATCTCCCGCATTGCAGCATTAAAGCGTTGATTACGTGGCGTTGGGACCCACAGTGGTGGGGTAATGGGAATATCAATTTGGTAAATGACAAACTCATTGCCTTCCAATAAGGCTTGACCAAGTGCCGCTTCATGATCGACTGTATGATTAGCGGTTGTTTGATGACCAGTCAACTGAGCTGAGAAAAGGGCTAAACCGATGATTTCTAGCGTAGTACGGGTCATCTCGCTCTGCATGTCAAGCGGTTGTTCTTGGGCTTCACGCCAACGGGTCAACATCCGATCGGTGACGGCAACGGTTATCTCGGCTAGCCGAGTGAGCTGACGACGATGAAATGCAGGTTGCATCAAGCGCCGCTGGCGAAGCCACGGTTCACCGTCAGTGGTAAACATGGTTTGTCCTGTAAAAAGCTTAACCGGCTCATTGACGTGATGATCGCGACGATAATTTTTTTGATTGGTTTGCAGAATGTGCTGGGCATGTTCTGGATGCCCAAAGACATGGAGCACAACAGGGCCAAGGCGAAGTGCAGCGGCATCGCCATACTTTTTGAGCAGAGCGGTAAAAATGCCCATCCGATCACCGCGCACCCGCCGTATGTTCTGGGCGACAAAACGCCAGTCGGCTCGTGGCAAGGTGTCTGCCGTTAACGCGTTTGCTTTGGTCATTTTACTCTCCAAGTGCTGCCTTGCGAATGTAGAGTAATGAGATCTGTTCTTGGTCGACGATTGTGGGGACTTGGATGCTCATTGGTAGCCCTTGTGGTTTGGTTAAAAAAGTTAAAGCTACGACCGGAACTGATTCATCTATAGATACCCGTTGACATCGTCATTTACCTCCGTGAGAGTCTGGCTTTCCTCTTTAGCATCCTGCAGGGTTTCTTCAAGTACTTCTTCAAATCTAACGTAAAATTGTGCCAAATCCTTATCTGTAAGAGCTAGAGAATTTAACTCCTTTAGAACTTCTAGCTCTGCTATCTTTTCCAGATGTTCTTCTATATATTCAAATTGCTCTGTTATTAGCGAATTATTAAACGCCAATATTTCCAGCAACATCTCGCGAAGAATCTTGGCACCTTGTTCTATTCCTTGTTCTATTCCTCGTCTTTCTGCGTATGTTACGTATGCCATTTTCTGCTCCTCTTCATAAGACTGAACTTGCTGCCAAAAACCTTCTTCTAATGCTTTGGGTAGTCGCAGTACCCAATCGATAAAACGATACAACGTTTGGATATCGTTCCGGCTAAACCCTTTCTCATAGAGCATTCGCGTCAAGGTCCATTTCCACTCTTTTCGGGCATCCGTATCGTTCCGCGTCTCTTGGGCTTTGAGGTGTGCCATGGCCACAGTGGCAAAAGGGTTACTACTAGCTTCTAGTTCAGCCCATCTTGCACGGTAGTCTAACAATTTTACCACAGGGAACTCAAAATCGACTTTTGTCCCCCAAAGCTCATAGGTATATTGACGTGGCTTCCATTTCGGACCTTCATCTCCCAGGATAGCAAAGCTAGCCACTTGGCGGTCAAATCGGTCAAATAGACGATGGTTGTATATGTAGACCCGCTTGGCAAACTCGGTTTCGTGCTGGCTTTGCACTTCAACATGGGCCAGTACCCAGGCTTCCTGACCATTTTTCAGCCACACTTTGACCAGTTTATCGACCCGCTGATTGCCAATTTCTGATTCTGGTGTTACCTGCTGAAGCTCCTTATCCAGAAATTCAGGCTTGCGGGACCAGTCAATCCCAGCATGAGCGTCTTGAAAGAAGAAGGCGATGAACTCCTCAAAATAAATTTCAAGCGCCTCTTTCCAGACGCCATCAAAGTCTATTGTTTGTTTTGCCATGTAAGCTCCAAAATCAAAATACTCTATAGGCACTTCCAAGATCTGACATTGAAATCCAATGATTCTCAGAGTGGTTTTACGATCCGAGCCAGCGGGTTCCTTGGATCCCCTATAGAGCCAATCAAAAAGCCCTGGCATCCAAATGGGTGATACCAGGGCAAAATCATTCAAAATATTTATTTGTCTATATCCTGATCCAATTATAATGGATCGGGCAAAAAAAATCTATAGTAACTCTTTTTCATTTTCATTTCAATTCATACTCCCTTTCTACCCTATACCAGTGATTGAACTTTTCTGTAGAACGTTCTATACTTGCCCCAGGAAGAAATGCTACACCATTAACTGAGGAGTCGCTCCTTGTCCATTTTGACAATCGATCAACGCCGTCGTTCCGTAATCCTCGATAATCGGGAAATTCAACTGACGCCTCAAGAGTATCGGCTCCTCGATTGTTTGGGCCGTCAACTCAGTGAAGTGGTTAGTAAGCAAGAATTGCTAGCGGCCATGTGGGGTGTAGATGGGCAGGAGGATGCCCCTGCACAGGCGAACCCAATGGCAGTCGACTTGGTGATCTTCCGGCTGCGCAAAAAGCTCTCCGACTGTGCCAACGCACCAAAATACTTAGAGACCCGGCGCGGTTTTGGCTATATCTTGCACAATGCCCAGCTTCTCTTTGCTCATGGCAAGGAGATAACCGAGACGGATGCAACTGGCAATGATGTACTCAATAGAGATACCTCTAACAGAGTGACGCTTGTTACAGATACACACGATACTAACAGTGGCTGCGCGAACGCTCCTTATGCTACTGTGGATTCACTACCCAGACTAATCCAACGCCCCATGCTCACACCTTTCTCAGAAGAATTGCTTGACGGTGTCGAACAGTGGTCAGCATTGACCCAACGCGAGTGGTCTATCTTTATGCTGCTTGGCCAGGAAGATGCAGCCCAGCTCACGAATCGTGGGCTTGCCCACCAGCTCATCATGGCCGAGAACACGTTAAAGAAGCATCTACAAAATATTTATCGTAAGCTGAATGTAAGCAACCGCGCCGCTACGGCTATTCTTTCGGCCCGAGTGCAACTTCACCTTTATTCAGAACAACGGTTCATCAAAGGAGCAATGACTATGGAATCTACAGGCATGGATACAACCCAACAACAGGAGAATGAGGCCATTGTTCGCCAATATTACCAAGCATTTGCCGCACGGGACACATCCGTAGCTGCTCCGCTTTTGGCCGATGATGTGGTGCGTATTGGGATCATTTCTGATGACGAACCGCCGAAGATTACACGTGGCAAGGAGAAACTGCTGGCTCGCATCCAACGTGTCATCGATGATAATGGTGAAATCCAAGTAGGTAACGTTCATGTTGATGGTGACAAAGTAACCTGTTTTGCCGCTGTTTCTACGGACATGGGAAGACGTGACGGAGTTGCGCCTATAGAAGAAGATGTCGAATTTCTGTTACAAGATGGCAAGATCTTGTCTTACAAAGCAGTTGTGACAATGGAATCAGCGGCAAAGCTGCAGGCGGCAGCCTAAAATGGTGAATCCCTACACTAAGCTGCTTCTTACGTATCTAAAGCCACGCTGGAAACAAGCAACTTGGCTCTTCCTCTTGCTACTATCCGTGATTGGATTACAACTCTACAGCCCTACAATTCTTAGTCGCTTTATTGATGGGGCTGTGGCTGGAGAACCGCTTCACATTCTGGTACGGACGGCGATACTTTTTCTTGGCATTGCTATTGTCACCCAAATTGTCTCCGTACTCGAAACATATGTGGCTGAAAACTTAGGCATGATGGCCACCAACCAACTGCGTACAGATATTGCCCTTCACTGTATGCAGCTAGACTTATCGTTTCATAACAACCACACGCCAGGTGAGCTGATTGAACGTATCGATGGCGATGTAACGGCTTTGGGCAATTTTTTCTCTCGCTTTATGGTGATGCTGGTTGGAAATGTGCTTTTGGTCGTTGGGGTCTTACTGTACCTTTCTCAAGTCGATCTTTGGTTAACAGGGATGCTCACCGCCATGACCCTGGCCGGGTTGCTCATTATGATGCGTCTACGAGACGTGGCCGTTCCTTATTGGATAGTCTTGCGTCAGGCTGTAGCCGACCTCTTTAGCTTTTTGGAGGAGCGGCTTTTGGGCATAGAGGATCTACACGCCAATGGGGCTGCAGCTTATTCTGTAGGCCAAATGCAAAAGCATAACCATCTACTATTGAAAAAGGGGCTAACAGCCAACACGGTAGGTACACTCACCATGAGTGCACCTCGCCTCTTCTTTACCATTGTTACCGCGCTCACCTTGCTCTTTATTGCCAATCTCTATACCAACAATTTAATTACGCTAGGCACAGCCTACCTAATCTATCGCTATTCAGAGATGCTTATGCGTCCCGTTGAAGAGATCAATCGGCAGGTGCAGGATTTTCAGAGGGCCATGGCCAGCATTGTTCGTGTCCAGGATCTCCTCGAAACCGAGAGTAAGATTGCTGATACAGGGCAAAAGAAATTGTCGGCAAAATACGGATATTTTTCAGACGGCTACGTTTCAGATAACGAATCGACAGAAACAGGGGCAATCACAACCGAGCCAATAGCAACGGACCCAACAGATGCCAAATCGAATGGCGTTAAGGTAGATTTTGCTCACGTCTCGTTTGCCTACACCCCTGGTAATACAGTTTTGCATGATATCTCGTTCACTTTACAGCCAGGTGAAGTGCTGGGTATTCTAGGACATACGGGTAGTGGAAAGACAACGCTTACACGGTTGCTGTTTCGCCTATTTGATCCAACAACAGGCACCGTTCGCCTCAATGACGATTTACTCCAAGAGCTCTCCCTACATGAGCTACGCCGCCAGGTTGGTCTGGTCACTCAAGACGTGCAGCTCTTTGGCGCAACGGTCCGCAACAACCTCACCTTTTTTGACGAGTCAATAGCAGACAGTCAGATCGTCCACACGCTCCATGAGATTGGCCTTGGCGCTTGGCTCGAAGCATTACCAGATGGCCTGGAGACCATGCTCGATCCACAGAATAGCCAGCTATCAGCAGGTGAATCTCAATTGTTAGCGTTTGTGCGGATCTTCCTAACTGATCCCGCCCTCATTATTCTAGATGAAGCCTCTTCGCGCTTGGATCCAATGACAGAACATCACATAGAAAGCGCGATCGATCGGCTCTTTCGCAATAGAACAGGCATTGTGATTGCCCATCGCTTAGCCACCGTTGAGCGTGCTGATACCATCATGATCCTTGAGGAAGGACGTATTGCGGAAATCGGACCGCGTTTAACGTTGGCCAATTCGCCTACTTCCAAGTTTGCGCAACTTCTGCAGGTAGGGCTAGAAGATTCGGGGTTGATAAGCTCCACGGATGAAGTTATATTGCGGTCGTTTTGAAAACAGGTGTTTTCCGAAGCCCTACCAGAGATACCAAACACCTGTTTTCAAACGGAGCTGAGTGTAGATAAGGGGTTCTATGAACAGTTTGCACCAAATATGGAAGCTGAGCCTATTTCGTAAGGGGCTAGTGCTTGCCGATAGCCTTATTGTGCAAGTCCTTTTTTATCTATTCCCCCTATTTCCAGGTCTGGTCATTGGCCACTTTTTTGATACATTATCTGGCCATCAGGCTGCCGGGCTGAACCTTTGGACAATTACAGGTCTGCTGGTCGCAATCGAAATTGGGCGAATAGGGGTACTGCTCAGCGCCAATCTCATGGGGATGACCGTTAGCATTTCCCTGAGTACACTGCTGCGCGTCAACATCTTTCGGCACCTTTTGGTGCGCCCAGATAAGCACGCTTTGCCGGCATCCTCGGGGGAGGCCGTCGGTCGCCTACGCGAAGATGCAGGAGAGGTTGGCGGCTTCATCGCATCCATTGGGGAACCATTTGCCCAACTTGTTATGTTTGGTAGTGCTTTTTGGATACTAACCTCAATCAACTCATTTGTTACCTTTATCGTATTTGTGCCGTTGCTTGGGACTGTTCTGCTGGTCAACGCCGCAGGCAAACGAATTCAACACTATCGTCAAGCCAATCACCAGGCGGTTGCCAATGTGACAGGCTGGCTTGGCGAGATGTTGCGCTCAGTACAGGCATTCCAGGTTGCGGGTGCAGAACATCGTGCCGTCCACCACCTCAAATCCCTCAATGAAACTAGGCGCAAAGCAATGGTGGCCGATGTCGTATTGAACCAGGGACTCCGATCCATATCGAGTAATCTCGCGGATATAGGAACAGGTGCCATTCTGCTGCTTGTTGCCGAATCCATGCGTTCAGGCGCTTTTACGATTGGTGATTTTGTCATTTATATCTCTTACTTGGCTTGGCTGACCAGGATAACGCCCGATTTAGGCTCGTACTTAACTGACTATAGGCAAGTGGCCGTCTCATTGAAACGGTTGGGTGAGTTTCTATTGAGTGATGATGAAGAGAATGAAGGTACAAATGCGAATCAGGATGAGGATCAATATAGGAGCGCTCACCTTTTGGTTGAACCGCATCCAATCTATCCGCATCTCCGACAAAGCGCTGAGTATCCTATTGAAAAAGCCATCTCTTACCCTGTGAATAATACCCAATTGCAAGATGCACTTACCCAGCCATTCGAGACATTAGAGGTAACGGGCTTGACCTACACGCCTCGTCAAATCACTCGTCAAACTGACTGTGGGAAATCCGCTACCGATACAAATAACAAGAACCACGGAATTCAAGACATCTCCTTCCAGCTTGAACGAGGCTCTTTCACGGTGATTACTGGGAGAATTGGTGCGGGCAAGTCGCTATTGCTGCGGGTACTGTTGGGTCTGCTCGCCAAAGAAAGAGGCGAAATCCGCTGGAATGGGACGAAAGTAGCAGAACCGATCACCTTCTTTGTACCACCACGAACAGCCTACACACCTCAAGTTCCTCAGTTATTTAGTGAGACCTTACGCGACAACCTCGTGCTTGGCCTACCTGTAGAAGAAGCAGACCTTACTGAAGCAATCCAGGCTGCTGTTTTTGAGAAAGATATTGCCACCTTGGATGCTGGCTTGGAGACCATTATAGGACCTCGAGGCGTCAAGCTCTCTGGTGGGCAGGTGCAGCGTGCAGCGGCAGCCCGCATGTTTGTCCGCAAACCTGATCTGCTGGTGATAGATGACCTTTCCAGTGCCCTGGATGTAGAAACGGAGAAAAGGCTCTGGGACCGTTTAGATGCGCAGAACGATCTCACTTGCCTAGCCGTATCCAACCGTCGCACACCGCTCATGCGAGCTGATCAGATTATCGTTCTCCAAGATGGACAGATGGTCGGTTACGGTCCATTGGACGAACTGCTAGATACATGCACGGAAATGAAGCATCTTTGGGAATTCGTGAAGGGGGCTGACCGCGGTATATCCCTGAGAAATGAACAAGGTTATTAAGTTCCTAACTTGGACAAGCCAGAATGATAAATGGTGAATTATGAATGGTGAACAGATTTGCTTCCAAGGCATCTTCATTCACCATTCACCATTTACCATTAGCAATTCACCATTAGCAACTTTCTTGCCCATCATGCATCAAAGCATTTGGTTAGGTACATAAATCGGAGTGTCTGAATTGAACCTCCCCCTTCATACTTACTATACCCTCTTGCAAACTTATCTGCGGCCTCAATGGCGACAAGTCACACTGATGGCTATCTTGCTGCTGGCGGGCATTGCACTGCAATTGATACCTCCCCAGCTCATGCGCCTATTTCTAGACAGCGCAACGACGGGAGGTGGGCTAGATCTGCTCACCAGACTTGCCGGACTGACGATTGGCATCGTCTTCGTTCGCCAGCTCTGCGCAATCGGTGCATCCTACCTGGGTGAATCTGTTGCCTGGACAGCGACCAACGACTTGCGGATCGATCTGATGAAGCACTGCCTCCACCTTGATCTCACGTTCCACTATGCACGGACGCCAGGCGAAATGATCGAGCGGCTTGATGGTGATGTAACAACATTGGTCAACTTCTTCTCGAAGTTTGTATTCTTGATTGTAGGCAATCTGATTCTCCTGGTGGGCATCCTTGGATTGCTAACGCACACGGACTGGCGCATCGGGCTGATTGGTTTCGGGCAGACATTCATCATGTTGCTTATTCTGGCTCGCTTGCGCAATTGGGGTGTCCCTTACGCCGCGGCACACCGTCAGAGCAATGCTGAACTATATGCCTATCTGGAAGAACGACTTGGTGGGTTGGAAGAGATCCGAGCCAATGGGGCCGTGGGCTACATGATGCAACGCTTCTATTCCCTCATGCGGACTGTTTTCCGCAAAAGCCTTTGGGAAAATTTTACCTTTGGCGTCCCTTTTGCCATGGTTACTATCTTGTTTACCATAGGGAACGTCTCTATGCTGGGCGTATGTGCTTGGCTTTTCTGGCAGTCTAGCATCTCAATAGGTACTATCCTGCAGGTCCATCATTACTCGCTCATGTTAACCTTGCCCATCAATGTGATCACCCGCCAAATTGAGGAGCTGCAAAGGGCTGGAGGAAGCATCGTGCGCCTGCGTGAGCTGCAGGAGCAGGAGAGCCGAATTATAGATGTTCAGGATACATTACCACCCAACTCGGCTCTGCTTCAAAACCAGCGTTTAGCTTCTCCAATAGAGTCTATAAAAAACGCCAGTTTTCAAAATATACGTTGGCAAAACGACAATTTTTCTGAATGCCCTCCAGCCGTACACTTCGATCGGGTTACGTTTGGTTATACCGAGAAGATACCCGTTCTAGACGACGTCTCTTTCAAACTTGAAGCTGGAACAAGATTAGGTCTGCTCGGACGAACTGGCAGCGGCAAAAGCTCACTTGCTCGCCTACTGTTGCGGATGTACGATCCAAGTAAGGGAACTATCAGTCTAGGTCATTCTCAAGCCGAGGGTTTGACCGACATACGTGACATTCCGCTAGAGCAGTTGCGCCAGCAGGTGGGATTAGTAACTCAGCAGGTTCAGCTCTTTCATGCCACGCTTCGAGAGAATCTAAGCATTTGGAATCCGGGGACAACTGACCAGCAAATCCTGGCTTCTCTTCATGCATTGGGATTGGAGGAATGGCTGAAGGGATTGCCCCAAGGTCTAGATACGCAGCTAACAGCCAGCGGCAGCGGATTATCGGCAGGGGAGGCGCAACTTGTCGCCTTTGCACGGATATTTTTGCGCAACCCCAGCGTTGTTATTCTGGATGAAGCGTCGTCACGACTCGATCCCGCTACCGAGGCACGCTTAACCCGTGCAATTGACCATCTACTAGACGGACGGACCGCCATCATCATTGCCCATCGGCTGGCCACAATCCACAGCGTGGATACGGTGCTGATTTTAGACGAAGGGCACATCATTGAACATGGGCCACGCGCACAACTGGAAGCCAACCCGTCTTCGCGTTTTGCGTCACTGTTAAAATTATAAATGGCCAGAAAAGTTCTGTCCTTCCTTGTCGGAATTTCCCAGTGAGGGCTGGGCCAGAGTCGGGACAAGACTTTTCCGGCGAAGTATAGCGCTGAAAGGGGGATAGCGTCTGCATGAAACGAGTTCGCATGAAACGAACTATCCTATGCTTCTGGCAATTGCTCCGTTACCAAACGTGGACCTATCTGCTGATGCTCGGCACCAAACTCATTTTTCTCGCGCTGCTACCTCAGGCGCGGGGGCTGCTGATTGGGCAATTCTTTGAGCAGCTTGCCACGCAAGGAACCACTAGCCAAGCAACTGTTGGCTGGAACGTCCAAACGCTATTGTGGTTGCTGTTTGGACTCGGGTTGGCCCGTGCCGTGACTGTGATGATCGACATCGTTGGCAATCGCTTTGCCCGTCATCCTATAGGTGTGTTGCTGCGGAAAAATGTACTGGACCATATGCTACAGCAGCCTGCAGCTCAGGCCCTTGCTACTTCTCCAGGGGAAGCGATCAGCCACCTGCGAGATGATCCGAACACGATCGCGAATTTTCTCTATCTGACCACCTTCCTTGTGGGAAATCTACTCTTTGCGTTGACTGCATTATTCGTGATGACGAGCATCAATGCCTGGATAGCGGTCTTGGTTTTTGGTCCATTGGTTCTGGTCATTCTAATTGCCAATCGATTGCAAAATCGAATGGAACAGCTTACCAGATCCAGTCGAGAAGGTACCGATCGGATCACTGAATTTATTGGCGAGAGCTTTGGCGTGATAGAGACCATACAGGTCACTACGTCAGAACCTCATATTGTCAATCGGTTTCAGCATCTTAATAACGACCGGCGCCGGGCCATGCTACGGCATAGTCTACTCCACAGCTTGCTTGATGCTTTATATCGGAACATACCAAATTTGGGGATTGGTGCCATCATGCTAGTTTCCGCAGCAGCGATGGCTGAGGGAAGCTTTACCGTAGGCAGCTTTGTTCTCTTTGTCTACTATTTGGGTTCACTGAATGACACGATTATCAACATTGGCCAAACCATAACCCAATACCAACAGGCCGTAGTTGCCTTCGATAGGTTAACAGAAACGGTCAATCCAGAGCTATCTGCAGCAACTCTGGTAGAGCACGGTCCAATCTATCAGTCCCTTGCCGATCGACATCATGCTGAACCTGCACTGTCTCATACGGAGAAGTCGAATGTGGATGCTCTAGAGACATTGATTATCGAAAATTTGACCTATAGGTATCCTACGAGTGACCGAGGAATCTGTGATGTATCGCTAGAGTTGATTCGAGGAAAGGTTACGATTATCGCTGGCGAAGTAGGTGCGGGTAAAACAACCCTCTTGAAGGTGCTACTAGGGCTACTGCCGAAAGACACAGGCGAGATCCGCTGGAATGGGTTACCTGTTGCCGACCCTGCTTCCTTCTTTGTACCACCTCGATCCGCTTACCTTGCCCAAACGCCTCGTCTCTTCAGTGATAGCGTGCTAGATAACGTTCTACTTGGCCTACCATACAGCGACACAACGTTAACCCAAGCCATTCATACCACCGTGCTGGAACCCGATCTGGAACAGTTGGAAGAGGGCCTTGCTACACGTATTGGCCCACGTGGGGTCAAACTCTCGGGTGGCCAGCAACAGCGGGTGGCCGCAGCCCGTATGTTGGTACGCAGACCAGAATTGCTGATCTTTGACGATCTGTCCAGTGCGTTGGATGTAGAGACTGAGTCGCTGCTGTGGGAACGTCTGTTGGCGACCGAGGACGAGCAGACAATCTTGGCTGTTTCGCACCGTCCCATGGCCTTGCGCCATGCTGATCAAGTGGTTGTGTTGGAAGGAGGGAGGGTGTTATAATCCTCGCGGAGGTAAACTGCCGATGATAGAAACACTACTTGACTTTGATGAAGAAATTGCGCCAGAAGAGTTAGCCGAATTGGGTTCCTACAATCATAGCTATCTGCAAGCCAAGCTTTCATCCTTATTTTTTGTTAGGAGTGAATATACCCCATTTACAGAGTTAAGCCTGGACGTAAGTGGTTTGGATGACGAAGTACTTAAGGCCAAGTATAAAGACTCGATCAAACCCGACATCTGTTTGTATCCAAATCGTTCACTGAATCCAGCAGAAGATATTCTAAAAATGACCGAAATGCCACTGCTGGCAATTGAAATACTCTCCCCAATGCAGGGTGTTCATACGTTACAGGAAAAGATAAAGGTTTACTTTGCGCTTGGCGTTCAATCATGCTGGTTGGTCTACCCTTCTGTTCCGGCTGTAACGGTTTATCAGTCAGCTCAAGCATTTCATTCATACAGCAGTGGTGATGTTGTAGATGATGCTTTAGGGATTCGCATTCCTCTAGCTGATATCATTAACTAATTCAAGAAATGGCACCGATTCGCTCACGAATAAACCAATATTTGGGAATCAATGCTCATCTGCATAGCTATTGGCAGCTTGAAGGTGGCTGGGCGGGCTTCCATACCAATCATATTGCTGACCTTATGCGAGTATTGCGTGCTGAACTGCTGCCCATGGGGTATACGGCTGAGCTAGAGCCGTCTCTGCAAATTCGTCGTTTGGATAACAATATCGAAGAGCCAGAATCCGATGTCACCATTTATGATCTTGACCCCAATCGTGGATCAACCCCATCGCTTTACCCTGAACCTGCGGGGGCAGTTCTTGTCTTACCTGCACCTGACGTCCTGATGAAACCCGCATTGAGCGAAAAAGAATATAGTGCCGTTGTGATTTATGAGCTGGCGCAAAGCCAACGAAGTGATAAGGCGCCCGTCGTTTGGATTGAGCTACTCTCCCCATCGAATAAGGGGGAGAGTCAGGATGGAGAGACGTATCGCCAAAAGCGCTCAAAAATTGTGCAAAGCGGATTGGTGTTTGTGGAAATTGACTATCGCCACGAATCCGCGCCGACTTTTCATGGCATTGCAGACTATCGCTCCCGACAAAGACGTATATCTGAACCAGGTTCACATCCATACCGCATTGCCATCATTGACCCGAGGCCAATATTTGAAGAGGGGCGTGCTTACATCTCTGAGTTTGATGTTGATCAACCTATACCCCAAATGACGCTCCCGCTCAACGGTGGTGATACGCTAGATTTTGACTTTGGTATCCCCTATCATAAGACGTTTATTGAAACTCTATATGGACTTGAATTGGTCGACTACAGTCAATTGCCGATACGATTTGAACGACATAGTGCAGCAGCTCAAGCCTCTATTGCTACGCGGATGGTTGCCATACTGGATGCTGTCCAACAAGATATTGAATTGGAGACCGGACCTTTTCCAATTAGAGAGATGCCCCAAGAGTCGGCTTTAGCAGAGGTAGGCGTGTTGATAGATAGATTAAGTCGCTAGTCTGCCTTAGACAGCCGACTGTCTGAACTGGACTTCAAACCTACCTCGTTTGTTCAAGCACTATTTGCGTTGACTATAGTTTTTAAGAAAAAGATTTTCCGCCCTTACCCTTCGACACGCTCAGGGGGCGGTTGGAAAATCTTTTTCTTGGTGTCTATATTATACTCAGCTCCGTTTGAAAACACGAGTTTAGTCACTCTGGTAGAGCATCGGAAAACTCGTGTTTTCAAAACGACCGTGGTATAGAAGCAGTCGGCCCATAGTAGGCAAGAATTTCAGAGAGGTCGGAATCCTCCCACTGCTGTGCCACATCGGCAAGTTGCTCTAAAAGCAGCGCCCGCGTTTCTGGGCTTTCAACGAATGGCGAGGTCTCAAAATAGGTATAGAGCGCGCGAATTTTTTTTAGCAAGAGTGACTTGGCTGACTCCTCCCACGGATTTTGATGGCCTAAAGGGCTGACGGCTGAGTTGCCCTTGGCCATCTTCCTCAGGTGATCATGCCACTCATCCGGTAGCTTGTTATGCTCTAGTAATGCCTCAAGCGCGCGAAAATGACTAGTTAAGAGACGCTCAGAGACACGGCCAATCAACGATGCAATGAGCTTGATCAGCAAGAGAAAAACGGTGACAATGGCAAGGAGGATGAGAAATAGATTCATGGCTTTGTTGACGCCTTGCTCCAGAACCCACAGGGCTTACAGGGCACGAAAGGCCGGTGCGATGGGGACAGCCACAATGCCAGGTAAGGTTTGGCGAATCATCTCAATTGAACTCGCTCACTCTCATCCAGCAGCGCGTCCAACGGTTGTGCCTCGCTAGTCTCCAGGGACAGAATATAGTCGATGACGGGCTGCCGCCAATGGACGTTGGTATCGTAACCATCTGGATCCTGCTCGCCAAAGAGATAATCGTCTCCGCCCGCGTACATAAAGTCGTTGATAATGACCGTGTAGGTTGAATCGAGAGCAAGATCACTGCCGTCTGCCAACGTGATATCGACGCTATCTCCATTGAGCTGGTAAGAGATGCCACCAACCGCGCCACCACAGCAGAGCAGATTTTCTGCCAGTTGCGCACCTGTAATATCTACGGTAACCAAGTTATTATCAAAAGGAAGCACATCGATTACGCTGCCCCAAGTGATATCCCCAGTCGGAACTTCAGCGCGGAAGCCTCCCCAGTTGGTTACGGCAATTTGGGCAGAGGGATTGGACCAAAGCCAGGCGTCCATTACCAGATTCGCCATGGGGTGTTCTCGTTGGGCCAGTCCTGCTTCTGTGTAGCCAATGGTCTCATTGAGTTGTTCATCGACCAGCATTTGCCAACCGTCTACGACTTCGACGATGTCCGATGATGGCATCACTGGATTCCCGTCATCTGTGACATAACTAACAGGGACTAGCGTCTGCTGCATCTCTAACACCTCGGCAGCAGCGGGATCATACGTGATATCTAACCGGACGTAGCCGGCGAATTTGGCTCCGCTGCCCATCACCGAAATGCCATTGACCATTTGGGCATCAAAATCATTGCAGTGGCCAGCAAACATGGCATGGACATCCCCACTTTGGGCCTCCGCCAGTTCCGCCAGCTCATCCATACAAACGTGACCAAGTATCAAAACAATCTCAGCACCATCTGCTTGTAGCTGAGGCAAATACTCTGTCAGGGTCTCACTGTAACCAGCAAAGGTGAGATCCCCAATATTCTTAGGGTGAGTGGTTGTGGCCGTTTCCGTAGTGCTCAGCCCCAGAACGCCCACCGTCACGCCGCTAACTTGGAAGATCGCGTAAGGTTGGGCAAAGTCAGCCAGTTCTCCGGTCGCTTTGTCCCGTACATTGGCAGCCAAGTAAGGGAAGTTAGCTTCGGCAAAGCGCTGCGTCATCGCTTCACGGCCAAAGTCGAACTCATGGTTCCCAATGACCGAAGCGTGATAGCCCATCAAGTTGAAGACTTCCACAGCAGACTCTCCCTCAAACCAAGTTGAAATGGAGGGTCCAGTCCAATTATCACCGCCGCTGAGAATCAAGAATGAATCTGGGTCAAACTGTTCTTTTTCCAGCCACCAGCTATACACATTTGCCGCACCACCCAAGGTTTGCCCCGAGCGAAATGGGGAAAAAGTCTGCAACCAGCCGTGCTCATCTGCTGTATTGAGAATAGTAATGGTAACAGGCTCACTTACGACTTGGGGTTCCGCCATCTCTCCTTCAGGCATAGGCAGGGGCTGGCAACCAACTGCTAACAACAGCCATACTATACTGGTACAGAGCATCACAAATCTTGAGTGTTTCATTGGGAGTCTCCTTCTTGGGTTATACTTACTGCCGTTAGAACGGGAACATGTAGAATAGGCTGTCTAGTCCTTGCTGAACAGGCTAGACAACCGGGCCTACACTCTTAAAGCCTTTGAAGATAGGCAAGGCTTTCTCGAGCAGTCTTTTCGGCACCGGGTGTAAAGTCGAATACTTCAACGGATACCCAGCGACTATATGCCAGCTCACGCAGCGTTTGCAGAATGGGCTGAAAGTCTAGCCCCCCCATCCCCGGCCCACGCAGATTGGGATCATTGACGTGTACGTGGTGGAAGAGAGGGTGGACGCTCTGAATCTGTTCAGATATCGGGCGTGGGGTGTGGCTCATTGCCTTGGTGTCGACCATCATCTGGCAACCGGGATGGTCTGCTGCACGAACTAAGTCAGCAGCTTCCTCCACATTCACGATAAAGTTGGTTTCATTGGTACTCAGGGGTTCGATACAGAAGAGAACGCCCTGTTCCTGAGCACGTACACCACAGCGATGCATGCTCTCGGCGGTGGATTGCCACGCATCGTGTCGCGGTCGGTCGGGTGGTACATCACGCTGTTGGGGAGAGCCAAAGATCAGGACCTCGCCGCCCAGATCGGCACAGCAATCAATGAGATCCAAAAGATATTGGGTCGTTCGCTCCCGTACGTCTGGATCAACATCGTTTAACTGAAAGCCCTCGGTTTTGGCCAACAGCCAATGGAGGCCTACAACGCTCAATCCTGTCTCTTCAACTGTATGTCGAATTTGCCTACGGTCAGCCGCAGAGAGGTCGGTTACCAAGTCACAGAGCGTAAAAGGCGACAATTCAAGCCCTTCATAGCCCAGTTCAGCTACAAAAGCGGCTGTCTTATCCAAAGCCCAACCGTCGAAGAGTTCATTGCAGATTGCATAGCGCATGTTTTGTTCCATTTGAATGGTGTCCCCGATTACAACCTTCGGGGATGACATGGTGAATGGTGGACCGACCTACCGACCACCGACCTACCGACCACCGACCACCGACCACCGACCTACCGATCACCGACTAAGTAGCAATCGTAAATACCCACCATCTTCCTTTAGCTTATCCTCATCTTCACCAGGACCAAATTCTTCCAGAGAAATCGCACCTTGATAGTTAACTGACTTGAGATCATCGACAATTTGAGGAATGTCAGCCACCCCTTCCTTGAGGCTGGTAAAGGTCCACTTCCAACTCATGCTGCCATCAGCATCTCGCTCAGTAGTAACGGGAATGCCGTTTCCAATATGACAGTGGGCCAAATAGGGGCCAAGCATCTCTATACCCATACGGCTATCTTCAATGCCAACTCGAATCATATTGGGGACATCATAAATCGCACCAATGTGATTGGGATCCAGGTCCCGCAGCAGTTCAATCGTGCGAGATGCGGAAACCGCTACTGTGCCGACGTGAATCTCATAGACTACCTTGACCCCATATTCACGAGCTAGTTCAGTCAAATTGGCAAACCCTGCTCTTGCTTCCGCAAATTGAGGTAAGTAGGGTCGGGTACGGTCCTGTCTAGGCGCACCGATACGAATGATGGGAGGTTGATCAGGGTCAATGGCCAAAGCCCCCTTGAAGAGCTTGATTACCTCATCCTGCGATTCATACGTAACGCTGGGTGCCAGCGCAGCCACTCGAATACCGCTGCGAGCCGAGGCGGCCTGAATTTGGGCTGCTTTATCGACCACATTATCGGGACTGACGTCGCTCAGGTGTCGCCCCCAAAAAGATGGCTCCGCGCTCGTATCCTCTGGATTGTAGCGGCAGCGCAACTCAAGGGCATCATAGCCATGTTCGGCCAACTTATCAAATGTTTCATCCAGGGTCCAGCGGGGAAGCATAACGGAGGTGCAGCTAAGTTTCATGAAGGTTCCTTTCCTAATCAGGTTTGCATGGGAACTGGGTTGAATGGGCTAGGATCGTAAGTATTACTATTTTATCGTTGTCCCACCAATATGCCAAGCCAGATGAAGGATCCATCTGGCTTGGCATCTTTTCTATTGGTGAGAAAATAAGGGCGTAGCAAGGGCAACTAAGATGCTGTTGGCGAATTCAAGAGCACCCGTAAGCTGTGGAGGTAGGCACGCCTCGTGCTGGTTTCTGGCGCATAGCCGCACGGGGCGTGCTCACTGAACGGTTGTGTGTGACTTTTACACGATTGCGATGATTCCAATCTTTGGACTACCTGGATCACATTCTATTGATCAAACAAGTACTTCTCGACCGCCTCCTCATTGACGTGAACACCCAAGCCCGGCTCCTCTCGTACGGCCAACCAACCTGCCTCCTGAACCCACGGATCAGTAACCAACTCATGCTGCATGGGCGATTCGTGGGGCTTAAAGTCCATGCTAACGCCCTGATTAGAGATAGCCATCAGATGGAGGCTGGCCGCGGTGTTGAGCGCGCTGCTCCAGGTGTGCATACTGTATTGGAGATTTTCGGCCTCGATCAGCTTGATGACGTTCCGCAAACCAGTAATCCCATGACAACGCCCCGGATCGATTTGGATAATGTCCACACCGCCTGAGCGAATGAGATGGCGATAGCTCTCTAGATCCCATTCATCTTCACCAGTGCCGATAGGTGTGGAGACTGCTGCTCGAAGTCGTGTGTGTCCTTCCAGATCGCTGGGAAAGAGAGGCTGCTCAATCCAAGCCAGCCGATACGGTTCGTAATCCTGAAAACGCTGAATGGCAGTGGGAACATCCCACAAACGATAGATACCTGGTGTGTCGACGGCAAGCTCACTCTCATCGCCAACTACTTCACGAATCTTGTGAACGAATTCTAGATCGCGTTTTCGGTTGTCGCCAAAGCGTGCCTCTGGCCGCATCCCCCACCCTGCTTTGGTAAACCAATAGCCCTCGTCTATGCAGAAGCGAAATTCATCCAACGTCCAGTCCAGGTCCTCCATATCAAAAATAAACGAAGCCATGGCCGGCACCTTGTCCCGTAGTTGGCCGCCCAACAGTTGGCAGACAGGCAAGCCTAGCGCTTTGCCTTTCAGATCCCACAGGGCCATATCGAGCGCGCTGACCCCGAATGCGGCGATGCCCTCAGGGCCGTACCACCAGATCCGATCCTGCATGGTCTGCCAGAGCCGCTCCACATCCACAGGGTCCTGGCCTATTAGCAATGGTGCCAGCCCTTGATCAATAATCACTTTGACGGCCAGTGCGGCTTCACGGAATTGGGCGATGCATTCACCCCAGCCCACTAAACCACTATCTGTTTCGATGCGGGCAAGCGTAACGTAGCGTTCAATACCTTTGTAGTGGGGTTCGGGATAGGCAAGAGGGAATGTTTGGATGGATTGAATTTTCATGGTTCTACTTTCGCCTGCGTCTCTTTTTGCTCGGTTTCTTTTGGTTTTTTCGGCTTTGTTTGCTCTTGATTCGCTTGGGTTTCGTCCCACCTCGTCTTCGAAGTCGGTCTGGGGGAATTGAAGTAATGCCTAATGAATTGCCCGTTTCATCCAATATGTGAATCGGTTCTCGACCATTCCATGTCTCAAATGGTTCGAAATCTTCGCCGTTGGGGCTCATACCAACGGTACCATTGAAGGGGTGATTTCCCACCACGCCGCGTGACAACAACTCTTCGTCAACAATCACAGTTGGGCATTGAATACAGAAGTAGCCAGCGGGTGCCAACATGATGCGTGGAGTAGGATGACTGGCATAGATAAAGTACCCATACATCTGCTTCGTATCGGATTGGCATTGGGGACACTGCTCAGTACTGCCGGTAAGCTG
Source organism: Chloroflexota bacterium (assembly GCA_039028975.1). Taxonomy (GTDB): domain Bacteria; phylum Chloroflexota; class Anaerolineae; order Caldilineales; family Caldilineaceae; genus JAHBNG01. The sequence continues at coordinate 22,549 of JBCCHB010000102.1, forward strand.
TAGCGAATAGCCATGGACTATGGATCCCTCAACAAAGTCTATATCAACAGCCTCGCTGAGCGCTTGTGCCATTTCACCTTTGTCATCGACTTCGACCTGATCCATATCAAACTGTGAGATGGTTGAACCATCGTCGAGTTCAACTCGCGTCATCACTGAGTCGAGCTGTTCCTCTATTTCAAGCTGTTCCTCTGGCTCAGTACGGGTAAGTTTGCGGCGAACTTTACGAGCATGCGCAGGAGAGACGCTTCGCCTACTCTTCTTGGCTGGGAAGAGATTCCGAATCCAGTTCAGCATAAAATGGTCCCGTTTAGATTCGCACGATAGGGAAGCCCATGGCCTCTGCAAAAGCCTCCAAAGCCTGAGTATGATCACCCACGCCCAAGGCAATGTGATGAGAGGGGCCTTGCTGACACCAGGCATCCATAAATTCGTGGATAGGACGGTCAATTTTCACCCTGGTATTGGGGTTGCCAATGTTGAGAATGGTGCCCTCGAGGCTCTCTCCAATGGTGTAGATGAGTTTGAAGGTATCCCCAGCATTCACCTGGGTTAGATTCAGCATGGTCACTGGCCCTTGCTGCATGTCAAAATCGATTCCCAGCCCATGTCCTGATTTACCATGGTGGGTCTCTAGGTGCATGAGCCGCGGCCGACCTTGGGCCATGCCAATGTTGCTTGGCCCGTCATGACCCATCAGAAACGAGTTTTCGTCCAGGTCCATAGCAAAGAACTCGACAAACATGCCACCACCACCTAGCAGATCCAGGATTTTCATGGCCATAGCCGTCTTGACATCCCCTTCGGTTACGCCCGGCCGACCCATGGCGGCCAATCGCGAAACGGCCAGTCCCGATTGGGCGCGCAATTGGGTGATCAGTTCCTTCTCCCCCCACCAGTAGTAACCGAAAGCGAAGATGTCATGCTTTTTGAGCACCTCTTCGTAGGCCACAGCAGCTTGGGCAGAGAAGCGCATGTGTTCATTCGTTACGGTGGCATCCACATCGTAAACGCTGCGAAAATGAGTGACCATCTCCTCAAGTTGGTCATTGGTCACCCGATGATAGGCTTCTTCTATCTCCTCCACTTCGGGACGAGCCAACATCCGACCCGTGGCCCGCAGCAGCCGAGATTCATCAACAGGCATATCGGTCATACCAGGATAGACTTCGCCAATGAGGCCCACGTTCATGGTGCGGAAGAAGCGGGCTGCGGCCACACCAGCAAAATCGGCCTGCAATTCTTGCTGTAAGCGGGCTTCATCAAACGAGCCGGTCCGCACCTTGAATTTTTTGCCAACTGAGACCAATGCGCCAGCCAGCTCAGGAATGCAACAAACGGCCTCGTGGTGTAGGTAATCAGTGGTATCGGCACTAGCATAGTCATAGGAACGATCCTCGTGGGCATTGAGAATACGCACCGGCACTTCAACGCCTTGGATGGCAGGTAACATATCCATACTAGGTGTGTAACCAAAGGGGAAAACCACCACCATGTCTACCTGTTCTTGGGCAAACATCTCGCCTGCTGCTCGTGACTTTTCTGGCGTATCGACCAGCTCCGGGGCAACGATGTCGGCATGGGGATCGAGCATGTCGCGCAGGCCACGGTACATGCGCATGCCCATTTCCTTAAGACGCGGATATTGCTCCCAGTAGTAATGATGACCGGCAGGGAGCAGACCGATCTTGGCGCGTGTTTGGTTAGTCATTTGTGTCAAAACTCAATCTCATTCGTTTGCTTGGTTGCAGCCAATGTACCCAGCGATGCGTTATGTTCAGCGATTTGTTCGGCCGCGCTTTTTTCTTCATCTTCAAAATCAAAGGTGCTGTGGGCATCGGTGACCAACGTCACGTCATAGCCCAGTTCAATTGCCTGGCGGGTCGTGGCATTGATACATACCTCAGTTTGCATCCCGGCAATAACAAGGTGCGTAATGCCAAGGCTACTCAACACTTCCTGTAAAGGCGTGGCTTCAAATGCGCTGGGCTCTCTCTTGTCAATGAATGCATGGTTCTCTTGAGTGTTCAATTGAGGATGGACTTGCCAGCCCGCTGTTCCAGGCTCATCTGGATCACCGACGTCGCCACTATGTCGCACAAAGATGATTGGGACATTGGTCGTGCGGGCTTTCTGGCATAATGTTTCGAGGTTTGTCAAAATATAATCTGCCAGATAAAGAGGCATCTCGTCAGCAAACATATTTACTTGGGCGTCAATGATCAGAAGGGCGGTCTTGTTCATCAATCTGCATCCTATATCTCGGTTGATTTCTAAACAGCTATTTCTAAAGCACTGCCAGAGAGACTAACCAATCGTTTTGAAACGGAGCTGACTATAATTCAATCACAAGCCATTTCTTGTTGTTTTGCAGACTCAAGCAGACTCCTCAGGTACTGATGGAGCCAAGCAGGAAAATTATTGCCATTCGCACTAAAAGATGGATCATTGCCTGTGAGTTGCTTACGCGCCATATCCCACAGCCATGGGCAACTCCAGAGCTTGTCTTCATCGGCAAAGCCTTGTGTCATACTCAGAAAGTCCTGCAATGCCGTCTCTTCGCCACCCCACCTCGTATACTCTTTTAGATAATGAGTTGCGATTTCTGCCTTGGAGAGGATGGCCTTATCGAGATAATTGTGCAGGATATACCCAATGTCATAGAACCGACGACCGATCTTCCAGTCGAGGTCAAAAACCACAAGCCGCTTGCCTTCAGAAGTCATTCTCCAACCCATCTGGTGCGCACCTGCATCTGGCTGAATTAGGGCATCTTTGGGTATCGATGCAGCTTGTTGGGTCAGGGCAAAGGCATACGCTTTCAACGCCCTAGGGCCATCGGGGTATTGACGACACAACACTTGATTCTCAGTACCAACCTCACCCAATGTAGCACTGCCCCAGATTTCTTGTAATTTGGGAATCAGGTACTGTTCAGCATACTGCCACATCTCACCTACCTGTTCTTCTTGGGTAATAGGTTCTGGGACTTTGAACTCAGTACAGCGCAGCGGTGCAGTGTTGATGCACGCCATGAGGCTTACCAAATCGCAGATCTCTGCTTCTTTTTGTTCATCAACACCACATTCCGGCAGAAATTCCAAGAAAAGGATCTCTTCTCCATTTGATCCATTCAGATGGCCATAATAAGCGGGCGTTGGAATGTTTGCCTTTTGCGCGGTATGATAATACGGTGCTTCTCGACTTTCGACGTGCATTTGACGTTTAATGAAGAGGCGTAGTTCGCCGCTTACATCAGCCGCTGCCTGATAGGAAAAGGTAGGAATGAGAGAGTCAGAACTCATACCGTTCCCTGTACTCTCGTACTCAATATGTATACTTAGAGATGTGATTCGATCTGCTTTGGTTGCCTTCTCCACTATGGGTATCAATTCCAATTTGGGAATACCGAAAAGAATATCAACCGGCCTTGATGGAACTTTTCTGGCAGCTGATTTACCCATTGGTCTAAACCTTAATGGCTCCCGACGTCAACCCCTCCACAAACCACCGACTCGTAAAAAAGAAGAGGACGATCAGTGGAATCGAGCCAATGAGTAACCCTGCCATCATAAAGCCATAGCGGGTAAAGTATGCAGTCTGGTAAGTCCAAAGCCCAGGCGTCAAGGTTAACAAACTCTGTTGGGTAACAGTCAAGGCTGGCCAGATCAGGTTGTTCCAGGTGCCGAGAATATTAAGGATCGCGGCCACACCCAGCATGGATTTGCTAAGGGGCAAGGCGATGCGCCAGTAGCCTTGCCATTCGGTGGCCCCATCAATACGGGCCGCGTCGAATAGCTCTTTGGGTAGACTTTCAAAGAAGGTACGCAAGATGAACATGGCAAAGACTTGGCCGCCTGCGATCCAAGGCAGAATCATGGCCCAATAGGTGTTAAGCAGCCGTAAATCCTTAACCAAAACAAACGAGGGAATTAAGGTCATGGCAGAGGGAACCATCATCAAGGCGAGGACCAAATAGAAGAGAACCTGTCGACCGGGAAATTCTAAAATACCAAAGGCATAAGCCGAAAGAGATGCCAGAACCAATACGCCGACCACCGTGACGCCACTGACAATGATGCTATTCAGAATAAACTGAGAGACAATCTCCCAGGCAAGTGTGTAGTTCTCCCAATGAAGCGGAAAGGTGATCAGAAAGGGTGACCGGGCGAATTGAGGAATCGTCTTGAAGGAGATGAAAAATGCCATAACCAAGGGAGCCAATGCACCAATGGTAAAAAGGCTTAGAATGAGGATGCGCCACCACTCGCCACGAAAAAGCGAGCTTCGTGATTGAGTGGCGTTCGTCAGCTGAATGCTATCGGTCCGTTGCATATCTTAGTATTCTTGGGTCGTGATATATCTCATGTTAATCAAAGTAAGAATCAGCGTAATCAAAAACATGATCACACCAATGGCTGATGCATACCCCATCTTATTAATGCGGAAGGCATTCCAAAACATCCACATGCCTGGAACCATCGTGCTGTTGATGGGTCCACCTTGGGTCATGGCAAAGACGGCGGTGAACTCCTGCACACCCCACATTATCGTCAGGACTGAGATAAGTTTGATCTGCCCAGCAATCAACGGCAGTTCGATAGACCAAAAGCGTCTAATGCCGTTGGCGCCATCGATCATAGAGCTTTCAACAATTTCAAAGGGGATGGCTTGAAGTCCTGCCAGCAGAATTAGAATTGCTACGCCATCTACCCAGGGGAAATTGCGGAGCATAACGGCATAGAGCGCCGTGTTGGGATCAGAAAGCCAAGCGGTCGTCCAACTTTCTAACCCGATGAACGTTAAGAAAACATTCAGGGGACCAATCGAGTCATCATAAATGAACTTCCATAGCATAAGCGGCACAATGGCTGGGATAACCACAGGCAAAATCATCAAGAGTCGAAAAGTATATTTGGTACGGGCCACGCGTAGGCGATGAATCAAAATTGCAATGAAGAGCGATACGAAGACGGTTGAAAAGACGTACCAAGCCGCCAATTGCAGCATATTGTTCAGGGAACTAACAAAGACCCGATCTGTGGTAAAGAGTTTGACAAAGTGATCCAACCCAACCCACTTGGCCTCCAACCCCGCGCTCCATTTGAACAAGGAACGGTACAACCCCAACCCCGCCGGATAGTACATAAAGACCAGCAGGAAGACAAAGGTGGGCGCAATCATGGCATAAGCCACGCGTCCGCGCCAAATTCTTTGCCACAGCGTCTTCTTAGATGAACCACTTCCCACGTCGCTAAGAATAGTTGGTTGAGCTGACATTGGCTCAGCAGCCATTGAGTCTCCTTTAAGATGGCCAGATGATTGAGATGCCCCCGATTCTACATTCGGAGATGGACGAATTGGGATGAGGAGATAAGTTCACCTCATCTCTTCATTCCATTTTTCGAACTAACAAGAAAGCCCTTCTCGCTCGATATAGCGTTCAGCGTAGGCTTCAAACTCCTGCTGAACGATAGTGATGGCGTCATCCAATTCCATCTGATCGAGCATGTAGGATCGCCATGCCTGTCCAATGGGTTCAGCCGCTTCAGCATCCAGCTTGACTTCTTCATAGACAAACATCTGGGTTTCCCCGATTTGGGTGGTGAGGAGGTCAAATGAATCTTGGAAGCGCGGATCAACCTCCACATTCTTCACATTCGGCATCGTTGTACCGATCTCAGCCTGGATCATATGGATATTCTCTGGAACGGAGATAAAGTGCATGAGATCAATCGCGTTGTCAAGGACACCGTCAGTATCTGACGTGGTGGCAATGGCCATTTGATCACCAACTGGGCCACCGATGGGCCATGCTGGGGTTGGTGGTTCGGTAACGTGTGCGCTCAGTTCGCTGGTTAGAAGTGGTGCAAAGAAGGTATCCCACTCAAAGTCTAACAGTGGATCGTTAAGGAGGCGAGGAACTGACCATGTCCCATTTTCCATAATGGGTTCCACCTTCTGCAGGAATTTGGCATGGGTATCAGTCGCCTGTGTGGTCCAGTCACCGGGTCGATATTGAACATTCATCTTCCAGAGTTCCATCCACTCACGATACTGGGGTAGGTTTGCCGTATATATGCTGTTCTCAATAGCGCAAGCGACCTCTTCATAGGTGGCCGTATCTCTATCTGGGTTGACCATAGGCTCGATCTCACCAGCCATAATCATGCCGCCCATCTGCAAACGATACCAATGATCGGTATCAGAGGGGCGACCTGTCCAACCACCATACGCGTCGACACCTTCATCCCGGAAGGCTTGGCAGACGCTGAGGAACTCAGAATAGGTCTGGGGTGATTCCAATCCAAGTTCATTAAACCAATCTACATTGTAGTAGAAAAAGGTGGTAATCAGACCATAGACTAGATTGTAGTACCCATCGCGCATAAGTGCTTCACCCGTGGGGATGGGATAAAACTGATCCAGCCAACGCTCACTGCCAGGGGCATCGCCGCTAATATAAGCGTTTGGAAGCTCTAGGAAGGGAGTCAACTCTACCCACCAGTTCTTGTCCAAATCGTCTTTTATATGCCAATGGGCATGGGGGACAATATGGGGGATCGTTCCGGCGGCCTGTTGAGCAATGGTCCATTCGCGGCTATTCATGCCTTGAGGAATGCGGATCCATTCGACAGAGGTCCCAGGTTGAGCCTCTTTGTAGCCTTCCAACACATCTAGGATTTTGTTGTGTGGATTGGGATTATCCTCGCTCAATTCCATACTTTGGGTAGGGGTCCAGCCACCAAAGTAGGCGGTCAATTCAACGGCAGCACCATCACCTGAGTCACCACCCGCCGGAGAAGCAGCCGGTTGACATGCAATCAGGGTACCTCCCAGACCAACACTCATTGTTGCAACACCTACTGCTTTCAAAAAAGAACGTCGAGAGAGCTTTGCAGTCATCTTTTTCTCCTTGTGGAATGGGACTACGGAATGGGACTACGAAATCGGAATTGAATAACTTATGGCAGCTAGCCGGCTAATCGGCATATCAGCCAACTCGCTGATCCACTGTCTTCCTGATACGCTATAGTTTGCGAACGACATCTCCGGTACGGATTGCGCCAGGCTGTATTACTTTGGCACAGATCCCTCGTAGATGAAGCTGCTTTCCGACCGTTGAATTGACGAATTTCATGGCGTCTAACCCAAAGCGGGCCGTGAACTTCTTGCAGCCCATGTGAGGAACCGGCGTCACTTCAACGATAGCTGACCCCATGGAGAGCTGGGTTCCAGCAGGCATATTTTCTTCGCTCAAATCCATATCGACATAGAGTTGATCACCTGCCAATGACCACCGCTCTTTGCTCTGGCTGACTAAAGCAGTTGAGCGCGAGTTCATGATGTTTAGCTGCATCTCTGGATGAGCCGAACCATCATTCGTCATCCCACTGCCTCGGGCCTGCCAGTTGTCACCCACAAGCCCTTCGTTCAGATCCAATTCGCCCTCATCCAAAATTTCGCGCTCATCTGTTTGAGGACGGCGCACAATTAGCTCCAGTACACCCTCATCTTTTGGCGCTTGACGAATCTCGTCCAACCCAGCCTCCAGTTCAGCCATGGTTAAATGCTTCACATCACTCATGCGTATTCCCCTTTCAATCCTATGTCACCCTCGAATGTATAGATGGTCAGAAAAGTCTTGTACCGATACTTGTCCAATCAACTCTAGAAAATTCCAATAGGAGAAGACATACCCATGAAGATGGGTACAAGCTTCCCGTCTGCACGGGAACAAGTTTTTCTGGAATCTATAGTTGATGGAGGTGGCAACTATCTTCATTCAATCATAATTACTGGATCGATGATCACCTAATAGCCTTTTCTGCCTAGGCGTTGTTTGAGCAAGAATGTCTGGATCAAATTGGAAACGGTTGAGGTAGGGCGGAAACTTTTGGGTGATCATGCGCTTGGCATAGTGAACCTGCAACAGGTAGCGAGTCTGCTCACTGGTATTGGCTGTTCCTCGATGCCAGACTTCGCTGCGAAAGATAACGACATCCCCTGCGTTGCACATGATATATTTGGGACCCACTCCTTTATAGTCCATATCCCCTTTGGGTGCTCGACCCGCTCTGTGGCTGCCAGGAATAAATTGGGTTGGACCCAGGTCTTTATAGAGATCGTCTAAATAGTAGTGTGCGGTGGTAATGTAGATGGGAACTTTCACATCGGGATTGGCCATAACCTCTTCAGGCAATTCTAGAGGCTGCCAATCTGCGTGAAGCCCCTGATCCGGCCGGCCTGGCCCCGTGATCCAGGATGTCATGCCGATAATGTGGCAATCGTCACCGTGGACAGCTTCTTCAATTTCAATGATCTCGGGACGGTCTAGAAAGGATAGAAAATGGGGATCACGATTAAAGACATTGTTTATACTGATGTTTAGAAAGCCATTGCTTTCAGGTGTGGTATGTCGATCAAAACTCTCTGGAATTGCATCCAGCCGCTCCATGGCCCCGCGCAATTCTTGTATTTCCTCTAGGTTGAGGATGTTGGGTAGGTAGACATATCCGTCTTCTTCCAAGGCTCGTACGCGGCTCTCTAAATCAGGGTATGCAACAAGGGGAAGGGTGTGGTTCTCCATAACGTATTGACCTTTGCCGACAAGTATTCTCAGGCTACGATCGGGTGGAATTATGACCTTATGGATCGCAGACTGTCATGATTTATAGAGATTATTTTGTGTTCACAGACTATATAGGGCAATCAGTAGCTGAGCGCCGTCGTACAGCCCCAACAGCTATGCACAAACTGGGTGATGGGAGAATAATACGCATTATAACATTGAATCCTCAGCCCTGCAATGCCCCTCTTTTTAAGGGGTGTATTCGGGTTTATGGGCGAGATGCCCAACGATTGCCCCAGACCTGTATGTGTGGCATTTTGGAGTGAAGATAGTCAAAATGCAGAGAGTTTCTAGGTTCTACAGATAGATTCACACTTGAAGCTTCGTCTGAACCGTACAACATACTCAGCCCTACCCCTAAATCGGATACCCCCCCTTTTTTGTCAGCCAAGCAGAGCTTCTAGGCACGCTTTGACAGGGTGATAGAAAAGAATTAAAGTTACAGTACAACTCTTTGGTAGACACAGGTCATTCCATCGGAGTGGCTCGATGGTGCGAATTCACGGTGCGAATCCACGGTGTAAGATGATGTTTCAGAGGGAGCGCGACACGCCAGGGAGCTGGAAATGAGTAGGTAGAGAGCCAAATAGGGGTATTTGTGAATTCTTGAATCTTTAGTAAGGGTAAGGATAAGTATGCATCTGCAAACGATAAAAGGTGGCTACTGGACTGAATTTCCAGATACATACCGCCATGAACAGATTGTGACCATGGCACAATGGATTGCTACCGGAGAAAGTGGCGCACTAATTGGGGGGAGCGGTACGGGTAAATCGAATTTGGTGGGCTTTCTCACCACCCGGCCTGATCTCCTGGCGGCGGCGTTACCGAATCCAAACGAGCCGTTCATCCTGCTTCATTTTGATGTCAACAGCTTACCTGCCCTCACCCTGACCTACTTCTATCGTGGGCTGTTGATGGCCATGCAAAATGCGCCCACCATCCATGATGGAACCAAGGAGCGGATCAATGCGTTGACTAGCGCTCAAACCAATTGGGACGATGCTTTCTTTGTATTGTCGACGTTGCAAGCGGCCCATCGCCTACTGATTGAGGACATGGGCGTTAAGGTCGTTTGGCTACTCGATCGCTTTGATGAGGCCTGTCAGCGGTTGGAGTCTCAGGCGCTGGGTACATTACGTAGTTTGCGCGATCAGGTTAAGGGCAAACTCTGTTACATCGTGGCTACCCGCCATCCCATTGAGCGTCTGTGCAACCTTGCTGAGATCGATGAGTTCTATGAGCTGATTGCAGCCAATCGCTGCTGGATTGGCCCCATGGTGGAACGAGATGCCCGCTGGATTGTGGCCCAGATGGGCGAACGGTTGGATCGATCCTTTACCGAGATGGAGACAGGCGCATTGGTTTCCGTTACAGGTGGTTTGCCCGCCTTCCTGAAAGAAGCTTGTACGGCATTGGCTAATGGTGTCGTCTCGTCTTCCGCAACGCCTAACGAAATGGCCGAAAGTCTTGCCTTGCGTCCCGAGTTTCAGCGCAACTGCCGAGAAATTTGGACTGACTTAAGTGAAGAAGAGCAGGTTGCCCTAGTAAACGTGGCCCACGAAGATCCAGCACCAGAGCCATCCTCAGAAGTCATTACATATCTCCAATCGCTTGGGCTGCTCGTCTCTACTGGCGCGGGATCTCAATCTAAAATCTTTGCCCCAATTTTTGCAGCTTACGTCATAGCCCAAAATATGATGGCAACTCCTACAGCCCAAGCTGGCATCATGTTACACCCCAAAACCCGCTCCGTGATTCGGGGGGGGATTACGCTAGAGATAGAGTTGACAGCTCATGAAGATCGACTGCTTTCTTACTTCCTAGAGCACATAGATGAGGTCTGCACGAAAGATGGTCTTATGAATGCCATTTGGCCTGAAGAGCAAATTGTGGAGGGGATACGAGATGACCGATTGGCCCAGTTGGTCAAACGACTACGAGACAAGATTGAGCCAATCCCGAACAACCCCCAGTATGTGTTAACAGTTCGAGGTCGCGGGTACCGCTTTGTGCAGGCACAGTCTTGATTAGAACCCATTTTCTGTGTAGCTTTGTAGAAATGTATTCTCCTTATGGATAAGGCCACTTCACAAAAATAAGTACCCAAAATTTGAGCAGTGAGCACGCCCTCGTGCGGATAGACTGGCACGGCACCTAGAAGGTAACCGGCCTACTGAACGGGCATTTTATTCTGTGGAGTGGCCTAAAATCATTGAATGATTTGACAAGCAGAAGTACGCAAGCTGCCTCTTGTATACCCTCAGAATGCTTGTAGCACCCCAACTAGAATAATCCCGATACCTACAAAAGATGTTAAGGCCGACAACACGCCACATAGCAGAGGAGCGATTGGCTTCTCCACAAACTCATCTTTAATCTCTAGCAACCAATTGATAGTGTCTTTGGCTCCCAGAAAGAATGAGGAGGCAACCATGGACCAAGCTGCCGCCAATTCTACACTTTCAGCGAGGGTAGACAGCTCAATCGCCAAGGCGAGACTCATGAGAATTGGGCCCCACATAAGCGGGCCAACATGGGCAAAGCGCAGGTATTTGGAGTAGGTGGGATTTTTCTGACGGATAATCGTGGCGGGGATGCCAGTGAGCAGTGAATAGAGGATATTTAAGACGCCGCCAAGTATGAGTATTTTAGCTGCGAGTTCCATTGTTCTTCCTTTACGCGTCTCAAACCGCACAAAATATAGATGGCCAGAACAGTTCTGTCTTCACTTTCGGAATTCTCCGGAGTAAGATTGGGCAAGATTCGAGACAAGACTTTTCTGGCAAAGGATAATAAGCCGGTCAAAACGTAGCAAACGGGCCAAGGATCTCTTTAAAACGCCTTGGCCCGCTTAAGTTATAAAACGTATATCATCGGTTACTGGATATTTATAGTGAATACGAGGGTCTACTTTCCGCAATCTTGAATCTTCATAACAAAGCCTTCAGGTGCTCCCGGATGGCGAACAAAAACACGATCACCCACATCGAATCCAGGGACATTCCAAGTGATACGGCCTTTGCCCCAAATAAACGTTTTTTTCCAGCGCCATCCCTCGCGATAGCGAAGGGATGTAGGCCGTCTATCGATTGTGACCTCAATGCTACCAAGCTCTTGTATCAGCTCAACCGGGTCAGGGTTTACAATGGTTGGCTCATCGGTTGCTTGGCCATAATAGATGTGTGCTTCCCAGTTATAAGTGAGCGGCGGAGGAAAGTTGTTATAGTCATACCAACGAGCGACGACCTGGACTCCATCTGGGCAAGCACGTTGGATTGTCCAATAGTGATCGATGGATGCATGCCAACTTGCGGCAATCGCACTGACTGTTGTTGTTGTGATGAGCAAAGTCAAGATAAAGGTTGTTAGAACGGATTGTCTGATTTTTTTGTTCATTTGTAGCTCCTGTTTCGGGTGGGGGATATCTACCGATACTCAGCCTTGGTTGAGGAATGTGGTTTGTTCTCTGTTAGAGACAAGGAAACCTACGCTTCTCAATTGACCGCAACATACTGTACTGTCTATATTATGGCTGCCAGAAAAGCTCTGTCCCCATTCCTCAGAAATTCCTAGACTAGATGGTCAAGAGTCGGGACAAGACTCTTCTAGCAGAGTGAGTATATTGCCCTAACCCATAAGTGTTTAAGTTAAGGCGCTATGACTCGCTTTAAGTGCAACGCACGGGGAAAAGCTCTGTTCAACGACAGTGGGTAAGGAGCCCCGTGCATCGCACTTTTCGCTTAAGTTAACGGATATGATTGCCTAGCTATCACACGCCTGAACGGCGATGACAAAGCCGTGGGTTGACCAAGGATGTCGCACAAAAACGCCAGTGCCAACCTCAAGAGGTGTGCCCCAATTGATGATTTCAGAACCCCAAATATCCGTTCTCTGAAACACGCCTGGCAAGGGTTCAAATACAATGGGGGTTGGCTGATTTTCTATGGTCACGTCAACACTTCCCAAGCTGTCAAATAACTGATCGCTAGCTGGGACCCAAGTTGGTTCGTCACTCACAACGGGTCCAGCAGGTGAATCATCTAGCCAACTGTAGCCTTCCCATTCGTAGGTGACCGGTGGGGGAAATAGGTTGCCAGCGTTCCAAGCGGCTATCACTTCAATATGGGTTGGACATGCATTTTGTACAATCCAGTAGTGGGTATTTGACGCGTGCCAGCTAGCTGCATGGGTAGTGAGAGTCGTCACCGAAAGTAATACACTCACCATGAAAATAGTGAGCATAAATTGTCGAATATGTTTAATCATCATGAACTCCTTATTCGTTAATTTTTTTTCGTCAGACTCACTCCCATCATAGATTGGCTTCACACAAGAATCTTGACAATTGCATGAGATTTGTATGACAAATATCAGTGATCTGCTTAGTTCCGTTCCAAAACGGGTGTTTGGTTCTCTCTAGTAACGCATTGGAAGACACCCATTTTGGAATCGACTGCCACATAGTCCCTCTTTGAATCAAGTCGTGATCCTCAATCATTGTACCTAGCTGACGTGCCGTATACTATGCTCCAAGACAATAGCTGCTGTTAAGTAATACACCCATATACTCAACTCCGCTCTTGAGACCAGAGCAGAGTATAAACCCACAATTCTACATAATCTACCTAACTTCCACAGTCCTGAATTTCAAGCACAAATCCGGACATGTCGGGGCCTTCTGGAGGATTGGTGCGGACAAAGATACCGTCCCCAACTTCTAGCCCATATATCGTGGCTGGATCCCAAACAATACGTCCTGTTCCCCAGATATTCGTCCGCACCCAGTTACCAGGAGTACGCTCATAGACAAGTAGGCTACGCTTGGGCGATATTGAAATGTTTACACTCCCCAGATATGTCTCCGCCTGATCGCTTGCTGGAACCCAAGTCGGATCTGGGCTGACAACAGGCCCACCTGGCCCGTCATCTATCCAAGTATATGCATGGAACTCAACATTAATTGGAGGTCGAAACTGATTTCCCTCGTGCCAGGCAGTCATCACCTGAATCTGGTTCAGACAAGCATTTTGAGTAATCCACCAGAATTCGGTGGATGCATGCCAACTGGCAGCAAAGAGATTTACCGTGGTAACCGCCAACAAAATACCCACCATACAGGCCGATATGATGAACTGTCTAATATTTTTTTTCATCCTGAATCCTTTTAATTGACTATGGATTTCGTTTATTCAACGCATCCAAATAGTAATGGAATTCAAGGCCCTGTTCTTGACAGTTTGGCGTGATTTTTATGATAAATTGATATCCTCTCTAAATAACAAAGATGAAAAGATTAGAATGATAAAGAATCTGTGCAATCTCCTAATCTTTGTTCGATTTTCATCCTTCCATAGTGTAGATGGGGTGCAGATTAGATGGATTAGCAGGATCTTTTTCATAGCATAGGAAAGTATAAAAATCGACCCCGAAATATGGCTCAATTCTGGCTGCTCACGCAGTGGTCGTTACGATCTAGCTAACGGCTGACTAGCTGAAAGCTTTTTTTATCGTCTGCAATGCAGTTTGAGCCATGAAAACTACTGATTGTAATTCTTGAGCAGTTCGGCATCCCGCTGGGCGCCCAACTCTGTAAATCGACTTAGCGCACGTTGCATAAGTTGCCGACCGTTCGGCTCCTCAGCCCATTCAGTACCTTGCTCAGCACTCTGTTCATTATTATAATCCGCAAGAAACATCCCCAATGCCGCCATTGTACGAGCTGCTTCATACGGATCCTCGTCGGTCAAGAGAGCAAGGCTTTCTTCAAATGATGCAAGGGCTTGTTCATAATCGGTACGTCGGACACTGACAAGACCTAATACACGCAAACTGCTGGCCCGCTCTAATGTCTCTTGTAATGATTGGGCAAGCTCTATGGATTGCTCAATCGACGAATGAGCACCTTCTACATCCTGCTGAGCCAGTTTTAGCTCAGCCCATGCCCGATGAATGGCAATCAGAGATCCACGATGGTTGATCTGTTGTGCGAACTGCTCCGCTTTGCTCAACATGATAGCCGCTGCAGCCCATTCACCTAATCGAATCTGCAGATCAGCTAGCCGGTACTTGGCAAAGGTCTCAATCACCTGAAGCCCGTTCTTCTGTGCCAAGTGCAGACTACTGTTTAGGTGGGCAAAAGCGGAATCGTCTTCACCCGTGTTGATAAAGGCTGCACCTAAGTTAATTTCAACCTCGGCCTGGAGTTGTTCACTTCCTAAAGATTCAGCCAGCGCCAATGCCTCCTGAAAATGGTCAATTGCAGCTTGCCAAGCCCCGCTACAGTAAGTTGCAATCCCAATGTTGCTCAAAATGTTCACAATGCGGAATTGATCGTACAAACTCTGGCTAATGGCTAAGGATTGTTCATAATAGTATAGAGCCTGCTGTAGATCGCCAGTAAAAAAGAAAACGCTGCCAAGGTTCATCAGCCCTAGGCTGCGTAGTTGGCTGGGGCTTTCTGAAAGTGCTTGCAACCCAGTCTCTAGGGAAGCCTTGGCCTCTTCATACTGGGCAAGATACATTTGGGACGTGCCTCGCTTAATCTGTAGTGAGGCGCTCTCCTCACTACCAAGCTGAACTTGCTCTAACCCTCGTTCTAGCCATGTCAGCGCCTCTTCTGGGTTCTCCAGCTCCAACAGCTCACCCATGCCGCGACAGATCTGCGCCGTTAACTTAGAAATCCGTTGGGATGATGACAGCCCTTTCAAAGTGGCCAACGCCGCTTGATAACATTCCCCTGCCTGATCTCGATCATCTAGAAAAGCAAAGTTGGTCCCTTTGGCTATGTTGACCTCTGCCCAGCGTTCGGCATCAAGCTGCTCACCGCGGAACTGCCCGAGCAGCCGCCGCAATACACGCGCTTGCCCCCGATTGATGATCCACCAAACGTCTGCTGTAGCTTGTTTGGCAGCCAGCTCATACGCAGCAGCTCGCTCATAGTGGATACCAGAACGGAGCAGATCAATCTCTTCTTCAGCATAGTAGTCGCCAGCCCGGTGATGCATGATCCGGCGTTGCCTTCGGCTGAGCTCCTGGTAGTAAAAGCTTTGTACAATCGCGTGCTGTCTATACTCACGACCGAATTCACCCTCAAAGGCGCTCAGGAGATGGCGTTCGTTTAGCAGTCGCAAGGTTCGCCATACATTGCCGCTATTCAAAACAGCCTCGATAGCGTCGCGGCTGGCCTCACTATTGAGAAAGATAGATACGGCACCCATGACGGAGCGCTCAGCACCACTTAACCCTTCGTCAACTGCCGTCAGCAGATAGCGTTCAATATCATCGGTGGTAGAGAGGCGCTCGATGAGCAGCGATGGATCTTGGGCCTGCTGCAAAATATTTACTGCCAAAATCAGGAATTGAGCATTGCCTGCAGTCAGAGTATGCAGTTCATTTAACTCATCTCTTTCCAGCTGTAGACCACGAGTAGTGAGTAGCCGCCGTGCGTCATTGATGACCAGCCCACTTAACGGTTCAAAGGCTGTTAGTGGCACAAAGTCAGGCATTCGCCGTGTCGTCAAGACAAGGGAAAGGGTCTGGTTGGTTAGTCCGCTCTGAAGCCTAGTAATGAGTTGGTTCAGGGTCAGATCGTCGGCTACAAAGTGATAATCATCAAAGCAGAGCAGAAAGGTTTCGCCGCTCAGCAGCTGAATCAGGTAGTCGAGAATTGTATCTGTCGAAGGCGGCTGCCCTCCGCTCTGACGTGCACTTTCCAGCAGGCGCCAGAGGTCTGGCTTACCATGCCAAGCCAAAAATGCAGCCAGCTTGCGCACCATACCATCACTATCCTCACCTTCATGAAATGAGTGCCAGAAGATCCGTTCCGGTGTAGAGATAGCACTGACCAACGTAGCAGCCAAGGCTGTCTTGCCTACACCAGCCATACCGCTAATGACGGCCATGCGCTCGGTCTTGAGCTTATCACTAAAGTAGATCAGCTCATCCTCCCGACCCACAAAGCCAGATATCATGGGTGGCGGCTGGGGTTCTGGGGGGGGGGCAATTTCAGGCAGTGGCTCAATACGAACGGGAGGTGCCTCAGCATCCATACTTTGGGCCGCAGCATTTGACAGATGGTGAGTTGGAAAGAGGGAAACCCCAAGCAACCCCTTGACCGTAGCAGCAGCTGTTAACGCCACGGTACGAGCAATATTATCCAGTTCATCAAACTTGAGTGCAC
Source organism: Chloroflexota bacterium (assembly GCA_039028975.1). GTDB lineage: Bacteria > Chloroflexota > Anaerolineae > Caldilineales > Caldilineaceae > JAHBNG01. The sequence goes on from JBCCHB010000102.1 coordinate 39,363, forward strand.
CGACTAGGGCAACCATCAGCCCTAGGTAATACTCATCCCAATCCAGATCATCCATCAGGTATTGGCGGGCCAATCGTCGAATGCCAACGAGGAGAGTGTATAGCTCTTCGTGATCAGCGATAGGGGACTCGGCTGCTGGCGGATCAGCATGGAGAGCTGTTAAAAGAAGAGCTGTTGACGCAGCCCCATATTGCCCAGTATCGTCTCCTGAAGGCGTGACCGAATTAAACTGGGGCGGCAACAGCTTGATGAAGAGCTGAACCTCCAGACGCTGTAGGTCAAAGAGGGTTGGCCCAACGGTCGTATCGGCAAAGTCGATTAGCCAAGCGAAGCCTGTCTGTGCGTCAATCAGGACATTATTCAGATTCAAATCACCATGCACAGTGGAGAAACGCGCCTCAACCACTCGATCCAGTAAGGTATCCAACTGATGTAGGGGGTTACGCATCTGCAAATGGGAGAGCTGGTCAACCGTCACGCCATGCAGCTGGGTTCGTACAGATGTGATATCGAGCGAAAAGGACTCTTTTTCAGCAGCATAAGTAGGCATGGCACCACGGGCCGCGTCCCTTAATAAGGAAAGGCGAGTAGCCGTTATATGGCCTTGAATGGGAGCCATGCGATCGCCAGGTTCGACCGTAATGTCTCCATCCCAGAGCAATCGGATGCGTACTGGTGGTGCCGCCTCTCCTTCTGGCGGATCGGCACGTAGGGTAACGGTCCTTTCTCGAAGTTTGGTTTTGGCAACGACGAAGTTTTGCAGCTCTAGCCGATCACCGATTTGCAGGGTGCGTATGTCGACCACACTATTTTCGCCTGCAACAAAGGTAATGTGAGGTGTGGCGTCACTCATCTGATCCAACCTGGAGTCCTCAAGGTTAGATTGAGCCGCATTCGATAGGGTCATCTCCAAGTGAACAGGCAACAGGTGATCATAATGCTCACCAAGCACAAATTTTTCGGCTCGGTTGATGGCCCACCAGTGGCGGCCATAGACCCGAAAGAGGCGGTTGAGCATGGCCACTGTGGCCTCTGAGCCTTTGGTTTCAATGTACTCTGTGAGGTTACTAGTGGGCAGGTGAGTATCACCACCCGCAAAGGTATAAAGAAGTGCACCAAGCTGCCCATCTGCGGCCGAGATTGGCGCTCCTTGGAGGCGCGCTGTATTCTGAGGGGCGCTCTTCTCTACGAATTCATGGTAGGCATTGTATTCCCGTTGCAGATCGTGGGGATGGGCCAGCTTGACGACAATCGGAGCCTGGGCTGAATTTAGAGAGACAAGCAATACCAATGCGCCACTGTAGCCAGAACGGAATTCCCGTTCGACAAAGATGGTCTGCCGCCCCGAAGCACTTTCGTTTCCAAGAGGGGGGAACGCCAAACGTAATAACGCCACCTCTGAAGGCTGAAGCCGAATGCCAGGTGTCCAGCGGATGGTTGCTTGTGGGCTTTTGTTCGCCTGGCTAGCCGCCTGTGCTTGATCGGCTTGTTGCTGGATAGTCTCTTTTGTGTACATATTCGGAACCTGCTCTAACAGAAGTGGGTGCATAAGCTTAATGACATAGACAGAATGGTGGAAACGGTAAGTATATCACAGTCGACGGGTCATGTAGTATCCAAATGCCTGATACGGAATTTTCACTTATCGTATCCATATAACCGATTCAATTATCATAAAGACGTTCGGCTCTACTCCAATCTTTCTGTTCATGGCAAGCAATGCAAAGCCATGTTCGCAAAGACGAAAATATTATCAAATCCCTATGACGCTGTGGTAGGTGCAAGAAAGGCAAATATTGGGATGCAAATTGGGGGGCAACCCTGATTCTAAAGGCTAACAGACAAGTGCGAACAAAGTGCGAATAAAAAGGGTCGTATAGCAATGCTTGTGTAAAAGGCGAAATAGAAGGCATGTCCGCTCAGAACACCTGGAATTTTACACAGAATTCGTTATACCATCATAAAAAGCGGCGGGAGCGCAGTGGAATGTAGAACTTCGAACTGATATACTTTGCCAGGAAGGTCTTATCCCAACTCTTGGCCAATCCATTCTGGCAAATTCCGAAGATTGTTACAGAAACTGTTTGACCAAATCCTCAACCTGTTGATTCAGCACACTTACATCCAAACATATATAGTCTTTAAGAAAAAGATTTTCCAGCCGCCCTTCGACAAGCTCAGGGGACAACTGGAAAATCTTTTTCTGGATATCTATAGGGCCAGCATAGCTCTGGTCAGCATAGCCTGGAGATTGCTCCAAAGCATCTTCTCCAAGATGCCTCTCTACCCTTCGGCGCGTTTGATGGTGAACAGCTGGATGCTCTCTCACAATCCCCAGTATATAAGTCGTGTGCATGGATTGATCCGAAGTTATCATTGGGATGTGACAGTCTTTCTTTAAAATACCAATGCCTGCCAGAGTGTCCAAAATAATAGGGACTGTTTTCATGCCCCAACTCTGGCGAAGCGCCTGCTGAAAATGTTGATATGCCGCGTCATACTCTTTTCGTATGCGCATAATCTCGCCCAAGCCATTATGACTACGTGCCAGAAACCAGCGTTGGCTCAAATTGTCAGCGATCTGTTCTTGGGCGCCCATGTTGGTTGCCACGTCCATACATTGACGATAAAGACGCTCTGCTTCCAGGTATTCTTCCAAACGAAGAGCAAGTTCCGCCTGTAGATCGAGCAATAGCACCGTCAAGAGTGGATCACCTAACCGCTGTTCAATCATGCGAGCATCCTTAAGAAGCTGCTTAGCCATTGCCGGCTCTTCTTCCACCTGACTACGTTGCCCGCTAATAATGGCCAGCCCTCGATCATCTTTCACGAGTCGGCACACTGATTCGGCTTGTTCGAAATGTACTTTTGCCGCTTGATGGTTGCCTTGTGTGGTATAGAGCGTGCCAAGCGTAATAAGAACAAACGCGACGATTGGGAGGATTTCATGGGCTTCAGCAATCTCTTTGCTTCTCAATAATGTCTGCTCCGCACTGGTATAGTTCCCCAGATACCAGTCCATATTCCCAGATAAATAGAGCGTAAATGCCTCATCTGCAGGTACCCCATCGGTAACCTCCTCTAACAAAAACAAGGCTTCTTCCGTGCATGCCTTACCCTCCTCAAGATACCCCAAACGAAAGCAGAACCAGGCTTTGCGTCCCAACAGAGTTGCTAACGCACCTTTCGCAAAAGGACTTTGCGATAGAGAGCTTATTACCCCGCCTAGAAAATCTGCCTGAATCTGCTCGATGGCATAAGAGAAGAGTTCATAGCCTTCTCTATACCGGCTATTGCGTGTGCAATACCCATGCATGGCATGGGACGCACGCTGTAAGGGTTCAACCATCTGCTGTTCTGCCGCCCAGCACCATGCAGCACGCACATTATCGATTTCAAGGCCGATCTGCTCAACATTCTTGACCTGATTCTCTCCTGATAACAGATCTCGTCCCGCTAGAAAGCTCAAATAAAATTCTGCGTGACGCGTCAAGACCCCTTCCATCTCGGCTGGCTCCTGAGTCAAACGCTCATTGGCATAGCGTTGAATCAGTGGATGTAGGCGGTATCTTGTCGTTTGGCCACTGGACGTATGCTGTAAGAGCGAGCGATTGCTGAGGAGCAGTAGCTGGGGCAAGCCGGCCAACGTAACTTCTTTTGCGGCGTTGCGATCAAACCCTTCACGAAAGACCGATAGTCGAATCAATAATCGTTTTTCAGATTCCGATAACTGTTGCCAACTATAGTCGAAGACGGCACGAATGCTACGCTGTCGCTCAGCTATGTTATCAACGGTCGTTGTCAGAATGTCCAGGCTCTCTTCGATCTCTGCCACAATTTCACCGCAAGTAAGCAGGGCTACCCAACCTGCCGCCATCTCTATGGCCAACGGTAACCCGCCCAGCAGTCGGCAAATTTTGCCAATATGAGGATGATCGGCCGCAACCGGTTGAAATTGAGCATTGGCGCGCTGAGCACTAGCCATGAATAGCTGCACTGCATCAGAGTTGGTAAACCGCTCGTACTGTAACGATTCCTCCTGGGTAGGAATCTGCATTGCTGGGACAGTAAAGACCCACTCACCCTGGAGCTGAAGCCGCTCGCGAGAAGTGACCAAAAGCTTGACCTGGGGAGCTTGAGGGAGTAACTCTGGTATCCAATGGCTGGCTCCACGTACATGCTCGAAGTTATCTAGAACAACCAAGATATTTTTTTCTTGTAAATTGGCAATGAGCTGACCATGGGGCGTACCAAAGTGGCCAAAGGGTAAGTTGAGGACTTCTGCTAGGCTAAAGACGACTTGCTCAGCACTCTCTAAACCAGCCAGTGGCACAAAGAATACGCCATCTGCATATGCCGTAGCTTCACGCCTAGCGATTTCGACGGCTAAGCGGGTTTTACCAATACCGCCTGGACCAGTAAGCGATAGGAGACGACATTGGTCGTCGGCCAATTGCCCTTGGAGCTGGAGTAGCATCTCTTGCCGCCCAATGAAGGGAGTTGCCTGTCGGGGTAGGCTCTGCGTACGGAAACTATCGACTTCAGCCACTCCGCTGGCAGCCTGTTGCTGACCTTGGGACGGACGACGTGAAGGAAGAACCGCGGGTTGCTGGGCATAGGTTCGCGAGGGTGATCCGGCCTCAGGTGAGGAAGTTGGGAAGGGTTTATGATGTGGACTCTGTTGATAGCCATCGACGGTTGGTACGGATCTCATCTCCAGTGACAATTGCGCTGGGGGCATTGGCTCCGCCCCAGATGGGTTGGTCGGCCAAGGTGAGCCAGGGGAAACGCTAGTTTCACTAGGCAACTGGAATGCTGGAAAGAGGGCAACCCCAAGCAATCCTTTGACGGTTGCCGCGGCAGTCAGCGCCACGCGACGAGCTTGGTTATCCAGCTCATCGAACTTCAATGAGCCAACCAACGCGACCACTAAACCCAAGTAATACTCGTCCCAATCTAGATCATCCATCAGATATTGTCGAGCGAGTCGTCGAATGCCAACCAGAAGTGTATACAGTTCTTGCTGATCCGCAACTGGTGAAGCTGGAGAAGGCGGGTCTGCATGGAGTGCCGTTAGAATGAGCACCGTCGCTGTCTGACCAGTCTGGATAGCGACTTCTTCAACTGTGCCTCCTATTGAGTCACTCATTGAGTCACTCATTGAGTCCCCCATTGCATCCGTACCTGATGTAGGCTCCAATTGGGGTGCCAACAACTTGATAAGGATTTGGACCTCCAATCGTTGTAGGTCAAAGAGGGTTGGCCCAACCTTGGTATCGGCAAAGTCGATGAGCCATGCAAAGCCGGTCTGGTCATCAATGAGTACGTTATTTAGATTCAGGTCGCCATGTATGGTCGAGAAACGGGCCTCGATGATGCTGTCAAGCAAAGCATCTAAACGATAGAGAGGGTTCCGCAGCGTCACAGTGGGATATTGGTCGCTTGACGAATTATCTGCGACAGAAGAATCGATCTGGAAGTATTCCTCGTTAGATAAGAAAGTGGGCATTATACGCTTGGCTACCTCACTCAACAGGGAGAGGCGGGTTGCACTCACGGTTCCATAGAGGCTTGCCAACCGCTCACCCGGCTCGACCGATATTTCGCCATCCCACAGCAGGCGGATTCGCAATGGCGGAGATGCTTCTCCTTCGGGTGGCTCTGCGCTGAGCGTAATGGTTCCTTCACGTTTCTTGGTTTTGATCACAGTGAACTTCTGCAGAAGCAGTAACGCACCGATCTGCAATCGGCGAACATCGACCACGCTGACTTCACCGGCAACCAAGGTTATAAGTGGTGAATCGGCAGACGCATCACCTGCGGTCATCTCCAGCGAAGTCATCTCTAAGTGAACCGGCAACAGGTGATCGTAATATTCACCCAGCACAAATTTATCAGCTCGGTTAATGGCCCACCAGTGACGACCATAGACGCGAAAGAGGCGGTTAAGCACTGATATCGTCGCCTCTGCTCCTTTAGATTCAGCATATTCTTGAAGACTGCTGGTGGGCAAATGGGGATCGCCACCCGCAAAGGTATAGAGGAGTGCGCCTAACTCCTTGTCTGAGGCCAGAATCGGCATTCCCTGCAAACGGGCCGTATTTTGGGGAGCGCTCTTTTCCACAAATTGGTGATAGGCATCATATTCACGTTGCAGATCGTGGGGATGAGCGAGCTTAACCACGACCGGTGCCTGGGCCGAATCGAGAGAGACGAGTAAGACCAGCGCTCCGCTGTAGCCAGAACGGAACTCGCGCTCCACAAAGATTATTGTTGGCTCGGTTGCGCTCTCAAGGCTTGGGAACGCTTGACGAAGCAGTGCAACTTCGGTTGGTTGAAGCCGGATGCCAGGTGCTCGTCGGATGGTTGTAAGTTGACCTTTATTCTCCTGGCTAGCTGCGGGTTGTTGGATAGTCTCTTTTGTGTGCATATACGGAACCTGCTCTGACAAGAGTGGGTGCATAAGCTTCATGACGTAGACAGAATGACGCAAACAATAAGTATATCACAGCCAACTAGTCAGGCGTTATTGGGGCGACCAAATTTGGGGGCAATATATGCAGCGGTTCGCCGCTGATCTGAAGAGGCTGTGAGAATGGACTGGTTGACCCGCGCTTTTCCGAAAGGTTTTTGAAAAGACGCGTTTCCAGATTTGTTAACCCCGTATCGATTCGATACCATTGCGGCATGGATATTCAAATCGTTTTTTGTCGTATAGGAAAGTATAAAACTCGACCCCGAAATATGGCTAAACTCTAGCTGAATGCTGACGGCTGATTAGCTGAAAGCTTTTTTGTGAGCATGCAGCGTGCAAACGATATGAACAGATTTGGCGTTTGCAGAACGTGCGACCATCACCAAATGCTTGATAAGCAGTGGTTTCGCCGTGGATTAACAGAGGAGATTTTTACCGCACCCAAAGCAGAACGCACCTGTTGAGAGTATATTCAACTCTATAAACACATGTCAGCTGATGTTGAACTCTGACACGAAATCCGACGTAAGTGAACACAATTCAAGGAGAAAATATGACCCATATACTCATTCACAATGGCACGTTGATTGACGGCAATGGTGGCACACCTATCAAGAATGCCGCCGTACTCATCAAAGACGAACGTATTGTAGCGGTCGGTATCAAGAACGAACTTAACACCCCTGCGAGCGATGTAGAGATGATCGATGCTGGCGGCGGGACCATTCTGCCTGGCTTCATCGATACCCACGTTCACATCATGCTTGAAGGCGTTGATTTGCAAAAGCTACTAACGGCTCCTTTCTCCCTACGCTTTTATCAAGCGGCTGAGCATATGCGTCGGACAATTGATGCGGGCGTTACAACTGTGCGTGACGCGGCTGGAGCCGATTTGGGCGTCAAGCAGGCGGTCGAACAAGGGCTGGTTGTTGGCCCACGTATGCAGATCAGCATTACGGCGCTCTCAATCACGGGCGGTCATGGCGACGGTTGGAATCCATCGGGCAGCACGCTACACCTCATGCCATCTTATCCAGGCATGCCAGACAATATCTGCGATGGTGTGGAGCAGGTGCGGCAAAAGGTACGAGAGGTCTTGCGGGCTGGGGCTGAGGTGGTCAAGGTCTGCTCGACCGGTGGCGTGCTAAGCCCCACGGACCATCCAGAATTCACCCAATTTACAGTGGAAGAACTTGAGGCCATGGTGCAGGAGGCCGCTTATCGCCGCGGGGTTAAAGTGATGTCTCACGCCCAAGGGGTAGAGGGTGTGAAGAATGCCATTCGTGCAGGCATCCATTCGATTGAGCATGGCATCTTTCTCGATGATGAAGCGATTGAGATGATGCTGAACGCCGGAACCTTTCTTGTGCCGACCCTATTGGCCCCCCTTGCCGTGATTGAGCAGGCTGAAGCCTACGGCACCATGCCTGAATATGGCGTGCGCAAAGCGCGCGAGACCATTGAAATCCACAGCGAAAGCATAGCAAAAGCCTACGCAGCGGGCGTAACCATTGCCATGGGTACGGACGCGGGCGTCATGCCCCATGGTACCAACCTACGGGAATTGGGGCTGATGTGCAACATCGGCATGTCGCCCATGGAGTCGATTGTGGCGACCACCAAAGTCGCGGCCACTTGTCTAGGCTGGCAGGATCGCATCGGCACGGTCGAGGCGGGCAAACTGGCCGATATCGTCGTCGCGGCCACCGATCCGCTTGCCGACATTCGATCCCTCGAAAAGACGGAGAACATCACGGTGGTGATGCAGGGCGGGCGTGTGTTGAAAGATAGCCGTTCGACCTTCTGGGAGGATTTTGTGCTGGTTTGACTTACCAGCAATAATCAAGGACATTTAGTAGACTGGGATGTTTACATTGGAGGAGCTGTCCCTTAAGAGCCTATTTGTCCAGTCAATCTTTCTCAGCGTGGGATCTGCTTTGAGTTGCGCAATCTCATCAATCCGACTCACTTCTTCTTTCCATGTTTGTGCGGCTACAAGCACGCACCTACGGTTGGCCACGTTGCTGCTTCTGTCGTAGGCGCTGCTTTGAGCTGCGCCTTCTCGTCAATCCGCACGAATATCTTCTGTCTATTTTGTGCGGCTGCAAGCACGCACCTACGGTTGGCCAAGTTGCTTTATCTGTCGTAGGTGCTGTTTTGAGCTGCGCAATCTCGTCATCTCACTATTCCCTAGTCGGCGCGATGCTGACAAACTTTACGGTGACGGTAAAGCTAGCCCTCGGTGCCAACGGCAGGTTCGGTAGCAAACTACCAGTGCTTGCTCCAAAGTTCCCCGTCCAGGTAATGGTGCCAGCCGTTTGCGAATCCGGTGTGACCGAAGCCGTGACATATTGGAGGATGGTTGGGTCGTACCTATCAACCAGATTCAGTTCAGTGACGGCAACCGACCCAGTATTGGTGATCTGCAACTGGAAGGTGAGTGTATCGCCAACCATGGCCACACCGTTGGCTGGGCTGATGAGCGTCTTTTCCAGCGCCAACGATGGTGGTTCGGGCGCAAAGCCAAAGTCAACCGTATAGTTGGTATCAGAGCTGGCATCGGTCGCGCCCAGGTGTAATTCACCAATGGGTTCGGTGCCCAAGGTCAGGGTGACGATACCACTCTCCAGCAAACCAGACCCCGTGCCGGGACCGTTGTCATCGCTGTCGGTGTCACCATCAGGAATGTTGGTGCCAGCTACATCGGCGGTACTGCTGTAGCCCTCTAGGGCGCTGCCGGTGGTGAAGTTGGCTGCGGTGACGCGCACGCGGTAGGTACCGCCAGCGAGTGGGGTAAAGGTATAGTAGCCGCTGGCATCAGTGGTGACGGTGTAGACCTGAGTCCCGGCAGTGATCACGTCTTGGTCATAGTCAGTTCCGTCGCCGTTGAGCAGTTGGAGCTCTACATTGGCAATACCGCTTTCGCCGTTGTTGAGCAGACCATCTTGGTCGGTATCTTCCCAGACGCGGTTGCCCAGACTGACAAAGGCCGCTTGTATCACAGCAATGTCGTGGTCGTCCTGGTCGTTATTGACGGTGTCTGCGTTGTAATTTTCGATGGTCACGCTCTCCTTGATCACTCCGGCATTGCCGTCGGTGTTGTCGGGTGTGCTGTCTACATCGATGGGGGCTGCTGTGCCGCCGCTGCCATCGTCATCGTGGCTCACAATCTCCACCGTGTTGGTGATGAGGCCAGAAGCTGGCGCGCTATTGACTGTAAAGACGACAGCCACCCGCTGCGCATCACCCGGCTGCAGGTTGACGCCATTGAGGGTATAAGATGCGGTGCCATCGCTGTTATCGGTCCAACCAACGCTGGCTGTGGTATCCAGCGTCAGCTCGTTGGGAATATAGTCGACCAGTTCGATATCCGAGGCGGCGTTGGCACCTTGGTTGTAGATGAGAATGGTGTAGGTGACTGTATCACCCATCGAAACAACGTCATCGGTTGTGCTTTCGTCATTGCTGCCGCTGTCGCTGACATATTGCTTGATGAGCGCCAGATCAAATACCTCTTGCACGGTAACGGTGGAGAAGTCGTGGTCGTCTTCATCCCCACCACCGTTGAGGATTTCGTTGTTGACCGGCGTGCCATCGTTGGTGTTGTCTTCGTCGGGCGTCGAATCATCATCCAGCACGCTGACGCCGCCGCTGCGGTCGCTGGCGCTGGCAATCTCTGCGGTATTGGTCAGGATGCCGCCGTTGGTCAGGTACTCCTGGAGCGTATGTTCAAGACCATACAGGAACACGGCGTCACCATCTGCTTTCTGGTGCCTACCATGATCAACATGCTGGCCAGCTCTCCGGGGGTCGAGCAGTATGATCTATCCAGCCTCAAAACCATGTGGTATGGGGCATTGTCTATCCGTGAGCGCTCTCTGATGGGCTACTGCTCAAAGAGAGGCAGGAAAATAGAATGATTCCAGCCGCTACCGTTTACATCATTGTTCAACTCGTTGTCTAACTCATCAACGTCAAGACCCAACGAGAGGATAACCATCCCGTTATCGTCGAGCATGACCGGCTCCTCAATGAGCGTTCCTTCTACATCAGCTATCAGGAGGAATTCGCCTACCATCATTTCATCGAAGAAGAAGCGCCCAAAGGGATCCGTCTGCTGGGAGTCTCGGAAGACGTCGCCGCGAGTCTCGGCATCTACGAGAGTAATTTTGATATTGGCAAAGTGCCGTGCCGCAGACTCACTTTCGACGTTGCTTCGGAGTGACGCGAGGTTGGTCATGGCACCGAGGAGCCCACGGGAGAGCAATGGTCGTTCGGCTGTGGCTTGGCGTAGAGCGGCGGCAGCAACCTGAGCGACTGGCTCTAGAGCCAAATTGTCCAGCCGAGTGCCATCTTCACGCAGATAGACCACAATGGTGTGCTCACCTGCGGTTAGGTTCACTTCGACAGGATCAGCGCCGTTGCGGTTGTTCACATAGTCATCGGTGTATTGCGAGTTAACATTGACATCCCAGAGGTAGCCATTGCTCGGCTGGCCATCGACGGAAACGAAGAAGGAGTTGCTCCCTCCATCGGCGGCATAGACCGTGCCCAGCAACCGATAGGTCCCAGCCTGAATGACGTTGAAGCAGAAGACCGCCCGGCTGGTTGAGCCAAAGCCTGCATTCCCGACGCCATTGGGCACATGGATGTAGGCACTACCGCTGGCTGCCCCATCGTTCACGGAGACCATATTGCCGAAGAGTTGACCATCCTCTGCTTCCTGATCCAGACCTCCACAGGCCGTCAAGTTATCCGTCACAATCCAATTGAAGGAGACGCTATCCGAGCCGCCCTGACCATCTGTGACAGAGAGACTCACATCGAAGCTACCTGCCGTCGTGGGTATGCCATTAATCTGGGATGTAGCGTTGTTCAGGGTAAGTCCTGCAGGCAGGCCGCTGGCACTTAGGCTGAGTGTGTCCCCATCGGCATCATTAGCTACGATAGAAAGGCTGACGCTATCACCAACCACACTTGTCTGGTTGCCAGGGTTGGTTACAGTTGGCGGATTGTTAGTCGAACCACCGTCGACACGCTCAAGGGTTAGTTTGTCGAGTCTGGTTCCATCTTCGCGTAGATAGACGATGATGGTCTGCTCGCCGACGGGTAGAGGAACTTCGACTGGATCGGCAACACTACGGTTATTCAGGTAGTCAGCCGCATACTGAGTGTTGCGGAGCACATCCCATAGGTAACCACCTGAGGGTTGCCCATTGATGGTAACGAAGAAGGAGTCGCTCCCTCCATCGGCGGCATAGACCGTGCCCAGCAACCGATAGGTCCCAGCCTGAATGACGTTGAAGCAGAAGACCGCCCGGCTGGTTGAGCCAAAGCCTGCATTCCCGACGCCATCGGGCACATGGATGTAAGATCCATTGCTGGCTGCGGCATCGTTACCGATAATGAAATTACCTGCAAGCTCAGCAGATTCAGCCTCTTGGCTCAAGCCACCACAACTGGCAACTACGTCATTGACAGTCCACGAGAAGGCCGCGCTGTCCGAGCCGCCGTTGCCATCATCAACAGTAACGGTCACGCTGAAGCTGCCTGTAGTAGTGACGGTGCCCACAATGTCGCCGGAACTGCTCATGGTTAGCCCATCGGGCAGACCAGTTGCGCTGAAGTTCAGCGTGTTCCCATCCGCATCGGTTGCGGTTACAGTGAGGTTGATGGGTTCGCCCACCACGTTGCTCTGGTTATCAGGAATAGTCAGGATTGGCGGATTGTTGGCTGCAGCGTTAACAGTGATCGCCACCGTATCTGATGCTGTTGCACCATCATCATCGGTAACAGTAAGAGTCACATTGTAGGAGCCAACCGGCACGTTGACGGTTGGGCTGGCCACACTTGGGATTGTGATGCCATCAATGCCATTCCAAGTGTATGTATTGATGGTTCCATCAGAGTCGCTGCTACCAGAACCATTAAGCGTAATCGTCTCACCGCCATCGTTGTCGCTATCTGTGACAGTCTGGTCCGTTCCTGCGTTGGCGGATGGAGCGATATTCACCACCCCGTTAACGAACCAATTGAAGCTGATGCTATCCGAGCCACCGTTGCCATCATTTACTGTAACCACAACTGTGTAACTACCAGCAGCAGTCTTGGTTCCAGCAATGATCCCATTCACGTCCATACTGAGCCCTGCTGGCAGTCCTGTGGCACTAAATGTTAGGGTATCGCCCTCATCAGCATCTGTTGCTGTTATGGCTAGACTAATCGGCACATCTACTGTGCTTGTTTGATCGCCTGGTGGTGTTAAGACGGGATCGCTGTTTGGCGGTGGATTGACAGTCCAGGTAAAGTTGGTGCTAGCAGTGCCGCCATTGCCATCATCCACGCTGATGGTCACCGCAAACAGGCCTATTGTGTTGGGTACGCCGGAGATTTCTCCTGTGCTATTGTTCAAACCTAGCCCGGTTGGCAGTCCTGCCGCGCTAAAGACCAACGAGTCATCATTATCGGCATCACTTGCGATAATAGAGAGGGTAGTTGTTTCACCGACCGTGCCAGTCTGGTCGCCCGGAGAGGTCATGGTGGGCGCGTTGTTGAGAGATGGCATTTGGAAGGTCCAGCTCAGACTATCTACTCTTTCGTCGCCAAAGCCAAAGGCAGATCCATCCCAAGCTAGGCTGAAAGAACACGCTCCGCTGTTGCCCAATGGCCCGCTACAAAGCAAGACGTCGGCCCCAGTTCCATTGACTCCAGCAACAGCGAAATTGCCGCGTGTGGTTAAGTGTGTTTCGTTAAGAATCTCATTGATATAGGCTCCAAAAATATCTTCATCTGCGTTATCATTGAGACCAGCCGCTGAGCCATCGAAGTAGGTCGCCCACGTTCCTGCTGTGGTATTTCCCAACGATGTAGGGATGAAGCGGAGCAGATCTTCGTCACCACCATTGATGCTTGCCACACCGTAATTGCCACGGGTGCTAATCACAATATCACCACTGCTTAACAGATGAATGGCGTCCATATCTTCGTTTTGGGTTGTAAGATTCACATCAGAACCGTCAAAGTAGAGCGACAGGGTGCCAGCGGTCTCCGCACCGAATCCAGTGGGTACAAACTGGATAATGTCGGAATCATCCACATTGCCTAGGCCGGGAATGCTTATATCGCCGGATATGCTAAACAAGATAGTCCCGTCGGATTGAACATGGAAGGCATCAATATCTCTGGCACCTTCACCATCGAGACCAATCGCCGAGCCATCCAAGAACATAGACCAGCTATTGTCGTCGGTGTTAAAGGCCAAAATATCTTCGTCCTCAAAGGCAATACCAGCCACAGTACCATTACTAGTAGAGCTAACAAAGAGGATATTTGGAGATGGATCACCAATGATCCAGCGGAATGACCCTCCATCTGTCCGACCAGTGCCATCGTCGACGGTAATCATCACGTCAAAAGCGCCGGCAGCCCCTGTTGTACCAGCAATGATACCGCTGTTGGCGTCAATCGTAAGACCATTTGGCAGGTTGCTGGCGCTGAAGGTTAGGGTATCAGCATCTGGATCCATAGCCGCAAGGGCAAGCGAAACGGGCGTAAACTCGGGCGTGTTTTGCTCACCGGGATTCGTCAGTATGGGTGGGTTGGCTTCAAGCTGAAGCAGGTAATCAACCAGATTGTTGAGATCAGTGTTGCTAAGTGCATTGACGTTAAAGCCAACCGCGGATGACGTATGGGCCAAAACAGCATCGCGCACGTTTGGTGCAGAGCCATCGTGAAGGTACGGGGCACCATGCCACAGACCGAGTAGCGTTGGCGTATCGATGCCACCGTTGATGAGTGGCTGACCAAGGCGACCGCCGGTGTCGGCATCTACCGTACCGATATTATGGAAGTTGCCGCCAGCAGGGCTATCTGTAAAGGCAGAACCGCTATGGCAGGCCGCGCAACCGACGTTGACGAATACCTGACGCCCTGCTATCGCTGAGGCGCTCATACTGCCATCGTCAGAGCGATAGGGGCTTTGCCCAACAGTCGTTAGTGATGAGACAAAGAGAGCTAATGCATCCAGATCGGCACTCAGCCCCGCTTTGGGAGAGCCTAGCGTGGCCGTATTGGCAGCAAAGTCTGCATCGCTCATCAGGCCATCTCCCTTGAAGATGTCCCGCATATCATTTTCAAAGTCGTGGATCTCATCGAAGTTGGCTGTCCAGTGAACAAAGCCGTGCCCCACGCCAGCTCGACCGCGCAGATCGGTGGTGTTGCGTAGACCTTCGCCCACGTCAGAGAAATCCCAAGTACGGCCATCGTGGCCACCGTCTGCATGACAGACCGCACAGCTCATATAAAACTGAGCCGTCAAGCGTGGATCGGCAGAGTCGAAGAAGTGACGCTTGCCCAACAGCATTTCCGCAGAGAGCACTTCGCTGCCAACGGTGGTGTGCTCAGCCAGGATCTGGTGCTCTGGGTCCAAACCAGCCACAAAGGAAGCTGCATCCAATACGTGGATCGAGCGGCTGAGGTAGTTATGGGCAATGACGCGATTGCCGTCTGGTGAGACCGTTACGCCGCGGGGAGCAAAGCCGAGATCGACACTTGCCACTGATTCTTGGGCATAGATGTCGTAGACCCGCAGCTTGCGTGCGCCTTCAAAGACCAAATAGAGATAGTTTCCGGTTGGATCAAAGGCACCGGCTGTCGGTTGCGACGAGTTATCAAAATCATGCCGAGCAGCGATATCCTCAGCATTGTTTTGGAGAGTAAGCTGAGCCAGCATTGAGCGTACCAGCATGTTGTGCTCACGCGGGTTACCGTCCCGAAAGACGCCACGATAGATGTTGCTGCTGTTGGCTGGTACAAAGGCAAAGGCACCGCTGGGCGATATGATGGGTGCCATTAGGTAGTTGGGAATGCCCCGTGCCGAGGAGGCCTCATCGGGCTGATCGTTGTAAGGCAAGATGATGGTATTCTCGGTAACCAGATTGCTCCCGTTAATGACCCAGACTTCACCGCCGCCACCTGTTCCCAAGTTGCGAGTATTTTCACCAGGGACCGGAGCCGTGATGAAGCGGGAGACGTAGACCTTAGAGCCATCCGCGTTGACAGCTAGGCCGCGAGGCAGTGGCCCCACGCTTTGAATGCCTACGTTGCCTGTTCCAAAATCAACCTTGGCCAGTTCGCCCGTTAACTCCAGCGTCACGTAGGCAGTTCGGCTGTTGCTGCTGGGGTTAAAGACAATTCCGTGGGGCGCACTACCACGAGCAAAACCGTTAAAGGTATCCTCAACAGAAAGCGCTGCTGGGTTGATGATAGAGATGGTGGCGTCATCTTTGTTCACTACATAGAGGCGTCCATCGCCACCAAACGCCAGCGAGGTCGGGTTTGCCCCTACGGCGATTTCCGCGAGGATATTCCCATTCCCAATTTGCACGGCCGAAACAGTGCTCTGATCGGAGTTAACGACCCATGCGCGGTCGCTGTTATTGCCGCCTGGGAGATTCTCATAGGCAATGGTGCTAGCGCTATTGGGTCGATTGGCCGTTTGAGTAGCAAAGACCGTTTGCCAAAACGTATAGCTGTCTGCGTTATTCTCATTCGTCACCAAGACCGTTACCAAATACCGTCCTGGCGTCCCGTAAGCATGGGCGACGCTTGACGTATTGCCAGTCGTCAGCGTTGTGCCATCTCCCATATCCCAAGTAAATAAAGCATCTGCCTGCAGACCATTCGCCTGAACGTCCATATTGGCACTGCTACCAACCTGAGCAGGTGAATTGTTATGCCCTGAAATTTCCAGAACAAGGGGCGGTGCATCATTTAGATAGACGGCCAAGCGCTTGTTGTGGGCAACAAAGAGGTCCATATTCCCATCAAGATTAATGTCGGTTATCTTGATATCCCAAGACTCTTCATTGCCCCATTCAGCATCGTGGAATTGGGTAAACTGGCCAGAGTTTACGTTCCTATTGACAATGATATTCGATTTTTCATTCGCCTTATCTGCGTTACTTTGAAAGAGCTCAATGCTAGAAAGGACAAAGTCCAAATCGCCATCATTATCCACATCGCGCACGTGGGACAATCCGTGTTTGCCCTGATCCCCAGCGATCTGTGGATCAACCCGCCTGTTGTAGTTGGGAATATTGCCGCTAAATGTGCCCGTCGATATAAAGGCACGCGGGTTATCACCATCAGAGTAGATGCGAAAATCAGCGATGTTATCGCCATTAAAGTCGCCGCCAACCGGCACATACGTCAGCGTATCTAAGTTCAGCTCAAATTGCCGAGACTGTGGGAAGCTACCGTTGCCGTTATTCAAGAAGATGAAGTGGCGATTCTCATCCTCGTTCGGCCCGTGCATGTCCATATCACCATCGCCGTCAATGTCGAGCGTTTGGGCTTTGATAATCTCCGAGAACCTATTGCCCGATAATCTGCCGGACTGGTTGCTAAAAGAGCCCGAGCCATTATTAACTAGCATCTTTTGACCCGGATAGGTCGAGAGGTCTTGATCGCCGTCACCATCAAAGTCGGCGGCCAAAATCGTAAACGGATTGTTTTCAGCACCGGCTAGGTTGTTTTGTCCTGCACCAAAACCACGCCAATTCCCATTATTGTCATTGCCCAGATTGAAGAGCACCCTCTTTTTGAAGACCAAGTCAAGCCAGCCGTCCCCATTGGCATCGACCACGCCCGCATGTTTGGCGCTAGCCGTGTCGCCAATATTGGCAAACGCACTATTCCGAAGGGTCAATACACCATTGATGTTGATGAACAGCTGGGCGTTTTTATTCCAGCGCGCAACCACAATATCTTCGGCCCCATCGTTGTTAAAATCGCCCAGAGAAAGACGTTTACGAGCTCCGTCATTGGGCGAAGTGCCAGCGAGATCTAAGTTTTGGGCCGTACGTTCATCAAAGATGGGCTCCAGGGTTACGTCGACTGCGCTGGCGTAAACGCTATCTTGCCCAGTGAATGCACTAGGCTCAATTGGGGTGCCAACTATCAGCCCGTGCACATTTTCATCTGATTGGGGCACGCCTAAACGATTGCCCAATGCCTCTGTCCATTGGAACTGTTCCTGTACATCTGTGCTGAGCGGAGTTACAACTTCTCCTTCGCTATGAGTTTCATCGCCAGCTTGTACGGTGCTCGTTTCATCTTCTGGCTCGGAGATACCGCTAGGCTGTTTTGTGTCACTCTGTAGTTCATCTGAAAAGGGGCTACTAAAGAAGGGAAGAAAAAGTGTCTGGCCTTGTTGGGCAAGAAGAGGGGTACCTATCAAAATGCTTAGCGTAATGGCCAGCAGGCCGGTAAGGAAGAACAATCGAAAATTTAGTTTTGGGTACATAGGTTACAGCCTAAAGTAATTTAATATCTTGTAACTAAGGTAAAGTTCTCATCACCTTGCCACTACCGATTAAGCGATATTAAATTTTATCTCTGTTCTCCTTCTGAAAGTCTTTCGATATTCCTTTAAAGAGCAGCCCAAAGCCGTAAGTTATCTGTTAGCTGATAGGGTAGAACTATCCCCGATGCAGGCGCAACGGCCAGCCAATCGGCACGTCCAGTTCTGATGCAGAGGAGTACGTTCTGAGCTACTTTCATGAATGGATCGAAAGAGGCACGAAGGCTTCCTGCTTGAACCAAGACGAGCTTGCCATCCTTGAGCATGCCCGCGCGTTGGTCCCGCTTTTGCTGGAGAAACGCCTGTGCCGTGCCACTGAGATTACTGCCCCGTCAATTGGTTGGTCGATGAGCATGGCGCATGGGCAGGCGTCATTGATTTTGAATTCGTCTATTGGGATGTGCGGGTGGCTGACTTTAGCCGCTACCCAGATTGGGAGTGGATGGAACGGCCAGACCTCATTGATGCCTTCTTTGAAGGGTACGGCCGTCCGCTGTCAGCGCAAGAGGAGCAGCAAAAGCTTGTTGCGCAGTTCCAATATGCCCTCAGCGCCATCGTTTGGGGGCGAGAGGCCGAATTCTATGGCTTCGAAGCAGAGGGGCGGCAAGCATTGCAGAGATTGGCCAAGCAACTGTAAAAGAAGAATGTTATCCTTTCAAGACCGTAGGCGCCGCTTTGAGCTGCTTAATTACGTCAATCCGATCGCCAACCTCTTGTTTATATTAGTGCAGCAGCAAGCATGCACCTATGGTCGTTCGCCGCTTGAGCCAAGGAGATGACAGTCACCTTAGAGGTGACTGTCATCTTGCCACCACGCTACGGCCTCGTCGGTGCAATCACCTCCATATCAACCGTAACGGTGAAGCTAGCCACCGGTGCCAGCGGTAGATTAGGTAGGAAGCTACCCGTGCCTGCGCCAAAGTTCCCTGTCCACGTGATGGTGCCTGCCGTTTGTGAATCCGGTGTGACCGAGGCTGTGGTATATTGTAGGATGGTCGGGTCGTACCTATCGACCAGATTCAACTCGGTGACGGCCACAGACCCGGTGTTGGTAATCTGTAGCTGGAAGGTGAGCGTGTCGCCAACCATGGCCACGCCGCTGGCCGGGCTGACTAGCGACTTCTCTAGCGCCAACGATGGTGGTTCGGGTAATGCATCAATGGTCAGCGGGTAATCCTCTACCTCTCCATCGCTGGCTTGGCCTGTGGCAAAGCTGGTTGTTAAGTTGGGTTCGCTGCTGATGCGGAAACGGGCATAGGTATCCCCGCCCTGAATGGTGCCGGGGATGCTGTTCCAAACAAGATTCTGCTGGGTACCCGTTAGGGCATTATTGATGATGGCTGCCTCTGTCTGCTCAAAGGTGCCCGAGCGGTCAAAATCGATCCAGCCCACCACGGTAACCGCTGTTGGCGCAGTCTCGCCTGTGACGGTGACATTGTCCACAAAGTAGCCATTGGCCCCACCGACGTTGGTTGCTCCGCCATTCTCGAAGCGAACAAACGTATTCCCGCTGCTATTGAAATGGGTGTCGTTAAGGGGAACGATAACACTCTGGTTCGTTCCAGTGCCGGTGATTACTGTAGAAACAGTGCTAAAATTGGTGCCGTCGGTCGATACTTGAACCAACAGCGGGTGATCCGTTGGCGTTACCGTGCCGCGTGTTCGATAGTCAAAGCTTACACTGCCACTGGTCGCGCCAGAGAAGTCAAAGGCACGCGTTACGCTACGCCCCGTATTGGAGATGCGCAACGCCCCAGAGTTGACCCGTACTTGGCCTGTCTCCCACAAGGGGTTGCTCGAATTGCCATCACCAGCTTCAACCCAGTCTCCCTGCCAGCCGATACCGCCACTATAGTCGCCGCTTGACAGATCATCGGTAGCGCTAAAGCTCGTGCCGACTAAGGGGTTGACGATGTCTACTTCGACTGAGTAGGTTGTCGAGGTCACGGCCAGCGTGGTGGTGAAGGAGACGCCATCTTCATCATCTGGCGTACCGTCGTCGTCATCACCGTCGGCTCCTGTTGAGGGGAAGCCATCGAACTCGCCATCGACAGTGGCGCCTAGATAGGGGCCGCTAATCACGTGATGGGCACCGCTGTTGGCATCGGTTGTCCCGTAAGTATCTGGGTTATCGCTGAAATCGAAGAGTTGCTGATTCGTAAAGGTAACTGTAATCGCTTCGTCTGTACTGAGCGTGAGCGTTACCAAACGATTGGCCAACAGCGATGATGAATCTTGCGTAAGCGACTCGGTTACCGTGATGGCAGTTAATGCCCAGCCGGCTACGAGATCTTCGGAAATTGTATAGGTACCCGTTGGCCTGGCTAGGGTGCTGGTGGCTGTGTTGCCACTTGTGGTTAGGCTGATAGCGTCCAGGCTTGCATCGTTGCTAGAGAAGTCAAAGGTGGCGTCACCACCCACCGTGTTCTTGACGATGGTGATGGTGTTCAATAGAGCTGGCGTGCGGAAGTTGGTCGTGGAGTTCTGGACACCCGCGAAGCGCTGGGTAGCCGACTGGGCTGGCGGCGTGAGCTCGGCGGTGTTCTCAATCGAGATGCCCTCGGCTGGGGCAGTGGCCTCGAAGGTTATGCGGTAGCCGCTGTTGGCCACCCAGCTGCCCGTCATGTCGATGCGGAAGCCCGCGGTACCGTTGTTACTGATGGCGATGTTGGCACAGTCGGCCACGTTGGGGCCTGCCGCCAATGGGGGTGCGGTCGTCAGCGGCGCACAACTGATGTTGGTGTAGCCTGCGGGGTTGGCTGCCAGCAGGTTGGCAGGCACGCTGTCGATGACGTAGGCCCCCTGCCCATCGGCTGGCCCAAGGTTGATGATGTCCAGGGTGAAGACGACCGTCTCGCCCTGCTGGGCATCGCTGGGGCTGGCTGCTGTCTGGGTCCGAGGCAAAGGCAGCGGTGTTCTCGACCCCCGCCAGATTTTCCCCGCCGTTGGTCAGCTGCGCCTCCAGAATGATGGTGATGCTGCTGTTCGGCTCAAAGGCCGCACCGCCAGCCACCGACGTGGCGTTAGGCGTCCCCCACCGAGTGTCGATGGTGCCTTCATCAATCGCTGTCAACGAGCCATCCTGATTGAGCTGCTGCCCAATCGGAATACTCGGCGGGCAGGTGGCCGTGCCGCTAGTGACGCTACAGCTCACCACGTTGATGACCTCATAATCGGCGCAGTTGGTGGGATTATAGATACCGCCACAATCCAAGGCAGGAATGTCGGTAAAGCGTGCCACATCAAGGGCACTGGCTGCCGTGGCAGGATAGGTGAGGTCAACTTCATAGCGCACAATGCCATCGGCTGGCACTACATCAACCGCCGCAGGCACGACCGTGCGCTTGTCAATTTCTAGCGTCGTCACACAGGCTGGTACCTCCATCTGGAAGGTGAGCCCCGATTGGTTGTTGCTGTCGTCGCGTTCGGTCACCGAATACCCTTCGGGAATATGTCCATAGACCGTGGCCTCAAAGTAGATGCCACCAGCGTAGACAAAGGTGTCGCCCCCAGGCACGCAGGGTTTGGTGAGCGGCGGT
The DNA here is from genome assembly GCA_039028975.1 of Chloroflexota bacterium. Taxonomy (GTDB): domain Bacteria; phylum Chloroflexota; class Anaerolineae; order Caldilineales; family Caldilineaceae; genus JAHBNG01. Next base: position 60,739 of record JBCCHB010000102.1, read on the forward strand.
GTGTGATAGGGGATGAGAAAGTCGATGCTGCTGCCCTCGGGCATATGTAAGCTATCTCCTTCAAAATCGTCGATCGGC
>JBCCHB010000103.1:0-60496 GCA_039028975.1 Chloroflexota bacterium
ATTGATCACCTCATCATGTCGACACTCAATGGTTCTCGTAGACTGGAGCCAAGCCAGACGGGGTAGCCCACAACATGATTTGTCTTATGTGCTATCTACGCTGCATCTTGAAGGCGGTCCCGATCCATATACCATCATGCCAGATGGCGGAGATTGGGCCGCCTATAGGAGTGGACAATTTGCCCTTCGTGCAATGCATGAGACGGGAGTTCCTGATTGGCTAAAAAAAGTCTTTCAACGATTGACGGTCATTACGATGACGTGGGCTGTGCAATCACTGGAATTGCCTACTTGGCAGGGAAAGAATTGGCGTGAGATATAGGGCTGTCCTAGTCCCGAGAGAGTAACGCATATCAAAATCAAAACGGAGAAAATAGTGGAGAAATTCAAAATACCTGAGCAGCAGAAAGTTACCCAGAATCTGCTTGACGTCTTAGAGTGGCGCTGTATCGGCCCCCATCGCGGCGGACGTGTCGTTGCGGTCGCTGGCGATGTTGCGGACCCCCAAACTTTCTACTTTGGGGCCTGTGCCGGTGGGGTCTGGAAGACGACGGATGGTGGCCTCTACTGGCAGAATGTCTCAGACGGATTCTTCAATACGGCGGCGGTAGGTGCCATTGCCGTCGCCATGTCTGACTCCAACGTACTCTACGCTGGGACCGGCGAGACCTCTATTCGCGGCAACGTGTCCCACGGTGACGGCGTCTACAAATCGGTTGATGGGGGACGGACCTGGCAGCATATGGGGCTGACGGATACGCGCCACATTGGCAAAATTCAGATCCACCCCCAAAACCCAGACATTGTCTATGTTGCGGCGCTGGGGCACGCTTTTGGCCCTAATGATGAGCGTGGCATCTTTCGTACACGCGATGGCGGCGCGACCTGGGAAAGGGTGTTGCATAAAAGCGCGACTGCTGGCTCCCACGATCTCGCAATGGACCTGAATAACCCGCGCATCCTCTATGCTGCGGTCTGGCAGGCACAGCGCTTTCCGCATCGGTTAGAGAGCGGTGGGCCAGAGTGTGGGCTTTGGCGCAGTATAGATGGTGGGGATTCCTGGGAAGAGATCTCGCGTAAGCCAGGGCTACCGACCGGACTTCTGGGCAAGATTGGCGTGGCAGCTTCTCCGGCCAAACCGGGTCGCGTTTGGGCGTTGGTGGAGGCCGACGATGGTGCCGTCTTTCGGTCCGACGATTATGGTGAAAGCTGGACCCGGCTCAGCGAGCAGTCGCTTTTGCGAACCCGCCCCTGGTACTATATGCATATCACCGCCGACACGCAGAATGCCGATACAGTCTGGATCCAAAACTATAGCCTCTGGAAGTCGATAGACGGTGGCAAATCGTTTGACCGCGTGCCGACCCCTCACGGTGACGACCATGCGCTCTGGATCGATCCCAACAATAACCAGCGCATCATCGAAGGAAACGACGGTGGGGCATGCGTATCATTTAATGGTGGCGGGAGCTGGTCGTCGATCTTCAACCAGCCCACGGCCCAGCTTTATCATGTGACAACCGATGATCAGTTTCCCTATCGCGTCTATGGATCCCAGCAGGACAATACCGCGATCAGCGTTCCGAGCGCGTCGTTTGACGGTGCGATTCACGAACGTGACTGGTATGCACCCGGCGGAGGCGAAAGTGGCTATATCGCCGTAAAGCCGGATGATCCCGCCATTGTGGTTGCCTCGGGGCCGGTTGGTCAACGGGCCTACAACGACGTCATGATCCACTATAACCACCGCACGGGCCAGAAGTGGAACATCACCGTTTGGCCTGAACTGTACGGCTGGGGTGTGGGTGCCGAAAGCCTCAAATATCGCTTTCAATGGACCTTTCCCATTATGTTCTCGCAACACGATTCCAACACGCTCTACGTTGCCAGCAACTATCTGCATCGCTCCACCGATCTGGGTGCAAGCTTTGCGGTTATCAGCGACGACCTCACCCGCAATGATCCGGATAAACTCAGGCCATCAGGCGGCCCTATCACGCGCGATAACACTGGTGCCGAAGTCTACTGCACAATCTTTGCTCTAGCCGAGTCTCCGCACAAGCCTGGGCTGCTGTGGGCGGGAACAGATGACGGGCTTGTCCATATCTCGGAAGACGGTGGGGAGCAGTGGAAGAACGTCACACCGCCCGACTTGCCGGAATGGGCGCTGATCAGCATCATCGAACCGTCGCCTCATTCGCCCAATGTGGCATACGTGGCCGCGACCCGCTACAAGCTTGACGACACGCAACCCTATCTCTACAAAACAAATGATTATGGGCAGCACTGGACGCGCATCACCAACGGGATTCCCGATGACGAATTTACGCGGGTCATTCGTGAAGATCCCAACCGGCGTGGTCTGCTCTATGCAGGAACCGAGACCGGTCTGTATGTCTCCTTTGATGATGGCGAAGCGTGGCAACGGATGGGCGGCAATCTGCCCGTCGTCCCGATCCATGACCTGGTCATCAAGAATCGCGAAATGATTGTCGCCACCCATGGTCGATCTTTCTGGATTCTCGATGATCTAGCGCCACTTCATCACATAGTAGTAGAAGGTTCAGAGCAACGTGCAATTCTGTTCCCAACAGCACCCAAAGTGCGGATGCGCACGTATGGGCGGTTTGGGCGCTGGTATGGAGAGCAGGTAAAAGGTACAATCAGCTATGGCAACGTCGGGACGAGCGTGATAGCCATGGTTGCGTCCGACGACGCGGACGCACCACAGCTTCTTGACGCGGGGCAGAACCCGCCACCTGGCATCGTCTTTCACTACTACCTTGCCGCCCCCCCCCAGACGCCACCTGCGGAGGATATTCGCCTCAACATTCGTACCCAATCTGGTGATCTTATCCGCTCCTTTAGTAGTGCCTCAAAGAACGATTCCGCATCGGCTTCTCCAGATTCATCCATCTTACCAGTCAAGCCAGGGGTCAACCGCTTTCACTGGAATCTGCGCTATGCGGGTGCAACGGATGTTGTGGAAGAATTCGACTCATGGTCACGGCCCGATGGCCCCCTCGTCGCACCAGTTGCAGGCGTTGCTGAACTCATAATCGGCGGTGAGACCTTTGCCCAACCCTTTGAGGTTCAAGCAGATCCACGCAGTCAGGAAACATTGGCCGATCTGGAGCAGCAGCGGGATATGTTGCTGGAAGTCCGCAATCGTCTCTCGCAGAATAACGAACTTATCAACAATCTGGTCAAGATGAAGTCACAGGTCGACTCGTGGTCAGCGCGCACAGATGATGCAGCCATTCTTACTATGGCCGAATCCATCAAAGATGAGATCGACGCGCGCCTGCCAAAACTGATCAATGTGGGGATCTCTGAATCGCAGCTCCACCCAAGTGGGCTGCATGAAAAATTCAACGCGCTGTTTGAATCGGTCGATAGTGCCGACTATGCGCCACCTCAGCAAGCACGCGCCGTTTTTCAGCAACTATCCGCAGAGCTTGACGAACATATGGAACAGGTTGCGGAGACGCTGGCCAACAAGATCCAAGCATTCAACCATGCGATAGCGGAGGTAGGGTTTGAGGCTGTTGATGTTGGGTTATGATGGCGGACGTCGTCCGACTCCTCACTAGCGTAGGCCTGCGCACTTTCAGTCAGCCCTTTGATGAATCGAGATGAATCCCGAGTGACATCCTTCAATATGATATAATTGAGGCATAAGAGAACAACCTTGAGAGTGGAGATTTAGATGCCTAAATTTACATCCTATGGAATCGTGAATCCCAAGCTACATTACCATGTCCCGCGCACAGAACTCATTGGTAGAGCATTGGGTCAACTTATGGGTGAGAATCCAAGCGAAGGCGGGCACTACATCACCGTGTGGGCACCTCGTCAAGCCGGAAAATCCTGGGTGCTCCACAGCACCTTACGACGGATACGGGGGAGAGCGAATATGATTGGATTGACGTGATTGAGATAGATCTACAGGATTTGGACTCAGTAAGTGATGCGAACCATGTTGCTCAGAAGATTGCGCAAAGAATATTTTTTGAGTTGGGGGTTGATAACACAAAGGTGTCATTACCAACTCATGTGAGTGATTTGCATGAGATTTTCACTTCGGCAGTTCTCAAAAAGCCCTTAATTCTGATCATGGATGAATTTGACGCGCTCCAGCCTCAAGTCATCAAATCCATTGCAGGGGTTTTACGCAATGTTTATATCCGTCGTCAAAAGCAAGACGATAAGCATACCGCAGAGAAGTCCTATCTATTGCACGGTGTCGCCCTCATCGGTGTACGTAGCGTATTAGGACTCGAAAGCAAGAGTGGTTCCCCTTTCAACACCCAGCGCAGCATCAACATCCCGAATTTGACTGAGGCAGAAGTCAATGACCTCTTTCAGCAATATATCACGGCTACTGGGCAAACTATCGAGCAGGACGTTATCGATCGTATCTATTACGAATTCAGAGGTCAACCAGGTTTGACCTGTTGGTTTGGTGAATTGTTGACAGAGCGCTTCAATCCAAATCCTGATCGGTCTATCACTATGACAGAATTCAACATTGTTTATAATCGGGCACAGGCTACCCAACCCAACAGCAACATCATGAATCTGATCAAAAAAGCCCATGAACCGATCTATAAAGAAGAAGTGATGCAACTTTTTCAAACGACGGAAAAGGTGCCTTTTAGCTTTGATGATGAAGCACTGAACTTTCTCTACATGAATGGCGTGATCGATTATGAAGATGTAGCAGGTAAGGCATTTGTTAAATTCCCCAGCCCTTTTATCCAGAAACGGCTCTTCAACTCCTTTACCAGAGAAATGTTTGGTAACCTCGGCCGTCTCCATGATCCATTCATCGAGATAGAAAATATGCAGTAGAGTAAAAGTCACACATTCCCGTTCAGGAAGCACGCCCCGTGCGGTTCTGCCTTTGTGCATGACTTTTACAGAACTGCGAAAATATTATCACGGAAACGTCGTTGAATGTTCCAAATCTGCTTAAGCTATACGAGAGCTACCTCCAAAAACATCGATCGCAAGCCTTGAAGGATGCCCCGCTGCGGGCCGACCTCCATATTCATGAAGCCACATTTCACTTCCACCTCTATAAGTATCTCGTCGAGTTCATGCAGCCCAAAGGGGGCAATGTCGTACCTGAACTTCCCATCGGCAATGGCCAGATTGATCTGCTTGTCCACCATGCTGGTCATGTATATGGCATAGAGGTCAAGAGCTTTAGCGACGCCTATGAATACAAGAAGGCGTTGGAGCAGACGGCCAGATATGCCAACAGTATGGGGTGGCCATTGGCTTGGCTGGTCTTTTTTACCGAACAGATCGATGAGCAGAATCGGGCCAAGTATCAAGTGAGCTATCAGGACCCACAGACTGGCGTGGTAGTGGAGCCCATTTTCATTGCGTTAGGTTTGAGAGTGGAGAGGAAAGCTCAGGCGGTGCAGGAATTCGGTGTCCCCGTCGCTTTAGCAAGACTGCGGCGTATGCTTTGCGAAAGGTGACCAGAGCAGCTTCGTAGCGCAAATGGTCAAGGCTAGGGGACTCTTGAGGTGACAATTGAATTTATTCCCTCATCACCGGCAGATAGAGTAGACTGCCATTCTGCACCTCAACTGCTACGGGTCTTGCCGCCATGCCATCCTCATCCTCGGCGTGAACCACAATGCGATAGGTGCCTGTCTCTTCAAAATCAGGATACTGGGCGGCGTACTGGTTGTTGCCTCGGCTCTGCAATAGGATGGTCGCTAGCATATCCTCCAACACCAAATCTTCTGACTCGGTCGGTGGGCTGTAAGAGGGCGGGTAGATAACGGCCCAGACCCGTTCCACCCTCACATCATCCAGCACGGTTGCGTTCAGTTCGATAGTGTTTAGTTCGGTGCTGTTTAGCTCAGTACCATCGGCTGTGGATTGGTTGATCTGCTGCAGATGAACTGGAGGAGAGACCTGGGCGATGTAAGGCGGCCAGAGATCGTCGGGTAGCGAACCGGCGTAACCAAAGCCGCGCTGGGCAGCAATGACGGCATCATCCAGTTCGTTGGGCACGCCATCACCATCTGCGTCCAGCCACGGCTCCTGAACGGGGTAGGCAGATTGGGTGGCCACACGGGCAGACTGAAAGCTGCTAAGCACGCTAGAACCTTGCCCCAAGGCAGAAATCAGCTGATCGGAGAAGGCAGCTCCCTGCTGGGAGGCATACGCAACGTTGTGTACATTGGTAGAGGTTACCACAAGCCGACCGGCTTTGCTGATGCTCTGCGGCTCCTCGATAAAACTCCCTGCATGGCACATCTCAATAAAAATATTGCTGATGAGCCCAGGCTTGGCGCTCTCCACTTGGCTCAACCATTCATCCAATTCTTGAGGGGCAACCCACTGTCGGCCTGGTTTGTCCAGATAGAAACGATTGACTGTACCATGATCCACAAGGAAGAGATTGAGCGGGCGTCCAACACCCACCCGCTCGGCTGCCCACTGGAGAATGCCGTTACGCAGGTTGTCCACAGTAGGTTGGGCGTCCACCATCCCTGTGGAGTCGGCATTGTGGCTCAGGTAGAGGATTCGATCATCATCATAGCCCTGATTTTTGAAGAGATGATAGACTTGGTCCGTTACATGATCGATGCTACGTTGCAAGTTGTCGTTGAGACGGATACGTCCACCCACCAAAATCAATGCGCCGGCTGTCGGCTCACGCTCCAAAGCCCGTACCGACAGTTGATATCCGACGTTGTGGCCAAAGCGGGTTGGATCATGATTGGTCATGCGTAGGTAGACCGGGCCGCTGGTGTTGGCCGTAAATTCCAATCGGACGCCGGGGGAGAAGGTATAATTCTGGCTCGATTCGGGAACGCTTTCACAGTTGGCATATAGCTCCAGAATTACGTCTGCTGATGAATCGGCTGGGATCTGGGCCTCAATCAAGTAAGGCGTGTTTGCTGCCGTATCGAAGGTTACCCAATCGGTATCGGCTTGCCGGTGGAAGGTGTGATCTTGCACAAAACCATCATTGGGGATAGGTCGTGCCAATAGACATTCATCGTTTGCTTCGTGGATATCACCCGTTTGTGGCTCCGATGTGGCAGTTGGGGTGGCAGTTGGAGTAACAGCAGGTGTCTGTTGTGGCGTTGAAGAGGGTGTTAGAGTAGGTGAATCGTCTGCCGTCGTTGGTGTTTCGGTCGGTGTGCTGGTTGGTGCCAGAGTAGGTGTCCCTGTGGGCGTCGAACTATCTGGGGTATACTGTACTATCCATAGTCCATTTGAACCAGCCAAATAGGCAATATTCTCCATGACAGATATTGCATATAAAACGCCAGATATGTCATATGAGCCAACTTGAGCTGGATTTGACAAGTCGGTGAGATCCAACACGTAGACACCTCGATTATAGGTAGCGACAAATGCTCTTTGCCCCTCCACATAGACGGCTTCTCCTCTTTGTGAAGTCGTGGCGATTTCAATAGGAGTTGTCGAATCAGAGACATCAAAAAATCGCAATCCACCGGAGTCTAATACGTAGGCAATGGTATCCTGGACAAATAGGCCAGACGTAATGCCACTATCGTCAATAGAACCTAATTCGGTTGGATTCGCAGGGTCAGTTACGTCTAGGATCTGCAATGCTCTGCTCCAGCTTGTTAGATATGCGGTATTTCCTACCACAATAACACCTTCTGTAATAGATGATATTCCGAAGGAACCAAGCGTCACAGGATTGGACGGGTCAGAAACATCAACTGTTCGTAGACCGAAGGCTTTGCTGACAACATAGGCAATATTTTCCAATACGAAGAGAGTATCACCATTGCTAGAATCAGAACCAAGTTCAACCGGAGAAACGGGATTGGATACATCGACAATCCGTAGTCCTCGGGATCCGATCAGGTAGGCTAGATTGCCAACCACGAAAACATCATCGACAAAACTCGTAGAATAAATGCCCAAGTAGGTGGGGAAAGTTGGGTCTGCTATATCAATCACATGGAGCCCTTGATTGCCAGCAGCATAAGCGATGTTGTTTTGGACAAAGATGCCTTTAATGCTTCCCACAATATCATAGGATCCGAATTGAGTGGGCATCCCTGGTTCGGTGACGTCGAGCACCCGTAATCCTTTACCATCCTCAAGAATATATACCCAATTGCCATCTACCCAAAGCATATCGGCACTACCTGTATCCAGGGTGCCTATTTCGGTAGGCGTGGTGGGATCAGCCACATTGATAATCTGCAGCCCCGCATACCCATCGGCAACATAAGCAACATCCTGGTTGACAAAGACATCCACAGCCAGCCCAGATGTATCCAACGATGCAATCTCCGTCGGATTGGCAGATGTGGTGACATCGATAATCGTTAGGCCCGTATCCCAAGTTGTCACATAGGCTCTGTTGTCTACAACGAATAGGCTCGTGACGTCCCCGATTTCCTCAAATATCCCCAGTTCAACAGGAGATGCAGGTGTGGAGACATCGATGATCCGTAGGCCACTCACATCGCCTTCTGTGGTGGTAGAATCTCTGTCCACGATATAAGCAATTTGACCCACCACAAAGAGATCTCTGGATGAGCCTGGTGTACTGAATGAGCCAAGTTGGGTGGGGTTTGCCGGATCAGCAACGTCGATGATGGTTAGTGAAGTGCCAAGGGTATATGCAATATTGTCAATAACAAAGACGTCATCGATATACGATGGCGAATCGAACGAGCCAGCTAAACTGGGTGCAGATAGGTTAGATACGTCAATGATCTGTAGACCACCGCCACTGGTTGCCACATAGGCTAGATTCCCAGCGACCACCACATCCTCAACCTTTCCCCCAAGTACGTCTGTTTGCCCTTGAAGCGTCGGCTGCTGAGGGTTGGATAGATCGAGAATCAGCAGCCGAGGTCCGACGCCCATGTACGCATACCCGTTTGCAACCTGAATCGCATTGGCCGTACCCCCAATATGGCCCAGCAGGTCCAGGTTCTCATTATCGAGATTTGGGCGGATGCTGGGAGCAGAGAGAGAAACATGATTGCCATCGGCTACCAATCGGATGACAGATACAAATAGTAAGAGACAGATAGAGGTTGAGAGGATTAGGTAATATTTAAGGGAAGCAGAGAATGGCATTGAGTAAAGCCCTATTGATTAAACCATTTTGGTAGATAGATATGGCCATTCCAAAAATTAAGTATGCGCGGCGTAGGCGTCCTCTTACGCTGTTCGCTAGAGCGGGAGTGCATTAGAGAATGCTATCTCGACGACTATGTAGGGCATATATTTTTATGAATGACCTAACTCTTTGGATGTCCATATGCATTGCAGTATATAGCAAAAAAGCATGGTTCAAAAATAGGGTACTTAATTTTAGTCGTTCACAGTTTGATTACGTGAACGTTCGTAAAATGTATGACAGGCTAAACCTGTTTTAGCACGTATGTGCTACTCGAGTTGCGCATATGGGACCGTGACGCTATAATGATAACTCTATAGGGACTCCAAGAATCTCGTCGGTTCGGAGCAATAATCTATCCTGAGAGCTGTCTGAAAAAGGTACGATCATGTCATTCTGAAGAAGCGGAGCGACTGAAGAGCTTCCATTTTTCGGTCAAATCATCTGAGATTCTTAGCCTCCGTCGCAAGCGACTATAACCAAACAGAATGACCTCCCAGACAGCTTCTCGGAATCATTTGATTTCAATATCAGAGCTTGGAATCGTCTATAGAGCAATACTGATTTTCTTAAAATGAGGTTCAGTCGTATCCTTTGACACTAAAGTCTTGTCCAGGCTCTGGATCAATCTACCCTGGGAAAATCCGACAGGGGAGCGGAAGGGATCCCTGTCTCCACAAGGGCAAGTTTTCTGGTCGTCTATATGGAGAAAACCCATGAGTGATATCCCAAATGGTCCTGTTGTTACAGCCCAGATGCTTATTCGCAGACCAGTGAGCGAAGTCTTTGAAGCCTTTATTGACCCAGCCATCACCACCCAGTTCTGGTTTACCCAAAGCAGCGGAAGATTGGAACCCGGTAAAGACGCTACGTGGACATGGGAGATGTACGGTGCGTCGGCCCACGTCAACGTGAAAGCCATTGAGCAGGACAAGCGCATCCTTATTGAATGGGATGATCCACCTTGCCCTGTTGAATGGCTCTTTTCTGACCGTGGGGACAATACAACCCTCGTCATCATTTCTAATTGGGGGTTTCATGGCACTCATGAGACAGTGATAGCCCAGGCCATTGATTCCAAAGGTGGATTTACCATGGTGCTGGCAGGGCTAAAAGCATTGCTGGAACACAGTATTGACCTCAACCTGGTGGCCGATCACTATCCGGATGCGCACGTGGATCAAGGAACATGACACAACATGCACAGAAGAGAATTTGAAGAGGAATTCGCAAGCGAAGATGTACGGCAGGCGTTTCTCGATTTCCCACTAGAAATTAGCCCCAAGTTGATGGCACTGCGCAACCTGATCCTGGAGACCGCTGCCAATATCGAGGGTGTTGGCCCCATAGAAGAGACCCTCAAATGGGGGCAGCCAGCCTATCTCACTAGCCAAAGTAAAAGCGGCAGCACCATTCGCCTTGGCTGGAAAGACGCCGCTGAACCTCAGTATGCCATGTACTTTATCTGCAACACCAATCTGGTTGAACGGTTCCGCTTGATGTTTCCTGAGGGGCTACACTTTGAGGGGAATCGAGCCATCGTCTTTAATCAAGGTGATACCCTTCCAATTGAGAAGCTGTCTGAATGTATTGCCGCAGCACTGACCTATCATCGGGACAAGGCCTAGAGCACCTTCTGGTGTGGATCCTCATCTTTGCCCCTCCTCTTTGCCTTACTTTTACGCATATTTTCAGCCAGAGAATTGGTTAATCAGTAGATCGCAATGGGGGCAAACTATGTCATTTCGACCGAAGGGAGAAATCTTAAATTTAGCCGAGTGGAAGATTTCTCGTCGTCCCTCCTCGAAAGACACGAGTTCATGGTTGCGATCTACTATTAATCAATGCCCACCCGACGCTAAAGCAGTCGGGCTACCAAACAGACGCCCCCTCAGGAGGACTGATTGGTTGACGATTTAGCCCCTCTGCCCTGAACAAATCGGGCGTCAAACCTCAGATTACTTATATTGGACAGGCTGATAGCGGGCAGTAGCGATTGTTGGATCGTGTCATGCCCGAGTGTAGTTGTCGGGCATCCATGTGTGTGGATTCCTGACGGATTTTATCCTCACGGAAGTGGGAACGGGAATGACAGTGTATCCACCATCAGGCTTACCTCTACAGATTCTCAGATTATTTCCTTACGATTAACTGCTTCTGCAAATCAAGTACATCCATCGATTTGCAGATGATTCACCATTCATTTGCACCAACCGTTTATTCTTTTGACGTACGAGTATAGTCCACCAGAAAAGTCGTGTCCTGACGATTGTCCAATCTGCTTTAGCAAACTCTGAACTGGGAGGAGATCACCATTTTCATGGGGACGGGCTTTTCTGGCCATCTGCAATGTTCTAATGGGGCTTGATATAGAATCTATCGGCCAGTTTCACGGTCCTTTTAAGAGCGCGCCTGCTTTGTATTCCCCGCTTTGAATATGCGGCGGTTTATGGCTGGGGCATCACGTACCCACAAGAACTAGGATATGCGAGTTCTATTCAAAAGAAACGAGAAATGTCATGAAAATTAAATGCGATAGAGGCCACTCAGACAAACCATCAGTTGTCATCGTTGGTGCTGGCCCGGCCGGGGCAACGGCTGCTCTGCTGCTAGCCCGTAATGGCATCAATGTGACGCTTATTGAGCGCGAACCAGATTTTGAACGCGTATTTCGTGGGGAGGCGCTCTTGCCATTGGGACTGGATGCCTTGGCACAGATGAACCTGCTCAGTCTTGTCCAGCAGATTCCCAGTCGGCCAGTGCGTTCGTGGGATATGTACGTAGTTGGTCAACGCACCATGCAAGTCTTTGAGCCACAAGAAGAGTTAGGTGATCGCTCGGTACGTGTGGTCTCTCAACCGGCATTTTTGAGAGCCGTTATTGCCGAGGCCCAAAGCTACCCAACATTCAAATTACGGATGGGTACTACCGTGCGCAATCTGCGCCATGAAAAGGAACGCATCTGTGGCGTATCTATCGACACACCCAACGGCCAACAGACTCTGTATGCCGATCTGGTACTGGGCTGTGATGGGCGCGGCTCCGTGTTGCGAACGTTGTCTGGAACCCAGCTAAATCTTCTGCCAGAGAGCTACGATCTGCTCTGGTTTCGCTTTCCAGCTCCCAAGGCTCTTACCGGTCAAACAGATGTCATGCTCCTTGGATCGTATAAACACAGCGCGCTCTGCTACAACTCATTTGACGATTATATGCGGTATGCCCTGCTCCTCCCCAAAGGAACACTCTCAAACAACCAACTGAAAAAAATGAGTCTAGCAGATTGGGCTAACGAATTGGCTGAGCCTGCACCGAAGTGGTTAGGCGCCCATATTCGAGAAGTTCAGGATCAGATCGAAAAACCGATTCGCTTAAATGTCTTGGTAGGGAGGGCAGAAAGTTGGGCTGTACCCGGTCTCCTTCTGCTGGGCGACGCGGCACACCCCATGTCTCCTGTACGTGCCCAAGGCATCAACCTAGCGCTACGGGACGTAATCGTAGCGATGAATGATCTGCTGCCCCTCTTAAAAGCGGATGCCCCATCCTATCAGCTTGATATGGCCGCCAATAATGTCCAGGTCAAACGCCTACCAGAGATTGAGCGCGCTCAGGCATTGCAGTTGCGCGAGGCACGCGGGCACAATAATACGTGGCTACGTCCTCTCTTAATCAGTGTTGCCAAATGGACCGGACCGATTTTTGCTCGCTATGCATGGGCACAGAATGCGTGGCTGCAGCAGCAACATGATCTCCGCTTCGGTTCGGCAAGCGTTGTGTTCGAGCAGAGCCTGAATAGTTCCGCCACAAATCATGGCATTGGGAAAGAAGTATCCGAGCTAGAACACCCTGTGGAACGGCAAAAATCGGACCAACCATTCCCTGCAGAGTATGCAAACCATGTATAATAAGGATGATAAGCTCAAATCGCCTTATGCTCCGTTGGAGGGAACGCATGAAAGCAATTGTTTATACAGACTACGGCGCGCCAAACGTTCTGCAACTTAAAGAGATGCCCAAGCCGCGGCCTGGAGAGAACGAAATTCTGGTCAAAATCAATGCAACAACGGTCAATTATGGAGAGATCACGGCGCGTAACTTTTCCAATATCTCGCCCGGTGACTTCAACATGCCTAGGCCCTTTTGGCTGGCGGCACGCGTCGCCTTTGGCCTGCGCAAACCAAAAAATGGCATTCTAGGCAGCGAATTTTCTGGAGAGATCGAGGCCGTGGGTAAAGATGTGCGTCGCTTCATTGTGGGTGATGAGGTCTTTGGCTATCGCGGTGAGCAGATGGGGGCATATGCCGAATATCTTGCCACGCCTGCGAATGATATCGTTGCCGTCAAGCCAACCAACTTGAGCTATGAAGAAGCAGCATCCCTTCCATACGGTGCGTTGATGGCGTTGAATCTGCTGCGGAAAGCGGCTCTTCAACAGGGAGAGCGTATTCTCATTATCGGTGCGTCAGGCGGCATCGGTTCCTTTGCGGTTCAGTTAGCCAAAGAGGCATTTGGTGCAGAGGTCACTGGCGTGAGCAGCCAGGCAAAAGTTGAATACGTGCAATCACTTGGCGCGGACAATGTGATTGACTATAGCCAGGATGGCGCAATGCATGGTGGCGAGCAGTATGACCTGATTCTCGATATCTTGGGTCGACGTTCATTTACGCAGTCTCAACGAATGCTGACGCCAAGTGGGCGCCACGTCTTTGCCAGCTTCAAGGCGGGAGCACTTATGCAAATGCTTAGGACATCTGTGTTCAGCAGCAAGAAAGCCATTTGTGCACTAGCTTCGCCCACTGTGGATGATCTCCTCAAAATCAAAGGGTTCGTTGAGACGGGCAAGTTGAGACCTGTAGTCGATAGAACCTTCCCGCTAGAGAAGAGCGACCAGGCACATAAGTACTATGAATCAGGGCAGGCGTGTGGCAAAGTGGTGATCACAGTATAAATCCCTAGATTTAGTTTTCCGGTGCTCAGAGCTGACAAGTTTTGAAAATCGGTCAGCTCTTGCTAAATCTAGCTTTTGAGTTCTACAGTCTTTCAGAAAAAGATTTTCATCAGCAGATTCTACAGATTTCTTTCTAAATCTGTAGAATCCGTTTAATCTGTTGATAATCACGGCAAATGAGTGTCTTAATATCTATATAGCAGGAGTGAAAAAATGAATCATAAACGAACGGTCGTTGCAATGATCGGTCTCTCGCTGATCTTTGCGCTGGCAATTGTTACTACTTCGGCCCTGTTGAAAGGGCATGAATCCGCTGACAGCGCGACATGGATACTCATCGCTATCTGGTGGGTTCCCTTTTCGTTCTTGGTTGCTCAATCGGCTAAGAAATCAAGAAACTAGTAGACTGACATTGAATAGCGAAAAGCTATACTGCGGTGGATCTGAAAACCGTAGTTTTCTTTAGCTTTACAGGAGTAACCAAACTACGGTTTTCAAACGGAGCTGGGTATAGGTACAGAAATGCGTACATTTGTGCTATTCTAAATTGTACGTGTACTTATCAGTTCATAGATACTTGGCTCTGTCATAGATGAGAATAATCTACCCGACTAAATTGGTATCGATAATTCTCATCTATGGCCAACCGCAATATAATGACAATTATGATTACCGATGAAATCCTTGGCATCCTTCATTTCCTCCGCGATGCAGAACAGCTAAAGAACGTTTATCGTACGTCGTGGACATCAGGTGGAGAGCCAGAAAGCACGGCATCACATACATGGCGGCTTTGCCTAAGCGCGTTGATCTTTGCCAATTACTTTCCCGAAGTCAACGTGGAGCGATTGCTCAAGCTTTGCATCATTCATGATTTAGGAGAGGCCATTGGTGGCGATATTCCAGCTATTCACCAAGATGCCAATTCCCCCAAAGCGGAGCAAGAGCGCCAGGATCTTTTCACGCTCTTGCAACCGCTACCGGAGCATCTTCAAAAGCAGCTTGTAGTACTTTGGGATGAATACGAAACCGCGGCCACGCCTGAGGCGAAAGTGGCCAAAGCACTGGACAAGGTGGAGACGATCATGCAGCACAATCAAGGGGCCAATCCACCAGACTTTGATTACCTATTTAACATTGGGTATGCTCGTCAATACACGGATGCCGTACCATTGATTGCTGAAATTCGTAAGTTGCTTGACCAGGAGACAAAGGAAAATAGTAGAGTGCAGGGAGAACTCGATTCAAAGGGGCAAGTTGACACCTCTCTTTCATTCATGCCTACATCCAAATCCATTCGTCAAGGTGATGTTTTTTGGATACGAGCAGAAGATTCAAGCGACGCTGAACTTGGCTCATATACTCATCCTTATGTGGTCGTTCAGGAGAACATATTCAATCAAAGCCGCATCAATTCTGTGGTTGTATGCGCATTGACATCAAATTTAAAGCTGGTGAGTGAACCTGGCAACGTTTTATTGGAAACAGGAGAAGCCAATTTACCCAAGCAAAGTATTGTCGTTGTTTCGAAAGTCTCTGCAATCGATAAGTCTCAGCTTGGCGAATATATTGGCACGTTAAGCGAGCCGCGCATCGCTCAGATATTAGCTGGCATGCGTTTGTTGCAATCATCGTTTTTTGCCCGATAGTTACGCGTTATCCACAGCAGGTAGGGTAAAATAGAATTTGCTACCTTGTTCTATTGACTCTATTCCAGTCTGGCCACCAAGCCGCTCAATAATTCGTCTGCAGATAGAGAGACCTAAACCGTGGCCCTCGATTCCTTTCGCGTCACGACGCGTAAACTCTTGGAAAACTGCATCCATATCTGCTTCGGCAATTCCATCGCCATTATCTATGACCCAAAAGCGAACCATGCCATCCATTACACGGTCTGCCCCAATTTCAACGCGCGGTGGACGCCCACCATATTTGAGCGCATTAGAAAGGTAGTTGCTCCAAACCTCTTCAACCCAAGGGGCGTACCCTTTTGCAGGGGGCCATTCAGAAGGGTACGTCACGGTGGCATCAAGTTCATCAAAGAGGTGGGAAAGCCGTCCTTGCGCTTCTTCTACAATTTCGGCCATGATTAGCGGTTCACTCTGCACTTCCTGGCGTTGTCCTACATGCGCCAGCAACAACAATGAGTCGATAATATGGGCCATTTTTTGGCCAGCATGTTGGATCTTCAACGCCATTTCTACAAGACTTTCTGGTGGCACTTCATGTAAACGAATAACCAGCAAGTTGGTATACGTCATTATGACGGTAAGTGGATTCTTCAAATCGTGGGCGACTGTGCGGGCAAAGGCCTGAAGTTCCTCATTTTTGTTCTGCAAATTGTCCGTTAGCTGAGTCAACTCTTGATTGCGTTGATAGAGTAATTGGTTAACTTGACGCACTTCCTTACTTAACTGTCGTAGCTGATTATTTTGTTCAGTAATGATTCGTTGATAGCTAAACGCCAGGCGGCTGGTGAAGTAAGCACAAGGAAATGCACAGGTTACGACAATAAAAGGGACAAAGCGCGGGACATGGCCTTGAATGTATTGCACCAATGCAAGCGTAATGAGGAGCGAGGCAATACTGCTGATGATGGCAATTTTTAGCGGTGTATCCACCAACCGCTGCAGAAAGGTTTTGTCAGGGGCTTGGTAAGAACTCACGGTTGAACCATAACGTAAGGTGTATGTAAGGTTAGAGTTATAGTGTAACAACTATTCTTTAAGCTGTCAACCGCTGTAAAAACAGAGAGCATCTCAGTATTGGGGCAAACGAAGCAGAATACGATCACGGTTGAAAATGAGCATGGATCGTCCCCAGATTCCTCAACCATGCGTCGCATTGTGCTCGCAACCGGCATGCAACGCACCCAGTTGGCGATTTTGGTACCAAATAGTGGGTTGAACTGGGTGCAATGCATTCTCTCCCACAAACTATACTCAGCTCCGTTTGAAAACTGTAGTTTGGTTACTCCGGTAGAGCGAAGGAAAACTATGGTTTCCAAATCGACCGCAGTATAAGATGCTCCCAAAAAACAAACGGTCTGTGTCTGTAGTGCTTGGCTTGAACAGACTGTACGAATATGCTAGGCTGACTATTTCAATCTACCAGGAGGAAAGATGCAACCTTACCCTGTATTAGAAACGATCTATCATCACAATCTGTGGGCGAACCTAACGCTGCTAGAGGTGTGTATGACGCTGAGCGACGAGCAGCTACGAACCAGCGCTGTTGGTGGCTACGGCTCGATCCTTGACACGCTGCAACATTTCGTCACGTCCGAAGAGTCGTATATCTACCGCATTCGAACCGGTGAACCGTTGATCCACCCCAAAGATGAACCAGTGCTATCTATGACCGAGATGAGGGACTCACTAAAGGCCAGCGGTGAGGGGCTGATTGAATGGGCCTCCAAGATCGAACCAACCGACTTTGTAGAAATACCGTGGAAAGATGGTGAGCTTGTTCAGGTTCCCAAAGCTATTATTCTGAACCAAGCCATCAACCACGCCACTGAACATCGTGAGCAGATCACGGCAATTCTAACCCGGTTAGGCATTGAGCCGCCTGAATTGAGCAGTTGGGAGTATTTCGATTCACAGGGGCTTCCGTAGCCAACATACTATGACAGCAAAACCCGAGCATCATGACACTCTCGATACCAGAAACACTGGACACTTAGGCTAAGGTAAACAATTTGCGGATGGGCTCTACCCTGTAGAAGGGATGCTTTAAGCACATCCAAGAGCAACAGTAGCATTCTTAATCCTTTTAGACACAAAGGCTGTCATACTTTGCGCACATTCAAACTGCTATCTGTTATCTTTGTTATCGACGCTACTCTATCGGTTGGTTTTGGCGCGGCGTCATGGATGTTCCCGCTATCTACCTATGGAACAATTGTCGACCTCAGCCAAAATGCTAACCCAGATTCGCTTATCATCGCAGCTCTTTCTGGTCAATCCGTCTTTTATATTCTCATCGGACTGGTTTGCATCTTTGCATCTCAGATGCCATCGCCCCATAGTTCAAGGCTAGCGCTGGTTATGATCGCGCGGCACACGTGGGTTGGCCTTAAAGGTCTAAGTGAGGTTGACCGTGAGTGGATCGTTGGTGATCCCTGGGTTGATATCTATATCCATATTCTGTTCGTTATAGCATACATGGTTGCCGTTGCGTGGAAATACAAAGGGCTTCGTCTCGAAAGCTAAACTGTAAAAAGTCATTGCATTTGAATTAGGTCATTCTGCAGAATAAAATACTCGTTGGCGAAACGCCCATTTCGTGCTCAGTAGGCACGCTCTCGTGCCGGTTCGACCCGCACGGGGACGTGCCTGCCGAGCAGATTATTGGAAATTATTTTTGTGGCATAGCCTTGGACCGGGTTAGGTCCCCGCTGATATGTCAGAAACAACGGCTATTGCTCAGTCGCACATCCTATTCAAGTGTAGCCATAGGATGTTACAAGGTGATTACCTGATCAGGCGGGCTGCCAGCTAATGCCCCATACAGATCGGGGAAGCAGCCTACTTGTACCCCATCGACGACGTTGACGACGCGACAGTCGCCCGGCTCAGTTCGCCCTTCACCATTAGCGTCACACCAGCGCGGTTCACCCTCAGCAAGACCTCTTTCAAGCGCACACATATCACACATCATTAGGAGGATATTCTGCTCTTGTGCGACCTTGGCCAGCCGTTCACCAATGGGGTTGCCTTTGCTGAGCAGAAGTGTGTTGTCGTCAAAAAAGAACATGCCAACGACGTCCACACCATGGTTGCCGGCCTCAAGTTGAGGCAGAATCATTTGGCCGAGTTTGTAGCTAGCGGAACGAGGCATAGCAAAGACGTAAGCAATTTTCATACATTTTCCCTTTCTTTATCTGATATTGGATTCCTATTGGTCGACGATAAAACTACCACTATGAGAGAATCACGAAAATTGTATACAATTAATGAAACTCATGTCGAATTATGGTAGAAGCCATCCGACGTATAAGTAGAGAGTTGGTTCGTAAACTGCAGCAGAACAGAAAACCTACTCTACAAAGCGACCAATAGTCCATAGTCCATAGTCCGAAGTCAGTAGTCCGAAGTCAGTAGTCCGAAGTCAATAGTCCGAAGTCAATAGTCCGAAGTCAATCTTTGCATAAATCGTTACCAAAATAGAAAGTGGCATTCAGCCAAAGAGCGTACCGATTTATCTGCGTAAGGATCGACATCAGACCGAACAAGGGGATTCAACAATGAAAGTAATGGTTTTTGTCAAAGCCAGTGATGAAAGTGAAGCAGGGGTAATGCCCAGCACCGAACTGCTGACCGAGATGGGTCGGTTTAACGAGGAATTGGTCAAAGCCGGCGTAATGTTGGCGGGTGAAGGGTTGCACCCCAGCATCAAAGGCGTACGTGTCTACTTCGATGGTAAAGAGCGCAACGTTGTAGACGGTCCCTTTACCGAAGCAAAAGAGCTGATTGCTGGCTTCTGGATGTGGCAGGCCAAGTCCATGGAAGAGGCCATTGAGTGGGCCAAGCGCAGCCCCTTTCAGGACGGACAATTGGAACTGCGCCCTGTCTTTGAGGATGTTGACTTTGGAGAGGAGTTCACGCCTGAACTCCGCGAGCATGAAGCGCGACTACGTGCCGAGATTGAGGCGCAGAATGAGTCGAGCGGAAGTTAGATAATGTGTCTACCTGAATATAGATTAAATCCAAGACTGTTCAAATAAGACCGCTCCGCCTGCAACGCACGGCTAAGGAGGTGGCTGGATAGGCGTCATCTCTTTAGCGTGCATCGCAGTCTCCGCTATTTGAATGGCCTTGGACTTAAATCTGATGCCGGGAAACGCACTGGGTAAGCAGATTCAAGCGCGGACAGAATACACATAGGAGGCATTTAATGAATTGGACACTGGAAGTGATAGTTGTACCAGTTTCAAATGTAGATCGAGCCAAAAATTTCTATGAGAAGCAACTAGGCTTTAATGTAGATCACGATACAAAAGTAAATGAATCTATGAGAATTGTTCAACTTACGCCGCCTGGTTCAGGATGTTCCATAGTAATTGGCATGGGCATCCCAACGTCAGATGGTAAGCTTAAAGGCTTACAACTCGTTGTCAACGATATCCACAAGGCACACGCTCAGCTTGCGGCAAACGGGGTTGACGTTAGCGAAATCACAAGAATGGGCGAAAACCGACCTGATTTTGAAGGCGATGAGTTGGATAACATTGGCTTCATCTTTTTTAGCGACCCAGATGGCAACGAGTGGGCTGTACAACAGATTTCGAGCCGACCCTAAATTAGTTTGCACTTCTGTGCCAGAGAAGGAGAAATGAACAATGTCCAAAACAGTGATTGACATTGACATCATGCGTCCCCATGAGGAAGTCTTTGCCTACATCACAAATTTTGAGAACAACCCTAAATGGCAAAATGGCATGATATCTTGCAAATTCACGTCGGAAGGACCCGTTGTCGTGGGAACCACTTATGAGCAGGAGGCAAGCTTTTTAGGGCGCAAAATCGTCACGAGCTTTGAAGTAGTTGAGTTTGAACCGAACCAGATGGTGCGCTTTGTTAGTCGTCAAAGCACCTTTCCGTTGCGCATTCTGCGTTCGGTCGAACCTATTGAAGGGGGGACCCATGTCCATGCCGTAATTGAAGGGGAACCAACGGGATTTTTCTTTAAGCTCTTGGGACCACTGCTGGATCGTATGGTAGAGCGTTCAATCAAGACTGATTACGCCAAGCTCAAGGAGTTGCTAGAAACGACCTAGGGAATCTTGATTTGGGTTCTTCTAGACATCATGTGATTCACATTCGTTTGGCTCGTCGGCCTCACAGAGGTAGCATTACCACCTGATGTTACCTCTACCACCAACCGCATCAGATCCGACTGACAATCATGTCAAACATCTGTATCCCCAAAGAACGCTACCTTTTCTGATGGTATAACGAATTCTATGTAAAATTTCATATGCTCTGAGCCACCATACTCTCTATTTCGTATTTTACACAACCATCGTTATACGACCCCTTTTCTTCTAAGTCTCATCCAGCAAAACTCGTAGATAGTGTTTTATGCTGCGGTCGCTTTCAAAACCGTAGTTATCCTTAGCTCTAACAGAAAGACCAAACTACGGTTTTGAAACGGAGCAGAGTATAATATGTATACCTGCACACGTTTCATGAGCGCTGTAATGTGTTGACGGATGGACCATCTGATAGAATGTTACTTCGGGTAATTTTCACCAGTAC
The DNA here is from genome assembly GCA_039028975.1 of Chloroflexota bacterium. GTDB lineage: Bacteria > Chloroflexota > Anaerolineae > Caldilineales > Caldilineaceae > JAHBNG01. Next base: position 21,359 of record JBCCHB010000103.1, read on the forward strand.
TTAATTTTGGTTGTCCCGCCGATGAAAGAGCCGAAGGCAGACCAACAATAGGCCCTAACGGCTCTCACATCGACAAAAAATTGTGGATGTTGGGTTTAACCAGTTTGCCTCCGCGGCCGAAGGCCCCTAGATTTTGCCAGAGCCGTTTCGGGCCGTCGACCTGCACCCAGCGGGTACCCGACCAGCGAAGGCGAAATCTAACTAGGTTCTAACTTAAGCAATATTGGCCGATATAATACGCAGTAAAGCTTATAGCGGCTTGCCAAAACAGAAATCTGCCGAACCCATTTTCAGTGCCGTGCGGAAAAAGGACCGGGGCGGCAAAACCGCTGTGGTCAAACGCTCTCGGCGTTCAATTCCTGCTCAAAGATAATATCTATGAATGATTCGTTTAGCTTGTTGTGGTTACATGATGACGAGATAAACCATTGCCCCACGCTACCAGCGTCAACGTTTAACGATTTGCATATTGGTGATGTCGTGGCACATATTTCAACCAGCGGCACATCTCGTCGATTTTTCTCTAGATTACTCCAACAGTTGCCAACCAACGCCAAAACAATTGCACATCGACAGGAGGTTTTGACCGATTTTGTCAAGCAGCCTCAGATGACAAAAGCCATAGCGGCCCTGTTGCCCAAGCTTGATGGCCTGAGGCCCCAGCCGCTCACGTTTCGCGATCGTCACGCAATCTTTGACGTGATCGAACGCATCGGCGAACTCGATCTTTTTCTCGAGTGCGTCAATGGTTTCCATGCTGCGCTTTCGTCGGCAGACAAGTTGCAATCGACCGGCCTGCAACAGCTACATAGACTGATTGTTGATACGACCAATGACCCCAGGTTTACGTCGTTGCAGAGTGAGCTGCCAGAGTTACAGGCAACCGTGCAGCAAACGGCCAGCGTAACGATTGGCGTTAATTTGGATCATAATTTACGCCCACACGAAGCAACCTTACTGGCTATCAACGGCGAAAAATTTAGCGAGGCGTCGATGCTTGACCGGCTCTTTGGGCGGGAAGATGAATTTAGCCGGCTAGGCAACTTCCACCGCGCGGGGGAGATAGACGGAGTGACAATGGCGCGGATCAAGGAAAAGAATAGTCCGCTGATGACGCCACTTTTTGCTGACTTGGCAGAGTTACTAGAGGCAGTTAGTCGCCCAGTGGCGAATGTGCTGAAGAAATATGGCAAGCTGGCTACGGCGTCATTGGTGAAATTTCGCGATGAGTTGGCCTTCTATGTGACGGCTGCGGAAATGGTTGAACAGCTACGGGGGCGAGGGTTGGAAATGGTTCGGCCGGAAATCCTTCCGACAGCAGAACGCACCCTACAGGCAACCCACGCCTACAATCTGCACCTCGCGCTGAGCAATCCAAAGGCTCAAGTCGTTACCAGCAACATCAACATGGGTGATGAGGGCCGTATCTTCATTTTGACTGGCCCTAATGGTGGCGGCAAAACAACCTTTCTACAATCGGTAGGCCTTGTACAGCTATTTGGTCAGCTTGGTCTATACGTACCCGCCACAGCCGCTAGCATTAGCCCCGCTGACAACATCTACACCCACTATCAAGGCGAAGAGCGCCCCGAAGCAGGGACAGGACGTTTTGGTGAAGAGGCGGTGCGCTTGCAGAAGATTTTTGTGACGGCAACGGCAGAGAGCTTGATTTTGCTCAACGAATCGCTTGCGAGTACTAGTACAGGCGAAAGCCTCTATATCGCGCAGGATATCGTACAGTTGTTTCGGCAAATGGATGTACGGGCGATTTTTGCCACACATTTGCATCAGCTAGCGGCGAACGTCAAAGATTTAAATCAGGCAGCGGGTGCTGGCATAGTCGTCTCGCTGGTGGCATCATCACGCGGTGCAGAAGACGGGGTACGTACATTTGAAGTTGTAGTGGGGGAGCCACTTGGCCGAAGTTACGCTAAAGAGCTAGCCATCCAGTATGGCATTGACGCTGGTCAATTGACTGCGCTCCTGACGAAACGGGGTGTAATAAATTAACCGCAAGAGTGAACGTCCAGTACAGGTGTCTTTCCACTCTATCTTACTTGAAGTAACTTACCGAAAACCTTAACACTTCTTTTATATTTCCCTCCAATCTTCTCAACAACAGCGGGATACAATAGCGATAGCACCGCACCAACCGATTCCTAGGGTAAGTTGGTTGAGGAAGCTAACAACCTATCGATAACAATCTGGGCCATCAACCGAACGCGCCCATTTGGGACTAGCGCATTGTACGATTCAGCCATAGCGTGATTAAGCGTCTTCGCAAGCGTCAGTGCATAGGTTCCAACAATTAGAACGATTAAGGATATAAACAATGTTTCAACTAAAGAATATTGCTATTGGACTCGCCGCTGTTGTCGTTGTATCTACTGTTGCCGTAACAGCTCCCGTTTTTGCACAGACTGTTCTGCAAGAAGATAATCAAGCTGAACAACGCACTACGCGCCGAGGAGACCGTGGAGATCGGGTCCGTGTAATCGACCGTGCAGTTGTCAAAGAGGTAATCGCTACGACCCTGAACATGACCGTGGAACAGTTGGATGCCGCAAAGGAAGCAGGCCAGACCATGGAAGAGATTGCGGCAGCACAGGGGGTTCCATTTGAGACTGTATTGAATGCTGCCAAAGCATCCATGACGAGTCAGGTCAATGCTGCACTCGCTGCTGGCGAAATCACCCAGGAGCAGGCAGACCGAATGCTAGAGAAAATTGCCAACAAAGATTCGCTGGACAAAGGTCGTCGAGGTAATCGTGGTAACCGCGGCAACCGTGGTGGGGAAGATGGTACCAACATTGATACGAACAGTGCTGATGCCGATGTCTCAATAGACTTTCTTGCGTAAGTACCTTTGCTCTGAAAGTAACAGGGATTAGAGGATTTCACAGATTTCCGTCCTTTTAATCCTTCAATCCCTGTTAGCGTTCATCCCCCGTTGTGCAATTCATTGCATAGGAAACTTTAGGAAAGCAACGAGTTTCCCCTGAGATAAAAGAACCGAGCCTTGTGGCTCGGTTCTTTTTGTGTGTCGCTACTACAACGTAACGCAAGTTATGATAAATTAAGACGGCTCATTCGTAGGGGCGGCTTGTAGCCGCCCAAACATTGAAAATTCCGTCTCTTCTCTTGAAAATGAGCAGTTGCCATACTTGCTCTGGTAAAAGTCGGCTCACAAGATGAGATTAGGCCACCCATTTGACATTTCATAAGTGGTGGCTTATAAAATCGGCTACCAATTTGACAATCCATAAGTGATGGCTTATAATTCGTTTATGAAGAACGTAGGCACGGCCGAAACCAAGATTTTCCAAGCCCTGGCGGACCCCAGTCGGCGGTCAATTTTTGAGTCTCTCACGCGGGGAGAAGCGGCAGTGAAAGATTTGACCGCACGCTTCGACATTTCGCAACCGGCTGTTTCACAGCATCTCGCTGCGTTGAAAGACGCTGGCCTGGTCAGTAGCCGACGTGAGGGGCGCTGTGTCTATTATCAGGTAGAACCGACTGGGATGAAACCACTCATCGACTGGATTGCGCACTACCGCGCCTTCTGGATAGAACACGTCGATCGTCTTGAAGAGCTATTAGAGAAAATGGACGAGTGACTTCCATGAATACGAACGGACAACCCGAAACGAAATCTCTTTCGCTTGAGTTCGATTTGCATCATCCACCGGAGAAGGTGTGGCGAGCACTCACCGAGCCCGACCTGTTAGAAGAATGGCTCCTGCCCGTGATCGGTGCAAAGCTAGAGCTGGGAGCAGCGTTTACGTTTAAGGCACCGCCTCAGCCCGGTTGGGACGGCATCGTGAATTGTCGGTTTCTTGAGATCGAAGCGCAGATAAAGCTCAGCTATACGTGGGTTGTCGGTGATATCGACACCGTCGTGACCTTTATGCTCACGCCTTCTGATTCAGGCACGCACCTGTCCATTGTACAGTCCGGGTTCAAGCCAGACCAGAAACAAGAATCTGGCGGCGCATGCTATGGCTGGAAGATGATGGGCGAGAAGCTGATCGATTTGCTGGCGAGGCTTCCGTAAGCTTAACCACGGTTCGTCGTCGACAAAAAGTAGAGGTTTAACTATAGTAGCCAGAGAATATTTTTTCGTGCATAATTGTAAACGGTCAGCCTGAATTGCTGACTAGTTGACTATTAGTGCACTGTCCATTGGTAGCCCGCCCTTTCAGAGCGGTGGACGTCAAGAATTCGTGAGTTTCATTTGAAACAGGTTGGTTTCGCCACCTTCCCCGCCCAAAATGGACGGGCTACTTTAGGCCCATCCCTTCCCTCACTTTATGGGAGGAGAACTAATTTCCTAAAGAATGTCTGCATGAATATCCGTGCTTGTCTGCGTCCCAAATTCGGTGCTTTATATAGTATGCTGAGGAGATCATGATGAACTGGAACAAATGGATTCGGCAAGCCCACCGTTGGATATCTCTTCTCTTTACGGTGAGCGTTGCTTTCGTCACTTATATTGCCTTAAGCCAGGAAGAGCCTGCCGAGTGGCTCTTTTTCTTACCGCTTCTCCCGCTCTTTTTGCTCATGTTTAGTGGTCTTTACTTGTTTGTGTTGCCGTATGTAACCAAAAGGACAATCAATGAATCAAACGAATCCTAAGGTTGATGATTATTTGAATAACATCGCTCAGTGGCAGGCAGAACTGAAACAGCTACGGGCCATTGTTCTTGAGTGCCCGTTGACCGAGGAATGGAAGTGGCGCCAACCATGTTACACGTTTCAGCAAGGTAACGTCGTGATTATTAGCCCTTTTAAAGAGTACTGTTCGCTGAATTTTTTCAAAGGGTCGTTGATGAAAGATCCCCATGACCTTCTGGTTGCGCCGGGTGAAAATTCGCAAGCCTCGCGCCAGATTCGCTTCACAAGCGTTGACGAAATCGTTGAGATGGCACCCACATTGAAAGCGTACATTGAAAACGCTATTGAGGTAGAAAAAGCAGGACTCAAAGTCGAGTTCAAATCAAAGGCCGAATACGACGTTCCAGAAGAGCTGGAAGAGGAGTTTGCAGAAGATCCTGACTTCTACGAAGCATTTGAGTCCTTAACACCAGGACGCCAGAAGGGCTACCTTCTCTACTTTTCTGGAGCCAAACAGCCTCAAACGCGGAAGGCTCGAATCGAAAAATATAAGTCGCGCATCTTTGATGGCAAAGGGATGCAAGATTGCGTGTGCGGACACTCAAAGCGCTATCCTCAATGTGACGGTTCCCACAACAATATTTCCGAGTAGTGCGAGATAGTAAACTACGAAAACGCCTATAAATTGTGCTATATTCGTGGGCCGGAGGGGGGTATTCTAGAATTGGCGGAGCAAATCAAATCAATCAGGTGGATAATGAGCGTCGCTAACCCATGACAACGCCCAATATTCAACGAACCATAGACGCTGTCTGGCACATCGAGTCGGCCAAGCTGATAGCGGCACTCGCTCGACGCGTCAATGATGTCGGCTTGGCTGAAGACCTAGCCCAAGACGCGCTTGTCGCTGCACTAGAGCAGTGGCCAACAGACGGCATTCCTGATAATCCGGCGGCTTGGCTGATGACCGTTGCCAAACGACGTGCTGTGGACCATATCCGCCGAACAAAGATTGGGGAACGCAAATACGACGAGCTGGCTCGTCAAAAGGATGATGAGCCAGAAGCAGGCAAGGCAGATCTCGAACAGATTGCAGGTGACGACATCAACGATGACCTGTTGCGCCTCATCTTCATCGCCTGCCATCCTGTCCTATCCACCGAAGCACGGGTGACGTTAACGTTGCGGCTCCTTGGTGGGCTAACCACCGAAGAGATCGCCCACGCTTTTCTTGTCCCCACACCAACCATTGCCCAACGCATTACACGCGCTAAGCGCACCCTCTCCGCAGCCCAAATCCCTTTCGAGGTACCGCCCGTAAACGAACGTGTGGCGCGCCTTGCCACGGTGCTAGAGGTGATCTACTTAATCTTCAACGAAGGGTATGCCGCTACCACAGGAGAGCAGTGGATTCGTCCTGAACTTTGCGACGAGGCGTTGAGACTGGGGCGTATTCTGGCTGAATTGACGCCATTCGAAGCCGAGGTGCATGGGCTGGTGGCTTTAATGGAAATCCAGGCGTCCCGTTTGAGCGCGAGGGTCGGCCCAGCAGGAGAGCCGATCTTGCTACTGGACCAAAACCGTGCCCAGTGGAACTATCTGCTCATCAACCGTGGGCTGGCTGCTTTGGAACGAGCGCGGAAGCTAGGCGGCGCGCTTGGCCCATATGCTATGCAAGCGGCCATTGCCGCCTGTCACGCTCGGGCAAGGAGTGCTGAAGAGACAAATTGGGAACAGATTGCTGCACTCTATGATGCGCTGGCCCAGTTGACGCCATCGCCAATCATCGAGCTAAACCGCGCCGTAGCTTTGGGCATGGCATATGGACCAGCGGTTGGGCTGGAGTTGGTCGACCAACTAAAAGACCTGCAGTCGCTGGCCAACTATCACTTGCTGCCCAGCGTACGGGGCGATCTGCTGGAAAAACTTGGTCGGGTAGAGGAAGCGGGTGCAGAGTTTGCTCGGGCGGCATCTTTGACGCAAAATCAACGGGAGCGCCAACTATTGCTTAAGCGAGCAGAGATGTAGGATTGCGTTGCTCAGTTACTGCTCAACCACGCCCAGCGTCTTAAGCGCGGCCCGTTGGCTTTCGGTAATGCCTGTTACGCCGCTGATATTCATCCGCTCATAGGGTCGGTCAGCACGCAGCGTATGCAAACATGCTCCATGATGTACATCCCAGATCCTGATGGTTTCATCTTCGCTAGAGCTAGCCAACATTCGTCCATCAGCCGTGAACGAGATGGACTTTATCCCGCTCGTATGGCCTTGCAAGGTATTGAGCTGAGCCCCGCATATACATCCCACAAACGTATGGTTTGATCATCACTGCCGCTGGCCAGGACATTCGTAGTTGGGCTAAAGCAGACAGATCGAACAGGCCCAGTATGGCCCGCAAGACATGAACACAGTTGCTGCCGTTCGCTGCATCTATGTTAGACGTATCCCAAAGGCAAATCGTTTTATCTTCACTACCGTTGGCCAGAAGGTCATCACGCTGGCTAAAGCGGACGGAATAGATGAGCATGGTATGGCCCGTCAGCGTTTTCAGACATTGACCCGTGTCCACATCCCACAGAAACACATTGGGATCTTGTCCGCCGCCAGCCAGGATGCCCCCGTCAGGACTAAAGCAGCTGGAATAAACAATGTTGTCCACGGATTAGATGGTATCGCCAAGTGATTCAAGGACATTCGTTCCCTGATTGGAATACCCTTTGCGGTGCCTTGCTAGAGAGACGTACCTTTCCCAATTGCCACTTGCCTTGCTCATCTATTGGGAATCTGCCACCTCTGGAGGCTTATCCGAACGCTATTCACTCAAGGCGTCATTACTTTCTTAATCTCGAAGAAGAAACGCTTTCTCTTCAACGAGTCCATGACTATCTGGCCAGCGGGCGATGGTTTCGCTTTTTCTCTAAAAACGGGACCCTCTCCCTTGGTGGGCAAACTTACTATCTTGGCACCCAGTGGTACAAGCACCAGGCTGGAATTTCCTTTTTAGTTGACGAAAAACTCTTCCGTTTATTGGATGAGGCCGGGCGGCTCATTACTTACAAGTCCATCAAAGGTCTTTCTAAGGACTCTCTTATGGGCGATATCTCTGACTTCTCACGCTTCCCGGCTTTTCAGTTACCTCTTCCCCTTACATGGGAGCAGGAGCAGTTGGCACGACTTTATGAGACTCTTTCTTGACACGACTTAGTGAGACTCAACACGGTCCAGAAAGTATCCGTCGAGTGCCTGAGATAGAAGCATAACCTTCGCGGCCTTCGATATAATTTTTGATAATTTTGGGCAATAAAAAAAGCCCGCCGATGGAATATCGACAGGACCATATGTGGCATACTGCGTGGATGTGAACACCTAGATGTAGGCAATTCACAATATATTCAAGTGGGAGATACTGGACTTGAACCAGTGACCTCTACGATGTCAACGTAGCGCTCTAGCCAGCTGAGCTAATCCCCCGTTTCCCGTCAGTGTATCTCACGGTACTCTGAGATACGGGTGAGACCTCATCGCAATCTGCCGTCGTACTCGACTGACAGTGCCTATATTTTCAAAACCTTAGAGGTATGTACTTACCTCTAAACTATTATACCACCTTTAGCACATTTGTGCCATTTTATATACCCACCAGATGTAAGAATCTCCTGAACCAGAGACCTCTACGGTAGCCATTTTTCGCTTGGTATAACGTCACATTTAAGGCACATTCAGCGAGTATAAGGTTCTTGTATGCTATCTATCCTCTGGTAGTATTTGAGTAGCAGCCGCCAGCCAGGGCTGTGGCTGCGTCACTTAACCCAAGTACAACCAATGGAGAGGACCATGTTCAAGACCATATACTTTATCGCTACCGATCATGATAGCCATTATGCTGACGCCACATTCATCTCAGAGAGAGACTATCGTCCTGTTGTTGGGGATATGTTCGTAGAGGATGCATTGACCGTAGGTGACTCACCAGATGCCTACGAAATTGAACAGGTGGTCTATATGGGAGACAACATCTTTCATGCCTACTGTCTGCTGATTGAGGACTCTGATGAAGGACGCCACAAGTTTGGAATCAGAGGCAACAAAGGTACCTTCAAGAGGCACGCACTAGACCAAATAAATGCGTTTCCGCAGAGATATGAAATAAATAATTGAGCCACTACAGAATGCATGTATGTGTTGCACGACCTGTTAGCATCGTTTTAGCATTCGGCATAATCCTAAGTGCTTAGCTATTATCAGCTACTATCTTTTACACGGTTGCGTGCATCTCTCTTAAGTTTCCGTACGGTCGAGTCAAACTCGTCGTCACTTACACCTAACCTGGTAGATATTGCGGTCAGTTCATCCCAATCGATTCTGCCTCCCTCGTTTAGCGGAGTTGCTAAATTCCATAGAGTGTCCCAATATGATGATAGCAGGTTGTTTGTGTCTGAGTTCCGAATGTAAATGGCACTGGCTTTGTCAGCAGGAGCATCGCTCGTATAGAACTTACCGAGATAGTAGGAATCATTGTCGATGCCGATCATGTTTAGCACAGGTATAGCCTTTGGAGGAGAATCATAGTACCGAACATAGTAATCCATATTCTCATGGTATAGCAGCCGTGAGATTACGTAGAACAACCTTTCTCTATTAAAGATAGTTTCTACTCTCCGATAGCTTATTTCGTTGGAACGCAGCCTTTCAAATATCACATTGTAATAATGATGATTGCGGTCCAATGGATGAGTCAGCGATGCACGCTCAGCATTAAGACTCGTATCCAATATAAAGCTACGTGCAGTCATTGCTTTAGTCATGACGTGTAACTCAAATTCACTACTGTTAATTAGTTCCGTAGATGTCGCTCCAACTACATCTCCTAATTCTCGAATATCTGCTGCTCGACGACTTGTCTGAGCTGCAATTGCGGCAAGCATTACACCTAGTGCTACGATAATTAGTCTTAACGAATCGCTCGTTGACAAAACCACTACTTGTGAAAAATCCAATAGAGCGATAATAATCGCCAGTATGCCGGAGAGCAATATGATCCATCCATCCCAATCAAGCTCTGACAGACTTTTCCTGGGGTTTTTCATAATAATTCCACCTATACATTTGTTGACGGTTTGAATTCATGATTCATGGAAATCAGTGTTTGTTGGGCCTATTTCTAGTTACAACCTTAACCACAAATTGCGCCTACCTTTGTCACCTCCAAGTTTATCTGCATACGTACTACTCGGCATAGGAATAACTGTCACTTCGTGATACCAGACTACGTGGGTAAAAGTGCTCTCGCCGTGCGTTTACGTTCGCCCTACAACCTCAACCCTAGTACATCACAGGGCGCACTGTGCAAGTCCTGTTCCTCACCCACATATCGCTGTGTAGTCTCGACCGACGCATGACCTAGCGATAGCTGTATCTGGTCAAGCTCTGCCCCCCCCTTGCGTGCGAGTTTCGCAAACGTTCGTCGTAAATCATGAGGTGCCACGGTTACACCTATCTGCTGTGCATACTCGGTTACAGCATTCCAAACTGCCTGTGAGGTCATAGGGCCATCTTGTAATCGACCTCCCTTGCGGGTCGGTCGAAAGATATACCCATCCTTGATTCCAGCCTCATCCGTCCAATCATCTATTGCTGCCTTTGCCCAAGAGGGCATAGGAGCACTGCGTACCTTGTTACGCTTGCCCACAAGGTCAACAATAAGCCAACGTCCTTCACGTTGCTGGATGTGGTCAGTGGTCATGGTCACGACCTCTTCCCGACGTAGGCCACACCCTAACAAGACTGCAAGCAACGCTCTGTCACGTAAGCCCTTTAGAGTGCCCGTGTCGGGTACATTGAGGAGTTGTTGAGCCTTGTTCTTGCTCAACCAATTGCCTAGCTTACGTCCTTCGGTACGTACACCCTCAACACGTCGTATGGCCTGTGCTGTAGACTCCTCGATTAAACCGTTGTCAGCACACTCAAGAGCCAGCTTGCGAATGGCTGTGATGCGCTGGTTGATGCTGCTGGCAGAGGTGCCGCTGTTGCGTAAGTCAGTGATGTATCGCCTAACGGCTGCTTTGTTGAACGGTCCAGGTTGGGCAGCCTGGACCCACGTCATGAAGTCATTGAGTGCCCGTTCATACGCACGTTTGGTGTGAGGGCTTGAGACCGCATCGGTCACAAGCTGGACGATGGGTTCAATCTCATTGACGGTTGTGATGACTGTGGTCATGTTTAGTTACGCTTCTTCCTTCAAAACTCGCAGGAGTTGGTCGAATGCTTTCTTGTAGACGTCATGGTCTTTCCAGTTGGTAAAGTCACCAATGTGCCGCTTTCTGCGAATGTCGGCAGCCCAAGCTTTATCCGTATCCATAACGGCATCATCAAGACGAATTGGGAGCAAGACTAGTTTGCTAGTCCTGTCCTCTTGTTCTAATGCACACTCAACCTCAGATTCCACCCATTGGCTATCTACGGAGATCCTGGAGAGTAATAGGAGCAGCTTGTCATGAATTTGGATGGCTTGGTCGATGCCTTGACGGATTCTGTCGCCTATCTTAAGATCTTCTGGCGCATACCAGCAACGTACATTATTAGTCTGAAGATCTGCATAGATGCGTTCTGCCAGTCCTCGATCCGCATTCGAATAGCTAATGAAGCAGGAATAGTATTTAGCTGCGGTGGTGGCTACAGACTGAATGAACTTGATGGAGGCATCATCTACTCCCACGCCATGCAAAAATGCAGCAGAAATATTGCCACCTGACTTGTAAATCGTAAAAAAATCTATATATGAAGGCGCAGAATGTAGCGCATATTCAAGCCCGCTGGCCTTACTAAAGTCAATATCTGCTAGTACTGTAGCACCTAGCTCAGCCCAACCAAAGAGTGTGCCATCAACTTTTGCACTACTGAGATTAGCTAAGACAAGCTTTGTTCGAAATAGGTTTGTACGAGTAAGATCTGCTTGAGTCAGATCCACTTGGTTGAGACGTGCAAAGCCTAACTCAGCCTCCTGGAGGCATGCAGCGGCTAGATTCGCCCCATAGAGATTGGCATGAATCAAATTTGCATTGCTGAGATCAGCCCCCATTAAGTCAGCGCGGCTTAGGTTGATTGCTGGAACATACGAGCCGCCAAAGAGCATCGAACCGCCAAAGCTAATTCCATTTAGCTCCGTACGAATGAGATCCGGTCTTACGTCTGGATTCTCCTGTCGCCAGTGATTCCAAACTTCCACGCCCTGGTTAAGTATTGCTACATGTTCATCATTGGCCATCTTTTCCCGCCTCTTTTAAGCCTTGCAACAGCCTATCAAATGCCTTTTTATAGGAATCGTGGTCTTTCCAGTTAGTGAAGTCACCGATATGCCGCTGTCTGCGAATATCAGCAGCCCATGCCATGTCCGTATCCATGAAGGCATCATCAAGACGAATGGGGAAGAGAATCGTTTTATCATGCCGTCTTTCTTGCTCTAATGCGGATTCCACTTCAGATGCTACCCACTGACTGCTCACTGAGTTTTCGGACAGTATCAGGAGAAGCTTGTCATGAACTCTGATAGCATGGTCAACGCTTTGCCGGATTTTGCCACCAATCTTCATGTCCTCTGGTGCATACCAGCAGCGCACGTTGTTACTCTGTAGGTCTCCATAGATGCGTTGTGCTAATTCTTCATCTAGACTTGAGTAGCTAATGAAGCACGAATAATAGTGAATGGACTCGCTCACTAACGACTGCATGAAAGTGATGAATGTGTCGTCTACACCGCATCCTCGAAGGAAAGCTTTAGGTATTTTTCCTTGTGACCTATACAGGGTGTCTAAACCTATTGTAGATGGTCCTTGATGTCTAATTGTATCAAGCCCCTTGACTTCACTGAGGTCTACGTCGCCGACCGTGGTATTCCAAAAAGTCGTTTCGCTGAGGTCTGCATTGCTGAGGTTCGTCCTGCTGAGGTTCGCACCATAAAAGTATGCATAAGTTAGATTCGCTTCGTAAAGATTCGTATTGAAAAGGTGTGCAGTGTGAAAGTTTGCATTCCAGAGGAACGCACCGCCAAGGTCCGCATCTCTGAGGTTTGCAGAACCAAAACTCGCATCTCTCAGCTTCGCATCTCTTAATTTAGCGTGATGGAAGTTCCCACCGTCCATGTTCGCATTATCGAGATTCGCACGAATGAGGTCCGTACCGCTGAGATTCGCACCACTAAGGTTTGCACCGCCAAGGGATGCACTGACAAAAGATGCGTAACTGAGGTCTATATCAATATCCGAATTGTTCTTTCTCCACTGATTCCATTCATGCACTCCCCTCCTTAGAATCTCTAGATGCTCCTTGTTAGCCATCAACCGCCTCCCTCTGCAGGTTCCGTAGCAACCGACTCAACGCCTTCTGATAAGCTCCCCGCTTGCCCAATTGCGTGAAGTCGCCGATGAATCGCTGCCGTATCATCACAGCCCAATACTCATCCGATGACATGACAGTATCATCTAGTCGTATTGGAAATAGGATGTACTCTCTTCGTCCACGTTCACGGTCGAGAGCAAGGTCTACTTCTCTTTCAACCCAATGACTGTCGATAGAGTGCTCGGAGAGTATCACAAGCAGCTTGTCATACCCCATGATGGCCTTGTGGATTGCACTCAGTAGCTTGTCCCCTATCTGCAAGTCCTGTGGGGCGAACCAGCAATTGACACCCTCTTTTGTCAGGTCCGCGTGAAGCCTCTCAGCAAAGGACAGGTCTGTAGTAGCGTAGCTGATGAAGCATGAATGATAGGTCGGCTGCTCTTGAGGAGCAGCCTGTTCTGCTTGTTCATTGTGAGGATGCTCATCTATCAGTTGCCCAAGTTGGTGTAATGACTTCTGATTTTCGATGACCCGATTGACTAGAACCAAGTTGGTTAAGGCACTCTTAGGTTGACTCGCATCTGCAATCACAGCAGCGGTTACTCGGTCGAGTAGAGTAACGAGGGAGCGATCAATATCAAAGCGGATACCCTGCAGCTTGTCTTGCCCACCATACCGTTCAAACTGATTAGATAGACGTTCAAGGTCTGGTGATTCACCTGTAACAGCGACATCCAGAAGTGCGCCAGCAACTTCTGGTATCTGCACATACTCCCCAAAGATGTCGCTGACCACATTGATATCCGCTTGGCTGAGACCCTCACTACCTAGCTTACGCAACATACCCTGGAAGCCAAGGTCAAAGGTCTGTCGCAAGGCACGCTTTTGGTCATTACCCACTGTCTTGGCTGTTAGCCAAGACGTACCTGCCTTGAGTACGTCAACGGTCAGTGAAGCGGTTATTGAAGTAATGAAACTCTCTGCTACTGCCACGTGGTATGCTCCTTATTCATCTAGTATGGCTCTCAACCTTGAGGTCACGCGTAAGACGGTCGAAGGATTGTTGATATGCATCGTGGTGCTTCCACTTGGTGAAGTCGGTAATATGGCGTTGGTTACGTATCTTGACGGCCCACGCTTGGTCGGTTTCCATCACAGCATTATCAAGGCGAATGGGAAAGAGCATCTGCTTACTATGACGCTTCTCCTCATCGAGTGCCTTGTCTACTTCATCTTCAACCCATCCACTAGAGAGAGACTGTTCAGACAGAACTAGAAGCAGCTTCTCGTGGAGGCGAATCTGGTCAAAGATGGTCTGCCGCACACGGTCTCCAGTCTTCATATCTTCTGGCGCATACCAGCAGCGGACACCGCGGCTTTGGAGGTCGGCGTATAAGCGTTCTGCGAACTCATGGTCCTTGCTCGAATGAGAGACAAAGCAGGAGTAGAAGTTGAATGCTTCACCTGTCAGTGAGTTCATGTATTCAATGAAGTTGTCTGGCACGCCTGCCCCTTGGAGGAAAGATTCGGGGATATTGCCACTTGACTTGTAAATAGTGTCAATCCCTATAGTAGATGGCCCCCAGTGCTGCACAGCGTCAAGCCCCTCCGCTTGACTTAGATCCATATCATCAAAGGCTGTGTAGTTTAGCTTTGCATAGTTTAAGTTGGCTTGATTTACATTTGCCTTCACGAATTGAGTGCCTTCGAGTTTCGCACTACGGAGATTCGCACCTCTAAGGTCTGTACCTCCTAAGATCGCACCGTCAAGTACTGCGTTAGCGAGATTTGCATCTACAAGGCATGTGCCTCTCAAGAGAGTTCTACCGAGCCTTGCCTTGTTAAGAGTCGTCCCATTGAGATTCGCCCTGCTGAGGTCTGCATTGCTGAGGTTTGCCCCACTGAGGTCTGCATTGCTGAGGTTTGCCTTGTAGAGGTTTGAATGGCTAAAGTCTATACGTGTGAGGAATGCACTGTACATTTTTATCTCGCTGAGATCTAACCCTACTAGGTGTAAGCCACGAAGATCAAGTTTTACATTCCAGTTCTCTTGCAGCCATTGATTCCAAATTTTTACACCTTGCCTCAAAATAGCAACTTGTTCCTCGTTCGCCATCAGCCCATGCCCTCATTACCTTTTGATAACGGTTAATATCATAAGCAATAATACTTTATTGTCATCCTGCTGTAAAGTCTATAACACATGCTCATGTTATAATGATTATACGGCTTTGTATGTCTATACGTATTGAGAATAGGAGTAGTGGATAAGGACATAGGTATTTTTATGATTCATGAATTCTTTGATAGTTCAACGGAACAATCCATTATCAAAGCTATGCTAGTCCGCAAGTACTTTGAAGCATGGGCCAAAGTTATGATAGCTACTCAAAAGCGCTACCCTAATCATTCACAGCGCATTGCTTATATGGATTTATTCGCTGGCCCAGGGAAATATGAAGATGGGACAGAATCTACGCCCTTGCTAATTTTGCGCAAAGCGATTGACGAGGCTGACATCAGCAAACGTCTGGTCACATTTTTTGCTGATATGAATGGGGCAAATGTAGACAGCCTATTGCATTGCGTTGAAGAGCTGCCAGGAATTGACACCTTACAATATAAACCGCAGATAGCCCATATGACAGTTGAGCAAGATATCGTTCAACAGTTCGAGTCAATGAATTTTATACCTACACTATTTTTCGTTGACCCCTGGGGCTACAAGGGATTGTCGCTCCAACTGATAAACGCAGTGGTTAAAAATTTCGGATGTGACTGCATATTCTTTTTCAATTACAATCGTGTCAATGCAGGGATACACAATGATAAGGTTGAACAGCACATGAATGCGCTCTTTGGTGCAGTTCGTGCAGACAATTTACGTCAGCGGCTGGAGTATTTAAGTCCACAGGAGCGTGAGGTTGCAATTATAGAAGAATTGAGTCAGGCATTAAAGGAAGGAACCCCAGAACGCTATGTATTGCCATTTACTTTCAAAAATGAGAGAGGCACACGGACAAGTCACCACCTAATATTTGTTAGCAAACACATCCGTGGCTATCAAATCATGAAAGACATTATGGCTAAAGAAAGTTCCAATAGCAATCAAGGCGTGGCAACATTTGAGTATAGTCCTGCAGATATGCGGAGTCCCTTACTATTTGAACTGGCACGCCCAATCGATGATCTTGCCGACATGTTGGTAGCGCAATTCGCAGGGCAAACCCTTACCATGAAAGAAATTTATGAGCGGCACAATGTAGGAACACCATTTGTCAGTAAGAACTACAAGTCCGTGCTTCTTAAATTAGAACAAGAAGGCAGAATCCAAACGAATCCGGCAAATCGCAAAAGGGGATTTGCCGACCACGTGAAAGTAACTTTCCCTGGGTAAGTTGCCTTTTTTGATTATGAATAGTAAGATGGACTCTGGCGCAGAACAAACGTTCCAAATCGCTACTGCCTTAAAATAAATCTGCCTCATATAGTTCAAGAGGAGAAAACTATGGGTCAAAAATCCACAATTGAGTGGACAGACCATACATTCAATCCCTGGTGGGGTTGCGTAAAAGTCTCGAAAGGATGCACAAACTGTTACGCAGAAACATGGGCTAATCGATATGGGCATGATGTATGGGGGCAAAAGAAAAGCCGTCGTACTTTTAGTGATACACACTGGAAACAGCCACTCAAGTGGGATAAGGTAGCAGATAACAACAAACAGCGAGAGCGAGTATTTTGTGCATCTATGGCCGATGCCTTTGAAGACAACTGTAGTGTAGAGTCTGAACGGCAAAGGCTTTGGCGGTTGATTGAATGCACATCAATGCTCGACTGGTTGCTATTGACCAAACGCCCAGAAAACATGAAAAGGCTGGCACCCTGGAACCAAGATTGGCCTTCCAATGTATGGGCACTCACCAGTGTTGAAGACCAGGAACAAGCAGAAAAGCGGATACCTAGTCTTGTCGATGTGCCCGCAGTTGTCAGAGGGCTTTCAGTTGAACCATTGCTGGGTCCAGTTGACTTGAGACCGTGGCTTGACCAAATTCAATGGGTTATTGTTGGTGGTGAAAGCGGTCGGCAATCCCGACCTATGCACCCTGAGTGGGTACGCTGCATCCAACAACAATGCAGAGATGCAAAAGTCCCCTTCTTTTTCAAGCAATGGGGGAACTGGATACCCTCGGACAGTCCGGCTAAAGGCATTCTCGTGCAGGAGAATCCTGGCGTTCGTGGTAGCCAAGATTGTTATATGAAGCGTGTCAGCAAAAAAGATGCAGGGCGATTGCTCGATGGTGAGGAATGGAATCAGCTTCCACAAGCTAATCTGTCAATGACCATTGAAAGCGCAGAGAAAAAGATACCCATATTGGAATTTGCGTAACTTGATTGAAGCCAACTGCAGTATCATTTTAAGAGTCGGACCTTTATGAGGCCGACTCTTTTTAATAGGAGAGAAATTCGCAGCAAATTAGCAACAGGCAAATTTGAATTTGGCTACTTATCCAACCCCTGGGCCACGAGCGCAGCGGTAGTGGCCTCCACTTTATCAACACGACCGTGCAGGCTGGCGACATCGCCAGCCAAGCCAGCAAATGCCAAGCGCAATGTGTTCAGGTCGCTCGACTGAGAGACGGCCTGGTTATCAAACGCTGCCCTTACGGTATCGCTAATCCATCGACCCCGCTTGCGTTCTCCACCTGCCAAGGCAACAAGTTTGTCACCTATTCCATCATCAACTACTAGTGTAATTCGCTCACTCATTCCATAAGTCTCCATAAAACGTATTGCAAATAAGATACTATAAGTCTACCATAGCAGTCTTTGTTAGTCGAGACTAAGTAATACTTGAATACGTTTTAAGTGTTGACTATCGCGCATTGAAGTGCTAAAATAATACAAGATAAGTAGGGTTATTTTGCATTTATTATGTTGGAGAGATTAAGATGAATACAGCACTAACGGCTGTCCATAGCCAGCCGATTGTTAGCCAAGCCAACAGTGATGACCAACTGATTGCCTTGTGGCTGCATGGCAAGAGTGAACACAGCCAGCGTGCCTATCTGAGGGACGCTGAGGACTTCATGGCGCACTCAGGTAAACTACTGCCAGCCATCACCCTCGGAGACTTACAGTCATGGATGGATAGCTTGACTGGTGCTGAGTCCAGCCGAAACCGCAAGGTATCGGCGGTCAAGTCTCTTCTATCATTCGGTCATCGTGTTGGGTATCTGCCCATGAACATCGGTGCAGCAGTCAAGGCACCCAAGGTCAAGAACAAGTTGGCCGAACGTATCCTGACTGAGGATGAGGTGCTACGCATGATTCACCAGACCGACAAGCAACGTGACAGGGTGCTGCTCCGTGTGCTGTACGCCTCTGCGGGACGTGTGAGTGAGGTAGTTGGTCTGCGGTGGAGAGATGTCAAGGAAAACGGTGATAGTGGACAGGTAACGCTCTTTGGTAAGGGTGGAGACACACGAGTCATCAAGCTGTCCATAGCCACATGGAATGAATTGCAAGCTATTCAGCCTGAACATATTGACGAGGATATGCCTGTTTTCGTCTCGCAAAAGGGTGGGAGTCTTGACCAAAGCCAAGTCAACCGCATAGTCAAGGCAGCAGGGCAACGGGCTGGTATCACTGGCAGCGTCTCACCTCACTGGCTACGCCACTCACATGCAAGCCATGCCCTTGACCGTGGTGCATCAGTTGCCCTGGTTCGTGATACCTTGGGGCACAGTAGCGTTGCGATCACATCCAAGTACCTCCATGCCAAACCAGGTGAAAGCAGTGCATTGCACCTAGCTGTATAGCCTAAATGAGACCGCCTGTTCAGGCGGTCTTTATCATCAATTACCCAAAGCATAGAGATGGTCATACCATTTACAGGTAAAGAATTCCAGCAAGTCCAGATCGCACTACTTGATGCTTTCAACCGTTCAACTCTTGAGCAGATGGCACGCATCGAGTTGGACACCAGCTTGAATCATGTAGCAGGTGGTCAGAATGAGACTGAGTTGGTCCATAACCTGATTGTGTGGGCAATTCATGAGGGTAAGTTAACTGACCTCATTGAAGGGGCATCGAACCAGAACTCTGGCAATGTTCTAATTCAAAAGCTTGTTAAGGATGCTCAAGTCTGGGACTTGAGCAATATCGATACTGAACAGTTTAAGAGGTTTGGGGCAACTGTTATTATCCAGCAATTAGACCCGACAGATGCACGCAATTAGCGCAATCATAACATGATGCGCCAGATGGTCCGCAAGTTCTGGATTGATGGTGTGCTTAAATCCTCGTTGCATAACGAAATCCTAATTCGTCTCAACCTAGAGGAGTGTCCCGAAGCCGTGGACAACCGACCGTGGGACTTAATCTTGCAGAAGCCTGGTCAGCCTGAATACTCATTGCCCAAGGACGCATCCATAGTAGATGTCTACAACCAGATGAGTCAACAATTGCTCATCCTTGGTGAACCAGGCAGTGGCAAGACAACCATGCTGTTAGAGTTAGAGAGCGCTTTGCTCAAGGGGGCCGAAGCCGACCCCACCCAACCCACACCAGTGGTATTTACCTTATCATCCTGGGCAGAAAAGAGACTGCCGTTAGTCGACTGGTTGGTTGAGGAACTGCGGACCAAATACAACGTCCCCAAGCGGGTAGCTCAGTCATGGCTGGAAAATGATGAACTACTACTCTTGCTAGATGGCTTAGACGAAGTGCAGCTTAACAATCGCATAGCGTGTGTAGAGGCCATCAACACCTTTCGTCAAGAACATCTCATTCCGCTGGTGGTCAGTAGCCGCACCACTGAATACGAAAACCTCACTACTCAGTTGAAGCTCCAAGGGGCGGTGTTGGTGCAACCACTCACTGTGAACCAGATAGATGATTATTTCGGGACAATCGGCCCCGAACTTTCAGCGGTAAGAGAAGCTTTCCAACAAAATATCGAACTCCAAGACTTGGCTACTACCCCACTAATGTTAAATATCATGGGGTTAGCTTACCAAGGTGCATCAACAATAGAATTGCCCGCAATTGGCTCACCCCAAACCCACCGCCAACACTGTTGAACACCTACATTCGTCGTATGTTCGCCCATCGAGGCAAAATATAATTGTACCCTATTCACCAAGCTCTTTACTGGCTGTCTTGGTTAGCAACCCGCCTAATGCAACATGGGCAAACCGTGTTTCTGATTGAGCAGATACAACCTAATTGGCTTGCGAAAACTAATAGGTTCCTTTTTCAGCCCCCTCTAATCATGTTAATTGCAGGACCATTATACGGCTTAATAGGCGGAGCAATATTGGGAGTGATATCAGGGATAATATTGGGAACAGCGTTTTGGATATTAGAGAATGTACACTTTAGTAATCATATTGATGTATTATTTAGTTATGCCTTGCTACAAGACCTAGTACACAGACTTATTACTGTGGTGAAAGCAGGAGGTGTCATAGGGTTATTCACAGGGTTATTCATAGGGCTAACTATAGGATTAATTGAGTTGTTAACCAGAAGATTTAGAGAAATTGTTCCTTACATAGGAAATGATTCCCTCAAAAGAAGGACAATAGGTAGCTTATATGGAGCATTGTTTGGATGGTTGTTCATCGGTCCTCTTTTCGGACTAACAACCACCGGAATCGCTGATGGGTTTTCAACAGGCATAATAGTTGGGGTTTTTGGCGGGATGTTTGGCGGAATGCTCGGTGGTTTGAACGAAATTGAGCCAGCAAATTACGCTCGCTTAACATTAGAGGAAATTATAAAAAGGATCCATTGGGGGTTAGTATTCGGGCTTGTAGTGGTATTAGCAAACATAGCCGTTTTCGGGCTTTGGGGCTGGTTTGGTAGTGGTTTTATGGCTGATGATGAACCAAGCTTTGCTGAACGTACAGAGTACCTGATGTTAGGTTTTGAGAGAGGGGGAATTTCCTGGCTGCTTGGGGGTATATTAAGCGGGTTAATTTTCCAGCCCTACAGAGGAGGGACTTCTTTAGATTCGACAACGACACACTCCCCCAATCAGGGTATTAGACTATCAGTTCGCTATGCCCTTCTATCTTGCACTATTGTTTTGATGTTTTCTATTGCAACATCTGTCGTTTGGCTAGTAACAATTCCAGGTTTTACTATCATAACTGTTGCATATGCAGGGATTGTAGGAGCTTTCATTATCAGCCTCTTTATGGGAGGGGATTCTGCCGTCAAGCATCTGCTGCTGCGAATAATTCTCTGGTGTAACGATAGCATTCCTTGGGATTACGCCCGCTTCCTCGACTACTGCCACGACCGCATCTTCCTGCGTAAGGTCGGTGGCGGCTACATCTTCATCCACCGTATGCTGATGGAACATTTTGCCGAGATGACCGATGAAGATATTGAGCGAATTGCCAAATCGGTTGAGCCGCAATAGATACCTTGTTGATGCACCAATCGCCTGACTCTGTAGTTGTAATAAAGAGCCTACCGTTGAGGTCTCCGGTTTAAATCACGGCTGATTTAGGCAATAAAAAAGCCCTGTTGATTTAATTCGACAGGGCTACATGCGGTAGTAGGCTCAGAAAATATCCGCTATATAGTAGATAATCTCAGATGATTAGTGGGAGATACTGGACTTGAACCAGTGACCTCTACGATGTCAACGTAGCGCTCTAGCCAGCTGAGCTAATCCCCCATATTTAACAAGTGATCGATATCATACCATGTCAGCCTTTGGCATGCAAGTATGGTGAAATGTAATTTTAATTTTTCGTGCATTGTCATCTTAATCGTGGTATACTCATGGAAATTGGCGCTAATCTACATTTCTTAGGAACATCATGGATCGAACGACACCGGTAGCACACAATGAAGAGATTGAGCTGTATATTCGGACTTACTATTCGCTGTTGCGGAGCAGTGAACCGATTCGGATTCGGAGTTTGGAAGAGACGCATGCAGCCATGGATTCCAACTTGCACCATGAGGCGTCGAGCGTAGATTTGGATATGTCGGCGTTGGTCTACTCGGCACTGCGCTTACCTACCTGCGTCCACAGTGCGGATCTAGTGGTGATGGGACAGCGAGATACGGTCTTTGAACGAGCTGGCTATGACGTGAATTCATGGAACGCAGTGAGTGCCCGTGCTCGACGCCGTAAATTCTTCTACGAGGATGGGTCTGCCACATTGGCTGCTTTTATTGCCAGCGTTAGCGATATCGATGATGTGATCCCCTGTTTGGTGGCCTTTCAGATTGAGTGGAATAAGCTCCATGAAAAGCTCAGCCGCCATCGCATTGGTGACCGGGTTACCTTGGCTGCCGGGACGGAGAAGGGGCTGCCCTCCATGGATTTTCTGGAAGAGATCCGTGAGGCGCTTAACTTAGATTCGGGCGGTATCACCCGTCTTTGCCAAGTTTGGCCGGGTGCTCAGTTTTTAAAGACTCTTCGTCTGGCAAGGGAAAAGCCGCTGGATCTTCAGGTGACTGTGTTAGGCAGCGGCCTGAGCGACTATCGAAGCAGCGTTCAACATTGGTGGCATAAGGTAGAAGAGCGTGCAGGGGCCGCCCAGCTTGCCGAACGCCCAATCTACTTTGTTAGCAGCAACATTCATAGCCTTGTCAACCTCGTCTCTGGTATCGCCTGGGAGATGAAGGATGAGATTATTGACTTTATTCACCGAATCAACCCAGAAGGCCTGCTTGAAGAATATCAGCGCATCCCCGAGGATGATACGGGCCAGCTACGCAATTTTCTTTACTATGCCCAACGCTTCTTTCTAAATCATCCGTCTACATCGGAGAGTTATCGCAAGCGGTCCGCAGAGAGAGAGGCGGAAATCGGCATTATTCGCGTCAGTGACCCCCACTGTTTGGATGTTCAAGCCCAGCTCTTTGATCTCTCCAAACTCAATCCATCCTACTTTGATCCCAGAATGCAGGCAAGCTCGGATCCAGCAACAAATCTGCTTACTCATAGCAATGCAATGCTCTTCAATATCGATTATCCACTGGGTATGGCAGCCTATCATATTTTTAGCCAGGTCAGTACAGTTACTGGGCAGACTTTGGGCGTCTACATTTTGGGCAAAGCTGCCACCCTCAATGGCCGTGTTGGGGATGTCATGTTGCCTAATGTGGTCTATGATGAGCACTCAAAAAATTCCTATCTCTTCCGCAACTGCTTTGTCGCCCATGATGTGGCACCCCACCTCAACTTTGGCACCGTCTTTGATAATCAGAAAGCGGTGACGGTGCGGGGAACGCTGCTGCAAAATCGCCACTTTATGCACGTCTTCTATGAGGAAGGGTACACAGATATTGAGATGGAAGCAGGGCCTTACCTAAGCGCCATTTATGAGGATATCTACCCAAAACGGTATCCCCTCAACGAGATTGTGAATCTCTTTATCAATGCACCTTATGATATCGGTCTGATTCATTATGCGAGTGATACACCCATTAGCAAGGGGCAGACGCTCTTGAGCAAGAGCTTGAGCTACTTTGGTGTAGATGCAACGTACGCTACATCGGTAGCCGTTCTGAATCGGTTATTCGACCAGGAGATACAGCGGCAGAGGCAGTTGGTCCAATTATCTACCCATACGAACGGCACATTGGTGACGAAGAAGAACCCGAAAGAGGCCAATGAGGACAAAGAAATGAAACGGAATATTGTAATAGGTAGTGGACAATAGGCACTGTATAGTTGTAAGCGTTCAGCCCCCTGAGCCTGTCGAAGGGGCGACCGGCTTCGACAAGCTCAGCCTACATGGGGGGAGTGAACGGTTACGTATAATTAGGGGTAGGACGATAATCTGCCAACCTTAAATCGAATTTAATCTATGATTGAGGATTTTATTTATGGCGAAGCCATCTACTTTTTTTAAACAGTTTGCACATGAATCGGCCAAACCAGATGCGGCCCCTGAGCGCCTGGCCCTCTTCATTGCGGGGATGGCTTACCCAGACCTCAATCTAGAAGAGCCACTGCTGCTGCTGGATCGGATGGCCCAACGAGTGGCTGAGACAGTGATTCAATATAGCCCAGGCATGGATCGAGCCATTCAATTTCTCGCCATCATCAACCACGAATTTGCCTTTGAGGGCAACCGCAATAGCTACTACGATGTACAAAATAATTTTCTGAATGTGGTATTAGAAAAACGAACAGGTATGCCCATTTCGCTTAGCGTTATCTGTATGGCCGTGGGCAGACGTTTGTCAGCCTATGGTATTGACCTAAAGATTGATGGGGTGGGGCTACCCAGGCATTTTATGGCCCGCTACGAAGATGAAGCGGGGGTTTGGCTGCTCGATCCATTTAATGGCGAGGTCATCACAGAAAACGACGCCGGGCGGTACCTTGGGCAAATGCTCTACGATGAGCGCTGGGACGGGACAGAAATCGCCTTACCCTCTGAGGTATTTCGTCCGGTCTCACCCAATATGGTCGCTTTCCGTATGCTGAACAATTTGCGGATCGAGTATCTTCACCAGGAAAATTTACTATCGGCCATTCGCGTGCTAGACTATATGCTTGTCCTCCAGCCCCAAGATGAGTTACTGTGGAGAGAGCGGGCGCTACTTCATTATCAGTGCGAAAATTGGGAGTTGGCCGAGCGGGACATTCGGCGCTTCTTCTTTCTGAAAGATAGCCTTCTTGTTACCTTTACTCACCTGATCGAAGAGAACGATCACTTTGACGAACTGATGGAAGATCTAGGGGAAGAAGATCACAATCTGCTTTACCTCTTGAGTGACATTGAAAAGCATCGCACCCGACTCAATTAACAAAAGATTTATGCCTTTCCCTAAAGATGCATCTGCTTTTTGGAAATTCATGCACGGCCTCATTCGATTTGGGGTGGGTGCATTGCTCTGCCGTTTAACAGTCGATGGACGCGAAAACGTGCCACCCACAGGTGGTTGTGTGGTGGCCAGTAACCATAACATTGGGCCAGATTATGTTGTTTTAGGGTATGGTGCTTCTCGCCAGATCTTTTACATGGCCAAGAAAGAGACGTTTGGCATTCATCCACTGTTGGATCGCTTTCTCTGGGCCGTTGGCGCTTTTCCCGTAGAGCGTGGTAAGAGAGACCAAGGTGCGATTCAGGAAGCTGTCGACCTAGTCCAATCTGGACGGGTTCTGGGAATGTTCCCTGAGGGTACCCGCAGCAAAGATGGCGTTCTGCAAAAAGGGCGTTCCGGTGCCATTCGCATTGCAGTCGAAGCAGGCGTCCCCATCCTGCCAGCGGCTGTTACCAATTCAAATGAACTCATGCAACGCCTGCTCTTTAAACTGTGGAGACGTCCTGCGGTCACCGTTCGTTTTGGCCCGCCTATCTATCCAGTACAGGGAGAAAATAGCCCCCAAACCATTCGCAAGCTGACCCACCAGACCATGGTTGCCATTGCCACTCTTCTTCCCCCTGAGAAGCGAGGACCTTATGCAGAGGATGTTGACCAATGGGTTGCCCAGGATTAAACTGTTCAGGTACCAATCGTCGGCAACATTCTCTAGCCAACCTCCGATTTTGGATGGCCTACTTTCTATTGAATTTTGCTCTCTTTTTGCCCTTATATCTCCTTAGTACTGATGGCAGTAGCTTCTGGCCCACACTTCAATTTCATAGCAGCCAAATTGGCGATACCCAAAGATTCATTTCCCAGGTTCTATTCAAACAACTGGCCCAATATCGCAACAATTTTGATATCTTTCGCTTAAATGTAGAGTGGGCTGTTTTGGTGGCTCTTTGGGTATTGGTGGCCCCCTGGCTCCATGGTCGTCTGCGTCTACTTCGGGGGCTGGGAATCATTCTGTGCATCCTCTATCTACTTGGCTTCTACTACTACCTCTACGAAGCCATCACCGTCTCTTTTTTTCTGGTGGACCCTATCTTCTATAACCAATATTTTATGGCCATCGATGGGTTACAGTTTCTCATGTCCCACATTGATCTGTCGCTCTTTACCTATGTGGGTGCAGGGGTTGCCGTGATTCTCGTCCACTTCTTCATCTGGTGGTTATTGAGGATCCTTTTTCGTTCGGAGATGGCTTCGCTTCGCTTTCACTGGAGTATACGGGTGGGGACGCTCATCTTGGCCGCTTTGGCCATTGCCTCGGTTGTGCGGTTCAAGGTTGCGCTGGCCAATCCGGTTATGGTTGCCAGTAGCCTCAGCTATAAGCTAGAAAAAAATATCACCGAGTCGCTAGAGATTGCCCACAACGTTGCCAACTATAATGAGGAGTTGGTCAACCGAAGCTATGACTATCAAGGCTATACACTGTTGGAAAAGCCCAATATTTATCTGATATTCGTTGAATCCTACGGCAGCGTACTCTATAAGCGACCCCACTTTCGCCCAGACTATTTAAGGCTGCTCAAGGAATTGGATGAAGAGCTTGCGGCCCACGATTGGCATTCGGTCTCCAATTTTAGCACGTCAACCACCTGGGGCGGGGGATCGTGGATGGCTTATAACAGCTTTCTCTTTGGGCTACGGATTGATGTACATCCCCAATTCCTCTATCTGCGCAACAGATATCGTTACGCCACATATCCAGACCTGGGTCACTACCTCAAGAGCCAGGGCTATCGCTACTTCCGTGCATCCTCTCTCTCGGTGGAGATGACCGACTCTGAGTGGGCCCAGTATATTCACTACTACGGTGTGGATGAGTGGCTCCGCTACCGAGATCTGGCCTATACTGGGGAACGCTACAGTTGGGGACCTTCACCACCGGATCAGTATACGTTGGGCTTCCTCCATGAACGAATGCTAGAGAGTGCGCCCAATCAGCCTCATTTGGCTTTCCTAATTACACAAAATTCTCACTATCCATGGAGACCTCTTCCCCAGGTCATCGATGATTGGCACAACTTTAACCAAGGTTCCTTTCCTAGCCCGAATGCGGCAAAAGGGCTAACTGGCTTAGATGCACAACGGGCCAACTACCTTGCCGCCATCAAAAACCAGTTGAGCGTCATGGTCCACTTCATCACCCATGTGCTCTCCCAGCAAGATGAGAACGCAATTGTGGTTCTGGTGGGGGATCATCAGCCGCCCAGGGTTGCCCGCCGAGATGATGGCTTTGAGACACCTATACATATTATCGGACGAGATCCGGCCCTTGTCCAGACACTAGCTGTATTTGGGTTTCAGCCGGGGCTAACGGTGAATGACCAAGCCAACCCGATTAAACACGAGGGATTTTATTCTATGTTTATGCAACTCCTGATCGGACTATATGGAGAAGAAGGTGTAGTCCCCCCACCATACAAACCCAACGGAGTCAATATAAAAGTTAGCCATTGACGATTATGTGGTTTGTGTTGCAACTATACATTGGGAAATCTCCTCGTTAACCCCAAATTAGCAGGCAGTACTTAGAACACACCTCTAATCGTCATTCTACAATCTTTAATCGTCAATCATCAATCGTCAATGTACAAAGGAGAACCCAAATGGCGTACAGAGTTATTCAAGTTGGAACAGGTGGCCAGGGACGAGGCTGGTGCGAGCGGTTTTTGCCCCCCAATGTGGCAGATGGCCTCATTGAGGTGGTAGCGGCCGTGGATGTAAATCACGAGGTTCTGGTCCATGCTCACGAGGAACTGGGCGTTCCAGAGGAAAAGTGTTATACCGACATCCATGCAGCTTTTGCCGAAAATGAAGCCGACTTTTGCACCATTGTCACGCCCCCCGCCTACCATGAAGATGTAGTAGATGTGGCTTTGGCCCACAATATGGATATCCTATCAGAGAAGCCCATTGCAGATACATTGGAAGGCTCGGTACGGATTGCTGAAAAGGTAAAGCGGGCAGGCAGAAAGATGGGCGTTACCATGAGCCATCGCTTTGATCAGGATAAGACAACGCTGCGTAAAGAGCTACGTTCCGGTCGTAATGGCACCCTAGATTATTTGGTCTGTCGCTTTACCTGTAATATGCGCAACTTTGGCGATTGGGGTGCTCATTTCCGCCATACCATGATCGATCCCCTGATGATCGAAGGTTCGGTCCATCACCTGGATATTGTGGCTGATTTGGCTGGGGCCAAATGCGATACAATCTATGCTCAGGGATGGAATCCAAGCTGGGGTGAGTATGGTGGTGAATCCCAAGGTTTGGTGATCATGTCCTTTGAAAACGGGGTCAAGGCCACGTACGAAGGAGCCAAAACCAACGCGGTGGGTCTCAATGGCTGGGCGCAAGAGTATGTGCGGGCGGAGTGCGAACAGGCCACCCTTATCATGGACCGGCGACGAGTGGAGCGTCACCCTTATGAGGGTGGCCGCATTTATAAACGTGAAGGCGAAGGGGCCGAGATTCCTCTGTTAGAACAGCCCAAATGGATGAATACATGGCTGGTTGAGCAATTTGTTCAGTGGTTGGATGGTGGTCCCGTCATGGAGACCAACATCGAGGATAATCTCCAGTCTGTTGCGCTCATCTTTGCCGCCATCCAGAGCAGTCGTACAGGACAACCCGTCAAAGTCCAAGAACTTTTGGCCGAGACGCGTCAAAAAGAGAGTACTTCGCTTTGATTTGAATTCAATTGAGTTGATTTGACGCAATATATAGATGAAATTGATAAAGTGTGATATACTCCATTCTTCACACATGATTGGGAGGCCAGGACAGACTTGTTGCTGGCCTCTTTGCTTGTTGGCACTTAGGAATCAGGATCAAATAAAACCCGAAACTTCGACGCTGTCATCTCGAGTTCCCAAGGGATCTTTCATTTGGTTTTATAAAATTCTCACTCCTTAGGAGACGTCTATGGCTTCCCAGCTATATGCCTTGCTTGTCGGTATTGATCGTTATGACAACCCAGCCCAAGCCCCTCACCTGCGCGGTTGTGTGGCAGATGTGGAGGGAACCTATCGCTGGCTGACCCAACAGATGAGCGTTCCCCAGGAGAATGTTCTCTTACTCACCTCCCGCATGAATGCCAGTGAACCGCCTGAGCGACGCGCTACCCGGGCGAATATCATTCACGGCTGGCAAACACATCTTATGCAGGCTGGTCCAGGCGATCAAGTCTTTTTCAACTACAGTGGTCATGGTGCAAGAGCCAGGGCAATGGCACCAGAAAATGCCAGTGGTTATGATGAATCGCTGGTCCCCTGTGACAGTCGTACGCCTAATGTCTATGATCTGATTGACCAAGAGCTAGCCCTCCTGATTGAGGCAGTGGAGAAGAAGGGGGCACAAGTCACGATTTTTCTCGATTGCTGCCATTCCGGTAGTGGAACCCGCCAAGGAGAGTCCACCGATGAGAATCAGCCCCGAGTGCGAAAGTGTGCTTCGGATGAGCGGGTACGGCCCATGGATACGTTGGTTGCCGGTGTAAAAACCCAGGCTGGAACTCGTTCTACCAAAGCACCCAGCGGCTGGATTCCTCTGGGCAACCATGTGCTGCTGGCTGGGTGTCGAGATGAAGAACTCAGCTATGAATACCAATCGCCAGAGACGGGGCAGTGGCAGGGCGCCACGACCTACTTTTTCCACCAAGCCATGACCGATTTCCACCCCAATATGACTTGGTCCGATGTTCACGACATTGTCCAGGTGAACGTTCATAAGGAATACCCAGCCCAAACGCCTCAGCTAGAAGGGCCAGGAAATATGCGGATCTTTGGCGGCATTGGACAAGAGCCGCCATCGTACTATCTGGTGGAGCAGGTGGACGGTGAGCATTTTGTTAAGCTGAATGTAGGCATCACGTCAGGATTGAGCTTGGGTAGCCAGCTTGCCATCTATCCGCCAGAGAGTAACCTAATGGATTCGCCGATTGCTACCGCCGAGGTTGAAGAGGTGCGGGTCGACCATCTTTGGGCCAAGCTGGATTCCCCTGCGGTCGTAGAGCTTGCTAGCCGCGTCAAAGTCACTGGCTATAGCTATACCGACCAGACGCTCGGCGTGGGCGTAGCCGATGCAGCGCTGCGTAAGCAGTTAATGGATGCGGATTCGGGTTTTCTGCGCATCCTGAACCCGGACGAGGTGAGTACAGTACTCCAGTACCGGGTCATTGAAGAAGCGGGACAGTACGTGGTTTTGGATGGCACAGAGGTACAAGTCATCAACGAAAGGCCGCCTGCTACAGAGGAAGGGGTCGCCCAGCTGATCAAGTTGCTGGAGCATCTGGCCATTTACAACAATGCAGCCACATTGCAGAATCCGTCATCTGTTTCCCGAATGGCAGGGGCCGTGACTATCGATAATCCGGTCACGTACACCGAGTACGGGCGTAGAGGTCCGATTGACCCCACGCCACTCAGAACGAGTGATAGTGGCAATCAGATCATCATTCAATCGGGTGAGTCGGTCTACTTTACCATAAAGAACCAAAGTGATACAGTCATCTACCTGGCCCTGCTAGAATTCACGCCCGATTTCGCCATCAACCGCGTCTATCCAGGGCGGGCGCGCTATCAGCAGGTCGGCCCCCAAAAAGAGATCGCCATCGATTTTCAATCGGTAACGTTGGACAACCCTAGGCTAGCTCAAGGGCGCTACTTATACAAGGTACTTGCAACGGCCGAACCGACTGAGTTTGACGCGCTGGAGCTGCCCCCTCTCAACCAACCCCAGAGTGGCTCCAACACCCGGGCGGTGGGAGGTTCTGCACTGGCTCAGTTGATGAACTCAATTCGCCATGATGGAACCCGCGGGGCCACCTTGCGCACAGACCCGACCGAAGATGAGTGGACCACCGCCCAACTAGTCATCACCGTAGCCGCCACAGCAGAGACGGTTGACCTAACTGAGGGTGAAACCTCAGCCTCCCTTATTACATCGTTGGCACCCATAACGATTACCAAACCAGCCAATCTGTCGGGGCGCGTCTCTGTGGGGCCACTCTCCCATACTACCCGTAGCAGCGATAGCAACCAGGGCGCTGCTGTCCCCCCACCGCCCGGCATGGACAATCCAGATGCCAGCTCATACTTCCAGCCTGTGACCGTCGGGGCTACAACTCGGACAACCAGGGCAGCCCCTCTCTTGTTGACGATTGAAAGTGAGGCTGACCAGTTGGCCGCCGTGTCGCCTGATACGCCATTGCAGCTAGAAATGGCGGTCGAGGCCGATCCGACCCTGCGCGGGATACTCCCCATTGCATACGATGGTGAAAGCTACTATGTGATTGGATCCTCTCAAGAAGAATCTATGGAGGGTACGGAGGCACTGTCTGGGACACGTTCGGCTGGAACGCTTGCATCTGAAACCCTGTTGTCAGGATCACGCCAAACCTTTACTGTCAACATCGACTATTTGCCACCTCACGGTGCCTCATCAGAGGGCGATCCGGATGAATTAGCCCAATCTCGGGGTCTAATCCGCACAGCCCGTCTCTTCTTCTACAAAGTCTTTTTGAAAGAATTGCCAGAGGATACAGGGTTGCGCAAAGCTGAGCTTTCTCCGGAGGGCAAGGCAGTCTACGCACCGATGCTCAAAGAGAACATGGATTCATCTGTCCGCAAAGTGGCGCTGATGGTTCATGGGATTACGGCAGACACGAGGTGGCTGGTCGAGAAGGTCTGGCCCAAAGTCACCCAGTATCAGGAGTACGATCTCTGTCTCGCCTACGATTATGAGTCGTTCGGGACCGGCATCAAAGATAACAGCCGTATTCTCTATCAGGCGTTGACGGAATTGGGCTTTGGTGCCAATGACGAGTTGCTGTTGGATATCTATGCTCACAGCATGGGGTCGCTGGTCTCTCGAGGATTGGTTGAACTTTGCGGTGGCGATCAATTTGTGGATCGAGTCTTTATGGGTGGCCCTCCGAATGCTGGATCTCCCTTGGCCAAATTACGCGGCTTTGTTCCTTGGCTCGGCTCGGTTATGGTCAATCAAATTGGGATTATTCCGGCTTCTATGCTTCTGAGCTGGAGCTTAAAGCGGGTTGTCTCTACTGGTGTTGGCTTGGCCGATCTGGATCCAGAGGCTGATTTCTATGATGAGATCAATCGATTCACTCAGGAGACGGTCACTGTTCCCTACTTTATCCAGATTGGCAACAACGAAGGAGCCTATGAGAGCTGGAACCGAATCTTTCGCTCGGGTATGAAGCTGGCCGACCGTACGCTAGACGTCATCTTTGCCGGTGAACACGATTTAGCGGTTGGACTAAACAGTGCGTGTTCGATCCAGAGCGCCAAGTGGCCAAATGCCAAAATTGAGGTGCTGGGCACCAATCACTTTGGATACTTCTACACACAGGATGGTTGGGCAGTATTAGAAAAGTGGCTGCAAGAAATTAGCTGATGATGGTTACTTTTTGTTATCATATAAATGTAAGGCTACACATATAATGTTTTTAATTTAGCGTTGCGAATCATTTAATGTGTGCTTAATCTTACAGTATATACTTGATTGCTGGACTGTTTATACTCAGATCCGTTTGAAAACCGTAGTTTGGTTATTAGAGTTGTTCTGCAATAACAAAATTGTGAGGTGACAGGCACTTAAGCGGTATCGTTAGCCAGAAGGTATCGCTCACGAAGTGCCAGTCACCTAGCTGATCCTTAATTCAGAACAGCTCTAATTAGGAAGACTGTGGAAACGTACGGTTTTCAAATCGACCGCAGTATAAAAACCCATCATCATCCTGCACATCCTGCTCTTTGCGTACTTTGCTACTCATTTGGTTGGATGTTTTTGTTTGTTGTATAAATTTTAATATACTTTGCCAGAAAAGTCTTGTCCCGACTTTTGACCAATCCACATAGGGAACTTTTGAGGTGGGAGGGCATTCCCGTCACCGCGGGAAAAGATTTCTATCTATGTATGAACAGGCTTTTCTGGCCATTTATAAGGAGCGTTACATGCTATGATAGAAATCCAAAATCTCTCCAAATCTTATGGTGAGGTGGAGGCGCTGCGGAGCATCTCTTGCTCGATTAAAGCTGGTGAAATTGTGGGTCTATTGGGCCCCAATGGTGCGGGGAAAACGACGACGATTAAGACGTTGACAGGTTACCTGCAGCCCGGTGGCGGAAACGTTACGGTCGATGGGCTGGATGTCTTGACCCATACTCAAGAGGTTCAGGCTCGCATCGGCTACCTGCCAGAAAGTGCTCCCCTCTATCCTGAATTGTCGGTTCAGGGCTACTTGCGAATGATGGCTGATCTGCGAGAAATTCCCAAAGCTCAGCAGCGAGAGCACATCTCCGATGCAGTCCATGCAACCGGCCTGACCCAACATTTAGCCCGCCCGATTCGCCAACTCAGTAAGGGGTATCGCCAGCGGGTAGGGCTGGCCCAAGCCATCCTACACAGACCCAAGCTACTCATCTTGGACGAGCCGACGGTGGGATTGGATCCAACCCAGATTGTCGAGATTCGGCGCCTGATCCGACGACTTGCCCAGAACGCCACCATCCTCTTCTCTACTCATATCCTATCAGAAGTTGAAGCCCTCTGTGACCGAGTGATTATCTTGCTCAATGGTGAAATCCGCGCCGATTCTCGTTTAGCCGACCTGGCCTCATCGGCCAATGCCATTGTGGTGCTACAAGATACGGTGGCTGGTCTGGAGAAGGAGCTAAGTAAGCTGGAAGGTGTTGACTCCCTGGAGCCTACTCGTTCGATAGATGGTTTCCCAGCGTTCCAAGTCATTGGTAAAGAGAAGGCAGACCTAACCCCAGCCATCTTCCAACTGGCTCAAGAAAAAGGCTGGCCCCTGCGTGAACTGCGGCGAGACGTCCAGACGCTCGAGAGTGTCTTTAATCGGCTAGCGACAAGTAATTAAACAATCGTTAATCAGCAATCTAAAATTCCTATGAAACAGATATTTGCCATTACACGAAAAGAACTTAACAGTTATTTTGGATCGCCGATGGCTCTGATCTTTATTGGTGCCTTTTTGGCGGCCACCCTCTTCTCCTTTTTTTGGATCGATACATTCTTTGCCAGGGGCATTGCAGAAGTCCGTTCTCTCTTCCGCTGGATGCCGCTGCTGCTTGTCTTCTTGGTTGCGGCCTTGACCATGCGGCAGTGGAGTGAAGAACAGCAGACCGGCACATTGGAGATTCTGCTGACTTTGCCCGTGCGGGCCTGGCAGCTTGTATTGGGGAAATTCATCTCCGTCCTGATATTGGTGCTCCTCGCCTTGGCCCTGACCTTGGGGCTTCCCTTTACGGTCAATATGCTGGGCGATTTAGATTGGGGTCCAGTCATTGGTGGCTATGTGGCAGCGATTCTAATGGCCGCGGCCTACATTGCCATCGGCCTCTTTATCTCTAGTCGAACAGACAACCAGATCGTCGCCCTTATGCTGACGGCCGCAGTCTGCGGTCTCTTCTACTTTATTGGCACCCGAGGCTTGACCGACTTCTTTGGTGAACAGATTGGCAGCATCCTACGGGCGCTATCGACCAGCAGCCGCTTTGAGAGCATTGAGCGAGGCGTCATCGACATTCGGGATCTGGTCTACTATCTTTCACTGGCCCTTCTCTTCTTGTCACTCAACGTACTCTCTCTCGACTCCAAGCGCTGGAGTCTGGGCCATCAGACGGCCAACTATCGCTTTAATGCCAATCTGGTCCCGCTGCTTCTCGCTATCAACCTGGTGCTGACCAATCTCTGGCTCTATCCCATGAACGGCATCCGAGTCGATCTGACTGAGGATCAACAGTACACTCTTTCCGATACAACCAAAGATCTGCTCGGTACCTTGCGGGAGCCGCTGCTGCTGCGTGCCTACTTCAGCGAAAGGACCCATCCTCTGTTAGCCCCCCTGGTTCCCCGCATCCGCGACATGCTCAACGAGTATGAAGTAGCCGGTGGCAACACCATTACGGTCGAGGTGGTGGACCCGGCCCAGAATCCTGAACTTGAGGCGGAAGCGGCCCAGAGTTACAGCATACGCCCCACGCCATTTCAGGTTGCTGGACGTTATGAGTCCGGTCTGGTCAACGCCTATTTTGATATTCTGGTGCGCTACGGTGATCAGAGCGAAGTGCTCAACTTCCGCGATCTGATTGAAGTCGAGCCGTTCCGTGACGGTGAAGTGGACGTGCGGCTGCGCAATCTGGAATATGACCTGACCCGAGCCATCAAGAAGACAGTCTTTGGCTTCCAAAACATTGAAGATATTCTGGCTGGCCTGCCTGATGGGGCCAATTTAACGCTCTACATTACGCCTGATACCCTCCCCGAAGATTTGGCCGAGGTTCGCGGCACCATCGAGAGCGTGGCTAATGATCTGACGGAGGAGTCAGGCGGGCAGTTCACGCTCTCTGTGGTTAACCCTCTGGATCCAAATAGCGGGGTAACGCCTCAACAGCTCCTTGACACCTACAACATGCAGCCCTTTGCCACTGATTTCTTCTCCAATGAGACCTTCTACCTGCACATGCTCTTACAAGCTGGCGAGGATACGGCCCTAATCTATCCTTCTGGTGATATGACCGAGTCCGATGTCCGGACCTCGATAGAATCGACGCTTAAGCGGGCTTCACCTGGCTTCCTCAAAGTGGTTGGGACCTGGACGCCAGTTATCGGTCCCGACCCCACCATGGCCCAATTTGGCCAGACCCAGCAACCACCCTTCTCTACGTGGAATACCATGTCCCAGCAGTTGGGACAAGAGTATGAGGTGCGCCCGGTGGATCTCTCGTCTGGCCAGGTGCCTGCCGACATCGATGTGCTGGTTGTGGTGGCGCCCCAGGGCATGGATGATGTGGCACGCTTTGCCATCGATCAGTATCTCATGCGGGGTGGTTCTTTGCTTGTCGCGGGAAGCACCTTCCGACCGGCGCCCGATCCCTTTACAGGTGCCTTGGCCCTCCAGCCCATCGAAGGCGGCCTACGAGATATGTTGCTTCACTATGGTGTCGACGTACAGCAGACCTTGGTGCTGGATCCGCAAAACGAGCCATTCCCTATCCAGGTCCAGCGTCAGGTTGGCGGCTTTACAGTCCAGGAGATTCAATCGCTGCCTTATCCTTACTTTGTGGATGTGCGCTCTGATGGGATGTCGTCAGACTCGGCCATTATTGCCAATCTGCCCACTGTGACCATGAACTGGGTCTCGCCCGTTGTGGTGGATCAGGCAACCAATACAGAGCGAGAAGTGATGACGCTGCTTTCGTCCACTGAACAGTCATGGACCTCTAGCAGCCTAGAGATTCAGCCGAATACCGATCTCTATCCCGATTTGGGCTTTGCCGTAGGTGCCGAACAGGCTTCCCATCCGCTGGCTGTCTCTATACAGGGTTCTTTTGTCAGCTTCTTCCAAGGAAAAGAGAATCCGTTGGCCAATTTGAGCACAGAGCCAGATCCCCAAACCGGCCAGCCTGCAGCCAGCGCACCCGC
The DNA here is from genome assembly GCA_039028975.1 of Chloroflexota bacterium. Taxonomy (GTDB): domain Bacteria; phylum Chloroflexota; class Anaerolineae; order Caldilineales; family Caldilineaceae; genus JAHBNG01. The sequence continues at coordinate 57,638 of JBCCHB010000103.1, forward strand.
TGTGACGGGCATGATCGAAGAATCACCGGCCACAGCTCGGCTTATAGTTATCGGTAGCGGCGACTTCCTTAACGATACCGTCTTCCAGATTTCGGGCCAGATTAGTCTCGATCGTTACTTAAATAGCCTCCAATTCGTGCAGAATAGCGTCGACTGGTCCACAGAGGATCTGGATCTGCTAACCATTCGCAGCCGCGGTACATACGCTCGTCTCCTGGATCCGCTGGCCGTTGAAGACCAGTCCTTCTGGGAGTATCTCAATTACGGCATTGCCCTCATTGCGCTGCTGATTATCGGTCTTCTCTGGGCTTCTGGACGACAGAGTGAGCGCCCCATGCGGCTGATGGATCCGCCCAAGGGAATGGGAGATGTGGCAGCAGGTGCGGGGGATTAGTGGACAATGAAACCCCAAATAATTATACTCAGCTCCGTTTGAAAACAGGTGTTTGGTCTCTCTGGTAGAGCTTTGGAAAACACCTGTTTTCAAAACGACCGCAGTATAATTGTTGAATTTGTGGATAGTTAATCAATACAGCTTGGCCATGCCAGGCGATTCCACAAAACGAGTTTACTCTGCTAACCAGTCATTAATAATTCATCAATTCAACAATTCACAAATTAATTATTGTAACAGAATCTATAACTTTATGATAAGAGATATTTCATATGACGACTGAAGCAATTGAAACGCCAACAAATAGTGAGGAGAGTAGCGAGCGGCCCACGTTTAGTCGGTTGAATCTGATTTTACTAGTGGCTCTGGTTATTCAAGCTGGCCTAGCTGCATTCATGCTTTGGCCTAGCGGCGGCGGTGTGGAAGCAGGTGTTCCGTTGTTGGGTGAGATAGATGCCAGCGCGGTGACAGCTTTGACCATTACAGAAGGGGAAAATAGCGTCGATTTGGCCAAGACCGATGGGGCATGGGTTCTAGCCAATGCAGATGGTTTCCCGACTACGGAAAATAGGGTGACAGAGGTGCTAGAAAAAATTCTTGCAGTCGATGGCAATCGTTTGGTGACTCAGACGAGCAACAGCCATAAGCGACTGCAGGTGGCTGCAGATGACTTTGTGCGCAAGGTGGATGTGACCACTAGTGATGGCACCCAGACACTCTACGTTGGCTCATCGGCTGGCTCAGGTGCCACCCACGTCCGGCTAGACGGCTCGGATGCCGCCTATCTGACTAATCAGATTGCCAGCTTTGAGCTAAACTCATCGTCTTCAGGCTGGATCGACACCCAGTACTTCAACATCACTGCCAATGATGTGAGTGGATTTATGCTGGAAAATGGTAACGGCACCTTCACCTTTGAACGGGGTCCCGCCTCGACCGACGGCTCGACCCGAGAGTGGAGCCTAGCTGAATTGGGCGAAGGGGAAATTTTGGATCAGACCAAAGTCAACACGCTGCTAAATCAGGCTACCAGTCTGCGCTTGGCTGAGCCAGTGGGCAAGAGTGATGATGCGAGCTTTGGCTTCGGCAGCCCATCCGCCTCTGTCACCTTTACGGTTGAAGAGCCAGTTGCTGCTGAGGGTGGCGAGAGCCAATCTGACGGCGAAAGCAGCGAGCCCCAGACAGAGACCCAAACCTACACAGTCCAGATGGGTAGCAATGACGAAGAAGGCAGCCAGTTTTACGCCAAAGCCTCTAACTCCGACTACTATGTGCTGGTTTCCCAATTCAACGGCAACCAACTCGTTGATAAGAGCCAAGCCGACTTCTTAGCCGAGCCAGAAGAGGGCGAAGAGGTAGGCGATGATGCCACCAGCAGCTCTGAATCCGACTCAATCTTTGAGTCATTAAGCCTGACAGAGACGGTTTCATCTGAGAGCGTTGTATCTGAGACAGCTATTACGGATACGGCAGAGATTACCGAGACAACTGGGCTAACAGAAACCGGTGAGATCACTGAGACAACTGAAAGTGCTGAGGCTGACACTGACACTGACGCTGATGAAACTGAGGCTGAAGAAACCACAGAGTCAGACGAAGGTACAGAACCAACCGATAGTAGCGACACCTCATCCGATGAGGCAACCTCCACCGACAGTACAGAAGGTACAGAAATCAGTGATAGTGCAGACATCACAGACAGCATTGAGATTACAAATAGCCAGGAAATTAGCGTAACGACACCGATTACTGATTCGCCGTAGGTTGAATAGACCTGCTTAGAGAAGAAGGGAACATCTTCAGAGCCGCGAGTGCCGAAGTGCAAGGAGCGTCTGAAGATGTTCCCTTTTTTGTTTACCGATTCCTCTCTCGTTGCAACATCATCCTACTATGGAAAAGAGGGTTGTCAAATTTGCTCAAAGCTGCTATACTCTTGGTAGCAATGATTGGGCGTTAGAGTCTCCCGTTCAGCATAATATTTTGCCTGTTGCTCTAAATCGATTACTATCAAAGGTTAGGCTCATGAGATATCGCTTCGTCCAACGAAATTGTAAGGTTGCTCGCGAAACCGGCGCGAACGGGAATAGCCGGAAAAAGGTAGGGAATATCCTGATATAGAAGTGAAAAGAGAGAAAGAGTTATCGCATATCAGCTCATTTCGCTGCTGAGAGCAAAATAGAGCGAGCGAAAGTTGAAGGTTTTTGCTTGTCGCGTGTAGTTAATTCCTTCCATATAGCGTTGACAGCTTACACCCAAGGGCAAAATAGTTGGATTAGAGAGATCTTTGAAAGAAATCTACTGATTCAAACGTCTACATATTATATCACGGCATTCTCATAAAAGTTCAGCGTGTTGAAGAAAAGAGAAGAAATCGTCAGGACAGTCAACAAATCGCTCAATAGCCTCCTGAAAATTAGGGAAACGAGCTCGTTGGAGGAGGCGAATAGCAAAAGAGCGAATGGAAG
>JBCCHB010000104.1:0-60392 GCA_039028975.1 Chloroflexota bacterium
GAATTAAAGCTGTTGAGAACAAGTCTATTGGGCTGATTCGGGATGAAATCGGATACGACCTAGAACGAAACGGTGGCAGTGCCGTTGAGCGGTGGGGCAAAGGCCACATCCCACCAGAAACCGAGGACATTGAGTCCCTTGCCAGGATTTTCATAAAGAGGGGAAAACTGCCGGAATCCTGGATCAGGAAATTTCTGGAATATGCAGGCTACCCGAATATCAACGACCTTTGTGCCAATTTGTTCCACGATTCAGATGCTGTTCCTGGTGACATCTACTCCGCAGCAACAAACGGGAATCCAACCGCGCAACCGATACCGGATTCGGTCAACGAACAGTGGCAAACGAAGGTAAATGCCCGTTTGGAACCACAAGGGTACTCGCAGCTTTTTGGCATAGATGAGTATATTCTACAACTCAACCAGCATCTATTGGAGTTAGACGATATCTGGCTTATTGCTATTCAGGGCATGGGCGGTTTGGGAAAGACCACACTCGCTGACTATGTGGTGCGACAGCCGGAGATGAGCCAACGGTTTGAGGAAATTGCGTGGGTGACGATCAAGAAGCATGGCTATATCCTGGAGGAAGGGAGAGTTACAGGAGATGACGCCTTTGTGGACAGGGAAGGGATTGTCGAAATGCTCTGTACCCAACTGGGCATCGTACATCATCAGGCATTACCTCCACATCAAAAACAAAACGCCTTGATCACGCATCTGAAACGCGTCCCCTGCCTCATAGTGCTGGATAATCTTGAAGAGCTTCCAGATATGGGGCGTTTTATTCCATTCTTGCATTCGCTGACCAACCCAAGCAAAATCCTCATCACCAGTCGGCATGCTCTTCCCCAGACATCAGGCATTGCACCTATGGGTATGAAACGCCTGCCCAAAGATCATGCAACAGCGTTCCTACGCCATTTGTTAGGCAATCATGGCTCTTCTGCTCTAGCTTCCGCGACGGATGCGCAGTTAGGCCAGATGTATGATCGGGTAGGCGGTCATCCTCTGGCCTTGCGGATGGTTGCCAGCCAGGTGCGTATTTTGTCGCTGCCTGTGGTGCTACAAAATCTGAGCGCAGTGCCTGATGATGAAACGGATACATTGTACCATTTTCTATATCACAGGTCGTGGGAACTCCTTTCGCCCGATTCGCAGCAGCTACTAGCACTCATGCCGCTAGTGGATAATGGTTCAAGCGAGCAACTAGCTGCTATCGCTGAACTTAGAATTTCAGAATTGAACACAGCGTTACGTCAGCTAGTCCGCATGTCGCTCATAGAGGTGCGCGGAGGTCTGGAGGAGAAACGGTATTTTATTTACCGTCTGACCGAAACCTTTCTGCGTAAACAAACCCTTGCATGGAAAGCCCAGCCACATCGTTTTACAGAGTTCCAATTCAGGCGTGGCACAGAGCGGAACCTGGATTACTGGCAAGCATGGCTTGAGCAACACAGCCATGAAGTGGACAGGCTGCACCGTGATCAAGCAGGTGTTGTCAAAGCTATCTGGTATGGATTGGATGTTCCTGATGCATTGCCTTCTGCCTATGCTCTCATTGAGCAGTTTTCACCCTATATGGAGCATCGGGGACATTGGCAAAGCTGGGGAAACGTGCTTGATACAGCCATAGAAACCGCGCAAGGAACGAACGGTAACGCACAGTTGCCATCGCTTTCTATCTCACATGCGCGTCTGCTCAGGCATCAGAGCCGCTACCTGGAAGCCGTTTCAGAATATGTCCGTGCTATCCGTCTTTCCCGCCAAGCGAAAGACCGCTATGCCAAGGCAAGGGCATGGTCGAATTTAGGTCATCTCTATATTGAACTGGATCGGTGGTGGCGCGCGGAAGTCTTATGTGTTCATTCATTACAGATATTTGAGGAAACGGATAGTGTTCATGGGCGCGCCCATACGCATAACCATCTTGGTATCCTGTATACCCGCCAATGCAGGTGGGATGTAGCATGGCATCATCTACAGCAGGCTTTGAGTCTGTGGCAGGAGATGGATGAACTGTATGGCATTGCCGTTGCTAATCTCAATCTGGGCAAACTGGCTAACGATATGCGTATGGAAGCAGTGGAGCCGCCATGCTCTGCACATGGATTTCTTGAACGGGCCATCGATTATGGCACACAAACGGCGGATGAGGTGGCAGTCGCCATTGCGCGTATGAATTTGGGGATTACCTATAAGCTGGATGGCGAGTTAGATGAGGCCGAGCGTATCTTTCACGACTCAGCAAAGATTTTTGAGGAATATGGGGATGCCCTTAGCCTTGCCTTAATTTCTGACAATCTGGGAGTGATATATGGCGAACGGGGAAACCCAAAGCAGGCGATGCATTATTTGCAAAAAGCCCTTGACAAATGGCGCGCATTGCATAGCCGATACGGCGAAATACGCACCTTACTCTATTTGGCAGAGTGGGAACTCAAAATCTGGAGCAAAAAGAGCGGGCAAGACTGGCTAGAGAAAGCCGGAGATCTTCTGTCACAGGGTAATACAGGAGAGAAATATCCATCGCTACAAAAGACTTTTGAACGACTGAGTAGCAGCCTATGATGGTAGGCCGCTACTCCTTTATGTGCCTCAGACGGCAAATGGGTTACTTAACAGCCGCCACCTACATTTCCGCCACTACAGGCAGAGACGGAAGTGGTGTCATACCCAAAGGTATCTGCTGCAAACCCCATACCGACATACAATGTCAATGCCGTCACGATACCCAGAACACACAGGACGATTTTTCGTTTCAACATGGCTCTATAGCCCTCCAAAGGCTAAATGAGATAGAGCCTGCTGAGTATAAGCTCATACCACCCGTCGGTGGCACCACCGGTGTTTCCTCAACAAGCAAAATGGTCGATACGTATTAGTCTGTACAAACCGTTGCTTGCTGCCAGCCCTAGAACAGGTCTGTAACTGCAAGTGCATCTATTATTTCATGGGGCGGTGGCGGGTTTCAATATCGGGCGCGATATAGCGCCAAATCTCCTATCAATAGCACACAATGTCTTTCGGGATTTATTTCAGTGCCTTCCGGACAGCATCGGGTGCATTGGCGATGGCAGTGAGGAAGGCAATAGCGGTTCTGTCCGGTGAACGGCCCTGCTCCCATTCCTGAACGGTGCGCACAGACAGATGATAGGTTTCTGCAAATTGGCGTTGTGACAGCTTCAATTTTTGGCGTATGGCCTTGATATCCGGTACAGGGCGGAAGCGTTTTAACTCCTCTTTGGTCATAGGTAGCGCGTCTGGATCTGACTGTGCTGCCTCTGTGATTTCTTCTTCAGTCATTGCATTCACCCGTTGCCAATCAGTCATGCCTGTTGAGGGAGCATGTGGATCAAGTGTGACTCTCACAATATGTTCTTCGTTCATCTTTCCTTGCCCTTCGTGCTGAAATCATACGTATGCGTCCATTTCGGTAGGTGTAGACTACCAATAAGATCTGTTCCTCTACCATACCGATGATTCGATACCGCGCCTCACGATAATCGTTTCGGCAATCCATTTCAGTGATATAGCGAGGATCAAGAAATACGTTCTTGGCATCCTGAAAATCTATGCCATGCTTCTGCATATTGGCATGGTTTTTCTTTTGATCCCACTCAAATTCCATAACTGACTATACGCGTAACGCGTAGCCATTTCAATGAAAATCGACACTGCCTCATCTTTCACATTGGCCTGCTAACCACACCTATTGTGCTGAACACTTCTCTGAACCTTTCACTCTCTGTTCCAAGGTAAAAGAATACATTGCCATGCGTGGGGCTACGCTGCTGCTGGCCATTTTTATCGATGAAACGAATGCGATGGTGAGTAGTGCAGGAGATATAGGTACTTGCCAGCTTCATATACCATGTGGCTGCAACGGCAGGCCGGACCAGAATGACTGCCTGGGTGATGTTGCCTGCCTCATATTCCTGGATGGCCTTGCCTGTGAAAGCTGCGGCTAATCCTGCCCCGAAAGGCGGGTTGAGCCAAAGATTTCCTTGCCAGGGTTGCTCCAACCCATTATCCTTGATGCCATACCACTGTTTGGCCCGTATCCATTGCTGGGCTACTTCATTAGAGGCAGGGTCAAGGGAGATACGCCCCATGACTTGTCTGGCCATCTCGATATATTCGGATGGTGTATACCATTCATCACTTACCGAGCTACATTTGGCCTCATGGGGTTTACGTTTTCTGGTTTCCAGCCATGCTATCTCCCGCTTGATTTTCTTCAGCTCCCGTCCATTGTCAATTAACCGTTGGAACAGTTCGATTTCAGCATCTTTCAGATAGCGGCTCTTACAGCCATTTGCAAAGGGTGTACGGCTCCGGAGTTTGCCATAACGTCCTTTTCCTTTGGCGGTCCCTCCTGGTTTTGAATATTCGATCCAACAATCCTGTAATATGCCCTCTTGCTGGAGCTGTTCCTGTTTGCGTTTGAGTGAAGCAAGACTACGCTGAGGCATAACAACTTTCGGTGGGCAGGATTCGGGGGCAAAACAGCAATGAGGCTCTTTTCTACTCTCCTTTGTGTCACATGGCAAGCCGTCACCCGAATGCAATGGGTGATTTTCTTTGCCTTGCCATCTGATTTGTGATTGAACGATGCTGTTGCTATTCCAGTACCCAATTGTTTGCTATGCCCCAATCTGAGCCAGACATCCCCGCATTATCATCAACGGAGCAGCCTATACCACAGGAAGATGATATCACTTCGCCTACAGCTCCCCTTTTGCCCCTTAGCCCTACCCGTTATGTGGAACTACAAATGAACGGACTATATGGTATTTCCCCGGAGCGGCGATATATCCGTCCTGACCTGCCCTATGACCTTTACGATGGCTTGGCGGCAGTCACGGACGACCTCATGGAAGTGGAGGAACCGGAACGATAGCAGCGCCCTTCTAGCGCAGTTTTCACCTTTTCTGCTTGCTCTCATCGGCACGTCCCGATAGAAGGGAAAATCTTAAAGATGTTTACCCTAAACCCAGTGCGCTACCCCGATGCCTTCTTCCCCTTCATGGAATCAATATAGCAAGGACTTCATCAACATCCTTGAAGGATTCCGGTATCAGCACGGTATCCGAGAAGTGTTTTCCGACTGGGTTGAGGTTGCAGCCTGTGCCATCCACCAGGAACCGTATCATTTGGGGCTGGTGATACGGGATGAAACCTTTGATATCGTTGAAGCGCAATATATGGAGGCAGTGAAGAAGTATAACAAGGAGGAATTGAATGCTTTCGCCAATCTACTTGCGATCACGAAAATGGCGCTTGGTGAGGGCTATGGTGATTTTCTTGGGAGAACGTATATGCAGCTTGAAATCAGTAACGACCGCAGCGGTGAATTCTTTACACCTTATCCAGTGTCCCTGATGATGGCCAGAATGACCCTGGCGGATGTAGCTGAACAACTTCAGAAGAAGTCTTTTATCACTGTATCCGAACCAGCTTCTGGTGCAGGTGGGATGCTGATCGCACTGGCAGAGGTACTTCAGGAGAAGGGATACCAACCAAGTGAAGCCATGTTCTTTGAGGCAGTTGATGTAAGCAAACTCTGCGCCGATATGACCTACCTACAGACAGGAATTCTTGGACTGTCCGGCATGGTGAGGCATGGCAATACGCTGACGATGGAGTCATGGAGCCACCGCTTTACACCGATATGTCGTATTTTCCCATACCGTACCAACAGATTCCTGGACAGCCTTTATACTGATCCGGCGGAAATACCCGAACCAGAACAACCACCTGTTGCCGCCAACGACAATGAATTAGAGCAAGAAACCAGCACACCCACACCAGAGGCTACTGCTGAAGCCGAGGTACTTGATCGCCTCTCTGACCTCGATCAATCTTACGTCCAGGGAAGATTGTTCTAGGCTGCTTCTTCTCTTACAGCCAAGCTATCCGGGCCTGCTCAGGCTATGCTGAAGGCCCTTTGCCCCTCGTTACTTGCCAAGGTGTCAGCCTCACATTGCCATCTCTCAAAGAGCGGATGCTACATGTTGCTTAACCCCTTTTCCCTCTTGACTGCACTCGCTATTTCCCGCTCATTTTTTCTTTTATCCGTCCTTATTTGATGCTCTGGGCAGGGTATCACGTCTCATGTGATGGGTTATAAGGCAGGTATCGGTACAGATTTCTCCACGTGGTGTCCGTTGGTTCCGGCTTGTGTAGCAAACCACAGCAGACAGGCAATGCCGCGGTCCGCGCAAACGTGTTGGACATGCCTGTCTGCTGCGGCCTGCTTCTCTTCTCCTCACATACGAACCACAACATAGGAGAAAGATCATGACTGAATCAACCACCAACAAACCCGTATTCACTTTCCGACTTGGTACCCTTTCCGCCACCATCTGGCAGAACCGGACGAAGAAAGGAAGCTATTACCGTACAGAAATGGTTCGGAATTACAGAGATACGGAAGGTGTCTGGCAAACAAGTAGCAGCTTCGGCCATGAGGAGTTGCTGAATGTGGCCAAACTAGCCGAACGTGCTGAAGACTATATCGCCCGTCTTACGCAATCCTAACAAGGCACATTTTCACAGGGCTGCACCAAAACGCAGCCCTTACTATTACACTTACTTCACGGAGTATCTCATGTTTTCGATTCACAGCTTTCTGAACCAACTCATTCACGATAATTGCATCCAGGTGATGCAGACCATGCCAAGTCACAGCATCGACCTGATCGTCACCGATCCACCCTATCTGGTGAATTACCGCTCCCGCGATGGCCGCACCATTGCCGGGGACCAGGATGATGCATGGCTGCATCCAGCCTTTGCCGAGATGTATCGGGTACTTACTCCCAACAGCCTGTGTATTTCCTTCTATGGCTGGAACAAGGTAGACCGCTTCATGGATGCATGGCGCACTGCCGGATTCATGCCCGTAGGTCACTTCACTTGGAGCAAGCCTTATGCCTCTAGTCAAGGCTTCACCCAGGCCAGACATGAAAATGCCTATCTACTCGCTAAGGGTAACCCCAGAAAACCTGCCCATCCACCCAGAGATGTTCTGCCCTGGCACTATACCGGAAACCGACTGCACCCGACGCAAAAGCCTGTCTCTGCACTCACACCGCTGATTGAGGCATACTCTACCGAGGGTGCCATCATTCTCGATCCCTTCGCTGGTTCCGGCACTACTGCCGTTGCTGCTAGACAGTTACACCGTGCCTTTATCGGTATAGAGATGGACCGCACCTATTTCGTTAAGGCCAAAGACAGGCTGGCAAAGCATTCCGCCTCGTAAATCGTAGACTGGCCGCTTTGGTATAAGAGCGGCCTGTTGCATTGGGCATCTATTAAGCGTAACCATTTTACGTCACGGGAAGCCATATTGCCACTTGATTTGTACGCCTTTTTAGCATACAATTGGGTGTATGGAAACAGAACATGCAACGCAGCCAACAAAGAATCAACGCATCGCTACCCGCGTGACCAGTGAGCATAAATTACTGTTTGAGCAAGCCGCTCTCCTGAAGGGGATATCCCTGACGGACTTTATGGTGAGTTCTGCCTATGATGCAGCGGTCAAAGTGCTCATGGATAGTCAGGCTGTGTTAGAGGTGGGGGCAAAAGACAGCCATGCTTTGATTGAGCGCTTACTGCATCCCCGCCAGCCCTCTGAATTGCCTGAACTTCAGAAAGCGGCTGCACAGAATCCATGTATCAAGTCATAGTCGGTGGCGGCACAATCATTTTACACGCAGTTGCTCACACGGATGTATCCCTTTGATCAAGCAGCGATGTATTTCTATCAGAAGTATCGTTTTCTTTCCTTACCAGTTATGTTGAATATACTGTTTATCGAGATGGCAACGATCTGGAACAAGTTTGCCGTCTGAATGGATATGAGTCAATGCAAAAGTGATACGGACATAGTTATTTTTGTCTACGGTGCAATGTTATCATTACGTTCTCAATTACAGGCCAAGATTGTTTTAAAAGTCATTTCGGTCGTTTCATTTGTCATCGCATTTATTTGGTTCGTTGTCGAACCAGGTTTCGAGCCGATCCTGGCATTTCTGGGAGGAACCGCAGCCCTAATATCCTCTTTTGTTGATTCTGGTCAACAAAGTAACGACGATGAAACAAGCTCTAATTTGGTGAATCAAACGGTTCGGCATGACAAACAGTATGATTATTTGACATCATCGCTACACAAAAAACCAGTCGAAAGACCCAAAATCAAGTATAGGCCCACTCAAGATAAGGTAGTGGAAGATAAGCTTTACGATGCATTCATATCGCTAAGAAACCTATCATTCATTATTCTAATATTCTCTTTATTCATGGTATGCGTTTTGACAGCAATGATGATTGCCCGGCTAGATGGCATACCGCTGATTGGATTCATCTGGCTAGTGACCATATTTAGCATCTTTATATTCATGATGAAGACTCTTTATCGACGAATATCTGTTACGGGTTATTATGGCAAGATAAAGCTTGTTGACACACGAGAAACCATAAAACATTCACTACAAAAACGAACCTGGGGAAACGTATTCACTAACATTTATATGGAGGCAGTCATTTCCTTTTTGCTCAAAACTAAGAAAAGGGAAGCTGATAAGCTTATGGGCTGGTTTGGATAGAGCCAGCAGTAGGCAGTTTGTTAGGGAGAATTGGATTATGGACAGTTTCGGCAATCAAGAATTGTTATATTTTAATGGCATTAATGGTTTTACTGGTGAATATGGATTACCACCCATGTCATACGAAGAATTTGGGGAATTTATACGAAATGAACGGCCACCTCAAAATTTGGGCGACCTTAAGTTGCGACGTCAGTTAATTGCCAAAGAGAACCTTTATACAAAGGAAGGGGTAGATCCTAAAAAATTATCAGAAGCAGGCTGGGGTATTATTTTTGCTCATGACGGTGATCCAAAGATTAAGGAAGCCCTCACCCCCCTTCTTGACCTGCGTTCCCAACAGGCTGGACAATATTTCAAGATTTATGATGGGAACGATGGATACCGACCTAATGAAACAAAAACCAGATTTCTTGCTAGGCATGGAGGTGGCCCTGGCCCAGCAGATCCCGAAAAGGTTCCGTATTACCTGCTGATTGTCGGCACTCCAGAGGCTATACCCTATCAATTTCAATATTTATTGGATGTACAGTACGCTGTTGGCCGAATTAGTTTTGATACAGTACAAGAATATGAGAATTATGCCAAGAGTGTAGTTGCTGCTGAAACAAATGGGATACGAGGTCCAGAACGTTGCTGTTTTTTTGGTACGTCCAACCAAGATGATCGAGCTACGAATTTCAGTGCAACTCACCTGGTTCAGCCTTTATACAAGGAATTTTCTGGAAATAATCCTACTTGGGAGTCTGAATCCTTCATAGGTACACGGGCTACCAAAACAAAGCTTAAAGAACTTCTTGGAGGAAAGCAGGCACCTGCCCTTTTGTTTACTGCTACTCACGGTATGGGATTCCCTAAAGAGCATTCTCTTCAGGCCAGCCATCAAGGTGCTTTATTATGTCAAAATTGGCCAGGACCAAAAAAGTGGCAACAACCGATCCCACAAGATTTTTACTTTTCAGAAGATGATGTGATCAGTGATGCAAATATGCTTGGACTTATAATGTTTTGTTTTGCATGTTATTCGGCTGGTACCCCTCTCTATAATGATTTTGACCGAAATCAGAACGAGCCCATTGCGTCATCTCCGTTTATTGCAGGTTTGCCAAAAAAAATTCTGGGGAATACAAGTGCTGCTTTAGCTTTTGTTGGTCACATAGAACGAGCTTGGTCATACTCATTTCTTTGGCCTGGTGTTGGCGAACACACTATTGTCTTTCAGGATGTATTGAAGCGCCTCATTGATGGTCATCCGATTGGATCGGCAATGGAGCCAATTAATCAACGTTATGCAGAACTTGCAACTGTCACAGATTATTTGAACTCCGAAGATATTGACGATAATATTGGCGTATGGACAGCAAAAAACGACTCGCGTAACTATATTATCATCGGTGATCCTGCCGTGCGTGTATCTAGTTGAGGTGTAACAGAGAATATGTCCACTTGCTCTGATTTGACACTGCAATCAACAGACCATGACTGATATAAAGTAAAAATCTCACTCCTTACCAGTCTAATTTGGCGCAATCAGATCTGTTACATTGGCAATTGCGCAATTTATGGCATCGCTAGGCTTCAAAGTAGGATCATGGCAGACCAAATTAGTTAATTCCTCAAATAGAAGCCTGACACCAACCATGTCAATAGGAAGGTGATATGCAAAAATCTGGGAAGCCCCCGTTTTTTTACGAATATCATCAATTTCAGAGCGAAAATGTAAATCATCGCCACAAGAATTCAAGATGATGAATTGCCCTTTGAAATTATCATGTTGTTCGTTTAAATCCTTAAGTATGCCCTCATTCAAGCCAGAATTGTGCCCAGCAACGAATACAGTGTTAACTGATGCTTGAGCTAAAGCTTCGATATTTGGGTAAGTCTCTATTTTTTTTTCTTGTGCATATTTTTCGATTTGTATCCCTGCTTGTATTTGTCTATCATCCAATCTGCGCAAATCTATCCATACTGCCATATTCCATTTACCATCGGCTCCCATTAGAGGTTGTTCATTAATTAAGTTTCGAATCGTATCTGTGAGGACCATTTCTGATTCTTCTCCTAATTGTGTTCACTGACTCAAATCATAGTCATACTTTTATCTAACAACATCGATATATACGAAAGCCCAGTCTGTAGCGCACGTAGATTATCTTTCTGAATATCAGTTAAATCGTCCCTTCCTAAAGTAGAATTTATTGCCTCATGGAGTAAGGGTGAAAAACCTTTACTGATTGCTTCGTCTGACTTAGCAAGCTCAATAAATTCATCAAGCACAATTTCTAGGGTCTCCAGCATCACCATCCCATCATATGCGAAAACGCCGCGGACTCCAGTGCTAGTAATGAACGAACTATCGAAGCGGCGTTGTTCATCATGATCCACTGCTAGTATTGCTACATAACATTCCTGAAGGTGTTCAACACTAGTCGCTATAGGCAAGGATGATCTAGAATTTGTATCGAAGGGGGGGATAAAGTCACTTTGTTGATTTGCTGAAATATAAAGAGCATTGGAACATCCATCCTCATCGAATTTATTTTGTGTAACAATCCCATTATTATCAGCTAGAGACTTTAGCTGCGCCAGGCGTTCTGAACTTGCAGGGCCGAATGAATCTTCATCAATTATCAGCGTCAGATTCCAGTTCCCATTGTTGTCCAATACAGGACGTTGGCCCTCAAGATTAGCTAGTGCAATTATTGGATCATCATCTAGTGAAACATTTTTGACGCCTCGAGTTTTCGCAATCATAGCTAATCCATGCGCGATTCCACGTCGAAGTTCTCGCTCTGCCTTGTTCGATGTTAGCCCGGTAACGAAAACTAGATTTTCTTGTTTCTCGGAGAATAGAAATTCAAAAACATCTGTAAAGTCAGGAAACTCATATTGTAATTCCAGGTTGTAAAGATGTTGTAGACAATAATCTCCGACCGCACATTTTATTTCGACATTTAGATCTGTTAGAGATATACCCTCAAAAACCCTAAATTCTCGCCCACGTTGTACTAACAAATACCCATTTAACTCATCGACATAAATAGCGGGGTACCCCTTCATTGTCATGGCCGCAACGCCCAGTCGATTTCGCAGCCAGTAATCAATTGAAAACGATTTTCCCATAAATGCCCACATGCCATTTGCATTTGTCTTACCTATAGCATCAAGGAAGTTTAGTATTTGTTGAGCGCCTATATTATCATCGTTAGCGAAGAACGTCCGTCCAAATTCCGATACTGCATCAAATTCTACGTCAATAATTTCACCTTTTTTTGTATGCCAGAGCGTGAGTTTATCGCCCCACTCTGTTGTACCAGGTGTAACGTCAGTACCATTTTCCCATAATGCGTGGAAAAATTTTTCCTCTGAGCCAACTTCATAATTTAATGCACGATTGTTGTAGCCAAATATGTCTAGGTCTGACAGATAGAGTTCTGGTAATGATTTTCTTTGTGTTGGTGTTAGGCTCAGAAGATTTAGAAGAAGAAATGTTTCTATTTCGTTCCCAGAAAGTTCTTGATAATTTGCTTGACCTCCCCCCCGTAGCTCAAGCAAATTATCAAGAGCTTCCAGGTCTCCAGAACTTATACGGGGCCTAAGTAGCTCATACGCATGAGCTATATCTTCATCTACCCAAAAAGGTTGTGGGTAAGCGCTATTAGGTGAGAAAAAATCGTATTCACTAATATCGTATTCGCTAATATACATGTCAACTAGCACTACTCTTTTGGTCGTATCATATCTTACACTGTTATCTAGTTGTGATTGTAAAAGTTGTTCCAAAGCCCTTGAGGTTCCAGTTCTTGCACTAAGGTTGACTAACTCTGGAGATAATCCATTAACCGTAAAAGAGCGACCACCATAGGTAATCATATTACCTGCTACCGACCCTCCAACCACCCTAGTACCGGAAGATATTGTCCGTAAAATTTGTCGAATCAGGGAAGCTTGTTGGGTAGGCGATGCGTAAGCAGGTGCAAAAAAAATTACTGTCAAAATTAAGGTGATGCTAATTATTGTAATTCGTAGGAAATATCTCAACATTATCACTTCCTTATTATTTTACTGAGGAAAATAAAATTAATAAATCAAACTGCGTCTCATCGAACGATTGTTAAACAATCCCCTATGTGTGTTGGGTTACTCTTCCTAATTGATTTTATCATATGAAACCTTCCGGGTAATTCTGTAAGTTGTTGGTCGCGCACAATGATTGAGGAAGACAATACAAGGTGTGCTGAGAGTGTTCCTAGTGGCTGATAACACCCATATGACAGATAGTCGTATGAAGACATTTACACTGAAACTAATCAGAAGATTGTTATTGTACGAGTGCTTAGATTTGGGCAAGCATTTGTCGGTTGCTTTCTAACCCCAGGTCCTGGACGTTTTATTTTAATTCCACAACAATGATCATTTGTTCCTCAGCGTTTACCGTTTTTGCGATGTTGAATCGCTCAATATGGTATTTCAGTTGGTAATTGCTTCATTTTTGCAAACTATTTGTACCAAAAGTAACCCTTCAGCCACCCTAAAATTAAATCGATATAAAGTCTAATAAGAATCAGTAGATCGCAATCCAACCTCTTCACGAGGTGGCGGAGTCGAGATTCTTCGCTAGGCATGTACCGAATAGCTTGGTAACCCAAGCCATAACACGGTTTTGTCTCACGGAAATAGTGGTGGCTCAGAATGATATTGCGATCTACTAAGTATAGTATCTATAGACGTAAAAGCCTGTCTATTTCTTTCACAAAGGACTTCCTGTCGTAACAGGCTCAACTGGCACGTAGTAAATACTGAAGTGCGTTTCGTGAGAATGCTATCGATAGGACCAGCGGGCTTAGATGGACAGAAGCCTACACTTTTAGATTTGTTTTGAGGGTTGAAAGCGTAGGTTCTTGTTCGAATCGGCTTAGGAGTCCTTCGTCGGTGAAGTATGTGCCATTGGGTAGCACATGCTTGTATGGGAGTAGCGAGATGTGTGACAGGTTTTCATCGTCGGTGGTTTCTCACCGCTGCCGCAAGTTTTCAACGATGCTGTCTATTTTGATGGTGTTCCAGTAGAGTACGGCGTTGGAAACAAGGCTGAGACAACTGGCCTTGTTCATGATTTCTTCGTAATTTCCGGTCGTGAACTCTACCTGGTCTGCAAAGAAAATCCGCTGTGGTAATTTATGACGATACTCTCCTTTGTTGAGCTGTAGCTGGACGGTTCGACGTAAATCCGGATCGGTGAGATAGCGCAGAATATATTCTGTTTTGATGATACGCCCCAAATGAGTGAATGCTTTAGATAGACGGTCTGATGGGTAACTGCTGGTTAGGCGCTGTACGATAACATGAACAGGAGCAGTTCGTTGTTCCAGCGAGGTTATGGTTGATATTAGATGTCTTCCTTTTCGGAGGCTATCCTCAGTGATTTATCAAGCGTGGCTACCTGAAATTGACGCCGCAAAGCCAATTCTAGGTAACAGGCATCGTAGGTTGTCAGACGGTAGGTAGTCATCACGGGGACCATACGCTCGATCTCCGGGGGGGTGGCCGCCTCCGTGTCAATAGTCAAGGTCAAACATCCGATTGGCTTCAAAGGCTCCGATTTCCTGCACCGTGCTCCCATTCATCTGGACATCCAGACTACTGTAGCAGAATGGTGGAAAGAAAGAGATTCTTTCTGCCCTATGAAACTTTATGGATCATACTGTTTCAACTTTCTGCATTCTCTGTCCCTCAACGGCTCATCACCATACATGATCAATGGGCTGATTTTTGACAGGATTTATAGGTTCTCATGATGGATCGATGGCGACATCTTTCCATGAAATCCTGTCCCATCCTGACTTGCATGAAACGTTAGATAGTTGTATTGTTTCACTATGCGGTATGACACCGAAAAATGGCAGGCCAAACGGTGGGAAACGGAGCGCCGTTACTACGTGGCCGAACTGCGTCAGGATCTGTTTGGTGGCTGGTGTATTGAACGGCATTGGGGAGCACGTTACAGTCGGCAGGGAAATAGTCTGACCATCTCTGCAAACGACTACGTTCATGCGCTTGAGCTGCTTGAGGAGGTTGCCAAACGGAGACAGCTTCGGGGGTACGCCCATGCCTGATGTCCTCCATGACCAGGAAGGCCACCGCAAATACCTCAATAAGGCCGAGCGGGAAGCTTTCTTAAAAGCAGCACTCGATGAAGAACGGGAACGGCGCACTTTCTGCGAGATGTTACATTACAGCGGTGCGCGGATTTCTGAAGTGCTGGCGATCACCGCAGGCCGCATCGATCTCGACACGCATAGCGTCACGCTGGAAAGCCTCAAAAAGCGGCAGCGGGGTATTTTCCGCATTGTTCCCCTGCCTTCTTCTTTCGTCGAACGGCTCGATTTGGTACATGGGATTAAACAGGCACAGAAAAAGGGTAAAGAGGAGGTGTGGCTTTGGACATGCAGCCGTACCACCGCATGGCGTATTGCCAAGGGTGTGATGCAGCGGGCCGGAGTGATAAGCAGCGCCGCCACACCCAAAGGACTACGGCACGGTTTCGGTGTCGCAGGCGTTACCCATGAAGTGCCGCTCAATATGGTGCAGAAATGGCTCGGACATACCGACATCGCCACCACCGCCATCTACGCCAATGCCATTGGTGAAGAAGAACGGCAAATTGCACAGAGAATGTGGGAGTGAAAACCCTCATCACCACGTCTTTAAATATTGTGAGGCATTAGAAAGATTTTATTCCATAAAAACGTTGTACAGTTTATTTGCAATTCTTACATACTCTAATTGCTAACCTCTATTAGTGCTTTTGCTAGAGAAAGAAACTAGTTCGGCTTGTTATGTCAACTCCGCCTGATATGTGTGGAAAACACAGCATCAGGCATCCAAACAATTTACCGTCACGCACTGTATGCTGTGTGCCTTTTAAATTAGCCACTATATACATCCAGAGTAGGTTAGCAATTAGAGTTACATATCTTAATACCAATTTTAAAAAATTACCCAACCTCTGACACATGTCGTTCAGGCTAAGAGGTTATATTATCAGAATACCCCTATGATGATGTTTGAATGATTATTAGATGACCGTGAATGAATATTCAGCGGAAAGGATGCGCTGTAGGGGTTTGAAGTCCAACGGTACAAAAACGCGGGAAATAACTAAAACTTCAATGTTACCCCCTCTACAATCTATCGGCTGTAAGTTGCATGGTATCAGAGTGGTTTTATTTCGCAGATATACGCCGATCTAAAAATTAAATGTATACACAGCATCCAGTGTTCATGCCCCCTGAAAACGATAGCGCTCGGATTTGGCGATATTTAGATTTCACAAAACTAGTGTCACTATTTGAATCACAATCGCTCTTCTTCGCTCGTACAGACAAACTCGGTGATCCCTTTGAGGGATCTTGGCCACAAAAAAACTTGCGCGTGGTAAGAGATAACCTTCCCGATATTCCTGTTGACAAGCATGAAATCTATTTTATGGACGTGGCCAACATTAGCAATCTCTTGAAAAAGTGGGCAGAGTGCAATGCGATCAGTTGTTGGCATCTAAATGAGCAAGAATCCGCGGCAATGTGGAGACTATATCTTAAGAGTGATGAGGGAATTGCAATTCAATCGACATTTGCACGTCTTCGTGATTCGATAACCGATGACAGAACCGTTTACATTGGAACAGTCCGCTACATTGATTATGAGACAGATTGGTTTGATCCAATTAACCTTTACGAGGCTCTGCTACACAAAAGAAAAAGCTTTGAACATGAGAGAGAATTGAGGGCTGTTGTCACAGCAATATCAACCGGTCCAGAGGAAAGAGAAATCGACTTTAGCAAGTCAGAAATTACTGATGGAATCAAGATCGCTGTGAATGTTAATATGCTGATTGAAAATATTTACGTAGCTCCTGATGCGCCAACATGGTTTACGGATCTCGTGAGTTCTATTGTCAACAGGTACAAATACAAGTTCAATGTCCAACAATCGAAGTTGTCTGAGAGACCAATCTACTAAACGAGAACGATCCGATATATACATGGCACCGCTTTCATTTTCAATGAATCATGTGTTTATGCTTTGTCCTGCACCTTGGGCGAGCTGTGCCAAACGCATATCTAACCTAATACAAACCTAATATCGCTGGGATTTACATTTTCAGATGATATTAGTCTAACTTGCTCTGAGCCACCAAGGTTCTCCATTAATAACTCCGCTTGGGCAAGAATGTATGCTTCGTTCATATTCCGTCCTGAAGCAATAGACTCGTAAAAAGCAGAAGCAAAGGCAATGGCAGACACATTTTCTATCTCACCCTCAATACCAATAACACAGTCAACATGACACGATATCTGCGTTGCTTGAGTATGTGAGTAACAAGAATTTAGTACTACACAACGGATATCGCCCTTAAATCCTCTAAAAATTTCGCTGAGTGTATGAGGCTCTACCCGATGATAAGTTCCTGTGTTATTTTCAAAGAGTAATGCCCCATTCTTTACGCCATGTCCACTAAAGTGAACTATAGTGGGTCTATAGTAAAGTAAATACCGTAAGACGTCTCTCGCTTTAGTCGCCCATATTTGCTGAATCGTAAATTGTTGTCCATAAATAGCCCGATTCAATGATTCAAAAATTTCTCTATGCTCTTTTCCGAGCTGAAGCCAAACCCTATCAGAGGGTTCGGCAGCTAAACAAAGTATTACATTTTTTTCAATATGATTGTCGTTTGATTTAGGCTGAAACTGTTGTTCTATAGTGATCGAATAAGACTCTAATTCAGGATGTTTATTCCCCAATTCATACACGAGTTGATGTGCGTCCTTCTCCGAAAGTTCTAACGTAACACGCACACTACCGGAGCTAATATTTTGCAAGAAAACTCTCTCTGAATCTATGTCGGCAGCAGCACAAATAGCTGCGATTAAATCATCGAGATGTTTAGGTGTATAGGTAGCTATATCATTTGGGATGGATATGGTAATCTGACCACGTGATCGGTCTTTGCGTAAACGGTCGATAGCATCTTGCAAGAATTCAACATCAGCCGAGTTTTCCCGCTTGCTAAACATGTCTTGGGTATTGTGACGACTGTTGTTAGTATCCACCTCATTAGTCAGAAGAGTATACCCAAGTTCTTGCCGTTCTCTGGTACCTATCGGGTCCCAACCCCACTCCTCTTCTAATATAGTCCATACCTCTTCAAAAAACTCAGGATTCTGGCTTAATCGCAGAGTATCCAAGAGATACATTATAAAGGAAAAGCGACGCGTGGCGCGAGGTTTGGCTATACCTTGCTCCCATGCTGCAACTGTTTTTCGAGCCTGTCGGCCGGTTAGACCTAACATTTTTGCTGCTTCAGCTTGTGATAGCCCAACCCCTTCGCGTAGCTGACACAGAATTTGAAGACGAGACGTAGTGGAACGTTGATTGCGATCTCTTGAGGAAAAATCTTCATTAAGTGCTTTTAGAGTTGGGTTCCCTGGATTATAGTCATGTGCACTTTGGATCAATTCATAAACTCGATCTGTCGCAACAGACCATTCGATGAGGCTAGATACGATTGATGCCAGATTGCTACCAGATGCAATCCTATCCAGGGATACGTTCATCTCTACTTGAACCATCATGCGCAAAGCATCTTTGGTTCGGTAGCCATCCAGGAGCGCTTCCTTAATCTGTTTTATTTGAGAACCGTCCGGCTTCATATGGCTCTCTGTCTTACCTTCCACCCGATAACGACGGGTAATACTCTATCACTAAATAATAATCCGCTCGACTTCATCAAGACTGATCGCATTACTCGTTCTATCATGAATCCTGGTTACATCTGGTGAAGAATCAATGAATATGGTGAACGTGTCCTGCTCTGCTTCTTGAGTTAATGCCGGAATGTGTGCAGAAGCGGCGACCGCAAGATCCTAGGGTTTTGAATGGAGCGACAAGTGCGTTTGGCATGACACATTCTCCAGCGGGAATTATACTTCATGACCAGGGATTGTGTCTACGAGAGTGTTTAGCATAAAGCGGCTTATGTTATATGTTAAGGAAGGTTAATGTGGGGATGCTCCAGGCTTTTATCGGATCGTTTTTACTTGACACAGACTCAGGGTCTCCCAAGATCTATCGGCAGTGACGGCGATAAACTTGCGGCTGCAAGCGACGGCAAGGCAAGCACGATCGCCAAAGGATAAACCAGCCTGTTTCGTCATTGGGCGCAATCGTCCTGCTTCCCAGGATAACTGACGATCAAAATCAACGATATTTCCGATACCGATCACAGAAATTATCGTCGTCACATCCGCTTCGCTCACGCCTTTCTCCAAGAGTTTTGCAATGACTTCGGAAAGGTTGACTGAGCATATGACAGATGCAGGTATCAGTGGGGTGACTGCATCACTTCCTGTCTCATCATTGAGTAGCGCAAGCACTGCGGATGCATCCAGAATAAAATCAATCATCTCCTGCCTCTTGTCGGCGATCCGTAATTAATTCATCGACAAGAGGTGTGTCTGGAGGCAGATATTGGCGCAGAAGCTTCTGCGCCTTTTTCACGGCTTGATCGTGTGAAATAAGCCGCAATTGCCCATTCTCCAGGATCAGGGTCAGTGCATCGCCGATCTGTAATCCTAACTCTTTACGAATAGATGCAGGAATCACGATGCGGTTCCCGTGCATAATTTTGGCAGCCTCAGAAATCATGGCGTAAAACCTATTTAGTGCATATCATACAAATATGCCACATCATAGGTTAAATCAGAAGCAAAAAGAGTTCATGCTCATTCTTTCAACGTACAGGATACGGATTTAGAGTCACGAAAAACCTGCTTTCATCATTGATAATTCGGTGAGCAACATTCGGGGGCAAAGTGGAGAGCGGAGCCTCTTTAGCATTACCTGTTTCTGTCACACGCGAAACATTTGCAACAGCTTTCAGATATTAGCAATTGAGATAATTCTGTGGATTTATTGCGATAAGATTCAACCCGATACGTTTTGGTTGCCTTTCAGATGAAGATAGTGCATTTTGGTGCCTATTATTACCGCAAATGAAGACGTATTCTGCGATGACCAGCCGTTCCAATACCGATAAACAGCAACGTAAGATACAGATGGACAGGGAAATCCTGGACGTAGACGGAGCCGCCGCTTTGCTAGGCGTTTCCAAACGCACCATCTATAAGCTAGTCAGTGATGGAGAACTGCCAGCCAAGAAAGTTGGCAAGGAATGGCGATTCTCCAAGAAAAAGCTTGTGGAGTGGGTCACACAGGGCGAACCACAGGGGAATACCGATTCTGCCGAAGCGCTCCTTAAAAATCCTAATATCCGCTTTGGTTCGCGTTCATGACTTATCTGTCTCTCAGCACTATCGGTAGTACTCCATCCTTATAGTAGGCTTCTGCTATCCCAAGGTATCTACGAAGCCCATAGGGAAAGGTAGCCACGGCTTCAAAGGGAATATTTCCTTCTGTCACCCGTTTAACGCCTGTTGGCCTCTTGCCACGTTTGCTAAGAGGGCCATCCACTGGTACGCGTTTCGTGGTGCTTCTTCCGGCCTCTATTCCCTCGAACCCTAACAGGGGAGCTAAACGGTTGACTTCTGTGATCCATTGCGGATCGTTATGGGAGGTGGTTCCGGTCATACCACCAAGATGGTAATGTACCGAAGCATGAATACATTCATGCAGCAACACATCAAAGGCAAAAGACTGGCCAAGCCATTCGGATGGCACGCCCCAAGGCTCTTTGGCTGCTGTGCCGCCAAAGACGGAAGGATGCATGATCATGGTTGGTGGATGCCTGTCACTGGCAGCGCACTGCCCCAGGCATCTCCCATGTGCGGTCAGAGAGAGAATCAGGTGCGGATATGGTAAAGCACCCTCAAACCACGCTGCATTGATGGCGTCAAAGGCTGCATAGAGCCACCTGCCCTGCTCTCCATAGAATGTCTCTGCCACCAGATGGCAAGCCTCTCTCACTGCAACTTCGTTCCTGTAACACATAACAACATGTTACAGGATAGGTAGCTGGTAGTAAAGGCAGATTCAGAATCCAGGCTTGGGTAAACTTGCATGACAAATCAACAGAAAATACGATGGCAAACAGTACTAATCTATGCTATAAGTAAAGAATGGCTATTGTTATTGATACTCTTCAGGCAATGAAGGCTCTCACAGAGGGCGGTGTTTTTACGCAAGCTCAGGCTGAGCGGATTGTCGATGTAGTGGCCGAAGCAAATGATGATGTGGCCACAAAGGGTGATATGAAAGAGTTGCGAGCAGATCTCGAGATTCTTCGTCGTGACATCACTATCAAAATGTATGTTTCTACCTTCAGTGCAGCAGCATTTGTCATTGGTGCCATACGGCTAATGGGTATTTAGGCAGAGAACCTTCTCTTATTGCCCCGGCAATGGCAATTTTCCCCTCATCCATTTCCATAATGGAGTTGATCGTGCCAAAATCCCCCAATTTGCATTGCCAGGTATGTGTGTACCAGGGTATGTACACTGGAAAGTTAGCATCCGGTTTTTCAGCACAAGACTTTCACTCAGATATTTCTCATCTCATTTTACTGATGCCTTCTCTTTTCATGGACTTTACGACAGAAGCCGATAAATGCTGCATCAGGATTACGGGGCGGCTCCGTCATCCATTCCCGCCACTCCTCCTCCAAATTATAAATATCGCGCCCTGGGGCGGCTAAACGGGCTTTGTGATATGTATCCGGCTTCAAAGGAGGGCAGAAGGGACCAGTTTGTTTATCCTCCTCTATGCACAATGGCATTGTGTTTCTATTTCTAAACTCCACCTGATCCGCCTGCTCATAAAAGATGACTGTGTAATCTGGTAAATGATCGTGTGCGGCCAGATGCTTTATAGATCGGCGAAATTCTTTCAAGGAAGCTTTAGAACCAGATTTTTTATGCATTACCTCCAAAGATACAGACCACCTCTCTTGTTGGCCGCAGTGTTTTCTGGCTAATTCATAGGTTCTTCGCTCGATGGGCTTCCGTAAGCGGAAATAGTCACGATGTAGAGTCAATACTTCGCGTTCGCGTATTGCATCAAAGACCCAATCTGATAACACAACCTCACAGTAGAGTAAGCGCCCATCTAGGCCGAATTTTCGGGCTACCGTTGCTGCTTCAATCAGGCCAAATGCTTCCCATTTCTCCTCGTCACCTCGGTGTATATTGGTGCGGATACGTGTTCCATCCAAACGATCTAAAGCCTCGCATAGAGCCTGATAATCCTTGCCAGCCGTTCCCCGATTGGTAAATTTCAGTAACTCATGTGCATTGAGACGTACTCGCTTACCAACTGGTTTATCTTCCCTAAGTCTTGCGATAACCTGAGAAATCGCATATATCAAGATATCTTTATCGTATATGGTCGCTAATCCCTTCACACTGGGAACAACCTCTAACCAATTGCCATTATGTTCGTATCGCCGGATATTAGTCTCTGGCTTTTTCGACAAAGAATAAAATGGGTGCTCCATTTGCGGGATAATGTCTTTCAGTACCGCATCTGCAACATCGCAGATAAACAGATCGTGCTGCGGATGACGATCCGGTAATAGTTGGTCGTCGTTGTTGTTCGGGGTTTCACACACCATAGAGTATGTTTCGGGGTTTTACACACCCTTGTCAAGAACTTTCGGGGTATTAAACACCGCCTGTAGATAAACCGGATTTTACCCACCAAGTTTCGGGGTTTTACACACCAAAATTCGGGGTTTCACACACCGCCTAGTTCAAATAATAACCTAAAATCAAACCCCTATAAGCAAAAAATTTCCTTTAACACCTATTTAACACCTATCTAACACACTACGTGCGCGAGGAAGCCTGTGGATAACACCAAATTCTAATGCCAACATAAAAATTGCATTCGCTCAAAGAGCGAATAGATTTTGATTAGTACCTACCCTTCGGTCGCCATGCTCCCTACGCCCCACACCTACGGTGTGGCCTAAAATGCATGAGCGATGCATTTGCATCGCTCATAACTCATCCTGATGACTAGGCAATGACAACAGAACGCAGCACTCCATGCAGATGTGGAAATGCAAAGAGAGTCAAAAAGAAGACTGATGAAAGAAAAAATAAAGGCTTTTTTGGGGTTGTTGGTTAACAAGAGGAAGGGAATACTCAAGCGATGCAGGCGGCTAGTCTGTTTTGGATGAGGAAGGCATTGTAGTCATGGAAAGAGGCATAGAGGGGAGATTGATCGATGAGGGTAAGGTCTGGCAGCTTCTCTTGTAGGTAAGAGACTAACTCTTTGCCTGTATCATCATGATCTAGATAGAGATGAACCTCCCCTACTCCCATCTCCTGGATAGTTTCCACAGCACGTTTCCTTAGAGAGGCAGAATTGAGAATGATCACGGGCATGGGCAGTGTCCTACTGCCTCTATGTTGCATCCAGGACAGAAAATCCATAAAGCCCTCAAACATGGCAACAGCATCCGGTATGGATGCTGTTGCGTGTTGTGGAGACAGCAGGGTGAGATCTTTCTTGCCTTGGGCGCTCTTGAAGCCACGGGAGCGGAGTTCATACCCACCGCTCCTACTGGCAAAGGCAAGAGAATAGAAGCGTCTATCACCACGTTGATAGTGCATCTCCTGTAGCCAGGGCATTGCTATCGCTTTGTCGATACCACGTTCTTTCAGATACTGAATTAATCCTAAACTCTGCAAAGGAAGGATTCTAAGCACCGTGAGAGCATCATCCGCACCCTCCGGGTGGGATTCTCTATCCAAACCCTCTTTCGCTGCTCTACGGGCATCTATGGCCCTTTGGTGCGCGTCCTCCCACAAAGAAGGCTGCACAGGTGCAAGCGATGGATCACCCAGGCTCGTAGAGCGGGCAATCGGTAAGGCTTCCAGCTTGCGTAAGGCTCCCGCTACATCATCCACAGCCAAGCCGTAATACAGGCACACAAATTTCAGGATGTTGCCCCCTACCCCAGACCCGTGGTCGTACCAAGCTTTCCCGTCACGGCTTATCTTGAAAGACGCATCACTTTCTTGCCGCCAAGGACTACAATACCACCACTCCCCTCGGACCTGGCGGACCGCCTCACACCCCAAAGCCGAAAGCAAGTCTCGAATATGGATGGTCTTGGCCTCTTGGGTGCGCATGGAAAACTTTCTTTTTTCATGAATAATATGTTTCTCGAAGGCGTATGAGTGTTCTAACTTAAAAAATCTTTATAAACTCATGAGCATCTCCAACTCAGAAAGTGCAATTGTGACGTAATGTCAATACAATTGAGCTATTGCACTTGTGAACAACTGCACAGCAGAGCTAACATACACGTGTATTATTGTAGGCTCATATTGGATTCCTGGGATCTAATGCAAAGGGTCCCCAAGCAGATCCTTGGAATCCATCATGAGCCTTATTGTATAGCCTTTCTGCTGTATGATTGTACTAAAAAACAGTTGTTTCTCTATATAATTGCGCTATTGTGCAGTTGTATAGCAATTAATCTAACGAAGTAGAGGGCCATGATTACAGCATTCATCAATCAGAAGGGAGGGGTAGGAAAAACAGCTACGGTTCTTCAAGCAGGTGGCATTCTGGCTGCTTCGGGCAAAAGGGTTCTACTTGTGGACGCAGACCCACAAGCAAGCTTATCTATCGATTTTGGTATTGAATCCCCTGATCCAGGATTAGATGACGTCATACTAGATGGTCGTTCAGTGAATGATATTATTCATCAGGTAAGAGATAATCTCGACTTAGCACCGACATCAATTCATCTGGCGCGAGCCGAACTTGAATTACAGAGCGCCTTTAATCGCGAATACCGAATGAAGGATGCATTAACCCCACTCCGAGATAAGTATGATCATGTACTCATTGATTGCCCTCCTAGTCTTGGCTTAATGGCTGTCAATAGTTTGGCAGTTAGCGACGACATCGCAATTGTCATGTCGTGTGATTATCAAGCCTTGATGAGTGTCGGGCTTCTGTATGAATCTGTGGTGGCACTCAAGGCTCAGATAAATTCAGACCTCTCAATTCGAGGACTCATTCGCACACGCTATGACGGACGCACAAATCATTCTGAATCAGTAGCACAAAAGGTAGTCGAATTATACGCCGACTATTTCCATATCTTTGATACGATTATAGGTGAACGCACAGTTATAAAGGATGCGACTGCTGCACATCAATTGATAATCGAATACCAGCGAGGTAGCGATGCTGCAAAAGACTATATCAAGCTGACAAAGGAGGTCTTCGGTGAGTAAGAAGCAAGGTAGCCCATTAGATTCTCTGCAACGTCGTGACCTTCCAAAACTGGATGATATTAAATCTGTGCGAGAAAACAATTGTACAGTAGAACAGTTAGACAGTAAGAACGAAGTTGCAAAAGAACCGACGCGATCTTCCAATGTGACTTTACCTATTTCTATGTGGGATTGGATCGACGACCGACATCGTGAAATCCAGCGTAGCGGATGGCATTCTATTCGTAAAGCTGCTGTGATTCGAGCTATTATCCAAACTGCTATATCGGTTGAGGTTGATCTGACAGGTGTGACAACAGAAGAAGAAATATCTCAACGGTATAGAAGTGCAATTCAACAATAGCACAGTTGATCAACTGTGCTATTGTTGAATTGGCGATGTTTCAAACATCTAATCCCCTTCTCTTTCGATGAACCCGCATGTTAGGTTTATAATAGTGTTTGTATTGATATCGTAAGTGATAGAATAGGGTATATTGGAAATGGTTTTGCCGATAAAGTCTCCGTGATCAGAGCAAAAGACGATTATAGTTTCTTCGCGTAGTGATAGGCGGATCAATGCATCCAGGATTTGACCAAGAGCATCGTCAATAAAGCGAACCATGCCATAGTAGACCGCCAACAGTCCATAGATATCTTCTATGTCATCATTGCGTACACCTAGCATCTCATATAGCATCCGATTGCGTTCGGGGGCAGTGCCGTCGTTAAATTCATCATCTCGCCAGGGCGGCAGGTCAATCTTCTCTTTGGGGAAGATAGCGGCGTATTGCTCAGGACAGACCCAAGGCTCGTGGGGATCGGGGATGGAAACCCATAGGGCAAAGGGTTGGATATCTGATTGAATCCCAGAAAGGTTGCCAGGGTTGTCATCCGGCTGGGTATTGGATAAAACTTCCCGCCTGCTGGCATACTCTTCCAGAAAGCGGATGGTCTGGCCAGCCACCAATCCAGTGGAATAATCTTCAAGCGGAAAGTCGTTGGTGGCGTAGGCAAAATGGGGATTTTGGGGCGTCATCGTGCGCCGCAACTCATGGGCTGCATGGATTCCCGAAAGTGGGCGGAACCACTCCATGCCCTTGGTCTCAACCTTCTCTGGTAGGCCACTATGAGAAATTTCGCAGTAGGTATCAAAGAGAGCTAAATCCTCAGCCTGAGAAAAACAGTGGTTTTTCCCAATCAATCCCACATGGTACCCCGCCTCTTTCCATAGACGGACGCCATGCTCAACCCCCGCTGGCATAGGTGTCTCATTTCGCCGGCTACCGTGAGAGTGAGGCCACTGGCCTGTCCAAAAAGAGACCCGGGCGGGCATACAGAGCGGATGAGGCGTAAAGGCATTTTCAAAGAGAACCCCCTCGTCCGCCAAACGAGCCATATTTGGTGTCTCGCAGAAGGAATTGCCATAGAGATGGCTGGCTGTCGCCTTCTGCTGGTCAGTCATGATTATGAGAATATTAGGTTGATTAGGCATATTGTTGGGCGAATCTTAGAAAGTCGTAGACGCTAAAAGTCGAGCGCTTCATCAATAATCTCATTACTCTCCCGGACCGTATCATACTCACTACGAGCCTCTTCTAGAATGCGACCGATACCTTCGATGCGTTCGCTCAGCTCTTCGTCACTTTGGCTCGATTGCCAAGCCTGCCTTAGTAGATCTTCGAAGGATTTGGCCCCCTCGATATTTCCTAAGATCAGGTCGAGTTCCCCAATCACCAGCTCGAACATACGGATCTTGCGGGCCAAAAGCTCAATGACGTGAGACTCAATGGTCTCATTGCAGGATAGGTTAAATATGGTCACATCATGAATTTGGCCGAGGCGGTGGAGACGTCCAATGCGCTGCTCGACCCGCATAGGATTCCACGGCAGGTCATAGTTGATGAGCTGATGGCAGAATTGGAGATTGCGCCCTTCTGCACCGCTCTCGGTAGAGACCATCACGCGCATCCCTTCTTCACCTTCATCTCGAAATGCTGCGACCGCGGCCTCTTTCTGCTGAATGCTCATACCGCCATGGAACCCGGTTGTAGGGATGTTCAGTTCGTTGAGCCGATTGACGATGGTCTCCTGAGTTTGCCGGTACTCAGTAAAGATGAGGAATTTGCCCGGAAACTGTTCCAGTAGTTCTTCTACAGCAACCAACTTCCGCCCGATAGGAATAGAACGGGCTAGATCTAAAAATTCCTGTAACTCAACCCGAGCATCATCGCTGTAGGCCCGATCATTGACCATCTTCTGGAGCGTGGAAGCGACGGCTTGAGGGCTACTGCTTAACTCGCGTTGTAGGATCGTCAGCGTTAGGCGCAGAAACTTGCTATTTTCTGTGTTGCGGAAGCGTTTGCGGATATAGTCCGTAACGTCTTGGTAGAGCTTAAATTCGGCTTCACTAAGCGTTAAATGGTAGATGGCTGCTTGTCGCTTGGGGAATTGAACGTCCACTTTGCTGCGACGGTTGCGAATCATTACATCATTAAGCAAATGACGCAGGGATTGGGCATTTCTGGGTTGTCGTTTATCAGCTTGATCCAAAAAGTGGCGGCGGAAGGCTCGAGCCGTACCTAATTGTCCAGGTGAAAGAATGGTAATGAGGCTGTACAGCTCCAGGAGATCATTCTGAACCGGCGTGGCCGTCAACATAAGAATGTAGCGCTTACGGATTTTGTTGACGAATTGCCAGGCTTGGGTACTACGATTTTTTAACTTATGAGCTTCATCGATGATGAGCAGGTCGTAATCCCGTGCCAGAATAACGTCACTATGGTCTCGACGTTTGGCCCGATCGATGGACGTAATCCAGCGACCGCTCTCTTCTTGGGCCAGAGCACGCCATTCAGCTGGCTTGTTGATGACGGTAAAGCGTTCGTTGAACTTGCCTTCCA
Source organism: Chloroflexota bacterium (assembly GCA_039028975.1). Taxonomy (GTDB): domain Bacteria; phylum Chloroflexota; class Anaerolineae; order Caldilineales; family Caldilineaceae; genus JAHBNG01. Next base: position 27,771 of record JBCCHB010000104.1, read on the forward strand.
ACTCTTCGCGCCACTGTTCAGTTAAAGATGCAGGCGTCAACACCAGCACTGTACGCACGAGGCCACGCTGAATCAACTCCTTCATAATGATGCCGGCTTCAATGGTTTTACCTAATCCGACCTCATCCGCCAGAAGCGCACGGCCTCGCATATCGTTAAGCGCCTGGTGAACTGCTTGGATCTGGTGTTCATAATGCTCTACATTAATAGAGTCGAGGCAAATCAACTGGTCAAAGCCGGTGCTAAGGCTCAGCTCTTCTGCCTCTAATCGAAGCTGGTAGAGAGGTAGTGGCTCAGGCATCCGGATACGACCATGAGTACGAAAGAAGTTGGTCAGATTTTGAGGTGTCTCAATGACCCTTGGTGGCAACGTAACGCCAAAACGAGCGATCTTCTCTGCCATTTCGTGATCAATGTTGTACCGATACCCACAGCGGAAACAAGCTGTTGCCTCTTCTTCATCAAGCCAGTTGCATTGAGGACAGCGCTTACCCATGACCGTCGGGGTCACCTTCTCTGTCTTATTCAGCTCTTTCTCAGCTTCGTCTGGTATTTCAAGCCATTCAAACCGCTCTTGCATTGGGATAGATAGGTCCTTACGATGCCCGCCGATCTGCGGGGATCTTGGTTTTGGCAGCAATAAATTGACGATGGGTTAAGTTTAACTTGTAGGAAATGTTGTAGATCTCCTCAGCCTCCTGAGCCGTGACATATCCATCCGCATCAGCGATGGTGAAAAGGAGGTCAAGCAACTCTTCTCCTTCATCAGACGTAATGGTGGTTGCCAATTCTCGTGTCAAACGCAGAAAATCCATCTCTGCGCTGACTTCGCTAATGGCCACTTGGGCAATAAAGAGCGCCTCATCGCTGCTAACAGAAAGATCCTGCTCTAGATGAGTCGTCATGGCATTGAATTCACTGTCGGTGACTTGCTGGTCGATGTGGGCTATCCGGGCCATAAGCCCGCCAATTGCCGCTAGACGACGCAATTGTTCATCAGGCAGATTGAGGCTGAATGCCTCGCCCTCCAGCCGCCGTTGAATGCCGTAGTAGACCTTATTGCGGATAAATTCATCAAAGTATCGTTCCCGATTAGGGGCCTGGCTGATAGCTTGCTGGCGTCGCTGGAAGGGACCTTGCAACAGGCGAGAAAACTGACCAAAGATGTTGAGGTTGACCTGATCCATCGCCTGCTGAATCTCGGTCACAACAGCTTTCTCTTCAGAGGTAATTACGCCATCGGCATGGACCAAGTTATCCAGATACTCTAAGGCCAACTTTTTATCGTCATCCGTACGCAGCTGGGTCTGTAATTCTTCGATCAGGTGATGACGCTCGTCGGCAGATATAGGCGATTCGATGAACATTTCCAGGCGCGCCCATTCGATGGAATTTAAACGACGGTTGCCGCTTTTATGGGTTTCGGGTAGCTTATAGAGCAGATCTTTAAGTAGATTTTGCTCCTCATCAGTCAGTTCATTGTCTGCCCAAGCTGCTGCAATGATCACTTTCGCCAGGGCAAGGATTAAGTTTCGTTCGGACATATTTCCCTTTATTTTTCTTCAAGTCGTACCAGATTCCGCACAGAAATCCAGCCCCACTCATTCTCCTCTGTCTTGGCCCAAGCCCATCCGTTGAGAACGTGCGAGACCGTTACAAACGCGCCTATAGTGAGCGTCAACTCGTGGGCTGTATACGTGCCCTGTGCCGTTGCCCATTCACCATCTACATGTAGAAGTTGTAGCGGAACCCAGCCTTGTTTGCCGTCGGCATTTTCGCACTTAACCCAATTTGCCCATTCCGGATCATCTGTAAACTTCTGGATTACTTGCACCAACTCTCCAGCAACAAAAGTAATAGGGTCTGGGTTGGTGGATTCGTGGGCGCGATGGACCATGTGGGTTGGTTGATATGAAGTCATTATTTATCACCCAGACCGTATGGTCAAATCTACATCAGCAGGGGTGAAATAAAGTTGGGCGTTGCCCTCACTTAGTCGTTCTAGCGCCTCTTGTTTACGCAGGGTGTTGAAGATAGCTACCTTCTCAGCTATAGGCAGATCCTCGCCAAGACCGTTGAGGAATGCTTGTACCCGCTGGGCCTCGGTTTCACCTGCTATAGCTCCCTCGATTTGGGCATGTTGCCGACGGAGGTCAAGTAGTTGGCCGCGCTGTTGCTCCTTCTCAATTTCGCCTTGAAGCCCCTTTAAGCTGACTTCGTTTTCGCTCTCCTGCTTCTGCAGCCGGTTGATGCGATTGGTGGTTTCGTTGATGATCTCTTGGAGCACTTTTTGGGTGCTTGGATCCTTGCTGCTTACAGAACGAACTTCGACCGCGTGTAGCGCAACGCCTCTTGCCAGATAGAAGGTCAGATCCCCTTCGATAATCACGCTGCGGATAATTTCGTTGAACGAGGCCAGGAATTGCTCCAGCGTAACCCGAGAGACGGCCTGAATGATCGCGCTTCGAGCATGGGAACAGATATCCCCTGGCGTGTCATCGGTGGTGCCAATCATCTTCTCTAAATCGGAGATCTCCCAAAAGAAGGTGACGCCGATAACCAACTCAACATTGTCTTGAGTGCGCGCCTCGAATTCATACCACATAAATTTGGGGCGTAGATCAAAGTGGGTGATCATCAGATTCCGCTGGTCTTTATAAATGCCACTTGACCAACGTAACGCCACCAGCTCTTGATGTGGCTCCAGGAAAAAGGCTCGTTTCGTTTCGTCACTGCCTCTGTGAAAGAGATAACGCCCGTTTTCGTCTTTAATAATGACTGCTTCGTTATCCTCTAACCGGATGCGCTTGCGTACTTCTGCCACCTCCTGGTGGGGCTCTGGCACAAAGACCTGCTTGTTTGTGATAAGAGATAGCTGCCCCGTGCGGTTGTCTCGCACCAACACGGCCGTCTCTTCATCAATATTCACGCCGACTTGTACAGCGTTGATCACATCTTCGGTAGGAGATAAATAAATGGTCTGCTCACCCCGTTCAACCCGAACGGTGCCAGTAAGATTGTCGATCAAGCAGACATATTCGTTTTGCCGGAGGGTAATGCTCTGCCGTTCTTCTACGACCTCGTCTTCTGCCTCCCGGAAAAAGAGCGTAGGACCGATGACATTACGCAATTCACCAGTCAATGTGTTGCGGATAAGTAAATAATCGATAGGGCCGAGCGTTGTGGCCTTGAGTCGTGTAACTTTCCAAAGGGGTGGAATAAAGGCCATCTTGGGGCCATTTATCATGAATCGTCGAGTAAATGCCTGAACAAGCAGTTGCTCATCATCTTTCAGAAAGTAGTATCGGGGGAAGAACATTATTGAATAGCACCTCTTATTCCATATCTAATTTGGTCTTTGTCCGTGCCAACTCACCACGACGCGGCCGACTCTCTTCTGAGATCTGCTGAGGGGCAGCGGCTTCTTCCTTTGCACGAATTATATCTGTTCATCTTACGTAAGCAAAAGCTCAGCTGCGCTCTCATCGTATAGTTTGAGCTCAGAATGACCTTAGAGCAACAATATGTCTAAAAATCCTTAGCGATTCGTTATCTCCGCAAATGGCGAAAAATGAATATACTTTTTGTGGCTTTATACTACAACTCTAGACTATAAGCAGCCCGTACACCCATGCCCGTATCGCCATAATTGGCACAAACGATACGGGTGGCGCATCGGCAGAGATCCCATCCGTAGTTGAAGCAACCGCCTCTTTGAATCCCATCCGGGTCTTTATGCTCGACGTCTACGAACGGTTCATCCCATATCTGTCTCCCCGTATATTGATGATAATCATCTGCCACCCACTCGCTAAGATTGCCGAGCATGTCGATCAACCCAAAGGCATTGTGCTTGCCTTGGTGCTCATCTTCTTTGTGGTTTAGATAGTGATAGTATTCGTTAAAGATAGCCTTGTAGTCGTAATCATATTGTGTATGATTTTGCTTCATCCAGCAATAGGACGGATCTGGATCATTGCCCCAGTAGAAGAGGGTCTGGCTTCCTGCACGGCAAGCATATTCCCACTCTGCTTCAAGGGGCAGGCGTAGCCCAACTTTGGTTAATAAGGCAACTGCCTCATCTCTTGAGACTGCATCAACAGGATACTCTTCCCCAAATTCAAAGGTGAGATTTGCCCCTCCATGCTGACGCCAAGCCCCTTCTGTCACCATAAATCGGCTGAGTAGGAAGGGGGATAGGGTTACCTCAACTGTCGGAGACTCAGATGCATCGCCACGATAGCCTTTCTGTTGAAGCAGTGCTCTTTCTTCATCTGAGGAGCCGAGCAGAAATGTGTCACCTGGAATGAGATGAAAGAGCATGTCGGTTTGTCTATGACGATAGACTCCGATCGCATGACTTTGAGCACCACATGAGAAACGCCTCATTTCAACAAAGTCAAAACGGTTTGCCAAAGTTTCAGATGCAACGTTCAGAGCATTGCGCCGCTCTTGATCTGTTGCTTCATCCCAAACGTTGATTCTCTCAAGCAAATTGTGCGGGTTCATCATAAACGTAATCCTTACCTTAATCGAATGCCACCTGGTATCGTGGATTCCCAGCAATCTCAACGGCTTGACCACTCTCAATAGAGTCGATGGCGGCGCTGAGCATGGCGAAAACCTTGAGGTTTTTGCGTCCACTAAAGGGCGGTTCCTCACCTTGCGCTCCTTTGCCAATGGTCACGTATTTGTACCAGACATCAAAAAAGGGAGCAAAGGGTTTAACAAGTGGCACAGCGGCATCAATCTTCACATCATCAAAATCACCCAGAGCAGGTGCAAATTGATAGCTCATCTGATCTTTGGACATGTGGAGACCATGGCATCGTAGCACCCCTTTTGTCCCCTCAATGCGAAATTCATACATGCTGGATTGTGCCGAAAAACCACCATGATAGCCCATGTGCAGCCCGTTACTAAAGCGTATCAATGCATTGACCATGCATGGTCCAACGTAGGGTGACCAGGAGGGGATAAAGCCATCACAGGAGATCCACTCGGGCTCATACCCAGGGAAAACTGCCAAGAAGGAGTCGAAGTGATGACACGAGGTTTCGTATAGGGCTGGCTGAAGCATCTTGGCCAGATTAAGTGCTTTGGGACGAGGTTTGCTATTCATGAACCAAGCGCCTTCTGGTTTACCTAGCTGACCGGAGCAGATAAATTGGGCCACAGCCTGATAGTGCCGATTATATCGCATCTGCTGGCCTACACTCAGAGTCAATCCGCTCTCGTCGGCTAATCGAACCAAATCAACTGCTTCCTCAAAGTTGTTGGTAATCGGTTTCGCTACAAGTACATGAGCACCAGCCTGTAGGATCGTCTTGGTCTGCTCATAATGCAGATCGGATGGTGTGTTGATGAGGACGGCATCTGGACCTAGTTTAGCTAGGGCTTCCCCTAGATCTTTGAAGGTAGCTTCTCTTGGGATACCCAGCTTTTCCTGTGCATTGGCTAGGGCATCATCACGTATATCAACGATACCAGCCGTCTCATACCACGGCTTCTCCACTAAGAGAGATGCCATGTGATTGCTAACCCCGCCCCACCCTACAATGAGGCAGCGAATGTTCTTCCCAGCCATGAATGACTCCTCTTTTCCATACTATTTTTCTTGTTTGACACCTACACATTCATTTGCTATCCTAGAGTAGACTCCTAATATGTAAGAAATTGTATAAGATAGATGCTTGTCATTTATTATAGTGCCTGAATCCCAAAGTGACAATCACTATCGATCTGGCTCTCCCCCCAGCGCAACCAATCCTTGCCCGTTTGTATAAACACGTCGTTACTGTAAACAAGCTGACGACCCAATTAGTCCAAAAATTTCTATAACCATTGGAGGAAACTTAAATGATACGTGCTACCAAGTCTTGGCAGTTGTTGTCTTTGCTTTTTGTGATCGTGCTTGTCATATCTGCCTGTGCCACACCTGCCGCTGCCCCTGCTGAGAGCGACGGCGATAGTGGAGCGGATTCCGGTAGTGGTGAAATGATGGCAGATCTGCCTGACGGTGCTGCAGCGGAGCAGGTTCTGCGCATTAACACCGGCTCAACAGGCGCATCTAGCTTTTCCTTCTATCCCATGACTGGCGGAGGCGACCATCAGAACTGGATGCCCTTCCTTTATGTGCCACCTATCTACTTCGATGTTGATTTGAACTTGCAACCAGGCATATTCAACACCTGGGATTCCAACGACGATTCTACCGTTTGGACCTTTACCATTGACCCAGCGGCTCGCTGGTCGGACGACACACCTATTACAGCTAACCAGGTGGTAGGCACATGGACGCTCATGACCGATCCGCTAACTGAGATGGGACGCATTCCCCAATACATCGGCAACGTGCAGGGTTTTGCAGAAGAGCGCGAAGGCCCCGACGGCACCATCGAAGGCTTCAATATCGTTGATGATAGCACCATCGAAGTTTCGCTGGTCAATCCAGACGCTATTTTCCACTGGCGCATCGCCACGACTCATATGAATCCTATCAAGGTGGAACAAGTAGAAGCCAACCCTGATTCTTTCTGGCTCCCAGAAAACGAACCAGCCGTTAGTGGCCCCTACATGTTAGAGAGCTACGACCCCGATCTGCAAACCGCTACATTGGTTCCTAATCCCAATTGGTGGATGGATGAAGGCCCCTACCTTGAGCGTATCGAATTCATCTTCCAACCTGAACCAGATACCATGGCCGTCATGCTCCAAAATGACCAGGCTGACGCCAATATGACGGGTATTCCCTATGCCATGAATGAGCAATTCCCTGATTTCTTCCGTCCCGTCAAAGCCTTTGGCTTTAATTCTTTCTGGTTGGCTTCTACGGTAGAGCCAACGGATGACGTCAATGTACGTAAGGCTCTTGCCCTCTCTGTTGATGGTGACGCCATCTTCCAAGCCGCTTTCCCTGAAGGCAATGGAATTCAGGCCAATCAGGTGCTCGATCCAGATCTGCCCTGTTTGGAAAGCGAGATGAGTTGGTGGCCCTTTGATGTGGAAGCGGCCAAACAAGCCATTGCCGATTCTAAGTATGGTAGTGTTGAAAATCTGCCCAAAATTCGCATTACACCTCGTGGGACGGATGCCACCAATAACCGGGCACTGGAAGCCGTTATGGAGCAGTGGCGTCAGAATTTGGGCCTGACCAATATCGAGTTCCAGCAGGCTCCCGATGGCTTTGGTGATGATCAAGAGCTGATCAACCTCTCTCGTGATGATGCCGTTATTCGCTTCCCTGACTCTGCGACCTACATGTGGGTGAGCGCCCACACAGCAGGCCCGATTGCCCGTGGTGACATGATGCGTGGCTACTCCAACCCAGAGGTTGATTCCCTTTTGGAAGAAGCCCTCTCCCTAGCGGCTGACGATCCAGAGCGTTGTGCATTGGCCTTGGAAGCCCAACGAGTCTTCATGGACGATTACCAGTTCCTCTTCATTGGCATTGGTATCCCCACGTTGAATGCACGGGACTATGTCGTTAACTACGAAAAAGGGCCAGACATTGGCGTTATTGCACCGTGGCGCATCTATATTGCAGAACACTAGGCCGATTGACGATTTAAGGATTTTAGATTGACGATTGTTTAGGGGTTAGCCTCAAATCGTCAATCTAAAATCGCCAATCACAAATTGACTGATGCTTTCTTACCTATTCTCTCGTATCATCCGATGGACAACAGGGCTGCTATTGGTCCTGTTTGTTTCATATTCCATGCTCTATTATGGCGCTGGTGATCCGATCAAGCGGATGTTCCAGGACATGGAGCAGGGTGGGATGGAGGTTGATGAAGTGACGCTTGAGGCGTTACGCGAAAAGTATGGCCTGAACGATACCTTAGCAGTGCAATTTTCAACGTATTTGCGCAACTTGGCTCGTGGAGAGTTGGGCATGTCGATTCGTGAAAAGCGCTCTGTCACGGATATGGTGATGGCCCGCATCCCGATATCGTTTCAAATTGGTCTAGTTTCCACCCTACTGAGTGTGCTCATTGGTATCCCACTTGGCGTACTGGCATCGCTCTACCACAATCGCTGGTTGGACCAATTTATTGTGAGTTCTGGGGTCTTTGTTAACGCAATTCCCATTTTTGTCACTGGTCCAATTTTGATGCTCTTTTTGGTCGTGGGTTTGGGGATTATGAACGTACCCTTTGGCTGGAAAGGCATCTTCCACTCCCAGGTAATCTTGCCAGTTATTGTATTGGCTTTAGGGCCTTTGCCGATTCTAATTCGCCAAACTCGTGCCGCCATGCTCGAAGTGATGGGTGAAGAGTACGTTCGTACTGCCCGTGCCAAAGGAATGCCCGAGCGCTTGGTCATTGGTCGCCACATGCTGCGTCCCGTTCTAACACCAGTGATTACCTCCGCTGGTCTTATTCTGATTTCCGTTGTCAATGGGGCTATCTTTGTTGAAATCATCTTTGGCATCCCTGGTTTAGGCCAGTTGACCAAAAAGGGAATCGATACCATTGACTATCCAGTCATAATGGGAACAGCTTTGGTTGGTGCCGTCATTGCCATGGCGGGGAATCTCCTAGTTGACTTGATCTATCCGCTCCTTGATCCAAGAGTCACTCGACAATAAGCCAACAAACGATGTCTGCCACCACTCAAGCTACCTCTCGCCTAAATTTACAAACGGACGGTGCTCTACCGGTACGCAGCCTCTGGAGGGATGCTTGGTATCGTTTCCTGAAGAACAAATTGGCCATTATGGGTCTGGTCATCATTTTGGTCTTTTTTGTGCTTGCTGCTTTTGGTCCGACTTTGGCACCTTATGACTTTCTGGATCAACAGCTTGACCAACAACTAGAGTCCCCATCAATGAGTCACTGGCTGGGTACCGATGATCTGGGACGTGATATCTTTAGCCGTCTCTTATATGGTGCACGTACGGCTGCACTTGTTGCAGTGATCTCGACGGCTATTAGCCTAATTATCGGCGTTGTGGTTGGGGCCACAGCGGGGTATGTTCGGGGTCGTACAGATGAATTTTTGATGTGGTTAACGGATGTAACCATGTCCGTACCAGGGTTGTTGTTGGCTATGGTGATCAATTCGGCACTGAAACGCCCGATTGTTAACTGGATGGATGTGATGTATCAGCAGACGAAAAACCCCATCTACCTCAACACCTTATGGATTGATCTGCTGTTGCTCTTTGGCGTATTGGCACTCATTAGCTGGCCCGGTTTTGCCCGCTTGATACGGGGGCAAGTATTGAGCATTGGCAATACAACCTACGTGGAAGCTGCCCGCTCTGTTGGTGCCTCAGCTCCCCGAATTCTGGCTCGGCACGTTGTGCCAAACTCTATGGGGCCATTGATTGTGGCTGTAACGGCTGGCATGGGCGCGGCGGTGGTTGCCGAGGTTGCGTTGAGTTGGCTAGGCCTGGGCATTCAACCACCCAATCCAAGTTGGGGAATTATGCTTAGCAATAGCCAAACTTGGTGGCGTACTTATCCTCATTTTCTGGTTGCGCCGGCCATCACAATTGGCATTATTTCCATTGCCTTTACCTTCTTTGGGGACGGGTTAAATGATGCCTTAAACCCGCGTTTGCAGCAGAAATGATGATGGAGCCATACGGCGATACGTTTCAAACGGCACCGAGTATAGATGTCTCCGGCATGATTGATGCGGCGCAACCAATTGCCAAGGCTGCCTCAACCATCTATTTGCGCCACACAGAACCCTGGTTCATTGGGTTGCTTGCCCACGGTTCGGCTGTGAAAGGCGGCTTTATCCCCAACTGTAGCGATATCGATTTTCAGCTTTATCTGGAAGATGGTGCATTTGATGCACCTGGCTACATAAAGTTCGACATCGCCCAATCTATCCATCTAGAATTAGCCGAGATCGATCCTACCCCATTTCGATACATTCAATGCTATTCGATGACTCGGAACCTTCGGACCGACTTTGTTGGGCCGATCCCTGGAGCGTACCATGTCATCTATGGCCGCTGCCCCGTTCCGGCTGCTACGGCAGATGAGCTTCGACAGTCGGCCCAAGATGGATTGAAGCAGCTTAATGCATATGCACCCAACTTGTTGAGCCATGGAGGAGGCCGTTTGGAAAGGCATGTCAGACTACTTTGCACCAAAGTTTGGCCCGTGCTTTATCAAGTGCTTGTCTTACAACAGGATGATCCAATTGCCACATGGAATTTACCCAAAGAGCAAGCTATGGCTCTACTGCCAGAGTCTTCCGAGATGGCGTATGCCATTCAATGCTTTTATCAAGCGGTTCTTCTCTACTACCCATATGAAGCGTCTGTGGACCGCGGGCTATCCGTCATTGAGAGTGGCCTACAATTTTTGAAGAAAGTCAACATATGGAGTGAAAATAGGCTTAGTTCGTTGTGAAAACTTAGCGATGAGAATAGGTGAATCAAACAAGGGGATGACGGATGAGTTTTGTTGCCAAAAAGCACGTTAGTCACAACCAGTTTGGCTACATGATTGTTGACGAATCAACTGGTCAATGTTTGGGTGGATTCGGTGCCAACTACTATCGCCCTTGGGTCTTTCCCCTCTATACGCCCAACGGGTTAACTGTTCTGCAAGAATTTCCATATGATCACCCCTTCCACACGGCGATGTGGGTGGCCCAAGGTCCGATATGCCATAATGGTAACGAATCTCATTTCTGGCCCTCACCACCTATGCGAATCGCCGATGAGCCGCTCTTTGAAAATATGGGCCGTATGGATGTCGGTGATCCTGAAATTATCGCACTGGAGCAGGGTATTCGCTTTCGGCTCAATAGTATCTGGCGGGATAAGAACGGAGAAGCTGTGTTGGACGAGGAACGAACGGTCGAACTGCTTTCCAGCAACGAAGGAACAGTCTGTAACATGTGGAGCAAGAAGACGGCTTCCTATGGGGCCCTGGAATATCGTCAATCCAAATTTGGCAGCGTCGGTGTTCGGGTAGAGCCACGTCTCCTACCCGAATTGGGAGGCGTTGTGTTGGCCAGTGATGGGCGACGAGGCACGGCTGAGGTGGCCATTGATCAGGAGTGTACGTACGTTGCCTATGAAAATAGTCTGCCCTCTGGGGAACGCTTTGGTCTCCTAATGACGATTTTGGACAGGGAAACAGAGCAGGCAGGAATCAAAACCGGGCCTTGGTTTGTGCGCGATTATGGGCTGGCCGCCTACAATGCCACTCGTCATGAATCCATATACAGCAATATGGGTGAATCATGGACAATCGGGCTACGTGTCGCGGCCTATGACGGCTCGATGAATAACCACCGCGCTGACTCCATCATGGCTCTCTGAATAACATCACGATTGACTTGACAAATACCAACCACCGACTACCTTATGCTATCAATTGATTGTCAAAGCCACGTTTTCCCTCAAGAATATGCCGAATTGCTGACCCGAAACAAGGGACGTCTTCAAACAAGTGGCGGCGGCGGCATTTATACCATCAACTATTGGGATGTCCAACGCTTTCGTTTGGATCTGGAACTCTACTCCATCGAGCGGAAGCTGGCGGCTATGGACGCTGCCGGTATTGACATGAGCGTATTGAGCGTCAACATCCCTAGCCCTGAATTGTTGGATCCTGAGTTGGCTCTACAAGGCGCTCAAATTTGCAATAACTTTTTGGCTGAAATATGCCAGAAGTATCCAGAGCGATTTGTTGCCATTGCCTCGCTGGCCCTATCGGATGTTGCGAGTGCAATTACGGAGCTAGATCGAGCTATTGACGAATTGGATCTGCGAGGTGTATTCCTGGTCTCCAATATCAACGATCATCCATTGGATGCCCCCCAATTTGAGCCATTTTATGCTCATGTGGCTGCACGGAATATTCCGCTCGTACTCCATCCAACCGTGGCTTCTTGGCAGGGCTCGATCCAGAGCCATTCCATGATTCCCATGATGGGTTTTATGATCGATACCTCCTTTGGCATGATGCAGCTTCTCTTGGGCGGTGTGCTGGAAAGACACCCTACGTTGAAGGTGGTCCATCCCCATACCGGTGGCGTGGTTCCCTACCTCATGGGCCGCATTCAGGAGCAGACCGAAGTTAAGGGGCGAGGGCGGGACAATATTACAAAGCCGCCCATGGACTACTATGAGAATGTCTATCAGGATCTGGTTTCGCCTTCAGCCCAGGCTATACGGTACGCTGTCGAATTTTCTAGACCCGATCGACTTCTCTTTGGTAGCGATCACCCATGGGTTTCGATTGAGACTATATTGGATCCTGTTAGGGAATTGGATATTCCACAAGAGGTGCGCTCGATGATTATGGGGCAGAATGCAAGTAGGTTATTTGGGATTGAGTAAGGACTCTTCAATATATCTACAAGGATCAAAGAGATGCACTCAGGCATACTGATGCACGCGAAGGCACACGGGGTTCTCTGAAATTCGGTGCAACTTTATGGATAGCTGTTTTTCTGGCTCCGCCTTAGCATCTTGCTCCTTTATGCGATATAATGATGAATATCTAACGGCCACAACTCGTTGGGCATCCCCTGATTAACCATAGTGGATAAACCAAATCACATGTACCGATCGCAATTTATCATTTCTGTGAAGAGTGAGATGCACAGGGGCCGGACCATAAACAATCCACACTATTTTTCCCCGTGCGTTGCACTTAGTGCGGCCTCATATAGAGAAATGCGAAGTAAATGATTGCGCATCCGATTTGTCAGCCAACAAACTATCAATAAGTACGTACCCCGTTCACTTCTTAGGAACGACATAAGGAGAATTCCCATGGCTTCGATTGAAAACCCTCAATTAATGATCGTACCCGACGATGATACCAAAACAGCTCTCGTCAAAGTTTCATGCAGGGTCAATTTTACTGATGAAGAGATGCAGGTGATCAAGGAAAATCCGGAGCGCAAGTATTTTAAACTATTTTGCCTCCTCAAGGGACATGATTTTGGCAAGGTTGCTTTCTGGGATTCAGACGACTGGATTTACTCTTTCCCCACCATTGTTTTCCCAGATAGTACACCAGAAAAACAAGAAGTTGCCATCTTTGAGGCCACGTTGGGCTACAGCTTGCTCAATGAGGATGTTATTGGCGTCGATGAAATCTATGCCAAAATTATGCTGACCGGTTTCCGGCCATTTAGTGACAGCACAACTACCAGAACTGACATTGTACGCTATGAGTTTGGTGGCTAAGCTCGAACCAACCCATGCAAATCCCCTCTTGGGATCATTCCTGGGGAGATCATTCCTGTGAAGATTGTTGACATTTATGAAGGGGTGATTCCCATCTCTTCTTCAATTCGTAATGCTTATGTAGACTTTTCCAAAATGACCGCGTCCATGGTGGCGGTCGAATCCGATGTGATCCGAGAGGGGAAACCACTTGTTGGTTTTGGCTTCAACTCAAATGGCCGCTATGCCCAAGGCGGGATTTTACGAGAGCGAATTCTGCCACGACTCCACCAAGCAAGCGAATCCGAGCTGCTGAGTGACGACGGCCAGAATATCGATCCCTTTAAAGCTTGGGATGTTATGATGACCAATGAAAAGCCGGGCGGCCATGGCGATAGGTCAGTGGCCGTCGGCGTGATCGACATGGCCTTGTGGGATCTGGTTGCTAAAATTGAAGAGAAATCCCTGAGCCAACTACTAGCCGATCGCTATTGTAACGGTGAAGCGGATTCAGACGTGGAGGTTTATGCGGCAGGCGGCTACTATTACCCTGGCAAAGGGCTAGTACAGCTTCAAGACGAGATGCGCCGGTACCTGGATATGGGGTACACGAAAGTCAAAATGAAGATCGGTGGCACATCTTTGGCAGACGATCTGGAACGTATTGAAGCGGTCATCAATATCGTAGGAGATGGGGCCAATCTGGCTGTCGATGCCAACGGGCGCTTTGACCTCAAGACTGCGGTGGCCTATGCTGAAGCAATGGAGCCTTACGACTTACGTTGGTACGAGGAGCCGGGTGATCCCCTCGATTATCAACTGAACGCCGTGGTCGTCCAATCCACGTCTACACCGATTGCCACAGGTGAGAATCTCTTCTCTCGCATCGATACGCAAAATTTGATCCGTTATGGCGGCATGTCACCCAGCAACGGCATCTTACAGATGGATCCAGTACTGAGCTATGGATTGGTTGAATATATGCGAATGCTTGAGATGTTGACCACACATGGCTGGTCATGGCGACGATGTATTCCACATGGCGGTCATCAGATGGCGCTCAATATCGCTGCTGGATTGGGATTAGGAGGTAACGAATCCTATCCAGAAGTCTTCCAGCCTATTGGGGGCTTTGCTGATACAGTTCCAGTTATTGATGGGCGGGTTCGGATCCCTGATGCTCCAGGTATTGGTTTTGAACTAAAAGGTGACTTGATCGATGTGTTGCGGCAATTAAGAGACTAGTTATCCATAATTTGGTGTCGATGTCATGGCCTTGAGTGCTTAAGCAAGAGCCATATACATAAAGATAGCCATAGCTACACACTACCCCTACTACCCCCACTTTCCCCTTTCCATGATATAATAGCTGTATGTCGCCAGAGAATGGAAGCCAAATACAAGCTGAATATCGGCGTTTGCCCTCAGTAGAGGCGCTTCTGCGTGTATCAGAAGTTTCATATCTTACAGGTGCCTACGGGGTTATGCAGGTTACGGAGGCACTTCGTACTTTGCTCCAGTCAGCGCGTCAAAAAATCCGTGAAGGGCAATCTGCACCAGCACCCACATCTTGGCCTCATCTTCTTCAAGCTCATTTAACCCAACTTTCCCAGCCCCTCTTGCGCCCAGTCATTAATGCAACCGGCGTAATAATCCATACCAACTTAGGTCGCGCCCCCTTGAGTGTTGCCGCCCGTCAGGCTGTGACTGATGTGACCCTTGGTTATAGCAATCTGGAATATGATCTGGATGCTGGAAAGCGGGGGAGTCGCTACAGTCACGCCAGGGAGCTGCTGGTAGAATTGACCGGTGCTGAAGATGCGTTGGTGGTTAACAATTGTGCAAGCGCTCTCTTTCTAACTCTTCGTGCTCTCTGTGAGGGGCGGGAAGTGGTTGTGAGCCGAGGGCAATTGGTAGAGATTGGCGGTGGGTTCCGTATTCCAGATGTGCTTCGTCAAAGTGGAGCGACTTTAGTTGAGGTCGGGACGACCAATCGGACTCATCCGCGAGATTTTGCTGAGGCAATCTCAGAAAACACGGCTGCATTGATGCGGATCCATTCGAGCAACTTTCGTTTGATCGGTTTTGTTACAGAGCCAGGGCTGGATCAATTGGTTGATGTCGCGCTTCAGGCTGTGCTGTCCGATGCCGCTTCACATTGTGAGGGGAACTTGGAGCCACGGGAACGTTCATTGGTTATTGATGATCTAGGAAGCGGGACGCTATTGGATACTCAGCCTTATGGTCTGCTAGCTGAACCTATGGTTCAGCAGAGCGTGGCTGCTGGTGCAGATGTTGTGGTGTTTAGTGGTGATAAATTGTTGGGTGGACCACAAGCTGGCATTCTAGTTGGAAAGGCCGACTGTATTGCTGAGTTACGTCAACATCCTTTGGCCAGAGCATTGCGGGTAGATAAGATGACCTTGGCAGCTTTGGAGGCGACCTTGCGCAGCTATCGCTCAGGCCGGGCATTGCAAGAGATTCCCGTGTGGCGAATGATCAGTGGGACAGTTGAGCAAATGAAGAACATGGTTACTGATTGGCAAACTCAGCTAGGCGTCTGCGGCATCGAGAGTAGCCAGTGGGAGGGTGAGAGTGCCGTGGGGGGGGGAAGCCTTCCTGGTGAAACGTTGCCAACCTCCTTATTGTCCTTGCCTGTCTCAGCCTTCGGGAAGAACTCAGATGACGTAGCGACAGACTTACGCAGTCTGGATTTTCCCATCATCTGTCGGATCCAGCGAAACCATTTACTCTTTGACCCACGAACTGTGTTGCCAGAGCAACATGATAAATTAGTACAGGGTATTTTGGGGATAGCGGATGGTGGTTAGTGGGTGGTTGAACTGCCATCGACCAATCGACCAATCGACCAGTTGACTAATTGACCAAAGAAGCTAAAATGCTCATCTTATTAAAACTGGGTGGTTCGCTCATCACAGATAAGCAAATCCCTGAATCAGCCCGACATGATGTGATAAAGCGTTTGGCTGCTGAGATTGCCCAGGCGTTGAGGGAAAATTCGAAACTAAAATTAATTCTGGGCAATGGGGCTGGAAGCTTTGGCCACGTTCCGGCTAAACAATATGGAACCCGCCGCGGTGCCCGCACTTCGGAAGAATGGAGTGGTTTTGCCCAGGTGGCTGATGCTGCCGCTCGGTTGAGTCGTCTTGTGGCTGCAGCGCTTTTGGAAGAGGGGGTTCCCGTATGGACTATACAGCCAAGTGCTAGTCTGCGGTGTACAGATGGAGTGGTTGTAGATGGCCCGGTTGAGACAGTTGCACTTGCCCTTCAACGAGGATTGGTGCCGCTTGTCCATGGCGATGTGGCACTAGATAGTGTCCGAGGAGCCACAATTGCCAGCACTGAAGAGATCTTTGAGTTGCTTATGGCGCAGATTGGGGATTATCTACCTAATGAATCAACTTGGCGTTTAGAACGTATGGTTTTGGCTGGCGAAGTGGATGGCATCTATAGTGAAGATCCACTCCGGAACCCTACTGCCACACGCTTTAACTCGCTGACGCCCGCCAGAATCACTCAGATCCAAAAGGGGTTAGCGGGTAGCCATGGCGTGGATGTTACAGGGGGCATGGTCGCCAAGGTGGACCAATCTGTATCTTTTGTGGAAAAGTATCCAGGTTTGGCAATCTTTGTGTGTAGTGGCTTGACGCCTGGCTTAGTTGGTCAAGCCTTGCAGATGAACGAGCCAAGTAAATTGACACAAGATGGAACTTGGATCCACGCAGCATGATCCGTTCTATAATCCATGTACAAATTCATTAAGTGGCGCTCTTTGACGTTGCGATCTACCGAATATGGGCAGATGAAATCATTTGCATGAATACCCATGCAAAAGTATAATGCCTCACGCTTGTAGATGTAGTTGAATTGCTTTGAAAGGCCTATTAATTTATGTTACCGTCCTTTTTTTCCGGTGAAACTTTAATCACATTTGTCTCTTTTGTTGTCGTGCTGGGTATATTAGTCTTTTTCCATGAACTTGGGCACTATTGGGTTGCTCGGCGTAATGGGATCATCGTCGATGAGTTTGGTATGGGATACCCACCCCGCCTGATAAAACTCTTTACCTATGACGGCACGGACTTCACTATTAACCTGATTCCTTTTGGCGGTTTTGCGCGTATGCGGGGTGAGGATGCCGCAGATATGGGGCCTGGAACCTTTAATGGGGCCAGCCGAGGAGGTAGGGCAGCGACGCTTATTGCAGGGCCAGCTATGAATGCACTGCTAGCAATTATACTCTTTGCCATTAGCTTCATGGATGGATTCCCAGCCCCAGCCGCAAGTCCTCAAGTGCTACCCAATAGCTCCGCCGAACTTGCTGCATTTGGCGTTGAATCGGGTGATATTCTGCTTACTCTTGATGATCGGCCTATCTATACTACAGGAACCAGCGAGCTAAACTACCGAATTTTGAACCGTAGCACAGCAAGCAGTGGCGACAATGATTCCTTGCCTGTTTTGGTTGTGAGCCGAGAAGGCGAGCTTGTGTCTTTAACGTTGCCCGCTGAGACTACAGCCAACGACCTGATTGATGTGAATGAGTACCAAGGAGTATTGGGTACCCAAATTTCCCTCGTAGAGAAAGGTAGCCCCGCTGATGCAGCCAATTTACAGAACGGTGATCTATTCTATGCGGTGGACGAGGAGGTTGTCACAGATGCAAAGCCTCTTACTGACATAATTAGTCGTCATGTTGAAGAGCATCCTGATAAAGATCAAGCGGTCTCGCTCACGGTCATGAGGGACCAAGAATGGATTACTGTACAAATTACGCCCCGCTCTAACCCACCAGAAGGGCAAGGGGCGCTAGGCGTTCGGATCGGCAGTATCTCTCAAATGGCCGCACTGCCTTTTGGTCAGTCCTTGTGGCAAGGTGTCGTATGGACCTTTGACTATTTTCGGGTTGTTCTTCAACTGCCTTTTATGCTTTTAACCGGAGATGTTTCACCTGCAGAAGCTGAATTGACTGGCCCTGTAGGCATTGCTGGACTGGTTGGGGGTGCTGTCAGTGCCACGATTGAGACTGGTTATCGTTTTCCCATTTGGCGCTTGTCGGCGATTTTGAGTGCTGCCTTAGCTATTACCAATATGCTGCCCCTGCCTGCTTTAGATGGGGGGCGTCTGCTCTTTATTCTGATTGAAACCATTCGTGGTCGTCGGATTAATCCCGAAAGAGAAGGAATGGTTCACATGTTGGGCTTTATGCTTTTGCTTGGTTTGATTGTGATTATTACTGTACGGGATATAAGCGCTACCCGAGAAGGGATCGATTGGCTTTCGATTCTTGGCCAGTAAGATTCTTGGTCAGTAAGTAAGATTATGTCACACAATTCAGGGAATTACCTTGTTTCGAATCCAGAGGGCAATAACACGGACAAACGCAAGGTCCGGTGTCGCAATTGCGGACACCGTTCATACGCTGCGCTTGTCATCTGCCCCCAGTGTGGGCGTGAACTGCGTGCCGCTCCAACGCGCTTTTTGAGCTGGCTATTACCGGTCTTAATTGCCGTACTCTTCCTATTTGTTCTTGTAACCAATATACCGGATCCGGGGTTATGGATCGCGCAGCAAGTGACCCGTACACGGGGTTGGATTACCCAACTGGCAACGCAGATTGAACCTCGTGTCATGATAGAAAGTACTGTGATTCCAGCTGGAGTGACTGGTTCTGTGGGTGAAACAGAGAATAGTTTGACGGTAGTGACACCTAATCCACCAGTCGTGGGAGACTTATCTGGGACGATTGGTAACGTGCCTACACCGATTCCCCCCGAAGAAAACTCGGTCGCCTTGGTCACTATACCTCCCACAGCTCTGTCAACGAGTACGCCTTTGGCAACAAGTACACCTGCTCCCACCCAGACGCCGATTCCAACTGAAACACCTACTGATATTCCGCCTCCTACACGGACGCTAACTTCTACACCTAAGCCAACGGCCCTACCTATATCCACAAATACGCCTACCCGTACATCTAGACCAACTCAACAACCTCCATCACCAACGCCGACGGTAACAATCGAGCAGGCCACTCCTACCGATTCTAGCCAAGATGAACAGCTACGAACAGGCGATACTATCACATCGGGCCGCTTGACAGTCTCTGATATTTTGGGCCAGAATAAAGATGACGCTAATTCTGGTCTTTCTGGTGAGGACCAAGACGGTTCGACAACTACAGTCGCTCAGATTGCTACCTCAACAGCAATCGAGACAGCGATTGCCACTCATACACCCACAACGCGTCCTACAGTGGCCAATACAGCAACAAGTACGAGGACCCAGACTGCGACGAGTACTGCGACAAATACTCGCACAAGCACAGCGACAAGATCGCCCACAAGTACTGCAACCAATACGGCGACAAATACTGTAGTAAGTACTGCCACAAGCACTGCCACGCGAACTCAGACGCCATTGCCTACTATTTCCCCCACTAGCACAGATACCTTGACCCCATTGCCAACAGAGACGCCTCTGCCGACGGATACACCTCTGCCAACGGATACACCCGAACCTACCGCTACAGCTACACCTGTTACCTATGTAGTTCAATCGGGTGATACATTATTAGCCATTGCTGCCGAGATGGATACAACGGTGAATGCAATATTGGAAGCCAATGGCTTAACAGCGGATGATGCACGACGCTTACGCTTGGGACAGGTTCTTGTGATTCCAACCCTTGAGGGTGTTGAGGACGATGTGACTGAGGAAATTGTGGAAACCGCTACCCCTGAGTCAATCGAATATGTTGTCGAGGCTGGCGATACGATTTTGGGAATTGCTGCTCGCTATGGTGTTTCTGTCAACGGTGTTTTGGCTGCCAATGGGCTCTCTTCGGATGATGCCGCAACGATTCGCATTGGGCAAACTTTGATCATCCCTGCGGCTGGAAGCGGGCTGGAAGGCAATGTCGTTGCAAATGCTCCCCAAAATGCCTATCGATTGGATGCTCCGATCTTGCGTAGTCCGGAGGACGGAACGCCAATGAGCTGTAGCCGAGAGGACAATTTGGTTTGGCAGCCTGTACCCTTTATGGGGCCTGCTGATCAATATCTGATGCACATGGGCTTTGTCAGTGGCTATAGACAGGATGGCACACCGACCATCACCTGGATTGTTGAACAACTAAGAGATAGAGATCGGACATCTTGGTCTATGGAAACCGCCTATTGCTCACTAGCACCACAGGAATTTGGACGTATTTGGTATTGGTATGTGGAGGTCATCGATCAATTTGGCGTTGCTGTCAGCCCGCCCAGCTCTTCTTATTCCTTTACATGGCGGTAGAGAGTAGGATGGATATGTAACAGAATGGCTATATTACCATGACTCAAAATATGAACTATACAGATACAAGTGATTTGAATGCAATAGGTAGCGATATCGCCAAAGAGCTAAATAATGGCAAGATCAAATTGCCAGTGGATCAGCTTCTCTTTCGCTTAACTAGTGATGATCGCTCACTGACCGCTCAAGATCTCTTTGCTTTCTCGGACTTAACCCGCTACGATGCACGTTTAGTTCAGGATCATTGGACCGATATCCCTGTGCAGCGCCGTCAATGGGTTGTATCAACCCTGGTTGAATCTGCCGATAATGAATTAGATTATCATTTAGGTCGTATCTTGCGAATTGCTCTGCGAGATGACGAACCGCTCGTCAAAGAGGTGGCTATTCAGGGACTACGGGAAGAATTGGGGAGTGATCTATTGGCCGAATATATGCGTATTTTACGTAGAGAGATGGAACCAGGGGTTCGTGAAGCGATCGCCATTTCCCTCGGACATTACGTGCTATCTGGAGAGCTGGATGAGCTTGATGCATCATTAGCCATTCAGGCTGAAGAGACCCTTCTATCTATGCTTCACGATGAGATGGAAGCATTGGCTGTGCGCTGCCGAGCTTTGGAAAGTATTGCCTATTCAGGTGAAACAGGTATCCGCGAGCTGATAGAGGATGGGTATTACTCGCCTGATGAAGAGATGCGCGTTAGCTCACTGGTTGCCATGGGGCGAAGCGCAGATATCCGCTGGCGTGGCCTGGTACGGGCTGAATTACAGAATCCATCTCCATTGATGCGCGCGCAGGCCGCTAGAGCATGTGGCGAATTAGGGACACAAATTGCTAACCAAGATCTGCTCTTCTTATTAGAAGACGAAGCACCAGTCGTACGCGATGCTGCCATCTTTGCGCTAGGCAGGATTGGTGGGAAAGATGCTACCGAGGCGTTACGCATTATTGCCGAAGAGGGCGATGAAGCTGAACGTCAAGCGGCTGACGATGCCCTGGAAGAGATGGCCTTTTACGCTGATTCAGAGGGCGCCCCGTTCTTTGATGAAGCATTGGATAACGAGGATGAGTGGGACCATGAGCCGTGGGACGAATGGCTTGGTTCGGATGAAGAGGATCTCGGCATCTATGAAGAATAGGGCATGATTTGTGAATTTGAAATTGAAGCGCTTGGTGCGTACGCAAAGTTCAGAGCAGTACGCACTTTTTGATCTAGACCAACGAGATAGCCGCCAGCA
This sequence comes from Chloroflexota bacterium, assembly GCA_039028975.1. Taxonomy (GTDB): domain Bacteria; phylum Chloroflexota; class Anaerolineae; order Caldilineales; family Caldilineaceae; genus JAHBNG01. The sequence continues at coordinate 49,485 of JBCCHB010000104.1, forward strand.
ACCTATGACCATTGGTAAGCTGGATATGCACTACACCAACGAAGGAGTCTACGGGACGATTCTCTTCTGGGACCAGCAGTCTCGGAAATTGCCTGAGGGGCAGCGAAAGCGGTTGATTCAATCCCTCTTGCGGGAGATCACCCAGCCCATGGGGGTCCCCAACGAATTTGTCGTTGAATACTTTGCGCCTAGATTGGATGAGTATCACGTCTTTCATAATTTGGATGATGCTGAAGATGAGGAAGATTTCCCGGATGAAACTGAGGAATTCTTAGATGAATAGGCGTAGTATTGTTCATTTTTGATTCTCTTCTGCCAATCTTTGGACGTACAGTTTTGCCTGTTTTACTTGTGGTTGCTTCTGGGTATTTTCTGGGCCGCAATATGGTGTTGGATAGTCGCACCATCGGCAGAATCCTCTTCTATCTTGCCACTCCTTCTTTAGTCTTTCGAAGCCTCTATCAGACGAAAATCAATATCAGTAATCTTCAAAACCTGGCGCTTATCTCTATCTGTATGGTTATCCTTACTGGTACATTGGGATGGCTTACCGCTTTTCGGGAAGAGCGCCGCAGGCGAGCCGCCGTTACCTTGGCGTCAGCCGTCGCCAATAATGGCAATATGGGCATCCCCATTTCCCTATTTGCCTTTGGCGAAGCGGGAGCAGCTTTGGGGACTCTCTACTATGTAGTAACCTCTTTTTGCAGCAATACATTGGGTTCCGTTGTGGCCTCCGCAGGTAGTGCTTCCGTTGGGAAAGCCGTCAGTCACGGGCTACGGGTGCCTACCCTGTACGCTGCTATTGGTGGTTTAGCCCTCAATTGGCTTCAATGGGAACTACCAACAGGGGTTGTGCGAGCGGCCGATCTGATGGGTGGGGCTGCAGTGCCTGGAATGTTGATCCTGATGGGGGTGCAGTTGAGCAGTGTTAAAGTCGCATTCAACCAGCAACCTGTCTATGCCGTTACCTTGATTCGACTACTGGTTGCGCCCATCTTAGCATGGGGGCTCTGTCTTCTGCTGGGCGTAAATGGCCTAGAGCGGGATATCATCATTTTACAAGCATCTATGCCTACTGCTGTCATGGTGACCATCCTGGTTACAGAATTTGATGCTGCTCCCCGACTAGTTGCCGCTATTATCTTCTTTTCAACCCTTTGTAGTATCGTGAGTCTTTCTGTTCTGCTCTGGATTTTGCTATAGTACTCACTCCCTTTCCTTAAACGGTCCAAAATTTAAAACGGTGTGTCACTTGCTTAACCTTAGCGACCAAACAGATGCAAAGTTGAGAAAATTGTCTACCTCTGTTACAGTATAGAAACTCTTATTAGCTGATGGCATCTGTGAAGTGATTAGGCTTGGTGCGGAAATTATTTCGTACATCTTGGAATCTGTTGTGGAGAGCAGATTCCATGTCTGAATGCTTATCAAGTTGTGATCTATTGATTGTGTTTATTGGTATCAAGTGTGCAAGTTATAGGGAACCATGTTCTCAAATGACTTGCACACTTTTTGTCCTTATACTCAGCTCCGTTTGAAAACCGGAATTTAGTCTCTCCTGTAGAGGCTGCGGAAAACTCCGGTCTTCAAATCGACCGCAGTATTGCAATATTGCCACGTTCCACTTTAATTCCACTCACCCATGAAAAAGAAATGCTTTGTTCGCATAGTTCAAATCTGTTTGTCTACTGTTATACTATTATTCGTAACGAGCTGCCAAGCCACCTTCTCGACATCTTCTGAAGAGACGCGCTCATGGTCTAAACAGGCTCCTCTACAAGCCGCGGTTCAAACGCTGAAGCAAGATGAAACAGGAATAGAAGAACCTGTTTCAGGTGAACTTGATGCAGATAGCTCGATTGTAAATGAACCTAGTTCAGATAATCCTAGTTCAGATGAGGTTGATTCTGTTGAGGCTAATGTGGTTGTGGCTGACACTGACGTGGCTGATCCTGGGGCAGCCTTATCGGATGAAGTATCTGCATACAAACCACTGCCTGTACCTATAGCACCGCTTGCCAGGGTGTCAGACGCCCAACTTCAGTCGACCCGCAAAAATGCGTTAGAACGAATGACATTTGCCACACGGAAAGCTGAGCCAGATTCGCCATATTATCATACGACGTGGTTAACTTATTATGGGCGCCCAAATATAGGCGTGATGGGGATCTTGGGTGAATATGACATCAATACCCTGGTACGGTTATTGCGCACCAAAGCAAACGAGTATGATGATGCCAATGGCGCTGGCATCTCGGTGATGCCTGCTTTCCACTTAGTGTATGGAATGGCAACCCGGGCACCTGGTGTTCGGGGTGACTATCTCAATTTTCTGAGCGATGAGACGGTCATGGAGTATATTGAGCGGGCTGAAGAAGAAGGCTTTGCGGTGATACTGGATATCCAGATCGGTGGCTTGACACCCGTTGCTTCCATGCGCTATGGCTTCCCTTATCTTAAATACCCTAATGTTCATCTCGCGGTTGACCCTGAATTTGCCTTGGTACACCCAGACCAAGCCGTTCCCGGCAACCCCATCGGCTATGTCACGGCAGAGCAGGTGAATCAGGTGCAGGCAGCCATGTTTCAACATATGATCATCAATGGAATCCGGGATAGAAAGATCCTTCTGGTACACCAATTTCTAGATGAAATGATTCGGGATAAAGAGGATCTAGACCACAGCTATCCGATTGATCTAACTATCTCGGTTGATGGGTGGGGGGGGCCTGGGGGTAAGATCAGCAAATATAATATCTTTGTCGATAAGAGTGACGAATTCAGCTCCTTCAAACTATTTTATGGTTGGGATGTACCCCTGTTAACACCTTCTCAAGCGCTTGGCCTTGAATCTTACGATGACTATCTAACCATCGATGTCATGCCAAATATGATCATTTATCAATAGTCAACTATGGATCCATTTAGCGATCACCCCTTCGACGAACCTTATCTAGAACCGGTGAGCCAATCGGCACCGATCAAAATGGTCCCGGCCAATATTGAGTCCGAGATGGCAGTATTGGGCTCTTTATTGATCGATCCTGACGCCATTGTAAAGGTTGCCAACTTCTTGCGCGTTGAAGATTTCTACCGCGAGCGTCATGGCTGGATTTATGGGGCTATCCTGGCTCTCAACGAACGTCGGGAACCTCTTGATCCCCTCACCCTGACTGATGAACTCGATAGGCGTGAGCAGCTCGACGAGATCGGCGGTCCAGCTTACCTCAACGATCTGATGGGTACCACACCCACAGCGATTCATGTTGATCACTATGCCCGCATTGTAGAGCGGACAGCGCTCCTTCGCCGCCTCATCTCGGCTGCTGGCAAGATTGCTGAACTAGCCTATGATGAAAGCCAAGATCCAGACCAAGTAGTGGAACGGGCTGAACAGATCATCTTTGGCGTTAGCGAGAGTCGCATTCATCGCGATCTAACGCCCATTCACTCCATTATGCAAGAGGTTGTGAACCGGCTCGACTTTATGGCCCGCAACCAGGACGCACTCATGGGCGTGCCAACTGGCTTTCAGGCGCTGGATCAGATGCTTGGCGGCTTCCAACAGAGCGATCTGATTATCCTGGCAGCACGACCCGGCATGGGCAAATCCTCTTTTGCGCTTAGCCTAGCCTTAAATGCCGTCCGTAATCTCCGGTCCCGAATCGGCATCTTTAGCTTGGAGATGAGCAATGATCAAATGGTGCAGCGCCTGCTCGCCATGGAGACCCGGATCGACAGCCACCGTCTACGATTGGGACAGGTTCATGATGACGAATGGACCATTGTGCTAGAGGTCGCCAACACCCTCGCCAACACCAGCATCTTTATCGACGATACGCCAGGCGCAACAGTGAATGACATCCGAACTAAGTCTCGTCGTCTCTATGCCGAGCATGGGTTGGATCTAATCGTCATCGACTACATGCAATTGATGACCGGCCAGCAGACCGCCGGGCGAGGTGAAAATCGTCAGCAGGAGATCAGCTACATTAGTCGCTCTCTCAAAGAGATTGCCCGTGAATTGAATGTACCTGTGCTGGCGTTAAGTCAGCTAAGTCGCGCTGTAGAGAGCCGGGCCGATAAGCGACCTATGTTGTCTGACTTGCGTGAAAGTGGATCGATAGAGCAGGATGCGGACGTCGTCATGTTCATTTACCGAGAGGATTACTACATTCCAGACACGGATCGACAAAATATCGCCGACATCATTGTCGCCAAGCATAGGCACGGCTCAACCGGTACTGCAAGCCTCTATTTCCGTAAAGAGCTGACTCAATTTAGTGATATGGAAGTCCAGAGGACAGAGCTAGATTACTAACTATGCTTTGCTAGACAGTTTGATAGAACAAATGTATAATTCTGCCTAGAGTCATAGAATTCGTTGTAGCGCTAATGATTTCAGAGGTAGCAGACCTTTTTATTGATCCCTTTGGAGAGCAACCAGTAGACTTATGAGCCAAAATACTGCCTTTATTGGGTTTCCCGATAAAAAAATGAATCCAATTGTTGTACCGGATTACTTTTTTAGTGATCTGCTTCCCTTAATTGATAATTTGGCCGAGCTAAAGTTGACCATGCACTGCTTTTGGTTGCTAAACGAGCAGAGTGGCGATTTGCGCTATTTGCGGGGTGACGATTTGCGTAGCGATACCCAACTTCTCTCTAGCTTGAGCGCAGATGATCTTCGCCCTCCGCTGACTATTCTAGACGATGCCTTGGAACGGACCGTCGCTCGCAATACGTTGCTGCGCCTGGAGATTACTGCGCCGGGCGAGCCAGATGAATTGGGTTTAGGACTGGGCAACGAGCCAAAGAGTGGAGAAGAGGAGTTACTTGAAGATTGGTACTTTATGAATACGGTCAAGGGACGGCAGACGCTGGCTTTGATTCGTCAGGGGCAACTGACGGAACTTCTGCCTGTTCTGCCCGAAGAGGCAAAGCTCAAAGTGGACCGACCGATTATCTTTATTCTCTATGAGCAAAATGTGGGAATGTTGTCACCCATGATCGCCGACCAACTGCGGGATCTTGAAAAGACCTATCCACCCTCTTGGATCGAGGAGGCATTTGAGATTGCCGTAAGCCGCAATGCCCGCAACCTGAAATATATTCTCGCCATTCTCAAACGTTGGGAAACAGACGGACGAGATACTGCCAAGCACAAGAGTGCTGGAACAGATACTCTAGGAAAGAGCAATCAATATGAAAGGAATGGACGACCTGCTGGGGAACGACGAGTCCCAGAGAGCGGATATGATATCCCAGATGATCTCAAGGACATCATCATCGGGTAGTAGAGGACGACGGCGAAATCGGCCCGAGGCTCCAGTCCATCAGATTACCCTACCGGATAGAGATCTAGCCAATCCCAAAGAAATCACACCAGAAGTTAGCTGCACCCGATGTAATGACATGGGCTTTTTAACAGTAGATGTACCCATGGGGCATCCTGAATTTGGCAAGGCGATTCCCTGCTCATGCCGAGCGCAAGAGAGAGCCTATCGCAAGCTGAATCGTCTTTTGCGGATGAGCAACCTAGATGGCCTAGAGCCATTGACCTTTGACAGATTTGATGCTTCTCCAGAGCACCTATCAAGGGAGCACAAGCATAGCCTGCACTATGCCAGCACAACCTGCCAGCATTTTGCCCAGCAGCCTGAAGGATGGTTATTGATCACTGGAACTTATGGCTGCGGAAAGACCCATCTCGCGGCAGCAATTGCCAATGAACGGCTCAATGCAGGTCATTCGGTTCTCTTTCAAGTCGTACCAGATCTGCTCGATCACTTGCGGCGTTCATTTGGCCCTAATAGTGATGTGACCTATGACGAGCTTTTCGAGCAGGTACGCTCGACACCTCTGCTGATTTTGGATGATCTGGGGGCACAACATAGCAGCGGCTGGGCGCAGGAAAAACTCTTCCAACTGCTCAATCATCGTTATAATGTAAAGCTACCCACCGTTATCACCACGAACCTCCGCATGGATGAGATCGAACCTCGCTTACGTAGCCGTCTTCTTTATGTTCAATTTGTGAATCATGTGTTGATTACAGCACCTGATTTCCGCGTTGAGCAAGGGGCTACGAGTAATTACGGGTTGAGTACCCTACGTCTTCATCAGGATAAGCGCTTTGATACCTTTGAAACTCGACGTAATGAGCTAACAGCTCAAGAGCGAGCAAACGTACAAACGATCTATGATTTCTGTTATCAATACGCCGAAAATCCGACGGGATGGGTTGCTATCAATGGTACCTACGGTGCTGGTAAGACTCATCTTGCCGCAGCCATCGCCAACCATCGACTCGATAGGGGACTTGGAGACGTACTTTTCATCGTGGCTCCAGATCTGCTTGATCATCTTCGCTCTACTTACAGCCCAACAGCAACCACCACTTACGATCGCCGGTTTGATGAGATTAAAAATACACCTATGTTGATCTTGGATGATCTGGGCACGGAAAGTGCTACTCCTTGGGCGAAGGAGAAGCTCTTCCAGTTGTTGGACTATCGCTATAGCGCTTCCCTGCCTACTGTGATCACAACTACCATTCACGTCGATGATATTGAACCATGGCTCCTTACTCGTATCAAGGATGTAAGCCGTTGTCGAATATGCGTGCTCTCATGTCCCAGTTTCCGGGGCAGCCCGACCCAACAGCAGCAGACCGGAAAAGGGCGTAGGTCAAATGGTGGAAAGAGATAATTTTGCTCTGTTTGACAGCAAATTTGTTGTCTGCTAGAATCACGAGAGGCCATAGGCACACGCCTAGTTGGCCTTTTTATTTGGCCTGAATTTTTATTGGTTTCGTAAGGCTGACAGGAGGGAATCATGAATGAGACACTACGGACATACGCCCGTCTGCTTGGACATCTACGCCCTTATCCTAAGGAGGTTTGCATTGCCTACATTTCAATGATGGGCGCGGCTCTCCTCAACCTCTTTATTCCACAAGTCATAAAAAATGCAATTGATAACGGCATTGCTGCAGGCAATTCAACCAGCCTCTTTTGGGCTGCTGGCTTGATTGTAGCCATCGCTGTCATTCGAGCTATGGCGGCTTTTGGCCAACAATATTTCGGTCAATGGTTAACGTTTCGCGTAGCCTATGATCTACGTGATTACTTTTATCAGAGTATGCAGCGTCTGCCCTTTGGCTTCCATGATACAGCTCAAACAGGTGATCTGATGAGCCGAGCCACAAGTGACATTACCGAGACAGAACGTTTTGTCGGTATGGGGCTCATGGATCTGTTGGCTACAGTGCTGCTATTAATCGGTGTAATCACTGCTATGCTCTTTGAAAATCTACGTCTTGCACTCATGGTGCTGCCTTGCATGGCCGTAATGGTCTATTCAACCATACGCTTTGGAGGGGTCATCCGCCCACTTTTCCAACGGATCCAAGAGCAGATGGGTGTGCTCTCGACAGCTATGCAGGAAAGTATGACGGGGATTAATGTTGTAAAGGCGTTCGCCAGGGAAGAGGATGAGTTCGTCAAATTTGATCGAGAGAATGATGATTGGTTTGAGCGACGCTACGATGCGATCAAGCTTTGGTCAGTTTACTGGCCTCTTTTTACACTTATTTTAGCCCTTAGTATTGTCTTATTACTCTGGTTTGGTGGCCCCATGGCCTTGTCGGCCCAGATTACAGTGGGTTCTCTCTTTGCCATGATCTCCTATGTGCTGATGCTCAACGGACCCGTACTTCGCCTTGGGTTTCTGGTCAATATGGCGGCAACCGCTGGTGCAAGTGTCAAGCGAGTATATGAAATCATTGATACGCCCAGTACCATAGAGGAGCCAGAACAGGCTGTATCTGTAGAAGAGTCCACAGGTCATGTAGTCTTTCAGGATGTCACCTTTGGCTATCTCGAGGATGCACCAATCTTACAGAACATCAGCTTTGTATCAGAACCAGGGCAAGTTGTGGCACTTATTGGACCGACCGGTTCGGGCAAATCATCTATCATTAATCTGATTCCTCGCTTTTATGACCCTTTCAGCGGGCAGGTGCTCGTCGACGGTGTAGATGTGCGGGAGCGCAAACTGCATGAGCTGCGGCGCAACATTGCGATTGTCTTGCAGGAACCATTCCTCTTCAGCTCGACAATTGCTGAGAATATTGCTTACGGACGGGGTGATGCAACCCAAGAACAGATCGAAGCCGCGGCCAAAGCCGCCTGTGCTCACGACTTTATCCTTACCTTCCCTGACGGTTACCAAACCCATGTTGGTGAGCGCGGCGTCACCCTAAGTGGTGGACAAAAACAACGCGTGGCCATTGCTCGGGCTTTGATCTGCGATCCGCGTATTCTGATCTTAGATGACTCAACCAGCGCCGTTGATACGGAGACTGAACATCTGATTCAACAAGCCCTGCAGGAATTAATGAAGGGACGAACAACCTTTGTCATTGCCCAACGCCTCTTATCGCTCAAAAGTGCCGATCAGATATTGGTCTTAGAGAATGGACGGATTGCTGAGCGTGGAACTCATGATAGCCTTTTGGAAATGAATGGTCTCTATCGACAAATTTACGATCTACAACTCAAGGACCAAGAAGAATTCCAACAACTTTCGACCTCTCCATCGCCTTACGATGCAAGTTCTCATCGCATTGAGGAGTCTGCAACCCTATCCGAATCCGCATCGTTTACACCAGTTCCTGGCCGGTAAGAAATCATAAACTCTACAGTTGGTGGCTGGTAGCTGGTGGCCGACACATAGCGAACGCCGACCAAAGACTATGGACTATGGACTATGGACTATGGACCAAGGATCACAGGACCGACCCAAATGGCACAAAATTCAACTATACAATCAGATAGAAATGACACCAACCCCAGCCATACGGAAGAAGGGGTTCGGATTAAGAGCAGACGGGGGAATCGTGCTTGGCTCTTTGGCAAACGGTTTAGCCTAGAAGAAGGCGAACGGCTCGCCAGGGAAGAACGTATCCGCGATCTGCTACCAGATGAGAACGAAGATGACGAGCGTCAACTTTACGATAGTCAGATGCTTATGCGCCTGTTGCGCTATCTTAAGCCATACAGATCCCATCTAACTCTTGCGTTAGTTGCCATGGCCATCTCCTCTTCTCTAAGTGTGGCTGGCCCCTGGCTGATAGGCCGGGCTATTGACGACGGTATTAGCACCGGCTCATTCACCCAGCTACGCTTTTGGACCATTATGTTTGTGGTTGCCGTCATCGGTGAATGGATTACCAACCGGTTACGTATTCGCCTGATGGCCTATGCGGGTACCAAAGTGGTGGCAGATTTACGCAGCCAGCTCTTCCGCCATTTACATAAACTATCTCTCAACTTCCACAATAACTATAGTGTCGGCCGCTTGATGAGCCGCTTAATTAGTGATGTGGGTGTCATGCAGGATTTTGTTACTTGGTCTATAACCGGTATGACCCGCTCACTCTTTATCTTTCTCGGTATTATTGTTGCCATGTTTGGCATGAGTTGGCAATTAGCACTAATTACGCTATCTCTAGTCCCTGTCATGGTGGTCTTGACCAACATCTGGCGGAAGCAAGTGCGGGATATATACCGTTCGGCTCGTATTCGCCTCTCCCTGATCAATGGTTACCTGAATGAATCAATTTCGGGAATTCGGGTAACCAAAAGCTTCAGCCGGGAGGCGCGCAACCAAGCTCGCTTCGATGATTTGAATAGCTCTTACTATGATGCCAACGTGGAAACTGGTCGACTCATTGCCCTTTTCTTCCCAGGTGTTGACTTTATTGGTTCCTTGACCATGGCTATGGTGGTGGCCCTAGGGGGCTGGCTCGTTGTTGGGGATGCTATAACGGCTGGCGTTCTCGTCGCGTTTGTTCTGTACGTCGAACGGTTTTTCGAGCCAATTCGTGAAATGGCTCAGCGGTATAACACTTTTCAGGCGACCATGACCGGCTGTGAACGAATCTTTACGTTACTGGATACAGAACCTGATTTACGTGATGACGCAAATGCATATGATTTGCCGCCAGTCAAAGGAAAAGTGGATTTTGACCGTGTTAGCTTCTACTATAAAGACGATGAACCTGTTCTCCGAAATGTGACCCTTCATGCCAAACCAGGTGAACGAATTGCGTTTGTCGGGGAAACTGGTGCGGGCAAAAGCACTATGATTCGCCTGATTGCACGCTTTTTTGACGTTACTGATGGTGTTCTCAAAATTGATGATCATGATATCCGTCAAGTGACCCAAAAGAGTCTTCGTTCTCAAATGGGCATTGTGCTCCAGGATACGTTCCTCTTCGGTGGCACCATTGGGGACAATTTGCGGTATGGTCAGCCAGATGCAAGCGATGATGAAGTGGTGGCTGCGGCAAAAGCAGTGGGTGCTCATGAATTCATTCTGCGAATGGAGGATGGATACGCCACCAAAGTAGGGGAAAATGGGGTCAATTTAAGTGTGGGGCAGCGCCAGCTTGTTTCCTTTGCTCGAGCTTTGTTGACCGATCCTCAAGTGTTGATTCTGGACGAAGCCACCAGCAGCGTTGATACGGCGACAGAGCGACAGATTCAGATGGCATTGGATACACTGTTGAGCAACCGCACGAGCTTTGTCATTGCCCACCGACTCAACACCATTGTGAACTCAGACAAAATCGTTGTTATGGACAAAGGCGAAATTGTTGAAATGGGCTCCCACTCTGAACTGCTGGCTCAGGAAGGTCGCTATTATAACCTGTATACCATGCAATGGGCAGCCCAAGCAGAACAAAGCTTTAGCGTGAATTAAGTCAGCGACCACCGGCAGAGCCGGTGGCTTGAATTCATGGACCGCTCGAAGCGGTTATTTAGAGCCCCCAATGGGGGCAACTTCTATCAGTCTTGGTCGAAGAGACTCAGTTGGTCGTAGCGTCGGTCTTCTTCTTCC
>JBCCHB010000105.1:0-60151 GCA_039028975.1 Chloroflexota bacterium
AAAAGTACGTTCGGTGGCAAAACAAGAGAGACCAAGACTCTGATGCCACCCAAGGCAAGTTGTTCGATTAGATAAGTAAAAGAGCACCTTCTAGGTGCATTAACTCAAGCCACCGGTTTTACCGGTGGTGCTTGACTCAAAAAAGTAGATGCCAAGAAAACGACAAATAGAGCTAAATGAAGCGACACAACAGGCCATCAAAGATACTGCTCGTCAATTGATGGCAGAGAAAGGTACGGCAGGGTTAAGCCTACGCGCTATTGCTCGTAATTTAGAGATGACGGCTCCCGCCCTCTACCACTATTTCTCTTCATTGGATGATCTGATTACGGCGCTCATTGTTGATGCCTTTACCAGCCACGCTGACTACGTACAGATGAGCCGAGATGCCGCTGCACAGGCTGGCGATTCCTATAGCGAGCAAGTCTTTGCCGCAGCTATTGCTTTTCGCCAGTGGGTATTAGACAATCCTATTGATTTCCAATTGGTCTATGGTAACCCTATTCCTGGTTATAAGGCACCTGGAGAGGTCACGACACCAGCAGCGCGCAAGATGGGACCGATTTTCATGGAGACTCTGGTGGCTGGTATTCAATCTGGTGACGTCCAGTTGAGCAAGCCGTTGTTGCAGGCACCGCCTCCGATTCGACGTCACTATCTTGAGGAAATCCACATTCCTGATGAAGCAGTCGACCTGTTTCACACCATGAACTACGTATGGGCGACTATGCACGGCATTATTGCATTGGAAGCCTACAATCATGCGGGTCCAGTCATCGGCGACGTAGATACGTTCTACAGGCAGGTGCTGAAAGAGCTCTTCTCTTCATTAGGGCTCAAGCTGGCGTGATTCGCTCTATCCACAGATGGCCAGAAAAGCTCTGTCCTCCTCACTCAGAATTTTCAGAGAAGATTGGTCATGAGTCGGGACAAGACTTGTCTGGCAAAGTGTATACTCAGCTCCGTTTGAGAGCGGTAGGTTGATTTCTCTGGTAGAGCGTTGGAAAACTACCGCTCCAAAAACGACCGCAGTATAAGCTTCATTCTCAATCGAAAACAATTCAATTTCTCCAGAGCTAAATGCCATTCGGCGTTAGGTCTCTTCAACACACCCTAAATTCAAAGACCGCTACGACTGCAACGCACGGCTGATCGTTTAGTCGAGCTGGAGAGAGAAGACATGCTCAAGCCGTGCATCGCAGTCTCTGCTATCTGAATTGGGTACCAATAAAGGAATAAACGATGAAAATCAATAGACGAAAATTTTTGCAAGGGATTGGTATTACGGCAGTTGCTGTCGTTGGAGGTGGTGTCTATCGTGCTGTAGATCAGGGCGTCTTTGCATCGGGTACGGGGCCAGCCTATGAAGAGTGGACAGACTGGCGAGATGAGCCTGCTGAAGGGGCTCTACGTCTGGTCCAATCGGCAATTTTGGCGGCTAATCCCCACAATACCCAGCCGTGGCTCTTTCAAGTGAGCGAGAATCAGATTGAGCTCTATGCGGATACAAGCCGTCACTTAGGTACAATGGATCCCTACTTGCGCGAGATGCACATTGGCTTGGGCTGTGCCATTGAAAATATGATGATTACTGCCGCTGCGACTGGCTTTGATGCTGAGTACGTTTTGGTGGACGGTGAGTTGTCACCGCCCAAGGCAACTCCACAGATAGAGAAAGTCGCGACCATTACCCTCTCTCCTGGCGAGGCCCAATCCAGCTTGCTCTTCGACGCCATTCCCAATCGGCATACCAACCGCTACAACTACGATAATGCACGTTCCGTTGACCAAGGTAAACTTGATGAGATGGCTGCGTTGGTTGCAGATGACGTGAACGTCAGGATCTTCACCTACGGCAAGGACGCACAACCGTTCCAGCAGATCGCCCAGGCCACAATTGCTAGCACAGAAGCGATCGTAGCAGATCACGAAATGGCCTATGACAGTTATCGTTGGATGTCCCTCACCTGGGACGAAGTACAGGAGGAGAAAGATGGACCATTTATCGATACCGCGGGTCTGCCAGGATTTCTACGTGCCGTAATCAAGATGTTACCGCCCATGTCCCAGAAGCAGATCGATTCAGGTTGGGTCTCCGGCACCGCTACATCCCTAGAAAATACGGATGTATTAGGCTTTATCGCTGTGTCCAATCTCTATAGCCGTGAGGGTACGCTCCAAGCTGGCCGAATCTGGCAGAGAATGCACCTTTGGGCTACTACCAACGGGCTAGTTATGCAGCCGATCAACCAGATGCCTGAGGTGGTCGACCGGGATCTTCAGCTTGGCCAGGAGTCAGCCACGGCTACACTCATGGACGAGATCACAGGTGAACCAGCTTGGCGACCAACCTTCGTATTCCGCTTGGGTTACCCACTGAATGAGGTGCTGCCGAGCGCCCGCCGTTCTGTCGAGGAAGTTCTAGTCTAAAACGCCCGCCGAACATTTCCCAACGAACAAATGAGAATAGTGAGCACTTTGAGCATACGCTCAGCGTTCTTAAACGCGCCGTCGAAACCAAGCTATAGGAGGATAGCATGGCAACAAAAGACCAAGTCATCCATAACAGTTCAACCGGTGAGACGATCAGATTTCTACTCACATCCGCCGACACAGATGGCGAACTGCTCCAATTTGAGGACACTCTGCCCGCTAACCATGCAAGCGTGCCGTCTCATATACACGCTTGTCAAGAAGAGACCTTCACCGTACAAGAAGGCACCTTTCATGCAATTGTAGACGGTGAAGCAAAATCGCTATCGGTCGGGGAATCGCTCACCATACCAGCAGGAGTTGCCCATAGCTTTCACTCGAAGCAGAGCCGTGGAGTCAAGGTATTGGTCGAACTGCGACCTGCCCTAGACTATGAGATCTTTTTCGAGACATTGGCCTACGCAGGTGAACATAAACGGAACATACCACTACAGATTGCCGTGCTGACCCAGGAACTAAATCTTGGTTTCTATCTAGCTGGCACTCCTAAGCCCCTACAAAATGGTATGTTTGCCGTCATGGCTGCAACTGCCCGCATTATGGGCTATCAAGCAGCATATCCGTAGGCTATATCTGTTAACTTAGTGCGAGGCACGGGGTTCCTTGCCTATCGCCTTGATAGAGAGATTTTCCCTGTGCTTTGCACTTAGGAATTATGCTCAAATAAAATCAGAAAGATCTCTCCGCTTCGGTCGAGATGATACAAGCGAAGTTTTGGGTATTATTTAATCTTGATTCCTTAGAGCGAGTCATCACCCCTTCGGTTAACATTTATGGTTCATAGACCATTGATCTATAGGTCATTCCCTATCAGTAGATCACATTGCACTAGACATAGCTAGACTGACTCTGGACTATGCGACCAAGTGACTGTGGACTACTACTTATCAAATTCGTATACTTAATTTACTACAATTCTACTGGAGAATAGACAATGACCCTTACAAAAACATTTCGTAATGCTGCCTTCGTTTTGCTTTTTATCGAATCCTTACTGATCTTTTTGCCGCTAACCATTTTGGGCGCAGCGATCAACTGGCCTGCCAGCCTGGACGAGCCAGCCAGCGTCAACCTACCGCTGATTTTGCAAGAAGCCACTATGGTAAAACTCGGTTACTCAATCTACATGCTTTACTCGGTTCTAATCATCCCTGTTGCCGTTGTCATCTCGCGTATTGTGGCAGGGGGAAACCGGCACAATACGCTTTTACAAATCGCCACTGGGTTTGCCATCGGATCTGCTGTATTGCGCGTACTCGGCATCATCCGTTGGCTGATTCCCATGCCTATCCTTGCTCAAGTGTACGTGGACCCTGCCTCTTCTGAAGCCACTCGAGAGTCGGTGGCCGTCATGTACGATATACTCAATGCCTACGCCGGTTCGGTTGGCGAGGTGCTTGGCGTTGGTTTCTTTGCGGCCTTGTGGGTTGGGGTTACCTCTTATGTAATATTGCGACACGGTGCGCTTCCTCGCTGGATAGGTATTTATGGAATTTTGACTGCTGTTGCTCTAACTGCAGGCCTGCTGGAAATTGTGAACATCGACGCAGGCGCGATGCTGACGATTAACGTCTCTATGCTGCACTTCTGGTGGCTCTTTATTGCGCTCATTGTACTGTTCCGACCTCAATTAGTCAGCCGGTTAGCTAGTCAGCCGGTTAGCTAGTGCGCTGTATGGTAAATTTTGTACCATTAGAATGGGCCAATCGTAGGTGCGGTTTGCAACCGCACAAGCACGGAAAATCCCCCGACTTCTCTTGAAAATGAACGGGCGGCCATGCTTGCGCAGTTAAAAACAGCGCCTACGTCTAAACTAGCAAAACTTACGTAACACTGCACTGGTCAGCCTGAAACGCTGAAACGCTTCAATCAAGGAAACGACAATGTCAAACAATCTACACGTAATCTTTGGAACAGGACCGGTTGGCCTAGCTATAATGGATGTGCTGTACGAGAAAGGATATCGAGTACGCTTGGTGAACCGATCAGGCAAAACAAGCGAAAAACTACCTGCCGAAGTAGAGCTGTTCAGCGGAGATTTGTCTGACCAAGAAGTTGCCGTTAAAGCCGCGGAGGGTGCAGTTGTTCTCTATAATTCACTCAATCCGCCATACAACAAGTGGGCCGAATTATTTCCAACGCTACAGGCCAACGCGATTGCCGCTGCAGAGGCCAGCAACGCCAAGCTCGCGGTGATAGACAATCTCTATCTATATGGTGAGCCGAATTGTCAACCCATGACGGAAAATACTCTACACAATGCTCATACCAAGAAAGGGAAAGTTCGGGCACAGATGGCTCAGGATCTAATGGCTGCCCATAAAGCGGGACGCGTTCAAGTTGTTGTTGGGCGTGCGTCTGACTTCGTAGGGCCGCGGGTGATGCAGTCTACCCTTGGTGGGGATTTTGTCTTTAAGACTGCCGTGGCGGGCAAACCAGCCCGAGTAGTTGGTGATGTGGATCAGCCCCATAGCTATACCTACATGCCAGACATTGGCAGGGCACTCGTTACGCTGGCAGAGAACGAAGATGCCTTTGGGCAGGTGTGGCACCTCCCAACGCCGCCAGCCATCAGTACTCAGAAAACGCTTGAAATGATCTACGACGCGGCAGGGCATCCACTAAAGATGCAGGTTGCGCCCAAATGGCTGCTGCGCTTGATGGGATTTTTCAATTCGGATGCTGCTGAAATGGTTGAAATGGTCTACGAATTTGAGCAACCCTTCACCATTGACGATAGCAAGTTTGTGAACCGTTTTGGCTGGCAGGCAACGGAACTGGATGTTGCTATCAAAGAGACGGTAGCGTAGTTTCAGGCTCATACACCCTGATATTCATGATGAGGATTAAGTTGTCTTGCATTAGCGGAGGTCTCATCCATCCACCACGCCCTCTGATCAATTGGCACAGCGCGTGGTCGGCCTTAGGTCAACAGGACGCATGGGCAGCAGTTTGCGCTCCAGATAGCGAACAAGAGTAAACGGTTCGACAGCATCGGCAGATAGGGTTTTGCGCTGCGCTACACCATTGTGGCGGTAGGCAACCGCAAAGTGCTCGGTCGGAGAATCAACGGCGATATCGCGGGCCAGGCCATTGGTCAGGTGGCGAAAGCTGCTATAGATCAAGGCATACTCATTGGTGCGGGTCTCCTCCAACACCTCATGCTCGCTCGCCACAATCTCCACCACATCTTGTTGGAAACCCCATCGCTGCCAAGTGACTGGCACCACAAAGTGATTGGTCTCCCCGGCTTCGGTATGCAGATTGCTGTACATGGAAAAGGTGGTGAGGGTCTTCAAGCCGAGATAGGGCGTGAGGCCATTGAAAAACAAGAGCAGCGGCAGCACCATCAGCCCCACATACGGGGTTCTCCAGGGGAGCGAGGGGGCCGGGGCTTGGCGCACGCGAAGCCAGACCCAGCCAAAGGCCACGCCAAACAAGGGAGCCAGGAACCACCAGAGCAGCTGGGGGGCCAACGCCAGGTAGAAGCCCCTCTCTGAAGCGCCCTCAGCCATTACCTCGCCTGCGTTGCCCGCCAACAACACGAACAGTGCCGCGCGTTGAGCCATCAAGAGCAAGACCAAAGCCAAGCCCACCTGTAGCCACGTGCGGGCGTCCTCGCTGTAGCTGGCAAACCAGCGTTGCAGACGTCGATAGAGGGCGGCCGCTTCCTGGGGAATGAAGAGGGTGAGCAGGGCGATCATGACAAAGGAGAAGTCATAGACGTCGAAGAAACCCAACACCACATGAAAGGCGATCCCCAAGCCAACGCCCAGCCGTCGCGTGGACTTGACCAAGAGCAACAGCGGCAAAGTGGCTTCCACGATGACGGTACCCCAGATGAGCACTGGGGCCAAAGCCTTCGGTAAGAAGAACCAGGAATAGTGCCCAAGCCCCGATACTCTGTGATCCAAACCGCGCAGCTAACCAGTGGGTCAAAAAAGCTTCCGTTGAGTTTGTGAACCGCGCTCCAAACGTAGAGGATGAGCACGGCTAGGCGTAGCAGTGGCGTGAGGGTGGCCACATAGCGCCCTGCAGCCCGAACGTTGGCCTGCACAATCTCAGCCCGCTGCGGACTCAAAAGCAAGCGTAGGCCAACCAGGAGCGCGGTCGCATTGAGGAAGGCGACCAAAAACCAATGATTGGAGCCAAGTTCGATCTTCTGCCAGGCATCAACCGCCTGCACCAGCGCAGTCAACCAAAAGAGACGCAAATTGGTAGGCCAGAGCAGCAGCGCCACCGCAACCATGTAGAGGGTGAGATCCAGCCAATTGGGCGCGACGGCCTGGCGCAGTTGATGGACGATGATGGCACCGGCCCGCAGCAGCACAAAGAGGATAAATGCCTCGCTTTCTTCTTGGGCTGGTTGTGGGTTGGCGTGCCTACTGACGGCTTGCTCATCATCGGTTGTCTGTTCGTGGGGTCTAATCTTAACGTTCATCGCTTCTCTTGGTTTAGGCAGTCAGGTGACAGTCACTTTGGAAGTGATTGTCACCTTGTCACCCCTTCACCCCCTCACCTTGTCATCTTTCACCCCTCATCTTGTCATCCTTACCCTCTCACCTTGTCATCCTTACCCCATCCGGCGCTGACGGGTTGTGGCGATCCGGTAGTGCTAGCCTGCCCTGTGTACTATGTTATTGCGCATGGCTTGCGAACAGCAGGACACGCCAGGGGTCATCGCAACAGACTACAGCCTTAGTTCTGGCAAGGCGGCCACCACCATGGACATCCAAAGGCAGCAACTTCCTGAACCTCTGGGCCATAGGCAGTTGTTAAGAGCATAACAGCAGCGAGTGCGACCAAGAGAGTCGCTCGAATTTTGTTGTTCATCGTGAGTCTCCTTGTGTTTAGTTAAGTTCGTATGTAGAAACTTCGTATACATCAAAACTGTCAGGGCTAACCAGGAAGTTTTTCACGGCTCAAGTGAAGCCACGGAGGATGAAAAAGATCCTGCTAAGCCATCTAATCCGTGTCCCGTTTTTCAGGACAGATGCTCATGCGCCTACGATGGGGACAACATGGGTCGCCACAACTCGTCAGCGCTGGTGGTTTGCTGGCACAATGATGATTTTCTGTTTATGAAATCTGATAGGGAACAGACCAACCTATCCTAACATGGGGTAGGTTTAATTGGGCAAGAGAGCTGTATGTCTTCAAAAAATTGTATGTCTTAAATTGTATGTCTTCAAAAAATGATGGTTAGATTACCAAAACTTTACTGGGGTAAGACTAGTATACACTGCGAAGGTTGGGGAGCAATCGGGCAATTGTACTGATTTGTCTTGGCTTCTGTCGGATGCCAAAGAGAAGGAAGGCAAAGTGGTATCTCTGGAGACGATTTGCGAAATATTGGTTCGTCCAAGTCCGGTTGAGCAGCAGAAATATTTTGTGCTGCACTCTCTGCCCCAGGTGGGCAAAACCAGCTATCTCCTGGCTTGGTTTATACCTAGGAGGTGAAGGTAGGGTAACCTATCCATTCCTTACCGCTGCAACCGCTCCCGTTCCACCAGCAGGCGACGCAAAATCTTCCCTGCAGGTGACCTGGGAATCTCATCCACAAATTCCAAACGGCGGATCTTCTTATAGGGAGCCACACATTCAGCAACATAGTCCATAATGTCATCGGCAGCGATCTCGCTCTTGGCGACGATAAACGCCTTGGGCACCTCACCCGCTTCCTCATCGGGGCTGGGAATTACTGCCGCATCTGCGACGGCTTCATGCCCAATCAGAATTGCCTCTAACTCGGCTGGGGCTACCTGTAGTCCCTTGTACTTGATCAGATCTTTGACGCGGTCGACGATGTAGGCGTAGCCATCCTCATCCACATAGCCCACGTCGCCGGTATGTAACCACCTCTCCTCATCGATGCAGTCGGCTGTGGCGGCTGGATTGTTCAGATAGCCTTTCATCAATTGGGGGCCACGAATACAAAGTTCGCCTCGCATACCAACACCAACAGGTTCCCCACTCTCCACATCTAAAATTTTGACCTCCGTATTCGGTATGGCCGGCCCAATTGAGGCGGGGCGTTGCTTGCCTGCCACGGTTGGGCCGATATGGGTCACAGTGCTTGTTTCGGTCAGGCCATAGCCTTGCGCAACCACACAGCCGAGGCGCGCTGCCGTGGTCGCTGCCAACGCTTCGCTCAGTGGCGCTGCCCCGGATGAAATTGAGCGGATGGAGGAGAGATCGTATTGATCGACCAGCGGGTGCTTGGCTAAGCTCAAAACAATCGGAGGGACTAGATGCATCATGGTAATACCATACTGCTGGATGAGGCTCAGGAATTGTTCCAAATCAAAGCGGGGCATGGTGACCACAGTGGCCCCCTTGGAGAGGCTGTAGCTCATCAGGACGACCATGCCGAAGATGTGATAGAAGGGCAGGATGCCCATGAGGATATCATCTTGGGAAATCGGCTCTACATATAGAGCACCATCGTTTTGGCTAACGCTGGCGACGAGGTTGTAATGGGTCAGCATGACGCCTTTGGACAGACCAGTTGTCCCGCTAGAATAAGGAATCACGGCCAGATCTTCGCGTACGTCAAGATCAATGGGCGGTAGCTGGCCATCACTTTGTAGGAGATCGGCAAAAGGGGTCACACAAGCTACGTTGCTATTTAGAACCTCGGGAACTTCACCAAAGACAAATATTTCTGTAATGTTAGCTTGGGCGGCGGCCGCTTGCGCGTTCTCTAAAAGAGTGGGGGTGGTCAGCAGATATTTGGCTCCAGTATCATTTAACTGGTGAGCCAGTTCATTCACCATATGTAGGGGGTTAATAGTTGTGTTGGTCCCACCCGCCATGCAGACAGCGTGGAAGGCAATGGCATATTCAGGCCGATTTGGGCAATAGATGGCAAAAATGTCACCCTTGCTGAAACCGCGCTGATGCAGACTGGCCGCAACCCGTTGAACGCCCTCGGCAAGCTTTGCATAAGTAAGGACACGCCCACTCGGTCCGTCAATGAGGGCGGGCTTTTCGCCAAAATCTGCTGCATGTTGTAGTACATAGTTCGTGATTGAGAGCGAAGGGACGGTGACGTCGGGGTATGGACTTTGGAAGAACATGATGACTCCTGCGATTTTTCATAGTGCGGCAGCGTAACCTACAGTTTGATAAACTGGGACGGGTCCAACCGTAGGTGCGGTTTGTAACCGCACGAGCATGGAAAATCCCGTCTCTTCTCTTGAAAATGAGCGGGCGGCCACCTGTGCGCAGTTGAAAACAGCGCCTGCAAGTTATTAAAAAACAGAGACTCAGTCAGTTGCAAAGACGTAAGAGAAAAATCTGTGTAATCTGCAAATCTTTGTTCAAAACTTTTTCGGCTCTACTTAAGACGCAACACATAGCACATACTGCCGCTATCTCGATCCGCGATAAAACCGTCGGAACTGCTCAGAACATCTTCACGAGTAGCGTCGTTTACAGATACCCTTTGCTGAGTCCGAAATGGAGCATAGTGTACCCGCGCCGCGCCCAGCGCCTCCCAAGCTGACCCTGCCCACGGGTGCGTCGCTTCCGTCAACACATAGATGTAGCCAAGTTGCTGATAGCGTTCCGCCGTGGCAGCCACCAGCTCAAAGGCCTCCTTTGAGGGCAGCGTCTCGACAGAGGCTGCGATAACAGGATGACCGACTTTGCCCCGAGTATATGCGTCCTGAAATGCCGGATACCGCGCACATAGTGCCGGGATCGCTTCGGCATCTTGGGCATCTAATAAGGTATATATCGGCTCAAAAAATGATAGAACAGCAGCGATGAAGGGATCGTTTGGACGGTGAGTTTCAGGTTCAGTAATCGATGGCATTGGCTCGCTGATGACTCCACCCAGTACCTCTTCGTCCTCGTTAACAAGCACCATGGAAGAGTCTAAAACCGCAGCGTTAAGCTGAACGGCCGAGCGTGGGCTAGCAGGGTCCGTGAATTTAAAGAGTCGAATAAACCAGTAAGTAATGTTTTCTTTCGTCCACTCCCCAAACGAATCACATCCAAATGGGTCGACATGTTTATATTCCAGAAGGTCATCTGGCAGATCCTGAGGCAACTGAAGATGGCGATTGACAGTTTCACGCGGGTTAAAACCCTCTGCAATCACGCGAGCCATCCGCAAGCGCTGGTCTGGTGAAAGTTGTACAGCCGGTTTCGTAATATATCGGCTGCTGCGATGGGGACGTGCCCGTTCAAAATCGACCAGCGGTATATTCTCTGGCAATATTTGTAGCCCATGATATGCCACGTCTTTGGCCCGGGGATATCCACAGAAGGGTAAAGGGAGTGGCCTGGCTAAAGATTCCGGTCTTTCAAGTACATTGCTGTTCATTTATTCATTCCTTTACTCTCAGTTTTGTTTGAAAAGCGAGGTTTGGTCTCTACTGTAGAGGCTGCGGAAAATGCCGGTTTTCAACGCGACCGCAATATAGTAGCATTAAAGAGGGTCTCCTACTTGAGATTCGTAGCGTTTGATAATCCTCTTTCCAACACTAATGTTTCCCGTAAGGCTTGATAAGAAGAGATCCCCACCCTGGTCTCAACTTCTTCATGCCATCTGACATCCATCTCGGCGCTGATGTCGGTAGGCAGTTCAGTACGATGATCACCTATACGTCCCGTTTTGACCATGGTGAAGGTATCGCTTGGGGGGATAAAGTCGAGCTTTGCGAGCGCTTCTTGGTACAACCAAGCGCTAAATTTCGGCTTGTGGGCGAGCATAAAATCGAGTGAAGCCTGTTTAACGGCTAATGTCAACAATTCCTCGTCTAGCTCCAACCCCAGAAAGTCGGCAATCATTTGTATTGTAGCAGGCAAATCGGCCTTCATCTCCTCATAAGAGAGGAGTAATACGTTGGGGGTATAGAACTGTTCCCACCAGGAGACCAGATGTTCCCAATAGCCAGAGAGGAATTTGGATTCCTGCTTGTCTAAATAGATGGCCCTGGCAAATTCCGCAAGAGAGACTGCCCCATCCGCCCAACTGTACCCATTACAAAAGTGATAAAGGGAAACTAGAGCATCTTTGGGGTCGCGGAAGGAAACGATGTAGCGACCTCCTTTCGGAATGGCATAATAGCTGAGGTGACTTTTGAAAACCCGAAAGCCGCCGCACTGAGGGGCATAGGGATCAATCCCTAGCAACTGGACAATCTCCAACCAAGGGATGACCTGTATCAGATCATCAAAATCCATATTGCCGCGGGTTCTCAGGCAATGGACAATCTGTTGCAACCAGGTGGTGCCGCATTTACTGTAAGGCGAAATGAAGAGGTCGGTTGGCTGGGCCAGGTAAGCCATACCGAATTCCAAGCTTTCTTTGAACACAGGATCATGTTTTGCTCCCCGCGTGCGCCATTCGTTCAGCGAAGCAGGACGGGTGAGGGGCTTAGTTGTGATCATTTTGATATCCTTTTGGCAATTGATTGAGAGGACTTCTGCGGATCGGAAGTCAATCGGGTAACGCTGGGGTGCTTTTGAGTGGAGGATAATCTCACTTGTCGGCCGAATTTCTTGAGACTGCTATAATATAAATCCACAAGACCATGCTCATTGGACACTCTGTTTCTTTGATATTGTTCACCAAACCTCTTGTTATATTCCTCAAACCAACTTTGCTGCTGGTGTAGAAACAAGATGTCATGGACCGCCATATTGCGAATAACCAGCATTGGATACGGAGAAACCATGGGATGGAAATTTGGATTGCGAATACTATCTATTTTTGAGTTCGGGTGAAACTCACCTAGCATTAGACCAAGCTGCACAACGCTTGTCTTTAACTCTTTGGCAATTTGATCTACAATGGGCGCGTTCTCTTTGAGCACGTTGGGAAAAACAACAAGTATGGTGTTATAGAGAGCATCTTTTGCACCAGTGGATAAATAGTGTCGGAAGGACTTAATATAAGATTGAATAAGTGAAATGATTTCACCCTTATTCTGACCATCTATCTCATAATGAAGAGCCAAGTAAAAGGAGTTCCTCTTAAGAGAAGGAGGAACAAAGGGGCATACAGGTCCAGCTCTGCCCAAATCCGGGTGTGACGAGCAGATGGTGTGCTTCGCCCAATTCACAACATTTTGCGCATCTTCGATTCGCTCAGGTGTCAAAAGCCCTATATCATTTTTCATCAGAATATTACTTCCTGAAATTTTCGTGGTTCTTCGGCTCTCACGTCGTTAACAAAACCGCAGGGGGCTTTAGCCCACTGAATGCATCGCCGCCCGAGCCTAGTTTAGCAGGCGATGTTTACTAGCCCTGTCTATTTGTGATAGGGTGGCTTGTCTGTCATCTCTGAGAAATTCCTCACTTGTGCAACGCCTAATTACTTGAGACGCAGCACATAGAACATGCTTCCGGTGTCCCTGTCTGCTATATATCCGTCGGGGCTGCTCACACCATCTTCATGGGGTACGGCATGGATCGGTACCCTTTGTATCGTTCGGAAGGGAGCAAAGTGAACGCGAACTGCACCTAATGTCTCCCAAGCTGACGCTGGCCACTGGTGGGTTGCTTCAATTAATTGATATTCGTAGCCGAGTTGCTGATAGCGTTCTGCTGTCGCAGCCATCTGTTCAAAGGCTTCTTTCGAAGAGATCGCATCGTCACGCGCGGCCATAAAAGGGCGACCTACTTTGCCCTGGGCATATGCGTCCTCAAATGCCGGGTACTTGTTGCATAGTGCAGGTAGCGCTTCCGCTCCCTGGGCATCCAAGAAATCAAAAATCGGCTTGACAAACGATAGCACAGCATCGATGAAGGGATCGTCCCGGCGGAAGGAGAATGGTTCAGTGATAGAGGGATACGGTTCATTTAGGACGCCACCCAACACGTCTCCAGCCTCATTGATGAGCGCCATAGATGGTTCCAAAACCTTCATGTTCAGCTGAATGGCGTTGCGTGGACTGTCGGGATCCGTGAGTTCGAAGAGCCGGATAGACCAATAGGTAATGTTCTCTTGTGTCCATTCTCCGAATGGCTCGCAACCATATGGATCGGTATGTGTTTGCTCCAAAAGAGCTGCTGGCGGATTCTTTGGCGGCTGGAGGTGACGGGTTAAGGCGTCACGCTTAGCAAACGATCTGGCTATGATGCGTGCCATTTCCAATTGTTGAGGTGGCGAAAGTTGGGCAGCCGGTGTTGGGGTATATCGGTTGCTGCGATGGGGACGTGCTAGTTCAAAATCGACCAGTGGCAGGGTCTCTGGCAGCAGTTGAAGTCCGTGATATGCCACATCCTTGGCTCTTGGGAACCCACAAAAAGGTAGTGGAAGTGGTCCAGCCAAATCTGTCGGTCTGTCAAGTATATTAATGCTCATATCAATATTCCTTTGTTTATGCACAGCTTTAGTTCTTTTCCAAGTGTAGTCTCAGTGCAAACTACTTTCTACAAATATCGCTTCCTTTTGAGGTCTCTTTTGAGAAAGTGACTGAGTAACGTAGTCGCCTTTGTACTCAAATTCATCGTAGCCAAATACGTCTTGAGGCTCGAGTTCCTGTTCGCTAGTCAAAGAGAATAGAGTCGCACTATCTGTGCCAATCGACAGAGCACGTTGGTACTTGAGTCGTTTTGCTGCGAGCATGGAGGCCCGCTGTAATGCCGGAAGCAACCACTGTTCATTTGATATCTTTGCCGAGACGCTGGACAATGCCAAGTAGGCGACATCTCCGTGTTCAACGCGTCCATACCGCTCTATATAATGGCCTTTCAAAATACCCGTCAGCGTGTAAGTAGGATACATAACAGAAGGCAGTTTTTGCACGAAGTGAGAACGATTGGCAATATGCTCGGCGAAATCCGTTGCCAAAGAGAAACCAACAACCTGTTTGGAGGCCCTATCCACTGCCACAAATGACATCGGTTGATCCAAATACAAATGACCGAATTCGACTAAATACTTCTCCAATTCGGGATAGGGAGCCTCCTGGGACGCTATTAGGGGGTGCTGAGAGAAGCACGCATCATTGGCCAGCTTGCCTGTTTCCTCCAGGTAGTGGGTGCTTAGTGGCACAATATCAATATGGGGTGTTTTTTCTATGAGACCACTGCGCAAATCGTGGGCGAATTCCGTCACCTTTTCTTCTGAAAAGTGCTGTAAAACGACCATGTGCGCACGATCCTTTTCAGAGGTTAATTGCCATTTCTGGTAGATGGGATCCGAGGGTTTGTCGAACACAACAGTGGTTGAGAAGTCGTTAAGTAGGGGATTGTATCCAAGTGTATCCAAATGCTTGTAAAGACGAGTGGCATTGCGTCGACAGTTGGCGACCTCCTCTGCCAATTGCCAACCGCGGGTCGATAGTGCATACCAAAGGGCAAGCGCAGCATACCCACTACGTGAGCCGGTAATCGTGCTATCAATACTCCCTAAATACTCGATGCTTTTGCCAAAGAGCGAAGCATTTGATTTGCGGGTTAAGACAACGCCATAAGGAACAGGTGCGCCAATGAATTTGTGGCCACTCACTGCGATACTGTCCAGAGGGTACTTCTCAAAGCTGATTTGGGGCGCACCCTCTATATAGGGAACCAGTAAGCCACCCAACGCCCCATCGCAATGAATATGGTAGGGCAGACCTGAATTTTCTAAGATCTCTACGATTGGATCAATCTGATCAACGGCACCTGTCATGGTGGTACCGAGATTGAGATTCAAGATAACGGGCTTCTTTTCTGCACATAAGAGCTGAGCTAAATGGCTGTAGTCCATCTCTCCATTCGGTAAGGTATCAACGACGACACCCTGCAAACGTAAAAGATAGGCACTCTTCGGAATAGAATAATGGCTTGCTTTAGAATAGTAGAGAATCCCATCGGGATAACGCTCGCGGCCGAGCAGGATACCGTATAGATTCGATTCCGTCCCACCGCTCGTGATATACCCCCAGTGATTTTTCAACTCGTAAAGTCGAGCAAACCAAGCCAAGCACTCTTGCTCAAACGCCATGGTATCGTCCCATCGATTGCTGCTCTGCACCACAAATGGGTCGCCAGCATTGTTGAGATGGTACTTGAGGAATGGAGTCAGCGCGCTGTAATCGTAGTTGCGGTTGGCCGGATAGCCAGCCATGATCTTTAGGTGCTTTTCAAAATCCTTATGTAATTTTTCAAGTATCTGATTGAGCATAGCAACTCCATTTAATCCAGAAATTTGGTTTCAAAGTTCACAATACAGGCTCTCGCTGTTCACACTCCTCCTGTGTATATCTTTTGTACCAAGCCGTCTCTTTGACGTCAGCTAGATACGCTGGGAATCGGTTCAAAAATTGATGATTGTCTCGGATATCATTGAGCGGCAGTTTGTCATTTCGATAACTGCGTATGATATCGATAATCGTAGCCACAAACGCCAATGGTAAGCCAGTCAGGAGCGCGATCCAGCCCCAAGACACGCCCTCTAAGTTCACACCCATCACAAAGCCAACTAGGTTTATACTTAGACAAATGAGAAAGATGAACGCTAGATGATTGAAACTTCCAGAAAGCAGCCCATAGGAGATCGTATCGTAGACTAGGCATTTGATTAGCTTTTGTATAATTGGGACAAAGAGAAGCAAACCCAGGATGAGAACCCATATACTCCCAGCAAAGAGACCTAACGCCACAAGATTCGCTGCAAACAGGTAAACATACGTTGAACGTACAAGAACCAGCGGTCCAACGGGATTGATCCACTTGCGACAATACTGACTGTACTCTTTGCCTACATGAGTAAGATCATCATAACGGGCTGGGATGCAAGTGCCAGCCAAATATTCAAAGAGCTTCCCCTGCAATAAGGAGGGCCAAAGCTTACGCTGAACACCTAGCAATCGGGCCAGTGCCTGATTGGTGGCACCTGCAAACTGGGCGTGGAGGAGCTCTGCAGAACCTATGCCAGAGTTCAGATAATTGTGCTGCCACGATTGAAGGTTTTTCTCATACTGGTCTACCATCTCGTGCCGAAATGCCTTATCCGTTATCAACCGATAAACGAATGCACACTGCATTTCGCCAGTGGCAGCAAATGAACCACTGGTAGGCCGCTCTGCGCCAAGAAAATAGAGATTGGGTTGTTCAGCAGACCAAATCCCGTGCAGGCAACTACGATAATCATAGGTCCAACCCTGTCCATCTTTGCGCTCAATTTGTACCGGGCGCGGCATGGCAGGCTTAACGACAAATTTCTCATCGACCGCCACAGCTTTATCATCGATCAAACATTCTGTATTCGTGATCCATTCAATCCGTTTTGAATGAACAACTTGAACCAATCCAAGCTGCATAAAGTAATAGGGATCGTTGAGCAACATCCGATGGTTCAGCATATGCTCTTTGCGTCCGTTGTCGCAGAAGGAAAAATAGGCCTCCACAGGCCAATATTTGGCCGGAAATCCGAAGCCAGCAAAGGCACCTTTGCGGGTCAAGAGGCCCTGTACAGGAGTAGGTATATCATCTCGCATGTAATCCTCAACTGAGAGTAAGTCATCGATCCCGGCTTTTTTGCGAAACATACCAGAGAGCCAGAATCTGCTGTAGGGAGATACAGCAGAGTGTGACCAATTGCCATATGCGATTTCATGGTTGTTAAAATGCCAATGCTCATGTGGATCGGTCGCATCGGACGGCGCATAGCCTATCTGAGGTACGGCTGTCACCACCTTATTCAGATTCTGGAAATGTGACGTCCCAATGATGACGCGGTTGTTCCCAAGCATCAGCCGCGACATGAGCATAAGGGTTGTATCCCCATATCCATCAATGAAGACCGTTTTGTCTTGAATTCGCAAAGACCGCTCCAGCATATCAAGGATACTGTGGCTATCTGTAGATAAGCCAGCAGTAATCACGAGGTGTTTACAAATAATCCGCGGTCCTGCTTGGGCTGGTCCTTCATGGGTATAGACTGCGTACGTTCCATCCGCTTGTTCTACATAGGACATTGCCCGTTCGCGCACAATGCACTGCTCGATTTCTCCAGCAATGTCGGCTTTCAAACGCGCGTAATAGTCGTTTGCGCTGAAGAAAAGATCTTCTTCGTCCAATGTCTTCCACCATGAAAAAGAAGAGACAGCTGACGATGACGACATATCAAAGTCATCACCCCGGCGCGCAACGGCTTCCCAGACGCCAAAATCCGTCTCCGATACAACCACATAAGAAGCATTTACCTGCTCTAGCTGACGTACCAAAGCCAGTGAAGAGACGCCCAACCCAATGACACAGACATCTACACGCTGTGTGCCCTTATTTTGATTTGGAATCATATTTTTACTCTTGTTTGAAATTCTGTCGATTTTGGTTAATTCGATCTTTGCTATCTAAATCAGAACAAGCGACAAAGAGTACGCCATTGCGCGCTGCTGTGCGATATGGTTTGAGGTTGGCGCAAGCGGGCGCTCTCAAGCAAGCTCCTGTGCGTAGATCATACTTAGCGCCGTGCAGACGACAGATAATTGTTTCATTGATGATATACCCATCCGACAGGGGGACAGATTGGTGTGTACAGCGATTGGAATAGACGTAAATATCCTCTTCCGAGCGATAAACAATTATCTCCTGATCATTTAGTTGAAAAGTTGTCAGCTGTTCGTTTGGAATCTCTTGAATACGAGCAATATACGTCCACTGATTCATTTATCTTCCCTCCTATTTTCTATATTCTCTCGATATCAATCGAGCATATATTCCCTGCGTCTCATTTCAGCCATCTCTCGCAGAATATCAACCGCAGATTGAGCATGGGATGGGCTGGTGGGCAATTCCGCCAACCACTCTTTCTGAGCCAATGACTGATCCGTTCCCACTTTATTGGCAGCAATGATTACATGATGCTCTATATCCTGGATGTCTGCCTCGTAAAAATCACGTAACGCTTGATAAAGAGAGGCTGGCAAGGCTGAAAAACTGGGGCCATAACATGTGTGTAAAAACGCCTTAAAATCCTCTTTTTGCTCCTTCATTCGGTTGTAGTCGGCATTTTGATCCCCCGAAAATCCGGCAGGTGGCCTGGGCATGACCATCGATGGCCGAATGATTGCTTGATAGATGTGGGCGGGAAAATCACTTGCATACCACATGGCGGCCGTCGTCCCGCGTAAGAATTGGGTGGCGTTCTGTAGCTGTTTTGCACCTCCGTCCAGACTCTCTTCTGTAATGGCTCTCTGCACCTGCTGCAACGCATGACGACAGAAGATGGCACAAAGGTTAAAGAAGTGATGTCCCACCTTCCAACGGTAGGTAGCAACTTGCTCTGCCCAATGATCCTTGTGGATGGCATTGTCCCGCCAGCTTTTGTCATAGAATCTTTGTTGCTGATTTGCAAAGTAGCTATCTACCCTATCCAGAGTCCAAGTACAAATGCTGTTTTTACTGTCAGAATGCACATCAACGTTTAGCGACCTATCGCCAGCTGATAGTACACGCAGCATCTCTTTCATAGTGCGTATAAGCGTGGTGAATTGCATGCGGTCTAGTAGCGTATAGGGTAGATCGTGCAACACATTTTGGCAGGTACTCACAACCTGTGCCGTAAATTGTAACTGCTCCATAGAAGAAACACGCATCATCCCGAAATAGTCATCATAAATGGTACAGGCTTCTGCCATTGGTTTGCTCATATCCGCTGTCGCGATTTTCTTTGAATTACCATTCAAACCTGGTGCAGCTTGGCCGTGTAATGATTGGCGTGCTGCTATCAACATCTGTACCACTCCATCAAGGGCCTTGGAGAGAGGAAGCAGCGCTTCACACATGCACGAAGATATCTGGATATGGTTGTCTAACTGCACCAAGAGCTTTTCGGCGTTGTCGATGCTCTGTCGCATGGCGCAGCGGAGCGTTGATGGAACTTCCGAGAGCAAAGGTAGATCAGATAATGCGGGCAAATAAATTGTTGGTATGGTATACGGATCCATTGATTCACTTCCCCTTTCGAAGTGGGTGCCCGGCGCCGATTCGGTGGTTTACTTGTACAATGATGGCTTATTGGCACAACAGTGGTTTACTGGCACAACGGTGGTTTACTGGCAATTTTGCAAAAAATTATAGGTGCTGCGTTCGTTTAGGCCGCACGAGTAGCAGCTTTAATCTGTTTTCAAAACGCCGCAGTATAAAGAAATTAATACCCATCCCTGTTTTTTCAGGGCAGAATTTGTTAATTACTCGACCAAAGCCCCGCGTCCCTCAAAATCCGACGCACAGTCTTAGGGCTGATTTGGGTATCTGATCGTGTCGCTTGAATTTGCTGGGCGATCTGTAACTTACCCCAGGTTGGGTGCCGACGCTTAAGCTGGATGACCAGCATTTCGATATCTTTCGGTGTGCGGTGGTTACCTTGAGGCTTAGGCGGTCCATCTGCTTGAAGTGCCGCGTATCCACCTTCCTCAAAGCGCTCTCGCCAATAATAAAAGGTTCGGCGGCTGACGTTCGCCCGGCGGCACGCTTCGGAAATGTTTCCGGTCGCTTCCCAGGACTGAAAGAGCAAATTTCGTTGTTGAAGGGTTGTTGTGTTGAAAAGAGTCGGTTGTTTGGTCATTGCTTAGCCTCTTACTTTGAACAGTGAACAGTGAACAGTGAGTAGTTTCCCTTGCAGGGACGGGGCCTGTGCTGTTTACTAATGACTGTTTAGCTCATCAGGGAAAATAGGTGAAGGAATGGTAGGTCACATTTGCAATGTGACAGATGTGGACGAACCTTTGGACATCAAGTCTCTGACACCAGTCACCCAGTTTGTCCCTATCCGTAGGTGCTGCTTGTAGCTGCACAGGCATTGCCAAATCGTGCAGCTACAAGCAGCACCTACGAGATTGCATACCCGCGGGCCTGTAACTGTATATGTATTTACGCCTCACTGTATTAGTGACTGTTTACTACTCACTTAATGACATTGAGTAGATACACAATCTTTTTAGAGGGCTAGACAGCCATCAGCAGCTATCCACCCTCTATAGTTCGCCAGAAAAGTCTTGTCCCGACTCTTGACCATTCTACTCTGGTATATGCCGAGAAGGGAGGACAGAACTTTTCTGGCCATCTATACCATCTACTGCATCATCAGAGGCACATAGAGTTGTTCTCTATCCCCGGCATCTCTGTTCTCTTCACTCGCTTGTCCCAAGTCCAGATAGTACTCCTCCCCATCCACCGTTAGGACGCCCAGTTTGTAATGAGGCTGACGATTAGACCTTTGTAATGCGCTCGTCTGTGAAGCATCCAACTGATCCACATACTCATAGATTTCACCGCTTGAGCGACCCGTGCTGGTAGCAACGAGCGGCTGGTCGGTTAGCCGGATCCATTCATCAGCCTTATCAGACGAACGGCTGGCTTGAACGAACCTACTCTGTAGAGCGGTGGGTTCGATTCGTCGATAGACATGAAAACCAACCATCTGGCTCTCGTCGCTAGTCTGCCAACGCAAAGTTGACCGGCCTGTGCTGGTATCATACTCAACGCTGCGTTCCACCATCATCACGCTGGTGGGCGCAAAGATGCCAATGCCGTCGCTGTCGGCGGCGTTGGCTGCCATACCCATCAGTTCAGCCTCTTGATTGGGCAGCAAGGTCGTATCCAGCCCGGCCGTACAGTTGACCAAAAACGAGATAGCCTGATTCTGGTTGAGGGTGACGGCTGCCGTCCCCAGCAGGTCGGCCCACGTCATTTGGTTGTCTACCACGTTGGTCGGTGTTTGGCTGGCCGAGGTACAGTCCAAGTACGCATCGGGAAAGACTACGTCCACTGGCAGTGTCGTGAGCGGCGCAGCATCCACATTGGTAATGGTGACGGTAAAGCTGATGGGGTCGCCTTGGCGTACTGGCCCGACAGTGTTGGTGGTGACGTCTAAGTCCACATTGGCAGCGGCGGGTGTATCGGCGATACAAACCCCGCTCACGTTATTCGCTTCGTTGGTGTCATTGCTATCCGACGTGAGGCTAAAGGTGTTGAGCGTCGTGGCTATTGTGGCGTCTTCCAGCGCACAGTGGCCACCTGCATTGTTGTTCTCATTGGTGTCATCGCTATCGGACGAAATCAGAAAGGTATTGACAACTGGGTCGCCCGGCGCATCGGGGGCTGCCTGTGCCTTCTGCCAGCCTGCGAACCAGACAAATGCGCAAAAGAAGAAGAGCAGCAGCCCGATTTGTCGTATCTGTTTTGTGTTCATATGGGTCACTCCTGGTTGAGTTGAAACGTTGCAAAGTTGAAGGGTGGGAAGGTTGAAACGTGACACGGTCGTGCCCTTCAACCTTTCCACTTTTCAACTGTTACGGAGTAACGTTAATCGTAATCGTCTCGCTGGCGCCGTCGTCCATAATGTCCCAGGTGCAGGTGACGACTTGGCCGCTGACCGTACAGGCACCACCCGTCGAGTTGTTGTTGGTGGCCGTGGACGTGCCGTTGATGGTCAGGCCCGCCTCTACCACGTCGATGACCTTAACGTTGTGGGTCTCTGCTCCACTATTGTTGACGGTCAGCGTGTAGTCAAAGGGTATACCGGGTGTGATGCTGGTCACGGACGCACTCTTGGCGCCGCTCAGATCAGTATCAAAGGGGCAGCCGTCGGTATCCACTACGCCACCAGTTGGCGTGTTAGGGCACTGGTCAATGTTATCTGGTGTGCCGTCGTTGTCGGTGTCGGTGGCGATACAGCCTAGGGTCGATGAGAGGACGTTTGTGTCCACAACGACCGGCGGTGCGTGGGCACCCGCTGCGCCAACACAGCCTGTTCCTTCTTCCGTGTCGTTAATACCGTCACCATCCACATCGGTCAAGCCTGCGGAGACGGTGAGGGTTTGGTCGTTCATCGACGAGGTTTCGGTGTCTACTAGCCCACTCATGTTGCCAGCACCGTTGGTGTATGCGCCTTGTGCAGACGCCGTCACCGGCACGGAGATGGTGCAACTACCAGCGCCATCATTAAGGACTGCGCTCTGTACGCGGATCGTATCGCTACCAGCATTCGCGGTGACCATACCGCCCGTACAGTTGTTGACGATGCCGGCCGTGTTGGTGATGGTGACGCCTGCGGGCAGCGTGTCCACAAAGTTGACGGTGTTGAGCACGCCATCGTCAGTGGCATTTTCGCTGATGGTAAAGATGAGCGTTGAGACGCCGTTGGGGGCAATGGTGCTGGGCGAGAAGGCTTTGGTTAGCCTCGTGTCGCTGGTGGCGATGTAACAACTGGCATCGGGATCTTGCTGATCGATCAAGCCATCAAAGTCTTCATCGATGTTGTTGCCGCAGATTTCGGTACCAGCAGCAAATCCACACCCCAGGTAGGTCGACTGTAAGGCATCGGTGCCCGTGGCAAAGTCGGGCAGCGGCGTCATGATCTGGCTATTGGAGAAGGTGCCGTTGCCATTGCCCAGATAGACAGAGATACCGCTGCTCAACCCTAGATTATCGGAGCTCGTTACATAGTCGATGATCCCGTCGTTATTGGCATCGGCGAAGAAGGATTGCTCGGCGTTCTGAAAATTGGCAAAGCGATTTAGCAGACCAGCAGGATAATTGGTGATGGTTGTGGTCGTTGCCGTCGTTTGGAAGGTGCCATCGCCATTGTTGAAGAACGCCCAGATCTGTGCTGTCCCATCCAAACTCTCTGCATGGAGATAGTCCAGCGCACCGTCACCGTTGACGTCGGCAAATTGAGAGTGTTCATTATCCGCCGATCCGGACGTATTGGAGCCGCCTGAATCTTGCAAGAGCGTGTCGAAGTGCAAGGTGGGATTAAATGTACCGTCGCCGTTGCCCAGCCAGACCTGCATGCGCCCAGTGCCGCTATCGTCAAAGGTACCGATTAGATCGATAGATCCGTCACCGTTCACATCGGCAACCAGGAAGCTTTCCGAGTTAGAGACACCGCTGGTATCCCTACCGCCTGAACCAGAAAGCGCCGTGGTAATACGGTTCGGAACAAAGGTACCGTCACCGTTGCCCCGATAAACATGGATGTTACTATCACTGCCAGAGAAGAGGTAATCGAGATTGCCATCGCCATCAGCGTCGCCCATCCAGCCCTGTTCCGCAGCGGATCGGCCAGCGAATACCGTACCATCGGTGACGTTCTGCATGCCGGTGCTGGCAATTGATGTTGTGTTGAAGGTGTTATCGCCATTGTTTAGATAGACATAGATGGCATTGCCGCCAGTCTCTGTGGCATGAACAATATCAATGGGACCATCTTTGTTGACATCGGCGAAATATGTCGCGGCTAAGTTGTCATCGCCAAAGACGTCGGTGCCGACCCCTTCGCGGTCAAAGCCAGAGAAGCTGATCTCCTGTGAGCTGAAGGTACCATTGCCATTGGCCAGCCACACCGAGGTACCCAGCCCACTGGTGCCATTGTTATCGGCACCGTGGATAAAGGCCAAAGCACCTGAACACATGGGAAAGGTGGTCGGTGGCACGTAGTCAGCACAATCGGGGTCCGCGCTGTCGACGAGGCCATCCAGATCATCGTCGATGCCGTTATCGCAGATCTCGGCCTGCGCCACAAAGCCACAGCCGATAAAGGTGGTTTCGCCGCCGCCAGTACCTGTGCCAAAATTGGGAATCGTGGTCGGTGTTGGTGTCGTGGCAAAGGTGCCGTCGCCGTTCCCGATGTAAACGCTAATACCGCTGTTCGCCCCCCGATCATCATAGGAGGTCACATAGTCAACAATCCCATCCTCGGTAACGTCGGCGAACAGGGACTGCTCTGAAGAGGTAAAGCTTGAAAATATACCTAGTACACCAAGCGGCGCGGCGGTAGCTGTTGTGACGATTGCATTGGTCTGGAAGGTGCCGTCACCATTATTGAGGAAGGCCCAGATCTGTGCCGCTGAGTCAGCCGTTTCGGTATGAAGATAATCGAGCGCGCCGTCACCGTTGACGTCGGCGAACTGTGAGTATTCGTTGTTCGCCGAACCAGAGGTGTTGGTGGCACCAGAATCTTGCAGCAGTGCATTGAAGTGCAGGGTGGGATTGAAGGTACCGTCGCCATTCCCCAGCCAGACCTGCATCCGTCCGGTACCGCTGTCGTCAAAGGTCCCGATCAGATCAACCGAATTGTCCCCATTGACATCGTCGGCGAGGAACCCTTCGCTACCGGAGACACCGCTGGTCTTCCGGCCACCTGCCCCAGAGAGCGCCGTGGTAATACGGTTCGTGACAAAGGTGCCGTCACCGTTGCCCAAGTAAACATGAATGTTATTATCATCCCCAGAGAAGAGGTAGTCGAGATTGCCATCGCCATTAGCATCGCGCAGCCAACCTTGTTCGGCCGCACTTCGACCAGCGAATACCGTGCCATCGGTCACGTTCTGCATGCCGGTGGTGGCAATGGCCGTTGTGTCGAAGGTATTATTGCCGTTGTTGAGGTAGACATAGATGGCGTTACCACCGGTCTCGGTCGCATGGACAATGTCTAAGGTGCCATCATTGTTGATGTCAGCAAAATAAGTCGCGTCTAAGTTCCCATCGCCAAAGACTTCAGAGCCAACACCATCACGGTCGAACCCGGCAAAGGAAATCTCATTGGGGTTAAAGGTGCCATCGCCGTTGGAGAGCCAAACCGAAAGCCCGATGCCACTTGTCCCGGTATCATCTAGGCCATGTACAAAAGCGGGGGATCCGGTCGTGCAGGTGCTCACAGAAGCCTGGGCTGCAACAGGTGGCGTAGCAAACAGGCTGTTATAGAGGTTGAATATTGGCGCTGCTACTACGGCTGTCTGCGGCCGTAGATCCGACAGCGGGCTGGCGTCCTCAGCTGCTGTTGGTGCCGGCGCAACCGGCACCGGAGCTAGCGGTGCCAGCGGTGCAATCAGCAGGCTCATTGCAGTGAGTAAAGCGAGCAGGATGCTGCGCCAGGTATAGGTCTGTCTTGTTTGATTCATTTGGTTCATATGGACTCCTAATTTGTAATTATCCAAGATATTCAACGGTTGTTTATCCTCAAAATATAGATTTTAAGAAAGAGATTTCCCTCAAGTGCGACGCACTTCCGAAGTGCGTCGCAAATACTAACCAATTCGTCGGAAAATGTTTATCTGAATATCTATATATAGTCAGGTCTACTTGGTAACAAAAGGCAAGAAGATTGCTCCGTTCTCATTTGCCTCAGTATTCCCCAAGTCCAAGAACTGCTCGCTGCCGTCGACCATGAGCAGGCCCAGGCGGTAGTGGGCATCTCGGTAGCCAGCACTCGTCACATCAGCAGCCACGACTTCTTCCAAAAGCTGATCGCTAAAGGCGTAGCGACCGCCTTCTGCTTGGCTGCTTCGTTCAGCGACGATGGCCGTGTTGTTGAGTAGGGTCCAGTCGCTGTCGCCCACCCACCGACGATAGACGTTGAAGGCCATTACTTGGCTCTCATCTGTCGATTGCCAAACCAGCGTTACCTGGCCTCTGTTTCGGTCCACGCGAATGGACCGTTCCGCCATTAGCACCGCCGTGGGTGCAAAGATGCTAATACCGTCGCTGTCGCTGGCGTTGGCGGCTATTGCCTGCAGCTCGGCCTGCTGATTCGGTAGCAGTGTCGTATCCAGCCCGGCCGTACAGTTGACCACAAACGAAATCGGATCGTTCTGGTTGAGGGTGACGCCTGCCGTCCCCAGCAGGTCAGCCCAACCCATCTGGTTGTCGACCACGTTGGACGGCGTTTGACTGGCCGAGGTACAGTCCAAGTAGGCATCCGGGAAGACCACATCCACCGGTAGCGATGAGAGCGGGGCCGCATCTAAGTTGGTAATGGTCACGGTAAAGCTAATCGGATCTGTCTGCCGAGCTGGACCGACGGTGTTCACCATCACGTCGATAGCTAAGTTGGCGGTTGCCGCAGCAAAACCAAAATCGGCATCCAGATAGTCACCTGGGCTGGTCATGGGAACGACAAGTTCGGTGGCCTGAATAGCCGCGGCCACAACCTGGTTTGCCCCTTGCTGCTCCGTATCAATCATGCCTTCAAGTGCGCCATCCTGCTCGAAATTGCTCTCATCAATCGCCACAATGTAGACAGTACCTGGCCCCGTTGTGACGGAGAAGCTGTAGTAACCATCGGCTGAGATCTCTGGCGAGTTGGGATTGTTGGCCGTGGAGGTGCTGGCCAGCCACTCGTCATTTTGGGGTACCCCATCGGCTGAGGTGGCGCCTGAGCCGTCCAGGTAGAGATTCAGCAGCACGCCATTGATTCCGGCTTCACCTTGATTCTTTAGGCCATCCTTGCTTTCATCCAGCCAGATCAAGTCCCCTAGCGTATACTTGGTTAAACCAATGTCGATGGCAATGGCATCGTTGGCCGTGGCAGTGGGGACAGTACCGCTCCCGTCCTGCACGTTAGTCGCGTCAATGGAGAGACAGCTTTCGCCTGCAACATTACAGGGTGCCGCTACGGGATTGCTGGTTGTATCCTGAATGGCCGTAAACTGGACCGTCAACATAACTGGCGTGTTGGGGATCAGGTCGCCCAAGTCGCTGGTTAGGTCTGACCAGTTGAGGGTGCCGTCGTTGCCAAAGTCATCCGGATCGACCGAGACAGTTGACGGGAAGAATTGGGCGTCGGCGGTATCATAATCAAGCTGGAAGGGTAGCGTAATAATATTGGTTGCGCCCGTATTGGTCAGTGTGATGGTGGCCGTGAACAGCGCGCTAACGCCAACCGGATCTGGGCTGAGCGCGATGTCGATCTCTATGCTGCCAACAGCGACTGTCCCGAAGGTATACGCAGCATAGCTATTGGGTGTGATCCCATTGGCGGTAATGGTGCCGCTGGTGGCGTCGCCCGTGCTACTGTCATTGCCCAAATTCACCCATTCGCTAGTACCCGTATCCCAACCTACGATACGTAAGTCAGGTAAGGAACCGCCGCCAAGGTTTGCGATATTGCTGCCGCTGTCCCAATGTAGCGTTAAATCGACACTGGGTGAGCCGTCAACATTCCAATATTCGATGCTGCTGACGGCAGTCAGCCCCGTACCCAGCACTGGCCCCGCATCTACCTGGGGATTGGAGAGCCAATAGCGCACGTCGACTTGGTCGGCCACCGCTCCGGGTGCGCTGATGGCCGCTGGACCATACTGGCCCCCATCGCCGGTGGGAAAGGTGAAGGCGTCGTCGCCGATTTTGCGCACTAAGCCGTCTACGTGGCTGGCGTCGGATGCGTTGCTGGCCGTGGCGTTGTCCCAAAAGATGACCACGCCTGTGTTGGGCGGATCTTCTTCGTCGATCTCGCCGTTCTGAAAGTCCAAGCTGCCGTTGATGACCACATCGCCATCGTTAGTAAAGGTGCTGCTTGTGTTGTTGGTCAACTGCCCACCAGAGTAGAAGGTGGTGTTTTCGTTGACGTGGACTTGTCCCGTGTTGGTGCCGTCCTGGGCCAGAAGTGGTGGAGCAGTAAGTAGTGGCCCAAAGAGAAGGTTCGCCAGCAATGCCCAAATAATCGGGATGCTATGCTTTGCGCTGCCCTCTGTCCTGTTGTCCACGTGGTTTTGCTTCATGGATTACCTCAAATTATTCTCTAAATCGCTGCCAGACTTCCTTAGGCGATGTAGTCTACCTTCCGAGCCGTATCTGTTAATGTAAGTGGAAAGTGCAACGCACGGGGTTCTGCAAATATTGGTCTTGCAGAGCGCTTCTACCCCGTGGGTTGTACTTTAAGTGACTCTCTCCGCTCTACGGAGCGACCACGTCAACCGTAAAGGTGGCTGTGCCAGTCTGCCCACCTGAATTAAAGACAGCAACCTCAATGGTACGTGTGCCGGCCGGTGCGTCTGGCGATAGCGTGATGTATGCAGATGCATTACTAAAATCTCGCGAGATTGCGCTGCCACTATTGGTCAACGTCAGCTTCTTATTAAAGGCGCTATAGCTGGCAGAAATGTCTGGTTCAACGCCAATGTAATTTAAGGTATCGAAGGTTCCTGCCCCGTCGATAATGGTTACTTCCACTTTTGCCATGTCTTCTTCCGGGTCCAAGACAGCAAATCGAGTACGCATATCCTGGGGCTGATTGTTCGCTTGGAGCTGTACTGGCACAGGAGCCATTGTGGCTGCATCCAGGACACTATGATAGGCAACCCCCGTGAAACTGCTGCCGATCAACAAATAGGTGCCGGAAGGAGATAATGAAATATGCTCGCTGTACGAACAGGGGCCTGGAGCCGCAGTGTTATCATTAAAGGGTAAACAGGGTTCTTGGAGGCCAAACGTATCTTCGTAGATAAGATTTGTCCTGCCGGTATACGATGCAAGCGCATCGTACTGAAGAATCGGTATCGAAAATCCAACGTCACCATTCATCTTGTTAATGGGCACATAGTGACCAAGCGGGATGTCGGGACGGACAGAGCCCAAGGCAAATAGGCGCCCGTCGGTATGAGCCGCCAATATTTTGCCCTGGCGAGCATCGTTATTGAGCCCGATCTCAGGCTCTGCCAGGATATCGGCCAATGTCGTGATTGTCCCGCTTGCATCCACTTGGAATTGCCTGAGTCCATTCTGAAAATTATCAATCGAGCCAATGGATCCGTCGTACTCATCATTTAGTGTGCCAGATGTTTGTCTTCGAAGTGAGGTATAGAATGTGTTGCCACTGACGCGTACCAACTCCATGCGACTAGAACCGTCACCCACCGTACTACTAATATCACCAAATGGATTTGTTGGATCCGGTTCAAAAGTTGGCGCGGCGATCTGATTGCCATCAAAGTCGTAGAGATACAATCGGGTTGTACGATTGCTGGTGTTGTCGAACTGGCCATGTGCGATGGTCGCAAATCCAAAGTTCGTTGGCGCCAGGCCAAATCCTGTTGCCCGGGAAGAGGCAGGACCGTCGCTGGTCACCAAAGTACCGTCTTCTTCATACAGGTCGAACGCCCCGTAGCCATGTCCCACCACGAATCGGCCGTTGTCAAGCACGATAAGCTGGGACGGAGTCGCTGCTACGGTTAGTGTCGTCCACGTTTTTACGTAATTCCCGCTTTGATCAGTGATGGCAAAATGAGATGGGGGACCGCCAGCTGCAAAGACCAAATTGTCGTTATTCAGCAGAGCCACCCTCGGTATCGTAGTGAAACCTCCCATCGGTAAGACAAATCGGGTCTGCTCGGCGAAATTGGCATTGTATATCTTGACAACAATGTTGTCCCCCATGTCGTAGGGACCGACGGGGTCTGGTAAGAGACCATAATTTTCAACAATTGCGAAAGTATTATCATCGAGCCAAATCTGAGTATAACCATCGGGAATTCGGATGGTTGGCCCCAAAATCCTGACATAAGTTGACGACCCTGTGCTGCTGGACGAACTGCCACTGTCGCCGCCCACAATACAGTTCCACGAGGTGCCGCTCCACACCTGGAGACAACTGTCATCGGTGTTGTAGATAGTCAGCCCCTCGGCGAAGGTGCCGCCGTTGATGGCGTCGCGCTGGGCCGTCGTCAGGCGGGGAGGAAGGAATCCCTGGCTTGTCGAGACGATGTCGAGCGCGGCCGACGGGTCCGGGTTGGTGGTGCCGATGCCAAATTGGGCAAAGGCAATGCCCACGGTTGCTACAACAAGCACCAGAGCAACGAGAAGATAGGAGAGGTTTTTGTTCATGGTTGATAATTCCTTGGGGTTGATCGATGCTAAGTAGGTAAGCAAATGTTATTCGGTATTTCGGCCCTCACCCCTGGCCCCTCTCCCAGCCTGGGAGAGGGGGAGTCTGGCTCCCTTCTCCCACATGTGGGGGAAGGGAGCCAGAGGGTACCCGGGATGGGGGCGAACAAACCCAATACCTGTTTACTTTTGCTCAGGTACTTAGCTAGTTGCTGATCGCAGAAGATTGCCAAGCGCTGCCGTCGTAGATCTGGAATACTTTGTCCTCTGTGTTGTAGAGGAGCAGCCCTTCGGCGAATGTGCCGCTGTTGATGGCGTCCCGCTGGGCGGTGGTCATGCGCGGGAAAAGTACACCGCGGTCGGTGAAGTTGATGTCGAGGATGGCCGATGGGTGGGGCGTATTGGTGCCAATGCCGACACCAGGAATGGTTTGGGCATGACTGGGGATGGCTTCAATCAGGCGCAGGGCCGGAATGAGTATAGCCAAGGCTAGGGTGATGATGAGTAG
Organism: Chloroflexota bacterium; assembly: GCA_039028975.1. Classification (GTDB taxonomy): domain Bacteria; phylum Chloroflexota; class Anaerolineae; order Caldilineales; family Caldilineaceae; genus JAHBNG01. Next base: position 30,557 of record JBCCHB010000105.1, read on the forward strand.
TCGTTGCATTTGAAAATTACTCCTGTCTGTGAAAAATATGTTTAGGGTCGATGCCAGTGCATCCCAGGCTGCGATACCTTCAGCTCCTCTAAACTTGGGAGAGGAGTGATTATGGCTTCCAGAGACATCAACCTACGCAGAGTGCGTCACTCTGTACAGAATTGTGTGATGACTTCGGCATGCTCAGGGCAAGCCTGAAGGAGCCTAAGCGACTGAAGAATCTTCAGCTCGTTGGTGAACGTAGAGATTCTTCGCTCAACTCGTATACAATAGGCTGGCTTGGCCTGTTTGTCGCTACGCTTTCGACTCCTAACGCGCATGATGGCTCAGAATGACGCTATCCAACTGCTTCACTTGATGGGCATGGAGCATGGCTCCCTGCCCTAATCTAGGCGAACGGCTTGGGATAAGGATCAAAGGCCGAATCTGCTAGGGATGAATTTAGTTTCCGAACCAGCGAGTTCTTTGGATTCTCTATCAATCTTGAAAAACGAGGGAACAACAGTGGAAGTGGCAGGAAAGAGCTTTGTTAAGTAGAGCCATTCCTGCTATACTGGGGTTGAGAAGATCGGACGCCAAACCATCTTACTCTGCGGCAGCCTGTTGGCGCAGGCTGCTTACCTCTTCCATTTATTCCTGCTAAACCCATATGAGAAACAGAACAACCCAGAAGACGAACGGTCAATTAACCTATGGTTGGCCTTGGTAGTTGAGTATTCACTTGCTTGGCGCTTTGGCCTGAAGTGACTCAATTGTTCATCAACTGGTGACAGACTTTCTCGATATTTTTAGGGGCAGGTGCTTAACTACTGTACTTACATCTCAGTGCCAACTATACAGCAACGAAGAAATTTTTCATCGTCAATTTGACTTAGAGTCCCAAAGCCATCAACTGATGGCTACAAAATGCAGCGATTGCCTACGTCATTTATACTTGGCCAGAAATGTCTTCTCCCGACTCTTATAAAGTCTATTCTCAGTAGATCCAAAATGTGTCGATTTTTCTGACCTTTTATATCGTATGAATGTTCAATACCCATCCTTCTACATCACTCCAGTTGTTCTGACACTCTTATCTGTTCTGGTACCGTGTGTTGGACTCTTTCTCTATCTTCTCTCAATCAAAAACAAATCAACGTCGACAAAATGGTTGATAGGCGCCTTGGTATCAAGTTCGGTTCTGCTGCTTCTGATGGGATTACGCTCTGGTCTTGCTGTCCCCCACATTGCCTGGCTTTATCTGAGCGACTGGTCTCTTACCTGCGTGATGGGTTCGCTCACGATGATGATACAGTTTGGCTATCACTATCCATCCTTGCATCCAGAACAGCGCGTCGAATCACGAATAGCCTTGTGGCTCTCTGTGGGGGCTACGCTTCTTTACCTGGGGGCGGCCTTCTTGGAAATCAATGGCGTATCTATTTTTTCTCTTTCGCCCTTCACCCTGTATCAGATCCTTATGCCTGGCCAGGCCCTATGGCTGTTCACGCTCTATCTGCGCAAGCTCTTCTACTACGCCCGCCTCGCCCAACTCACAACGTGGCGTGAAATTTGGTTAGTACCGCAAGATGCCCAAGTGCGAGCGTTCCGCATGCTCCTCCTTATCCACTGCTCACCCCTTTTGGGCGTCGGCCATACTATTTGGCAGCAACTCACATCACCAACTAATTTATTGGCCGAAGTGGTAGGGGGACTCTTAGTGGCGTTTATCCTCTTTCTTGGCATGTTCTCTATCATGACCTATCTGGTGGAGCCGACCAACCTGCTCTATAAGTTGACCTCTATGGCCTTCCTCTTGCTCTTTTTCCTCTCCAATAGCATTGCCTACCTCATCCTGCCTTTCTTGCGAACAGGGTACGAACCTATCCCGCCGGTGCAGTCAGGAGAGCAGATTCGTTTTGAACGCCAGGGCGAAACAGCCTATCGGGTCCGCTTTATCTCACAGAGTGACAGCAGTGAATTCCAAGCTCCGCACGCGAATTTGGGAGAACGAATGGCTATCGAAAACGATCAGGCGGTGGAAATTCCCCTCAATTTCCCCCTCAAGGTTTTTGACCAAACTTGGGAAACCGTCGTGGCGTCTGACGATGGATATATTATGGAGAAAAAGCCATATTATGAGGGGGGCGATCCAATTCAACGCGCGGCAGGATTCCCGATTATAGCACCGCTTGTGGTAGATTTTGCCCCTACCTCCAATAGTGGTCTCTATGTTGCCCATTCTGATGAAGCAACAACGATTACCTGGCATGAGATGATCACTTCTTATGATGAGGATGCCGGACAGGAACGGAATAGACAAGAACGGAATAGACAAGAGGGCAATGATCAAGTCAACAATAGAGGAAACCAGCAAAACAGCCAGCAAAATAGAATGAACACAATCTCACTCACTTTGTGGGCGAATGGTGATATTGACTTCAGATACCCTCAACTCAATCTGCAACGAACGCTGGAATCGGATCTGAGTTTGCAGAGCTTCCTCATCGGCATTAGCCCCAAGAAGACATCGCCGATTCGACTTCTGGATCTGACACCAGATCTAGATATGACTGTGGATGAAAGCAGTGCCCTCTTGCACCAATTCAATACAGAAGCTTTGGCATATACCCATCAACGGCTGTACCCCTTTGCTATTTTGAATATTCTTGCTGGCCTGCTGATTATGCTGGGTTTTCCCCTCTTCTTGCGGCACACCCTGGTCCGACCCCTCTCTCGCTTAATGCACAATGTGGAGCGGGTCGATGCTGGCGATCTGTCCATCACAACGCCGGTGCAATCCCACGATGAGATTGGTTTCCTAACCGACGCCTTTAATCGCATGGTCTCTTCGATTCGCCAATCCAATAATGAGCTACAGGCTCTGAATGTTAGCCTGGAAGAACGCATTGAGGAACGTACGGCCCAGTTGGCGTCTGCCAATCAGGCAAAGAGCCGCTTTCTGGCCAATATGAGCCACGAGCTGAGAACACCACTGAATGTCATTCTGGGCCACACGCAGATCTTACAGCGGGCAGAGCAATCATCCGAACCCTGGCTCGACCATCCCCGCCCTTTGGCAAGATCAGTACTCGGGGAAGGAGCCAAATCATCAACCAATCTTTCTCAAACATTGAGCGAAACAGGGAGCAAAACAGCACAACAGAGCCGCAACCAAACCGACCTCGTCGAGCCTCATAGAACTTACACAGAGATTTACAGAGAAGGCGCAGAGATTCACAGAGATTCTCGAGAACAGAGAACATCTTCGCGCGAGGCACAGGTTATACCAGATGGCAGCACAGAGGGTAAAACAGGTAAAGAGCCTTTGTCTAGGCGATCAGATCGCCTTGAGATGATTCAACAGAGCGGGGAACATCTGCTGGGCTTGCTGAACGATATCCTTGATCTGTCACGCATTGAAGCGGGTAAAGAGAGTGTGCAGGCTAAGGCAATTATGCTGACACCCTTTATCCAGCAAATTGTTCGCATGATCGACTTGCAGGCAAGAGAAAAAGGCTTGATGCTCGATTATGAACATACAGACAGACTGCCAGAAGCAGTCAGACTGGATGATCGTCTGGTGCGGCAGGTTTTGATCAATCTCTTACACAATGCAATCAAGTTCACAGACCAAGGCAGCGTGACGCTTATAGTAAAAGAGGTAAGTATCGAAGAAGGTGGGCGGGTAGACGGCGAGAATTGGACTGAAGAGATGAAGATGATTCGGTTTACCGTGCGAGATACGGGTAAAGGAATTTTACCTGCTGAGCTAGACAAGATCTTTGACGCATTTGAACAAGGGGAGAATCAAGATCGAGCCATTCAGGGCGTTGGGCTAGGATTGGCCATCAGCCAACGCCTCCTTAACCTTATGCAGAGCCGCTTACATGTCACCAGCGCCGTGGGAGAGGGGACGACCTTTTGGTTTGATTTGCCTGTTGTCGCTTTTGCGTCCTCTTCTGACCGTATAGTGCAGCAACCACATATCGCTGCTGAGAGCCACGAAGGGTATCTACTTGGATACAATAATCCACGTCAAACTGCGTTGATCGTTGATGACAATTCTGAGAATCGGGCAATTCTGGCCGATATGTTGTCCCTTATTGGCTTTAAAGTTATTCAGGCTGTAAATGGGCGCAATGGTGTCGATACGGCGCAGGAGAGGCAACCTAATCTCATTCTGATGGATCTGGTGATGCCGGAGATGGATGGCTTGAGCGCGGTGCAGCTTATGCGCACCATGCCCGCTCTACAAAAGACCCCGATCTTTGCTATTTCCGCAACTGTCTTCGAGAGCGATGTGGCTGAGTGCTTGGCCGCTGGTTATGATGCTTTTTTGCCCAAACCAGTAAACCTGCGCCAATTGCATCAACTGCTTGAAACATATCTACCCTTAGATTGGGTACGCGAGTCAGCATCTCGCGCGTCCAAAGCAGAGATAGCTATCGACGGAAATGCTCGACATGAGCAGTTGGTGAATGGGTCATCTCTCCACTCGCCACCTGCCGACGACCTGGAGCAACTCATGCAAATGACTCTCATCGGCAATATCCGCGCTTTGCGTAACAAGACAGCCGAACTGCGCCAGCAAGACGCGGCTTACCAGAAGTTTGTCGATGAGCTAGAAAAGCGACTATCTGGCTACCAGATGAATGACGTAAAGGAACTGCTAGAAACTTACTTGTCGTATAGGAAAGGATAAAAATCAGCCCGAAAACATAGCCAAATTCTGGTTGCTCACACAGTGGAGCTGAGTATAGCTGATGGCTGATTAACTGAAAGCTGACGGCTGAATTGCTGAAAGCTTTTTTAAAACAAACATGGCTGAACAATCATTCCAAAAGAGTGTTCTAATCGTTGACGATATACCGGCCAGCATGGATATCCTGGTCGAGACGTTGATACAATCCAACTTTGATGTGTTGATTGCCGAAAGTGGCCAACAGACCCTGCAGGTGTTACACCACGCCGCACTTCAAGAGAGTTTGCCAGATATCATTCTGCTTGACGTTGTGATGCCAGGCATGGATGGCTTTGAAACCTGTCGACAGATCAAGGCCATACCAGAACTTGAGCATATTCCCGTGCTCTTTGTCACAGCTCGTAATGAATCTGTGGAGAAGGTGCGTGGGTTCGACGTGGGTGGGGTGGATTATATCACCAAACCAGTCGATCTGATTGAGTTTCAAGCGCGGATCAACACCCATTTAAAGCTTAACCAGCTTCAGCAGCAGTTGCTTGCTGAAAATGATTCACTTCGGCAGGAACGGCGAAATCTCCTCGACCTGATGAATGCCCAGAGTGACCAGCTCCGAGAGCTCACGGCCAGTGCTCTCACCACACGAGATCGCCAGCGTCAGTCGATTCTGAGGCTGTTGGCTGAACAAGTGCAGGGCCGATTAACGCTGCTCATCTCCCATCTGAACGAAACGCAAAGCGGATTACAAGTCGATCACTCCTCTCCAGATTCCTTCCGCCTTGATAGAGAGACAGTTGAACATCTGCAAGGCTCGATTACACTCCTGACAGAGACAACCGAGCAGATTACCCAAATGCTCGGGGATTTGAGGCAGGAAGCGGAGGAAATCCCAGAAGATGATCCCCTGCTCGTTCTCAGCGCTCGCGAACGAGAGGTCTTGAACCTCATTGCCACCGGGAAAGACAATCGCGAAATCGCAGCCATCCTCTATATAGAATCTTCAACCGTGCGCACCTACCGTACCCGAATTATGAATAAGCTTGGTGCAAACAATGCGTATGATCTGATGCGCGTTGCGTTAGCGTATGTTGGTGGGTAATTAATGTTGATCAGTGACGGCAGAGCTAACATATGAACAGGTAAATCAGTAATCGGTACTCGGTTCCTGAGTACCGACTACTGACCTACCGACTACTGACCTACCGAGCACTGACCTACCGAACACTGACCTATCGAACACTGACCTATCGAACACTGACCTACCGACTACTGACCTACCGAACACTGACCTACCGACTACCGACCTACCGACTACCGACCTACCGACTACCGACCTACCGACTACCGCCCTACTGACCTACCGACTACCGAATACTGACCTACCGACTACCGCCCTTGCCACATTCCTGCATCGTGCAACACTCGGCGAACTGTGTTGGGACTCACAGAAGCATGTGGTTGCCTTTCCTTAATGACCCTGGTAATGCGCGACTTTCCCCAATTTGGGTTGTTGTTTCGCAACTCAACGATCAGTGTCTCTAATTCGGGCTCAATTCGTCGTGGATTCTTGGGCGCCCGGCTGCGTTCTTCTGCTAAAGCAGGAAAGCCCCCCTCTTGGAAGCGCCTATGCCAATAGTAAAAGGTTGATCGGCTTAGGCCCGATTCGCGACATGCTTTGCTGATGTTCTGGGTAGATTGCCAAACGCGGAACAACTTTTCACGATCTGCGACTGACTTAGACCCGTTATGCGAATTTGTGTTCATAGAAATAGGTAATCCTTTTTGACTATTTAAACTCAGCTCCGTTTCAAAATCGAAGTTTGGTATTTGCTGTAAAGACGATAGGAACTTCGGTTTTAAACGCGGCCACAGGTTAAATATACACCAACAAACGAATCTTTTGTCATCAATTTTACTTAGGCGCGTATAGTCATCAATGAATGGCTACAAACTGCCGCTATAGACTACGTAAAATGTCGTAGAGGCATATCGCCAAACTCATCCTTCCCCATGCCTCGCCGATTGCCAGCTATAGACATACGTCTCATCTTCTAACCCCAGCGCCGACTTGGCAACCTTCAATGGTCTAAATGTATCCACCATGACGGCTAATTCTTCTGTCCGCTCTTTCCCTATAGAACCTTCGTAGGTGCCTGGGTGAGGTCCATGGGGCACGCCATTGGGATGATCCGTAATCGAGCCTCGCTCAATCCCTTTCCTCGACATAAAGTTCCCTTCCACATAGTAGATTACCTCGTCTGAGTCCACATTAGAGTGGTTGTAGGGTGCTGGAATCGACAATGGATGGTAGTCAAAGAGACGAGGCACAAAAGAGCAGATCACAAAGCCCGGTCCATCGAAGGTCTGATGGACCGGTGGCGGCTGATGAACCCGACCTGTGATTGGCTCAAAATCATCAATATTGAATGCGTATGGCCACAGATGCCCATCCCAGCCTACAACGTCAAGGGGATGATGGCCGTAAATTACCTGTGAAATCACGCCCCGCGACTTGACCCGCAGCTCAAACTCACCTGCTTCGTCGTGGGTGACCAATTCATCCGGCGTGCGGATATCCCGCTCACAATAGGGGGAATTCTCCAAAAATTGGCCATAACTGTTGATGTAGCGCTTGGGTGGCTCGATGTGGCCCTTGGCTTCAATGACCAACATGCGCTGTTCTATATTTTTATCCGGGAGTACTCGCCACATGACCCCAGTCGGAATCACCAAATAGTCGCCTGGTCCATAGCGCAATTGGCCAAACTGAGATTCGAGGACGCCCGTGCCGTCATGGATAAAGAGGGTGTCGTCGCCTGCACTGTGCTTATACCAGTAGGCCATTGCCCTATCTGGTCGGGCAATGTAGAGAACGACATCATCGTTGCCCAGGATCGGCTGGCGAGATTGGATGGCATCGCCGCTTTTGGCCGCACCACTGGTTAAGAAGTGACGATGCCTTAGCGGGCCTTGTTCTTCGTACTCAATGGCATCGGAACTGAGCGTCTCCACATGCCGAATCTCCGTCGGTGGACGCACATGGTAGAGGAGGGACTGGATTCCGGAAAAGCCATGGATACCCATGACCTCTTCATGGTAAAGAGAGCCATCAGGCTGACGGAACTGTGTATGGCGTTTGGGTGGGATCTGGCCCATGCGATAGTAGTAAGTCATGTAGATTAATTTGTCCTATTCGTCAAAATCGTTTATCTTGGAAGGTACATCAATGGCGCTTCTTGTCATTATAAACTACCCCCTATTTTTCAAAATATTCAGTAGATCACAGCACTGTCGGCATACCTGTGCCGTACGAGGATGTGCTCATTGAGCAGTTAGCTGTGATGTTGGCGCTATTGCGAAAAATCTCACTGTGGAGGAAATTATGTTATCGAAGTTCAGCTATCGTTTTGTACTCTTCTCTTTGCTGGTGTTGACACTTGTATTTGGAGCTTGTGCTGCGCCTGCTGCCGCACCTGCAGGCGACACGGCAGCCTCTTCAGAAGCCGCCGCCCCGGAACCAGCCGACGAAGAAGCGGCCCCAGAAGCCTCCGAAGGAAGCATGGAGGGGGCTTACAAGATCGGCTTTATCTCTGCGATAACCGGTGCCAGCTTCCTGGGGGTTCCGGAGCGTAACGCTGCTGACATGCTGGCAGCACAGATCAACGCAGAGGGCGGCATTGTCGGCCCCGATGGTGTAGCCCATCCGGTTGAATTCATCATGCTGGATAGCGAGACCAATCCCGATGTTGCTGCGGCTTCGGCTGCTCGCTTAATTGATGAAGAAGAGGTGGATATTCTTATTGCCGGATCAACCAGTGGCAACTCATTGGCCATGGTGCCCCTAGCAACAGAAGCCGAGGTGCCGATGATTGCCATGGGTTCTGCAGGTGCGATTGTGGCCGACCCTGAAACTGGAGAAGTACGCAAATGGATCTTTAAGGCACCTCACAACAATACCCAGGTTTCGACGGCTGTGTTGGCCTATCTTGAACACTTAGGCACCTCTTCGGTCTGCCATCTATTTGAGAATAGTGGCTACGGCCAGGATACCCTTAATCAGTTGACCGCAGTTCTTGACGGTACCGGCATCGAGATTGCCTATAGTGACAGCTTTGAACGCAACGACACCGAGTTCCCACAGATGGTTTCGGTTCAGGGCGCAGGTTGTGATGTAACAATCATTGGTTCTATTTCACCTGGGCTGGTCACATCTGCTGTTATCGATTCGATTCCGGACATGACGCTCGTCCCTATGTCTGGTGCTTGTGACCATGCGCTGCTGATTGAGGCATCTGCTGGTGCGGCAGAAGGCGCAGTCATGCCCTGTACACCTCTCTTTGCTGGCGCGAGCTTGCCTGATGATTCACCGAACAAAGAAGCGGTTGTGAAGTTTATTGCCGACTATGAAGCCGCCACGGGTGAACTACCCAACCAGTTCGCCGGAATCGCCTATGACTCGATCCAGTGGGCGTTTCATGCCCTGGCTACATTAGAAGATGGCATGGACTTGGCTTCTCGTCGTGTGGCCATCCGAGACGCAATTGAGAGCGGCGTCAACGGCTGGGCGGGCACTTCTGGCACCTTCACCATGAGCGCAGAAGATCACCTAGGTCTAGATGTTGACTCGGCCTTTGTGTACGTCAAGGTTGAGAACGGTGATTTTGTCTACTACCCGCCGGAGAATTGGGAATAGAAGGACAAGATGATCGGATGATGAAGATGAATAAGATGAGGGAATGGTGGGACATCCGCTTCATCTCAATCATCTTGTCACCCCTTCATTCGCATCTATGAAGAATTCAGCACTGAACCGTCTCGTCGCCCCACTTATCCTGCTCGCAGTCGCGGCGGGGGCGCTTTATCTGGGGGGGCAGAAGAATTTTGGCTGGCCTCAATATACCCAATTGGCGCTTGAAGGGTTGCGGGGCGGTGCTATCTATGCGCTGATTGCGTTGGGGATTGTGACGATCTTCAACGTGACTGGTATCATCAATTTTGCCCAGGGCGGCTTTGCCATGTTGGGTGCCATGCTGGCCGTCTCGGTTAACAATTGGGCCTTGTTGGAAGCATGGCCAGTCAGCGCTAGGCTTCTCCTGGCGTTCTTTGTGGCTGTTGGCATTACAACCTTGGTCGGTCTGCTAATTGAACGATTGGCGATCTACCCCGCTCGGGATGCCGAACCTTTAACCCAAATCATTATTACTGTAGGCGTTTTTATCGTTTTGCAAGGAATCGCGTTCCTGATTTGGGGGGCGGATCAGTACATTCTGCCCGCGTTTACGACACTGGAGGCCCGAGACATGCCCATTCGCTTTTCTGGCATCCTTATCAAGGCCCAGAGCTTCTGGATTTGGGGCACGGTGGCTATCGTCATGGTCTTGCTCTACTACTTTTTTGAGCGGACTATGTGGGGCAAGGCGCTGCGGGCCTGCTCCATTAACCGGCAGGCGGCCCGACTTATGGGCATCGACCCGAATCGAATGTCGGCTCTCTCTTTTGCCCTGGCGGCAGCACTAGGAGCCATTGGTGGTTTCGTTCTCGGACCGGCTACCCGCCCAAGCTACGACATGGGGTTGACGCTGGGCCTTAAGGGGTTTGTGGCCGCGATTATGGGTGGCCTGGTGAACGCGCCTGCGGCCGTGCTGGGGGGGATTCTACTGGGTATGGTCGAGAATCTGGGGGCGGGTATCACCAAGGCGGGCATCAAGGATATTTTTGCCTTTATCATTCTCATTTTTGTACTTCTTTTCCGACCCGATGGGATTTTGAGCAAGCGAGAGACAGTGGAAAAGGTTTGAGATTTATGCGATTCTTCACCCACAATCTGGGCATACTCCTCCTTACCATCGTCATCCTCCTCATTGGCTGGGTCGAGCAGGCTGAACCGGCTGGGTTGGGCATCTCCGAGTTGACCGCGGGAATCTTCACTTTTAACACCGTCGTCCGCATTGGCATCTTGACCATTGTGGTGATAGGCCTCAATATTTTGATGGGCTACGCAGGCCAGGTCTCGTTAGGGCAGGCCGCATTTTATGGCATTGGGGCCTATGTCTCGGCTATCTTTACCGTGCAGGCTTCAACCCTTGGTATTCCCGAATTTCTGGCTGAAAGTTGGATCTGGCCATGGCTTCTCATGGTTTTGGGTATTGCTTTTACGGGTGCTTTTACTTGGCTGATTGGGGCTCCAATTCTGAGGCTAAAGGGCCACTACCTAGGCATGGCAACGCTGGGCTTAGGGATCATGATCTTCATTCTCTTCCGGGAGAATTTGGCTGTCAAACCATCCACGCTGATCATTACCGGTGGTTTAGACGGACTGCCGGACGTGCCGCGCCTGCGCGTCGGCGGCTTTACGCTTTGGCCACTGCATCGCTATTACTACTTGGTTTGGTTCTGTGCCATTGGGGCTATTGTCGTTGGGCGGAACGTGGTCAATTCTCGGGTCGGGCGAGCTATGCGTTCAATCCACGGCAGCGAGATTGCCGCTCAAGTCATGGGTGTGGATACGGCTACAATTAAGCTACAAGCCTTGGTTATGAGCACCATGATGGCCAGTTTAGCCGGAAGCCTTTATGCTCATTTTCAGGCCGCAGTCTCGCCTAAGCCCTTTGATTTTGTGGCATCGTTGGAGCTTGTGGTCATGGCTGCCACGGGCGGTGTGGGGACCATCTGGGGAGCGCCGCTAGGTGTGACCATTATTCTGGGCATTGGCGAATTTCTGCGGGCCTACCTCCACATTTGGGGGGCTGGTAGCGAAATCGAACCCATTATCTTTGGGTTGATTCTGATACTTATCATGATATTCATGCCAGAAGGGATTGCTAAACGGATCGGTAACTTATTTAAGCGACGCAAGCCCAAAGCTCCACCACCTTCGAGCGGCACGGCCCAATCGACCTCGCAATCTGCTTCGCACCAAGCCGAGGCCACCGTATGAACCAACCCACTTCAGCTCCACTTCTGGAACTCGACAACATCTGCATCACCTTTGGTGGGTTGACCGCGCTGGAAGGAGTCAGTAGCCAGGTTGTCGAAGGACAGATCAAGGCCATTATCGGCCCCAACGGTGCTGGGAAGACGACCCTCTTCAACATCATCTCCGGTATCTATACACCGACTATGGGAGAGGTCCGGTTTCAGGGCGAAGTGATAAATGGTCTGTCGCCCAACGTCGTTTCAACCAAAGGGATTACCCGCACCTTCCAGACCATCCGCCTCTTTGAGGGGATGACGGTGCTGGAAAATGTCATGGTCGGTCAACATCAGAAGACGAAGGCGGGGTTTTTGGCCGCGGCCTTCCGCTCCCGCTCGGCTCAACTTGAAGAAGCTAAGATCGCCGAAAAGGCCACCGCCTTAATCGGATCATTTGGGCTGTCTGACCTCGCTTACGAGGCTGCCACCGATCTCCCCTTTGGCTTACAGCGGCGTGTCGAGATCACCCGCGCCCTAGCCACCGAACCCAAACTTATCTTGTTGGATGAACCTGCCGCGGGCCTCAACAACACTGAGAGCCGCGAACTGATGGATTTTATCCGCATGATCCGCGAGTCAGGCGTCACCGTGCTGCTAGTCGAGCACGATATGGCTGTGGTCATGGGGTTGGTGGATGAGGTGCTGGTGCTAGAGTATGGTCGTCCCATTGCCGATGATGTGCCAAGCGCTGTGCAGAAAAATCCAGAGGTAATTCGGGCGTATTTGGGAGAGGATGAGTAGAGGGTGGTCGGTAGGTTGATGGTCAGCAATCGGTAGTCAGTAGGTCGGTGGTCGGTAGTCAGAGGGCGAGTATTGTAATGTTAGTTGGGCGGTGACGGTGCTATCTTCATGGGTTGATATGGGGACAAAACCAAGTTCGGTATAGAGTCGTTTAGCGACGGTGTTCTCTTTCTGGTAGCGGATAAGGATTTGGTTACCGCGAGGCTTGGCTGAGATCTCCTGGATGATAGCCGCCATGGCTGCTTTGCCATAACCTTGTCCTTGATAGTGAGCATCAATCATTATGCGGAAAACCTTCCATTTGCCAGTGGACACATCTCGGCCATAGAGGGCGTATCCGACTATCTCTTCGATAAGATTGTAGATTGCACGTGATTGGGCATCAGGGTAAAACTGAGCTTCGGCAATCGAATAGAGGTTGCTAGGGACAAAGTCCTGTTGGTCCGGGGCTAGCTTGAGCGCGATGACGGCCTGCCAATTTCCGACGGCGATTGGTTTTAGTTGGATCATCAATAATATAACGATTCAAAAGGCTGGTGAGGCAATGGGAACAAGAACAAAAATCAAGATAGTAAATGACGGCAGATATATATGCTCTAAGTTTTACCATATGGATGGGCATATTCATAACTGGGCACCAACCTTGATAACGGCTCTTAATCAAACTACACCAAGCGCTATTCTGCAAAATAGGCAGCTATTGAAATTTATGTTTGATGATCACGAGAGTGATAAACATCTAGATTACTTCTGCAAAATAGACGTCTCTAACGATGAGTATAAGATAACAATACATCGTTATGGGGATAAATTGCTATTCGAAGGCTCACTCGATGAATTTTCTGATAGTTACGACGAGATTTACTGATATTGCCGAGTCACTTTCGAGACTGCCTTACATATGCTACTTGAATTAGAGCAAATTAACACATACTACGACCAAATCCAATCCCTAAAAGACGTCTCACTTCAGGTAGATAAAGGTGAGATCGTCGCTCTGGTCGGAGCCAACGGTGCTGGAAAGACAACCCTCCTCAACACCATTAGCGGGCTGTTACAGGCTAAGTCGGGGTCTATTCACTTTGATGGCGTTGAAATTAGCCGCAAAAACGCGGCTCAAATTGTACAGGCAGGCATCTCTCACGTCCCCGAGCATCGGCAGGTCTTTGGCGATATGACGGTTTACGATAACCTGCTGCTGGGCGCCTATCAACGGTACAGGGACGTGGGGATGAAGAAAGTGGAAGCCGATATCGACTGGGTCTACAGCATTTTTCCAAGATTGCAAGAGAGGCATCAACAGTTCTCTCGTACCATGAGTGGTGGCGAACAGCAGATGCTGGCCATCGGTCGCGGCATGATGGCTCGACCCAAGCTCATGCTCTTTGATGAACCGTCGCTGGGATTGGCCCCGCTGATTGTCAAAGATCTCTTTGACGTCATCTCGACATTGCGAGAAGAAGGGATGACGATCCTGCTGGTGGAGCAGAATGCGCGGGCGGCGTTACGGTTAGCAGATCGAGGGTATGTGCTGGAGACTGGCTCCGTTGAGCTGACTGGAGATGCGGAGGATTTGCTTTCAGATGAGCGAGTTCAGGAGGCGTATTTGGGTGGTAAGGCTGGTCGTAAGGCTGGTCGTAAGGCTGGTATAGACACCAAGAAAAAGATTTTCCAGGCGCCCCCTGAGCGTGTCGAAGGGTAAGGGCGGAAAATCTTTTTCTTAAAAACTATAGTAAGGCTATAGCAGCATGACCTTGTTGAGCAAGGTTGTGCGGCGGTAGGTACAAAATAGCCCCAATACGTCATTCAATTTCCACCACCCCCAATTCTACAAAATCATCTCCCAACTCACTCTGCAGTCGCTGATTTTCTGCTGAGGGATCATAAAGCCCAGCTATCAAGCGGTAAGAACCTAACGCCGTCTCCGCTGGAAGATAGAGTCCTACTCGTTCGATTTGGGGTTGAGCAACAGGAAGGGCGTCAAATTTACCATACCCATCCAGTGGAGCCGTGTCAAGCAGTGCCACTGGTGTCCCAGCCGAATTGAGTAGCTGCACAAACCAACGCAACGGCGCACCACTCTGTTGCTCAACTGTAAATGCAAGCTCAATGGGCAACACTCGGTTCACCTGGACGAAAGACGGTCTGCGATAGGAGGTGAGCCGAATCTGGTTTGCACCCGATTCGTCCGTTAAATTCACCTTTATAGGTATCTCCTCTGCATTGTTCAGCCTGGCAGGCGTTCCATAACGCAGAAGCCGAAAGTCACCTATCCATTCTGCTGCGGCCAAGAACGCATGCTCTGCCAGCCAGCGTTCAACTGTGTTCGTAGGACTATTGGCTGATAGCCGACCCGTCACAAACCAGATACGTGATTCTTTCTCGAGTAACCGATTCATAACCTGCTGGGTTTCTACATGCTCCATGCTATTTTCGGCAAATCCATACGGTGATGGTGTCTGACCACAGATACTTGGCAGCCAATTCATCAGTACCGAATAGGACGTTGGGGCTATATAGATAATGGGACCATCGGGTTTACTCGTATCAACCTCCTGGCAAATAACCGACAAAATGTCACGAAACGCTCGGTCTGTCTCGCTCAAACGTGGGTGCTGATTGACCCCTCGAAGCCAAAGGCAAAGAAAGAGAAGGAACAGAAGAGATAAACACCAAATTGGCCATGGATTTGATAGTGACCTTTGGTTCCACAAGCGCGTGAGCAGCCAGATTGCCAGAAAAAGTGTGGCACCTCCAGCCAAAACAATTTCCCAGCGGATCTCTGTGGCAAACTGTTGGATTTCTGCTGAGGGATTCAGCGTAACCCGCCAGATCCAGGCCAGATCCAGATTGGGCCAAACGTCATTTTGCAGCAGATACCACTGACCAAAGATAGGGCTATGCCAGAAGTCGCGTAACTCTTGGGCAGGTGGCCCAAACGCCAAGGGGTTGGCCCAATCCGTGGGAAAGAGTGAGCGCAATTCAATTTCATAGTTGACATAATTGACAGTTGTAGCAAAAATTTGGATGAAGAACGATGACGCCACAACGATTACAATAAGAGCAAACCCAATCGAAGACAGTAGACGACTTTTGCCACGGATGTCCACGATTTTAGTGAAGATGGATTCTTCAACAAGTGGAGCCAGAATAAGAACCCAAAAAGGCGTTAGTGGGACCAAAAAACGGGGCCCCCAAGCAAAGCCACCCCACCACATCCACCACGTACTGTAGAGAGTAATTAGTGTGACACTCATTGCTGAGATAACTCCAGCCTCCCATGGGTGGCGACGCCAAAACGGGACCAGTGCCACCAAGCTCAGAAAAAAGAGCGGCGTGTGCCAAAAGAGACCCCGATATGGACTCAAAATAAGGCCCCACAGGCCATCCAAAATGGGTGTGGTAAATCCCTCACCCCTCTCAAAGTGGTATCCAGTTTCCAAAGGATTGCCAAAGCGCATCTGATTGTACGCAAGCAAGATGATGAGGGCTATGCAAACTGGTCCACCAAGAAGAATAAGGGATGCGATAGATTGCCTCAGTTTGTGGAATAGAGTGCTAGCACCCGCGGCATTGAGGATGGTGATCAAACCAAAGAGGAATAGTAGCCCGATCACAAAAATATGAGCTGTCACGGTGAGCAGACCAATTGCAGCACCACTCCCCGCGGCAACAAGCCAAAACCAATCGGGTAGACGAAATCCCCTTTTGACATGGCTCTCATTTTTTGAGCAAGAGAATGTGAGAATGCTGTAGAAGCTTACTAGGAGGGCCAAACTACTCAGCGGCTCACCGAAGAAGTGAGTTGCATAAGGCCACGCAATCGTACAGAGGCCAAAGAGGAGTGCTAGTACCAGTCCTACCCGATCATCATATCTAAGCCTTCGCGCCGTCAGCCAGACGAGTAGCGCCGTTGCGGCCGTGACTACACCATTCCAAAGCAAAACCCCAGGCAGCAACCCTAGCGACACGCCCACAACCGAGCCGAAACTGTTCAAGGTGTGCAACAACCAATACCAAGGAAGGGCCAAAAAGGCTGGCCCTGGCCCCTTCTTACTAAAGACTTGACCATCGGATCCAAATGCACCCAGTACCTCACCTGGACTGTTGACAAATTGCGTCCAGGCAATCGTATTGGTATCTGCTTCACCGCGCAATGCTAAGGATTCAGTTACCGCATAAAGGCTCACTTCATCAACAATCCGAAAGCGGCCTGGGTTGGTGAGGGTATATATGGTGATGAGAAGAATAAGGAGGCTGAACAGTGCGGTAACCGGCAGACGAACTTCTTGTCTTTGCTCCTCATCTTCATGATACGTCGTCACTTCGCTTGAATCCGCTGTATCTCTTCAGCCGACAACCCCGTGCTTTCCGTGATCTGCTTGATAGAGAGTCCGAGAGACAGCATATTCTTGGCAATTTCGATTCGTCCTTCCTCTCGTCCTTCCTCTTTTGCTAAAGTTAATGCACCCCGTTCATCTTGGATTTTGATGCCGCGATACTCATACTGGTCTAGATCTTCCTTTTTCCAACTAAACTGATTGGCCAGTTCATAGGCCGTCTGCAGTGCTGGCTCTTCTACATGAGTAGGGACAACATCAAGGTCGTCGGCATATCGAATGAAATAGACCCACTTGTCTAGAATATGGTTTAATTCATCTTCTTGTTTTGTAAACTTGGGAAGTTCAATAAAATAGAAGGAGAGGTCTTTGAGTTGGTGCTGGTGTGTTTCTTCGTCCAGCAATTTATGGCAGCTAAGATAAGTATGTTTCCGCTCTGCTTTATAATCAGCTGTCATTCCATCAGCTTGGTTGGTACCTGGTATGTTGCCTGGAGTCGTTGCATACTTTGCGGTTTGGGGAATCTCGTCAGCTGAAATAGTATCGCTAATGGCTGTGCCGTTAGCCAGCATGCTGTTATCCACTTCTGCAAATAGCACAAAGTCAAAGATTCCTACAAAAATAACGGGCGTAAGTTTGGGATAATCCTCACCGCTCTGAATCTGGCTGGAATATTCTTTCGTAACATAGTAGGTGAACCTCTTGAATGCACTGGCAATATTAGCGACTTGCATTTCGACAATGAAAGTAAATCCCCGGTTATCTGTGGCATAGATGTCAAGAATGGATTGTTTTAGTAGCGCGATTTTGGGTGTCTGGTAGGGATTACGCATACGGATAGTTTGGATGGCTTGATCTCCATGCAAATCCAAAACTGCGTTGAGAAAGCCAATCAGCACTTCACTTTTGTCTTCACTGCCAAAAATTTTTTTAAAAGCCACGTCGTTTTTTGGATTGACGAATTTCATTTGTTGTCCTATTTGGCTCCTCCACCATTACAACACTGCAAAAAGGTAACTTTTGGAAAACTGCCTTTTTTATCGGTTGGAGAGGATTGGCACCGCTAGCATTTTACTTTTCTATACTGCGGTCGCTGTGAAAACAGGTGTTTTCCGAAGCTCTACCAGAAAGACTAAACACCTGTTTTCAAACGGATCTGTGAGTATAGATAGGCTGAGTATAGATAGGTTGTACCATATCATGGTAGAGGGACTGGCACCGCATCCTCTGTCTCGATCATCCAATCTGCCAATCTTAAACGCATCTCCGCAATGACACCTTGGTTTGCTGGATCGGAAGCGATATTCGTTAACTCCCACGGATCGTTGATCATGTCATATAGTTCATCCAGGTCGCCCATCGAATCGTGGACGTACTTCCAGTGGGGGGTTCGTACCATCTTGCGGCGACCTTCTGCTTCACGCCAGCGAAGGGTATCGATGAGCGTCCGTCGCCCCCACGGTTTGGGCATCTGCGCCAGATCGCCCATTCGGAAAGGGGGGCCTCCTGCACCATATTCAGAGAAGGTTGCACCCCGTGGCTGGGAATCGGTTACCGTAGGCAATGGCTTGCCATGCATCGCGCGCGGCACGGTAATTCCTTGCAGGGTGAGCAGCGTTGGCAGCACATCGATGAGGTTGACCATGCTGGCATCTACTTGGGCTGCCTCAATATGACTGGGCCATGAGACGATAAGCGGTACCCTGGTTAGGCAATCATAAAATGCACCACCCTTGCATTGCATGGCATGCTCGCCGTTGAAGTCATTTCCAATGACAGCAGGTGAATTAGAAGGGGTTTCATGGCTAGAACCATTTCCAATTGTACCATTGGATGGTGGTATCCCCCCAGATGGGGCAGGTGGTGGGTTTGTGTTATCATCGCTTGGTTCATCAATTGTCCATACACCCGAGATATAGCCCTCCATCTGGAACCATCCTTCGATTACATTGAGAATGATCTTATCCACGAGCAGTTTCAATACCCTCTTCCTAAAAGCAAATGATGCGTCCTTCATGACGCCCATTTCACGTGCATGCGCTGCAAATTTTAGTATCAATGCTTTGTCTTCCTCCACCACTTCACGAGATATCAGACGACTTGTTAACGCCTCTTTCTCCTTCTCCAAGGTTACAATCCGGTCTTTGAGCGTTCTGCGCTTTGCGGCATATTCCTGTTCATCAAAAACATCGGCCATGAATGCGCGATAGAGTTTTTCGTCTTCCTGCTGGCTTTCATCAAGCTGCCGCCCCAGAAAGTCGATCTGCTTTCTGATGCCTACATTTTCATCATCATCTATTTGTGCCTCTATCTGAGCAATAAGGCACTCAGGTTGCATGACCATCGTACAAATGACCTGCCAAATGGCATCTTCAACCGTTGCGGCTTTGATCTGACGTTGGGAGCAGTTAATCGCCTTACGCTCAAAATAGGGACGATTCCGATGTGAATTACAGGAATATCCATGATAAGAAAGTATTTTATCTGGATTTGCAAGCGAACGCTGATTATGCGTTCTGCCATTATAGGCTGATCCACATTCAGCACATCTAAGCAATCCTGTGAGCAAATAGGAGTTTTTTCCATTGCGGGGAGACATTTTCCTGTGTTGATCAAGCATCACATTTGCTGCATCCCATAACTCTTCTGAGACAAGGAGAGGAACAGGCACGAGTATCCATTCTTCACGAGGGCGTTCGATTTGTCTTTTCACCATGCGAACAGGTTCACCAGCTCGCTGGCATTTGGCAGGTACCAAAACTTTTTGCCTGCGATTGGCATAGAATTCACCTTTATAAAGTGGATTGCGTATAACCGCTCGAATCATCTGAGGTTCCCAATGTTTATACTTGCGGGGTGGTGAGAATCGTTTTTCTAAATACTGACATATTGCAACCGTTCCGACACCTTCCACTCCCACTTTATAAAATATCAACCGTACGATCTCTGCCTGCTCGGGATGCGGAGCATAGTAGGTTTCCTTTTTAGTTTTGGTGCTGGGCTTGCCTTCGGCATCTACAAACATATAGCCCAAAGCGGGAAATCTAGCAGTTACCCGACCAGAACGAGCCTTTTCTAATCTTCCCTCCTGCATGATTTCAAGGCTGCGTTCCATGCCATCCTGAGAGACGGCTCCCATCACCGCCCGTTCAACACGAGAGGTGAATCCCTTCCAGAACAGTGTTTCGATATGATTTTGCTTCATTTCATCGAGCAAGAACCCCTGATGCCAATCTGCATTACGGGAAAGGCGGTCAAGATATTCAATCACGACCGTATTTGCTCTACGGTTAGGGCGAGTATATTCGGCCCGTAATCTAGATAGTTCAGGACGTCCCTGAAATTCAAATCCTGTGTGATCATCTGCATAAACAAGCTCCCAAGGGATATAGATACCTGCATTAGCTGCCGCTTCATGGATACGGGCTATCTGGCGTGGTAGTCCAGAGCGCCCTTCTTCAGCCTGTGCGCTACTTGAAACCCGTAAATATGCATATCCTTGTATCCCTAGTGGGTCGCCAAGTACGCCATCAGTGGCGTTTCGATCAAATGCTTCTTTGAAAAAAGCGAGGTCTGCCATCATCATTCTCCTGATAGCCGCTACCGGATGGTACAGTAAGATGCATGGGAGATGCAGGCTGGTGTCGTCGTGTGGGATGAGAGCAACCAACCTGCCAATAGATTAACTCTGAATAGTGAAGGATTCCTATCCGGGTTCTATGACATCATCGTTTGCGTCTGCAAGTGTAACAGGCGTATTCAGACGGTATTGGATACCCTGTAACGCTGTGTTACCAAGCACTTCACGCACCTGAAAGATATTTAGCTCCAGGGTGTGACAGACGTCATAGAGTGTAAGTATTTCGGGAAGGACGGCATTTGGGAAAGCATCACCAGCATCTTCTTGTAGCTGATTACGCAAGGAGCGCAAACCAGATATTCCGGCAACGGTCGTATGCATGTCTTGTATCCTTTTCTAGAGAAGCCAGAATTATGGTATGATAACCCTGGCGATCTTACGCGCAACGTCAGATTGTCGTCATTTACAGAGCCGGTATTGCATTACCGGCTTTCTCTTTCAAATGACCATTGTTTCACTCATTCATAGGAATCACCCCCTTCAGATATGATTGTGAGCGTGATGAAATTGAGCTTTCAGACGGGTTTCTTTCTACAGGGCACTCCGATTCACAGAAATACCTATCTGATATTTTGATTGTATCAGTTTGTTTCAGTTTGTACAAAAAAGCAAAAAGGTGTTTCAGATTGTGCAAGAAGAACATATATCTCATTGTGATGCCAGTGTTTGGTTAAATGTGGCACAAGCAACACAATATCTTCAGATTTCACGTACCACGCTTTATCGCCTCATTGAGTCAGGCGATTTGCCTGCCTACCGTCTTACAGGTACGCGTCAGCGACGATTTAAGCGCGGTGATCTGGATCAACTGATGGTACTCGAAACATCGGAAAGCCCTATTGATGACAATGAAGAATTCGAGAATAGGGATTCGGACAAGGAAACAGATACTTAACTCGCAATAGTATTACTCGATGATTCTGCTTTATCGTTCTTTTGTTCTTGTTGCACCTCTTGTTGCTTCTTCTCCTCGATGGCCTTTTCCAATTCTTCCCGGTGTTCCAGTAAAAAATCAATAAACATTTGCACCGCAGTTCTCATCTGAATGGTGTCATGCCTCATATTGCACCCCCAATTCATTTTTCTTTCATAAGTAAAGCATCCTCGCCTACGGCGAGCTGAATTTTTGCTAAGAAGCTCTTACAAGCACTTTTAATGGTGTTTTAGGGTATCCTGCCGTCTGACGACGCTTGTATCGTCTCAGGTATCAAGCACAATATCGATACTTCCCCAATGGCTGGTGATCCATCAATTTAGCTGCTACCGAGTGCTTCTGCCTCTTGCAGCGAAAGTGGCTCGATGCGGGTCAGTATAGTGTCGCTTTCATTTGGTTGTTCGTGTAGGGCAGGGTTGAAACAGCACAGCGATGCAACCTTTTCTCTGTTCAGTTTTATATAGAGTGGATCGAGGTTCTTTCCTTCCATCAGGAAAACGCCAGTGGTAAAGATGAGGGAAAGATAGGTGCCGTTGCTGTATTCGATACCGATCAAGTTGTTTTTTGCCATTGAATGACAATATCTGTCACTGCCGCCATGCTCAATATTCAGGCGTATAGCCGGGTTATCTGCCTCATCCTGGCAAAAGGCCCGGTAGGGGTGTTTGGTGTGCTGCTCTTCTGATATGATGTCCGTCTCGTCCTCATCAGCAGTAGGTTGATGGGAAGGGATAAGTGCATATTGCTCAAAAACGCTCAGTTCCTTCTTATCGTTCATGTTCTAACTCTCTTTCCTGCTCTTTGGCAGGTCTATGCGTGTGCTGTCTGGCGACTTCTTGCAGATTCCCGGCACGATACATCATGTTCTTCTGTCGCTCTTGTTGCTCTGCCATGCCCTGCACAGTCTGGCTCACTTGCGCCAAATGCCGCTGCTGTGCGGGTGGCATGGCTGCATCATTCTGGGAAGGGTGAAAGGATGTTTTACCCCATCCTGTCTGCTCCTGTGCAGGTGTGTTTCTGTAAATCATCAGTGGCTCGGCGCTGATACCGTCCATTCTGAAGATGACCTGTAGTTTTGCTCGTGGTGTCTGTTCTGATACTCTCTTTTCATGGCGGGTTTGCGCCATTGGTTTGGGTTGCATTTGGCGCTCCTTGTCTCTGATAAAGATCAGAACAAGACAGAAAATAACCTTGTATAGGTGTTTCTATCTCTTCGCTTGATGCTCAGCACCGTGACTGTTTTATCTGCTTCGCTCACCCGGTAGAATAGCCGGAAGCCGTCGATCTTGATTTTCCATAGTTTCTCGTATGGATTGCGTAATGGTTCGGCATAAGGAGGGAAGGGCGTCTGTGACAGGTCTGCCAGTATCTGAATCACCTCTGCGTGAATACTTGCAGGTAACTGTTTTAGCTGCTCACGGACGCGAGGCAGACGCTCCAGGCTATACACCGTCGCTACTTGCCGTTACCGTGAGTTCATCCTCCTGAAAGGGCTGTGCAAGCTCGCCTTGCGTTTCTGCTAACATGGCTTCCAGCACATCCATTCTGTCTGCTTGTTCTTCAACATGGTGCATGAGTGTTGACCATTGCTCATTGGAGAGCAGTACGGCGGCACCTTCCCCACGACGTGTGAGGAATACTGGCCCGTTGGTGAGCTTATCCATCACTTCCACATGGCGATTACGCATATCACTAATGGGCAGAATTTGGGGCGTATGGAACATAGCGACCTCTTTATCTATCATAGAAATGATAGTTGCATGATAGATCCATCTTGTCAATGAAAAAGTTAATAATCTATCCCGCCATTTCCCTCACACTTTCATAGGTCATGGTATCAATGATGAGTGCATCATCTTCTGGTTGGGTGAAGCGCTTGCTGTTATAGCAATGCAGGTAACGCACTTGCTGATCGCCAATCGGTTCAAGCAACTCCTCGATGCCTTCACCTTCGAGAGAAAGAATACAATGGCTGAAGCAGAGCATCAGATGCTTGCTGGAGGTGCAGGGTGTTTCCAGCAAATGCGCATAGGAAAAGCTGTTTTTGGTGCCATCGGCATATTCGATAAACAACCGCGCCTGCTTCTTGCTGCTTTTAATCATTTCTGCGGCTTGATAAAATGGCTTTTGCGTTCCGGCAACAGGGTTTGCGAATCTGCTATTCTGCTCGTGATCCTCTTCCGGTTTGACCTTATTGGCATAACGTTCAAAGACGGTGATATTATCGCTCATGGTCGTTTTCCCGTTCTTTCTGTTCCTTCGCCGTGCTATGGAGATTGACATAGGGGTCGTATTGCTGGCTACCAGATGTACGATTTCGTAGCAATTCTTCGTCTTTTTCCGGGTTGCTGCGTAGCATCAGGGAGACAAATGCAATGCTGCCCTGGACGGCACGGGAACGCATCGCGCTCGCAAAGCCAGTTTTGATCCTTCCAAGGATACCGCCGCTACTTTCTGTGTTGTCATCTATCAGATTCCGTGACACATCCCGCAAATCCCGTTCCTGTTGTCCGGTGGATTGCAGACGCTGCTTTGATTCTGTCCGTGGCATTAGGTGGTCGCGCATTTGGCGGATTTTATTGTCTTTCTTGACCTCCCGATTCAGCTCACCGTAGTATGTCTCTTCCCCTCGCTCTTCGATGGCCCATTGCTGCGGCCCCAGATGTTCACCCGCTTCCTTGTTCAGTCCTCGTTCCTGATAAGAGCGGGGATCGGTGCGTATATCCTCTACACCCGCTTCGGCAAGTTGCCGATTGAGTTGCTGCGACCATGACCGACGCCATTGTTTCAGCGTAATTTCGCTATTGAGCTGATCTTCCCTGACGGTTAGATTGCCTTGGGTATCCCATTTTCTGGCAGGAACCAGCAAATGCACATGCACATTTGGTTTGCCATCTCCTGCCTGAATTTCGTGGATACTGACCAGCACAGCCAGCCCTTTGCTAGTAAAATGCTCCTGGGTGAATCGTTGCAGTGCTTCTTTATTCTGCTCATGCGTTAAGTCACGCAGGAACCCCAACTCAAACGACCGTGCGGGCCTGCCATCGCGTGACGGATCAGCGGCTTCCACCTGATTCATAAAAGCCTGGAGATCAGGCTGGGTGATGTCCGTTCCCCTGGCTGCGATCTCCTGGATATGGTTTGGTGCATTTTCCGGTACTTCAAGCCAGCTTTCCCGCACATCGGTGCGTTTGGCATAGCTGAAGGTTTTGTCGCCATAGATATCGAGTCCTTTCTGGATAACCTCGCGCTTGCCCGTCTCTGGATTGGTGGTCTGTTTGACAAACTCTCTCACCTGATAGGTTGTATCGCCGTCCCGGATGATCCAGTATCTGCGTTTATCGCCTTTCTCCGCTCTGGCTTTGTCAGAGAGCAAGACGCCATTGCGTTTAGTGACGAGAATCTGCCCCTCTTCCATGCGGAGCCGATAGGTCTGGCGAGTACCTGGGTCGGCACGCCGTTTACGGTCTGGATCTCCCGCGGTTTTGGGTGGTGGCCCCCGATCCCGAATGGTGACACCATCCTGTGATGGATAAAATGTCAATCGTTCCGATAGGGTGATGCCATGTGCTTCAAACAGATCCCGCATCTGCGGGGATATCTCCTTCTGTTGCAAGCGATCCATCTCCATAAGCGGTGCGGTAAAGAGTATTGGCTCATTCAGTTCCTGGCGGAGTGCATCGGAGACGATGCCTTTGTTTAATCCTTTCCGATGTTCCAGGGAGACACTACAGAGCCGTACCCCTTCATGGGTGAGGGCTGTACCCGTCTGATAGGCGGCAGCGCGCACGGAAGATCCTGCCCCGGTTCCTTTCCCGCGAGAGTTTGCATGCGTCCTCACATGCAGATGGCCATCTCTCATACCCTCAACCACCTTTTTCTTTTTTCATCAGTCTCTATCCGGCGCTTGCGCCGCCCACGCCTTTGGCGTGGAAGAACATCTGCGTTCTACATACGTGAACCATCTTTTGTCAGGGTTCCCTCTGGTCACATTGCCCGCGTCCTGACGCGGTTCTCATGCCTAGTGAAGCTGCACGCGAGTGCGTAGCGTAACTTAGGATGAGCGCACTAACATATGTTGGCAAAAATGGCTCCCAGGGGTCGCTTCATTTTCTCCAACATAATCGTGCGTTTGGCGCTTTGCGCTTCTCTCACAGCAGCAACCAAGACAGAAAATACGGCTGCAAATCTAGGCGATCTAAGAATATGGTTCAACACGCTAAGATTGTATCCGGCTGATATCTGATGCATTGTTCTCTGCTCCAGTTGCGAGTGATCTACTCGCCTGTCAAAATTCAGAGAGTAGGGGCATGAATCGCTTATGTTAGATTCCCACTCTTTGTTCTATAGATGATTGACGATGGGTTTCATTGACGGATGAAAGAAAAATAGAAGCGTGTGCGTGTGATACGTGTTCTTCGTTTGTAGCTGCTTATTTGATAATGTTCAGGTACGTTCCTGTACCAATCTGACAGGGATAAGAAGTCCTGTCAGACTGTTGTAATGAGATGAGAAGTAGACTAATCTTTCATCTGCTCTTGGATGGCGGTTTTGATGCGGTTCCAGCTTTCCTTTGCCTTGTGCATGATGAACACCAGGAAGTTCGACAGTTCAAAGCGCCATTGCTGGAGGGTGTACTGATAGTGGGTTTGGATGTGCTCCCATTCGGGAAGCCGGATAGTGCTTCGCATTTCTCGTGATGCATAGAGGATGAACCCGGCTGCTAACGTGAGCAGGAATGACCACAAGGCAAATCGTAGAGCCAGAGATGTAGTGGATACAATCTTACCCGTTGTTTCCGTATCTGTGTTGGATGTTGCCATCGGCATGGTGGGTGCTGTGCTGGTGACAATGCTCTGTTGCATCAAGGTTAGTGTCGTGGTTTCTGTGGTTGTATGTGTAGCTGTGGCCGTTGGCACAGGTGTATCAATGCCAAGTAACTCGAATAGTGGCAAAGGACGTACTGGCATATCCGTGGCGGTCGGTTCGTCATGCGCTTTGCTATTGGTGGCTTCCAGTGACGTGGTAGCGGTTTCTGTTGCCTTGGGTAACGATGTGCCTATTCCACTAGCAGTAGCAGGGGCGGTATAGGTTGGCGGCACAGGCGTTGCTGTTACCGTGGATAATGCTGTCGCAGTTGATGTTGCTGCGTCTGCATCACACCGATCCAGGATAATGAGATACAGATCGCTATTGGAATAGACAGGTGTTAACAGATCCTGCATGGTGACAGTCAGGAAATTCAACGCATCTGCCCTAAAAATATCGGTTACTTCTTCGGGGGCAGGGGCGGGGATGATGCGCTGATGGTCACTGCTTCTGAAATCACGGATATGCTGCTTGCCTGCGGGTATGGTTTCGAGGATCAGGAGATCATCAACATGGAGGCCGCTGCCTGTTTCCGTGCCGGATAGATAGAGCCTTTGCCCTTGCTCTACAGCAATGAGCATGGAGTGACGGTAGAACAGGCCATTACCGTCTTTACTCGCCTGTTCAGGGAGGGCAGGTGCCAGAGATATGGCATCGGAGAGATAGTAGGCGATACCATCATCCATCTGCACGCACTGCGTCCGCGAAGGGAAGGGGCTTTGAGCCTGACCGACGACTGGAATGGCAAGCAGTGTCAGGCAAAGAAATATGAGTGAGAAAACATGTTTCATTGATAGTTTTTCCTTTCCAGTGGCTGGTGTCTAGCCACTAGGAACTAGATAGAGGTAGAGCAGGGGAACCCAACCTCCGATTTGAATAAGCGATTACAGTGTGTCTGAAGGAATGGAGACGATTTGCCATTTCCGGTTCTTCAATTCAACCCGGCTTTCACTGGCTAAATCATCCAGATATTTACGAGCGCTCTGCCGATGTACATTGATGCTGTTTGCGATGCCGGTAACGTTCTGCGCGCCCTCAGTATCAAGCATGTCCAGAATGGCTTGCTTTTTAGCGGCAATATTGACTTTGGCAGCTTCATCGCGTCCTGCCTGAGCCAGTGGCAGATTCTGCGGCCCGAATTGCCGATCTTCCTGTTCTTCATCATCTGGTGATATACTATCCGTGCGGTAATAGCTGAGCGCTTTGGCAGCGACACTATCCATCGCTATCCTTGTGAGCCTGTTGACCGTTTCTTCGACCGATCCAGCCATCTGCTCTGCATCAAAGGAATCAAGCGCCTCTTCAAGATGATCCACCACTGCCGTTTCAATCGCGCCAGACATGTTCTTAAAGCGTTCACCATCGCGCGCTTTGAGATAGGCGGAGGTGGCAAAAGCCAGACAGACCTCTCCGCCTAGGGGGATGCCAAATCCAAGAAGAATCGCCCAGGACAACGGCAAGTGATACTGATAGACAGACATTTGCAATGCACCGCTGATGGCACCGAGCAGTAGCGCTGTGGCCAGTAGCCAGCCAAAGGCTGTTGGACTCGTTTCACGATCTACATGCGTTAACATGATGCTCAATATGACTAAGGCAGAGCCAAGAGCAATGGCCAAAGCCCACGCAACACCCCCTGGATGTCCTGCCGTACTGAAGAAAATATAGACGTTCCCAAGGGATGCCCCAGCAAAGGCCAGCATAGTGGCATGGATGAGCAGGCGCACATCAAAATGGAACTTCATCAGGTTTCTCCTCCCAGGCACTAGGCTCAGCGGGTTCACATTGCAATATCCACCCCTGACTGCGGCAGAACGCTGCCAGAGCTTCCACAAAAGCTATCTGTCCAGGGGAATGTCCTTCCCGGTCGGCATGGCCATACTCCACCAGCCACAACCGGACGATGCGTTGTTCCCAGGCTTCACCGCTATAAATGCTGATCTCATTCAGAATCTGGATGGTCATGCGTTACCTCCAGCTTGCTTGCGGCAACAGACTCCTGGGTATTGTTGCCTATTGTGGCCAGTACTGTCTCTTCAATATCCAGCGGTTCGATATCCATATTGGAGGTCATTTCAATGGCATGCACGCCAAGCTTTTGGGGTGTTGGTTTTCCCTCGATCATAAGCTTTAGGGCATGGCTATCGAGCAATGCATCCAGAAAATCATAGTAACGATCCTTGCGGTCTTTAAAGGCGAGATGCGCCTCGATAAAGATGGCCCCGCTGCTGATTTGCAGATAGAGGCCAAAGGCCGGATCAAACGTCTCCCGTACCAGCCAGCCCACACCAAAGACAAGAGCCGGATGCACAACCCGATAGGCCAGCCAGTTCAGACGGTTTTCCAGCCATGCATCTTTGCTCAGATCAAGGGGAAGCCATGCCGCCATGCGGTGCATGAGCGGCAGCAGCCTGGAATTGCCAAAGGAGCGGGAATGCTGATACCAGGGGCGTCGATGGTTCCGCCACGTTTGCCACGCAGCCATAAGGAGGAAGGCGAGGCTGAAGAGGCCAAAGGATTCACCGCCCACCACACCGCTGCGGAATCCAAAGTAATTCATCGAACCCATGATCATCCAGCTCAATGTGCTAAAGAAGCTCATGCTAAACAGGGCGAAGATCACCCTGTCGAGCGTCAAATAACGAGAGCCAAGGGAGTGGTTCAGCCAGATATTGGTCGGTAGGTTGAGCCAGCCACTCAGGATGGTGAAGATATCCCTGAATAGCCGCAAGGGGTAATAGAGCGTTGGTACGGTCGTCTTGGCAAGCCATCCGGCTCGCTCTTGATCGTTCATAGGGGGATTGTTCCTTTCTGGTAGCCAGTGACCCGTATATGGGCCACTGGCACCTACTTTTGATAGAAGGTCACAGGCAGATAGACATCGCCATGTGACCAGGGGCGTGCGCCCACAAGCATGGTATCCACAGCATAATGAGGCGGCCCGCCGGAACGCAGATGCAGAAAATCTCCAGGCTGTACGGGATATTCCAGCGATTGGCTGCTGCTTGTTCCCTGGGATGGACCGGACAGGCTGTTCTGGCTGCTACTATTCATACGGGTACGCCAACGCCGTGCAATCAAATCTGCCGCATATTGGTTGGTATGTACATCATTGTTGCGGCAGAAGATCTGGGCCTGGAATTGGGCTAATAGTGCTTTCACGGCGGCGTCTGCGCCATAACCCAGCTTGCTGGCATAGTTCTGCAAGGATTGGGTGGCATAGATGCTGGTGGCTCTCTGGCTCCGGCTCATGGCCGCAAACTCCCAGTCAAAGCTGGAGACATAATTCTGTGCTTCGTCCACAATAATGGCGACAGGACGCTCAGGACGCTGCCGCC
Source organism: Chloroflexota bacterium (assembly GCA_039028975.1). Classification (GTDB taxonomy): domain Bacteria; phylum Chloroflexota; class Anaerolineae; order Caldilineales; family Caldilineaceae; genus JAHBNG01. The sequence goes on from JBCCHB010000105.1 coordinate 60,072, forward strand.
GGAGCAGCGCCCGTTGGCACATCAGCTTCAGCAGCATTCCGGCGATTCTGGCCGTTTCCTGATATTGGACAATGGGCATA
>JBCCHB010000106.1:0-59904 GCA_039028975.1 Chloroflexota bacterium
ACCTTCCGCTACACGCCCGATACCAACTTTGTAGGCGACGACAGCTTCACCTACCAGATATCTGATGGTCGTGGAGGGAGTGACACGGCTGAGGTAATCATCACCGTAACCCAAGGAAACAGGTTACCTGTTGCCAATGATGATTCAGCCAGTACAGCCAACACGCAAGTGCTCCAGGGCAGCAGCGTACTAGCCAATGACAGTGACCCCGACGGGGACGAGCTGACTATCGATACTGTACCCGTCTCCGCACCTAGCCACGGCACCTTGGTGATCAATCCCGATGGCACCTTCCGCTACACGCCCAATGCCAGTTTTATCGGCGATGATAGCTTCACCTACCAGATATCCGATGGCCGAGGGGGAAGTGCGACTGCTGAAGTGACCATCACCGTAACTCAGGGAAATAGAGCGCCTGTAGCCAGGGATGATAGGGCAATCCTAGTACAAGATCAGGTGCTTAATGGCGAAAACTTACTGGCTAACGATAGCGATCCAGAAGGCGACGCCCTATCGATCAACACCGTTCCCATTGTCAACACCAAGCACGGAACCTTGGTGATCAATGCCGACGGGTCCTTCATTTACACGCCTAATGGCGGCTATTTGGGAACCGATACCTTCACCTACCAGCTAATGGACAGCAACGGCAGTCGTGACACCGCCAACGTGATAATTGTGATCGACGTCAACAGGCAACCTGTTGCCAGTGATTATAGTGTAATTGTGGCAAGAGATCAGGTCTACCAAGGGGCAAGTCTCCTCAGTAATGCAAGCGATCCAAATGGCGACCGATTGGTTGTGAGCACTACACCAGCCGCCGAACCAAGCCAGGGAACGCTTGTACTCCGCGAAGACGGGACATTCCGTTATATGCCCAATTCTGGCTTTGAGGGGTTTGATAGCTTCACTTACCAAGTCATAGATAGTCATGGTAGCAGCAGCACTGGCACCGTTATCATTGTTGTCACGGCCAGTTCTATTGCTGTGACGCCAGAGACACCCGAAACACCTGTCTCAGTAAGTCCAACGCCCGTACCCGAAACGCCCACACCGGAACCCTCAACGCTTGAAACGCCCACACCGGTAGGACCAACACCAGAAATACCTGTTCCGGAGACACCCATGCCAAACGATGGCAACCATGACAAAGATAATGATGGAATTCCCGATGATGTAGAAGGGCAGGGTGATATGGATGGAGATATGATTCCCAACAGCGAAGATGAGGATTCCGACGGGGATGGCACCCCGGATCGGATCGAAGGAATCGTCGATGCAAACCAAAATGGTCTCCGTGATTTCTTGGATCCGTCAATTAATACCGTTGCCTACCTACCCATATCGGGCGTTCAGACTAGAGATGAATGACAACCAGCTACTGGCTATTGACGAAGACCGTTGTGAGCTATATTCCTTAAAATTAAGTACTTTTTGAGTATTATTGAAAGGTTGTAGATCACATAAGCGTCTTCTTAATGGACTATCAGTAGAGGGGAATGTCATTTTGTTTGGCTACAGCGCCGTTTGGTAGCTGTGGTTGGGCTGAAAAGCGACAATATACTTTGCCAGAAAAGCATTGTCCCGACTCTTGACCCATCCGCTCTGGAAATTTCTGAGATGGAAGGACAGAGATTTTCTGGCCATCTATAGCAAAAAGAAACGATGTCGCAAAGAATCTCTCATTGACATTTTGATCTATTGACTATGCTATCAAACGACTTCTGTGGTACTTTCAGATGACATTATATATCGATCAAACGCTGGATCATGGTCGTTACCTAATCCAGAAGCGGTTAGGCCAAGGTGGAATGGGAACCGTCTACCTTGCCCTCGATCAGCAAAACTCTGCTCGTCAGGTCGCAATCAAGGAAAACCAAGAAAGCGCCCTAGAGTTTCAGATACAGTTTCGCAATGAGGCCCAAACGCTAGCGCGCCTGGATCACCCCAATTTGCCTCGTATTGATCGCTACTTCATGGGTACCAACAACTGTCAATACCTGGTCATGGATTATATTGACGGTGAAACCCTGAAGGATATTCAAACGAACCGAACCGAACCGCTTTCAGAAGATGAAATTCGGCCCTGGCTCTCCCAGATCATGGATGCGTTAGAGTACATGCATACATGGATTGAACCAAAAACGAGACGACTTAGCCCGATTATCCACCGAGACATCAAACCAGAGAACATCAAGCGCTCCTCTGGTGGACAGATCTTCTTAGTTGATTTTGGCATCTCAAAGCTCGAAAGCAGCGGTAGAACCCACACTGCCGCACGTGCCTATTCCATTGGCTTTTCCCCAATTGAGCAGTACACAGGTGGTACAGACGCTCGGTCTGACATTTATGCATTGGGCGCAACGCTATACAGCCTGGTTACCCGTTCTGTTCCAGCGAATGCGACTGAGATTGCATCTGGCAAGGCTTTGGTTTCACCCCGAGAAGTGAATCCAGATATTAGTCGCCAGCTTGAACGCGTGATTCTGAAGTCCATGAGCTTGAAGCCCAGCGAACGCTATAACTCGGTAGCAGAGATGCGCGCTGCGCTTGGTACCCGTGGAGCCATCCCATTTTCAAAAAGCCGAACAAAAACACTCGATGAACCGCTAGAGATAGAGCGAAAAACCACAACAAGCCAACCCATACTCCCCAGGGTACCCACTGAACCTAGGGGGTCGTGGTGGCCCACGGTCCTAATCATCTTGTTACTGCTAATTATTGGTGCAAGCCTTTACTTGGCACTGGCTCCAAATAGGACTAGTGAAGAAGGTAGTCGGCTAGAGGTGACACCTATCACCCAAGCTACGGCTACTTCACCTCCGGAGACACCTGCCGGAAGGGATGGGAGTTTGGCCTTAATAGAAACATCACCAACCTCAACGTCCACGCGGAAGCCTACCGTTACGCCTATCACGATGATGTCTACCCCAAACGAAAATGCACCGTCAGTAGCTGAGGAGGATCGAGGTGAGGAAAGTGCCGAAGGGATATTTGACGCATCCCCCCAAACTATAGCAAATGAGTTAGTCGATATACCCACAGATACACCAACGGGTACACCTGAGCCGACTCAACTTCCAACCGACACACTTGCACCAACTGAAGAACCGACCAATACACCAACGGATACACCCGAGCCGACTCAACTTCCAACGGATACACTTATACCAACTGACACCCCCGAACCAACTGAAGAACCGACCAATACACCAACGGATACACCTATACCAACCGACACACTTGCACCAACTGAAGAACCGACCAATACACCAACGGATACACCCGAGCCGACTCAACTTCCAACCGACACCCCCAACCCAACACCGACGAAGTTGGTTCTTACGCCAACACAGACGCCCATAAGCGAGCCTGAGACAGCGCCCACAGTCGTTAGTGGTTCTGGGCAACTTGCAACACCGACGCCTTCTCCTGTAATCATCTCCGGAAGGCTCACGACCCGACTTGTCGCGCCTTTGGAGACAACGCTGCGGGGTGAATATACGTTTATTTGGCAGACAGACTATGTGTTAACCGAAAACCAGTTTTTTGAAGTTGTTGTCTGGGAAGAAGGGCTAACTGCCATGGGAAATGGATTGGGTCTGGTAAGCCCTACAAAAGACAACGAGGTACGTGTAAATCTGAATAAGGCGATTCAAGGAATTCCACAGTTGAACGCAGGGAAACGGTACTATTGGGGGATCTTGATAGTCGAAATAGAACCAGACTATACTCGTATACTGCATTTAGAGGCTAGCCATCCCTTCCAACTAGAATGGAGTGGTGGCGGTGGTTCTGCTCCTACACCCACGCCAACGCCCAGAGGATAATAGAGACATATGTTCGCCTTACATAGTCGTCAAAGAGTCAAAAGAATTTATACGTACATCAATATTTACGGCAGCCGCTATATCTATCTAGGCTGTCTACTTGTTTGCCTACTATGCATCAAGCCCTTGCAGGCCGTTTCGCTTGAAAGCTCCGATCTGCTTTCTCTATATACTGGGCCCTTTCAAGACGACCGCCATATAGCAGAGGCAGCAAAAGACTCCGGTTTTCAAAATAAGCGCAGCATACGCGCCCAAACGCCAGAGAGCCGTCCCCAGCTTCAGATTACAGAAATTAGCGTAGACCAGTTCCCCCAAATCCATGTCTATCTCTCTGGCAATAACCTGGGAACTGAATTAGACACACTGTCAATACAGCTAGAAGAAGACGGGTTGCCTAAAGAGATCGTTGAGACTCAAATTGCGGAGGTAGGCATTCAGTCCGTGATCGTTCTTGATGCATCGCCCACGCTTCTCGATACTGGAAATACAGGCGAAGCTCGCTTAGTGGAGGTCGCCAATGCTGTTAATAGCTTTGTTGCTATGGGCTTGCTCTCTGCCCAAACAGATTGGCTGATGGCTGTGACAAATGCTGTAACAGGTTCCGAGTTGGCAGGGAATATCCAAACAGAGAATGAGCAACCTATTCTTTATCAGATGATAGGTGATTGGCAGCAAGATCATCAAGCCATTGCCAACGCACTAATCCAATTTGAACTGTCAAATCTTCCGTCCACTTCTTCGCCCACCATCTTATCGCTAGAGACAGTCGGCTTTGCCATTGAGCAGTTTAAGCGCTCACCAGCACTACAGTATGCCAAACGGTCCATTGTTCTCTTTTCCGATGGTATGAACATCGCAAGCGATGTCAATATAGACAATCTGATTGGTCAGGCCCTGAATGCCAATGTACGGGTTCATACCGTGTTGTTGGGCGAAGCTAGCCAGGAAGCCCAACGCAATTTAAGCCGTCTGGCTGAGGGAACAACAGGTCTCTACATCGAACTCAACAAGAGCACAGATATCGAACCCATCTGGCAGACGATTGCTGCCGAACGATTTCACCAAAGAGCCACCTATCGACTCAATAAAAAGCAACCGCTTGTATTGAGCGCTCAGGTAATGTTGCCGGATGGCCAGCAGTTGTCTGCGCGCAAAGCATTTCCTCTGGTTGAGGCCCTCCCCGTGGAAATCGAAATTGTCGCTCCTGCCGCAGATATTGTCTTTACGAGGACCAGCACCTCTTCGGAAATAGTGCTAAAGGAGATGGAGCCAGTTGTTTTACCCATTCAGGTGGACTTTCAATGGCCCGATGGACACCCGCGCGGCTTCAAACGAGTAGAGTATGCCTTAAATAATACGACCCAAATAGTCAACCAGGCTCCCTACAATGAGTATGCCTTTTCTGTGGCAGAATTGGGTGCAGGGCCTTATACTCTACGCGTCTCGGTCGTGGATGAGTTGGGAATCAGCAGCACATCCCCCGCTCGCTCAATTCAGTTGCAAGTCTCACAGCCACAGAACATCAAGTCGACTCTTCAAGATGGATCAGTGGTTGGAGATAGGATCGGAGATCAGAACGCCAAAATTCAGGATGATAGTCGGATAGGAGAAGCTCTGGCAAGCCAGGCTGAACTATGGGGTATAAAGCTACCAACCCATATCGACTTAGGTGGTTACACGTTACAAATAACGCCTACTGCATTGGGCGTCATCGCCATGATGCTCTCAGCAATATTGCTGGTATTGTCACTTTATATTGCCTCCCGAAAAAGGAACGAGCCGGTATCATCTATTAAACCAGAGGAGCACTTCTACCGAGAGGTTGTCGGCGCAGAGCATGTAGCCGAGACAGAGCCAAGTATGAGCATCTTTGAGATGGATGAACTCTCCACCGAACCAGTCCGCTTGCCAGACTTTGATGCTGTAGCCTTTCTCAATTTGGAAACCGAGGGAACCCATCTACCACTGCAATTTTCCTTGGAAGAAGGGGAGCAGATCCGCATCGGACGACACAGCGGCTACGCGGATCTCATTATTGAAGATACACGAGTCTCCCGTCGCCATTGCATCATTGAATGGCGTAACGATTTCTTTTACATTCGGGATGAAGGGAGCGCTGGTGGGACCTACGTAAATCGCCGTCGTCTTGGTGTTGGGGATGAGCGCAAGTTGCAACATGGCGACGTAATTAACTTAAATGAGATTGCTTATCGCTTTGAGGAAGTGGATGAAGATAGGCATCCTACTGAGACGGTTCCCACTGTGAAGGGCTGATATCGCTGTATGGTAAATTCTGGTATCAAAACTTCGAGTACAGTGTAATAGCCTGAGTGAAATGATGGCTCTTTCGTGCAATTGGGAGCCTTGACTATGAATCTAAGCGAAATCATTGATCGAGCGTAACTATTTCGTAAGGGAAACGTCATCCAGAGTGAATCGCACGAACTCACAATCACTCGATGATAATACAACTGACTGTAGTGCGAGGAGCAGTACTCAACATATAAACAAGGAAAGAATGTTGTAAATAGGCACCTAAAGTATAGCGTAAGTTAACTGTAAGACATGCATCTATTTTCTTAAGGTATAATTCAAATCACACGCCAATCGTATACCTAGAGGATGAATGTCATCAATTATACTCTCTCTAAACAGTTCGAGTATAAATAAGTTTTAACTACCATGCGGATGCTCAATACACTCTTTCATGGACGACACGCTGACGTAAGGCCACCGTAGGGCTTACTAGGCATCCCTAATGGAAATAGACGAACGTTCATGCTTTACAAGTTTTTGCATCTAATTCAAATTATCGTTGTTGGTACCATTCTCTGCACTCCACTGTTCCACTTCTCTACTGCATACGCTGCCGAATCTGTCGTCTCTCCCGATATTTATGGCGGTGAGACTGTCGATGAACTCTCTGGTAGCGGAACTGTTGCCCTAGTCGATTCAGACATCTCCAGCGCCTACTATGGTCATTTTTGTGGTGGTACACTTATTGACCCCAATTGGGTCCTCACAGCAGCCCACTGCATGGAACATCAGGTTGGAGAAATAGTTCAACCGATGGCACCCAGTGAAGTTGATGTTGTGGCAAGTACCCACAGCTTACGTTCCGACATTCGAGAGCGGATCGGTGTGGCTGAAATTATTCGCCACCCAGACTATAACCGTCATACAGGACAAGCCGATGTCGCACTTCTGCGCCTCGCTGCATCTTCATCTCAGCCGATCATCAAACTGATAACTGATGAAGTAGCCGGGCAGATGCCGGAATTAGCGGCTCCTGGCGTCGATGCAACCGTATGGGGATGGGGAGCGACCGAAAATACTTATCGCTCTAACAGCCTTCGCTATGTTTCGCTACCCATTGTTGAGCAAGCTACATGTCAGCAAGCCTATGATGACGAAGGATATGTTATTTACGATGATATGGTCTGCGCCGGGTACGCAACAGGTGGCCAGGATGCCTGCAACGGTGACAGTGGTGGACCACTTGTGGTCCCCAATCCAAATAGCAGCTCCGAGGATGAATACCCTTGGGTCCAGATTGGGATTGTTAGTTGGGGTGAAGGGTGCGCTGACGTTGAATCCTATGGCGTTTACGCTTCTGTAGCGGTCTATTCAAACTGGATTGAGGAAATCAGTGGGGTTGCTGGTTTTGAGTTGGATGATTCTAATGTTGGCGGAGTTGGGCCCGTGACAAACATCCTCTATATTCCGCTGTTGCAGCTCAGTCACTAACCCATATCATTTTCATAACATTTGAGCTTACTTTCCACTTTCTGGCAGCGATAACCCGACCATGAAGCCACCATCTACCCGCAAGGCGGAACCAGTTACATAGTCGGCATCATCGCTTGCTAGTACACTGTACTATACTGAAGTCAATTTCAAAACCGTAGATTTTCTCAGCCCACTTACAAAGTATTTTCGCATTCAAAAACTACGGTTTTCATTCTGAACGCAATATAGCCACGAGTTGACAAGATCGAAACTCTTCGCTGGGTACACCCCAATTTACTTGGTAATCCAAGTCATCACGACATATGATCATTTATGACCGCCCCCATCGGTGAACCCGCATACCCTGGCTTTCTGCCAAAGCATCTTTCCATAACCGACACCAGGTGTCATGATCGGTCAATTCTGACTCGGGATTGCTTCGGCTTCGCGCCACAAATTCAGGATGAAAGGGACGCCCCGTAGCCGTCCCCGTCCTCTGATAGCGCAAATCGGCACTCCAACGTACACTGTCCGTCAAGTTCTTGGTAGAGCGATGGGGCAGGTGGTTATGCATGAGCAGCAGAGAGCCAGGCGACATGGGCAGCGTGATAGGGTGAATTCGGGGCAGTTCGACACCCCTGATCTTGGTACCGGTTCCGCGCTTGGTGTGGTGCTGGAGCAGTCCCTTTTGGTGACCTCTCGGCATGATCTGCAAACAACCATTTTCTGGGGTAACCTCGGTTAAGGGCAGCCAAACGGTGAGGATGAAGTAGGGATCTGCCTCTTCCCAGGCCACGCCCGCGTCTTGATGCCAAGGCACTACGTGGGGATCGCTTCCGCGGGGTGCCAATCCATTGGGCAATTTGGGACGAATGTGCTGAATGGGGCTGCACGTAATTTCCGGCCCAACGAGAGACTCAACAACGTCCAGCAAAGCGGGGTTGCGCAGAAATTCAAACGCGGCTTGACCACGACAATGCATGATATCTAGTTCCCGATAGAGCTCAGCATCCTCCCGACAGATGCAGGCAAGGCGGCGTTCAAACGGCTCATTTATGTACAGTTGAGAGATGCGTCCCTGAGATAACAGCTCATGAGTGCGGCGGTCAATGTAGGAACTGTATTCTTCGATGAGAGGGGTAATGTCGCTTGGTTGGAGCGCGTTGTCAAGCTGCAGATAGCCTTCGATTTGGAACTGTTCGATTTGAGTAGATGTAAGCACGCTTGCTACCTATTGAACCTCTGCCGACTTCCAATCTGTCACATTGCGCTCGTTCCGATCAAAGTTCGCGCCAACTTGGGTGATGGCTTTGTTACGGTCTAGGTACTTTTGATAATAACTGTTCTGATCAATCTGTTCCAATGCGACGGTTGCATCCTGGTCTATCTTGAATTCAAAGATATAGATCTGATCGGTCAGTTCAACCACGGCGTCAACGCAGCCTTTGTTCGTCTTCACTTCTGCATGAATGCGCAGCCCCATCAGCTTGAAAATGACATAGAAGATGGTCTGATAATATTTCTCTTTGCCAATATGGAGATCATAGTCGATATTTGCGTAAAGAATCTGTAGTCTCTCGAAGAAGAGGTCTAGATCATGCTGGCGTAAGGCGTCAATAAGTCGTTGGAGATAGGTAGCGCTTAATCCCTGCTCCACGTTGCTGAAGGCATCCAGCAAATAGACCAAGAAAGCGTTTTCCACCTCGTAATTTGGATAAGACAAAGTGTAGAAGAGGCTCTCTGAATCGTAGTCTTTAATAGTCAGATAGCCTGTCTGGAACATGAGCGGGATGATGGCAAGGCGCTTGATCTCGTAGGTGGAAAAAGCCATCTCGCTGACATAGAGATCGTCAAAATCGACGACATCGTAATCCCCTTGATGGATGAGGTCGATGAGAAAAGTAGGCGTACCAGTCTCGAACCAATAATTGGAGAAACGTTGATTTTCGAAGAGAAGCAAGGTGGAGAATGGGTTATAAACATTCTCCGCGTCAGGTGCAAAACAGAAACCATCATACCAATGACGTATCTTGTCAAGTAGAGCATCACCAATCAGCTCCTCCTTTTGAGCAAATTGCTGAATATATGGCCCAAAATATTCTCGAATCTCACCCTCTGTTAACCCAAGCGCGGCCCCCGTGGCCGTCTGCATGGTTAGGTCAAGCAGGTTATTGAGATCAGAAAAGACGCTGACCTTACTAAACTTGCTCACGCCAGTGATAAAGACGAAGCGAACCTGGGCATCCATTCCCTTAATGACGCCATAGAATCCCTTGAGCACTTTGCGAATCTGTTCAGCTTCCTCCCAATTAGCAATATTGTCCAGAATGGGTTTGTCATATTCATCAATTAGAATGACGACTCGGCCTTTAGCGGAAAGCTGATGAATTAGATCCTGAAAGCGGCTTTGGTAATCGAAGCCTAATAGTTCTAGTTCATAAATTCGAGCAATCTTCTGAAGCCCAAAATCAAGAGCACGCTTCAACTCTTCTGCTGATGCAACCTGATTGTTCCCCAGATCGAGCCTTATCACCGGATGAGTAGCCCAGTCATAGTCTGTCTCCCCATATATCCACAACCCTTCAAAAAGTTCTCGATTGCCTTGGAAGATCTCTTCTAGTGTGGAGACCATCAAGCTTTTGCCAAAGCGACGTGGCCTCGATAAAAAATAGACACCTTTGTAGTGACCGACTAACTCGTGGATATAGCGGGTCTTATCAACGTAAAGATAACCACCATGAATGATATCTCGAAAAGTTGCATTGCCGATAGGTAGTGGTTTGAGCAAAATTGACCTCTGCTAGGTAGGGAACAGAAATGATGCCGCTGTGGTTGACCGTCTATGAAAAGTGGATCTCTGAGGAATAGTGGGGTGGAGTTACCGTAGCTCGTCCTTTTAGGGCGGGAACTCCGTTACATCGGGTGCCTCCCGCCCTAAAAGGACGAGCTACAACATTGCTGTGCCTTGGTCTTACCCCACAAAAGCTCAGACAACCTGAAAAGTTACATAATTTATAGTATACCATCAGTTGCTTTTGAATCATCATACTCATCATAGAGCAACATGGCATGACTGATCTATTCAAGCACCTTGACAGCTCTCTTAGAAGCAAATATACTTATCTTGGAGATAACATAGAAATGGACCTGAATGGGATGGCTCTCAATTCAATCTCATTTCTTTGATTACGCGTTCTTGCTGGCTTCTTCCCCTCCAGCTTGCGCTATTTTCCGCATCGTTGATTGATACCATACTATTTGATGCCATACTATTTGATGCCAATAAAGGAGAAACCAATATCATGGATACAGCGAGTCGTTCTCAGCGATTAAGCCGCCGAAATTTTCTGAAACTCTCTGGCGGTGCAGCCACTGTTTTGGCTCTTTCGGCCTGCACTACTGCGGTTACGCCATCAGGAAGTGCTCCCGCAGCGCAAGAGCCAGTCACCATTCGTTACGCTGGCCTCGAAGGGATGGGCGCTCGTGTGGAACAGTTCATGGTCCCTTGGGTGGAAGAGCAAGGGCACAATTGGGAGCGGGCCTCTTTTGGCCAGCAGGAATTGACTGACAAGATCATGCAATCTGTGGCCACTGATACTTATCTGGCTGATGTCTTCCAGTTTCCTTCCAACGCTCGTGCAGATGTGATTGCAGCCAATGCACTTATGGAAGTACCCATTGAGGTGCAGGACGAGGTGGATTGGGATGATATTTTGCCCAGCATCATTCGTACGCTTAGCTGGGAAGGTAAAGCCTACGCCCTGCCTTATGATGGCGATATTCACTACTATGCCTTCCGCAAAGACCTGTTTGCTGACCCAGAAAATAACGACCGATTCAAGAGCGAGTATGGCTATGACCTGGATCCCGAGAATGGGGCTGCTACCTGGACCGAGTGGCAGAATATTGCTGAATTCTTTACGGGCTGGGATTGGAATGGCAATGGCGAAGATGACGATTTTGGCATCGCCTGTATGACCAAGCGTGGTGACACAGCGTGGTGGGGCTTCCACTCCCGAGCCACTGCTTATGCCAAGCATCCAGATGATCCAGGTTATTTCATTGATACAGAGACCGGCGAAGCCCGTATCAATAACCCTGGCTTTGTACGAGCATTGGAAGAGTGGGTCCAAGAGAATACGGATTGGGCACCTCCTGGTGGCACCAACTTTGGTTATGGAGATTCGGCCAACGCGGCCATCGGCGGTCGCGCTGTCTCTACCTATAGCTGGGATGCAGTCACCCAATCTTCCGATCCCGAGATGTCTGTTATCAAGGGCTTGCAGGGGTACAGCATCCTGCCCGGCTCGAATGAAGTCTACAACTCAAAGGCTGGTGAATGGGAGAGCTTTGACGAGCCAAGCCATGCGCCTTTCCATGCTTTTGGTGGTTGGGTCATTGCCGTCTCTTCTTCTGTGAAGGATGATGCATCCAAGATCGGTCCCGTTTGGGACTTTGTAGTTGAATTGACCAAGCCGGAGAGTGGTTTGGCCTTCGTTACCGATCTAACTGGTGCTAGCCCCTATCGCTTTAGCCAGATGGAAGCCATTGACGAATTTGCTAACGGTCCACTGGATCTGGGTGAAGAGGTCGCGCGCGACTATCTAAACGCGGCTCGCGACACACTAGATCATCCTAATGCCGTTACCGATCTGGCCTTCCCCGGCTGGGTACAATATCGTGACGCGCTGGAACTGGCGGTTGCGAAGGCCATGGGCAATGAGATGTCTGCCCAAGACGCGTTGGATGAAGCTGCCGCCGCCTTCAACGAGATTAGTGATCGGATGGGTGGTTTAAGGTCTCAAGCGGATATTTATCTCCGTACGTTGGGGATGTAGGATCGATAGTCAGCAGTCGTTTGGTCCAAAGTCGGCTCTGCCATTGTCATTCCCATTGCGGCCAGCCCTGCTAAATAACAAAGATGAAAAGGTTAGAAAGATTAAGAATTTGCCCAATCTGTGTAATCTTTGTTGATTTTCATCGCCTGTGATGCAGCCTGTGCATGTTTAACTACTGAGAATGGATAGTGGATGGTTATGCGCCATCTACTATCCATCACTTATCTAACGCATACCCCTTCTCACCGTTTGTGCGAACCAATCTAAATTGTCTCTACCCAAATTATGTCTACCTCTTCACCTGCGCTTTCCCGTAGTCAAAAAAACCGATTTCAATTCCGCCTCCGTGATCGAACATGGCGCTGGATTCTGCTTTTACCGGCTGTCATTATCGTGGTGGCTTTGTTGGCGATTCCAGTCTTGTGGACGCTCTATGCTGCATTCACCGATCTCCACCTCTTTCGCATCGGTGTCGAGACGAGTTGGGTTGGCTTTAAGAATTTTGAAAAGCTGATCAACAATGCCTCTTTCTGGCGTACGGTCAAAAATACAGTCATCTTTATGCTGGGGGTTGTCCCTACACAACTTGTTATTGGGATGGTCATTGCCCTCTGTCTCAATAATATTACTAGGGGGAAAAAGTTCTTTCGCACTTGGTTCCTCATGCCGCTGATGGTCAGCCCAGTTGTGGTAGCCTTTGTGGTCGGTAAGATGCTTTTTCAAGAAGACATTGGTCCCATTAACGAAATGTTACGCTGGATGGGCTTTGAAGGGATTCCCTGGTTTACCGATCCGTTTTGGGCAATGACCGCTCTGATATTGATTGACGTTTGGCAATGGAGTTCGTTTATGATCCTCATGCTCATGGCTGGGTTACAGGGGGTCCCCCCCGATCTCCATGAAGCAGCCACGGTCGATGGCGCAACGGCTTGGCAGGCATTTTGGGCGATTACGGTCCCGCTGATCCTGCCTATTACCGTAACGGCATTACTAATCCGTATTATTGACGCCTTTAAGGTAGTCGATATTATAATGGTATTGACTGGGGGTGGCCCAGGACAGTCCACGGAGTCGGTCACCCTAGCTATCTATCGTATTGGTGTTAAAGGTGGCGATTTGGCCTTTGGTAGCAGCCAAGCCTACTTCCTTCTTCTGATTATGCTCGTCTTTGGCGGAGCATTTTTGGTCATGACTCGCCGGGCAATGCAAAGTTAGGAGCAACAGGATGTCAATTGGTTCAGAGAAAGATATGATTGGTCTACAACGAGCAGGTCGGCTCGTTGTTCAAGCCATAAATGCAATGAAAGCGGCGATGGCAGAAGGCGTAACAACTCAGGAACTAGATGATATTGGTAGAAAAATTATCGAAGAAGCAGGAGCCAGGCCAGCACCAGAATATTTCTATGATTATCCTGCAGCAACCTGCATCAGCATAAACGAAGAGGTAGCCCATGGAATTCCTGGCAAGCGACGCATTCGCAGCGGAGATTTGGTCAATATTGATGTCTCGGTAGAGTTCAATGGCTATGTTGCCGATACAGGCGCCAGCATTCCATTTGGCAAGGTACCCCCAATTGTTCCTAAGCTCTGTAAGGCGACCCAAGAAGCCTTGCAAGAAGCCATGAATGCAGCCAAAGCTGGCAAGCGCATGGTTGATGTACAGAAGGTAATTGATAAGGTAGCACAAAAGCGGGGATTTACTGTGATTCGCAATCTAAGTGGCCACGGTATTGGTCGCAAGCTGCACGAAGCACCCGGCCACGTGCCAGATTATTCAAGGAAGAAAGATCGGCGACGCTTTACCAAAGGTATGGTCTTAACCCTAGAGCCATTTTTGTCAACTGGCCCCCAACATGCTACGGAAACTTCTGATGGCTGGACATTGGTGACAGAATCAGGGAACTATACGGCCCAATATGAGCATACCATTGTCGTTACCGACTCTAAACCGATCATTCTGACTGAGGGTCTTCCTTTAACGTAAGGAATGAAGAAGACTGTAAACGTAATGGAAATAAAGGGGATCCAAAACGATGGGTATTAAAGCCAGAAAAAGATTTGTCACAACCATTTCATACATTATTCTCATCGTTTGGTCGTTGATTCTGTTTATCCCGATGTACTGGGTAATCATCACCTCATTCAAGCGGGCGGTGGATATGGCCGCTGGGGCTACCTATTTACCGTGGGTCGATTTCCAACCAAGCTTGGGCGCGTGGGAGTATCTCTTTGTCGAGCGCATCTCTTGGTTTATGCAGCCCTTTATGAATAGCTTGATTGTCGCCTTTGTCTCTTCAGGAATTGCGCTAGTCATTGGCTCAATGGCTGGTTATGCCTTAGCACGCTTTGACTTCGGTGGACGAAACAACGCCATTGTTCTTGCTTTTATGTCCCAGCGAATCTTTCCTGGTGCGCTCTTTATCCTGGCCTTTCTGGTGATGTTTCGAGAGCTAAAGTTGCTGGATACGCGCCTTGCCCTAATCATTGTCTATGCCAGTGGAGCCATCCCCTTTATTGTTTGGGTTATGCGAGATTTCTTTGAAAGCCTCCCTGTAGAGATCGAAGAGAGTGCCATGATTGATGGGGCCTCTCGGCTGGTGCTCATGTTCCGCATTGCCATGCCCTTGGCCGCGCCGGGGCTTGTTGCCGTTTTTGTACTTTCGCTCATTGGCGCGTGGAATGAGTACCTGGTGGCGTTGACCCTCACCTTTACGGAAGCGATTACGATTCCTCTCTTTATGCAGATGCAGGTTAGCCAAACAGGGTATACGGAATGGTGGAACATGAGTGCCATTGCCCTAGTGAGCGTTATTCCGATGATCATTGCCGGCATGGCGCTAGAGCGATATATTACGAGCGGATTGACCTTTGGCGCGCTGAAAGGTTAATAATAATTAATTGTTAAATTGATGAATTGTTGAATTTTTAATGATAGGGGCAATCGGCCTACCATCCATTATCCATCGTTTACTTTCTTGGATTGAAGGCGGGCAGCCTATTTGGTCGATGATGGTTAATAATAATTAATTGTTGAATTGATGAATTGTTGAATTTTTAATGATAGGGGGCAATCGGCCTACCATCCATTATCCATCGTTTACTTTCTTAGATTGAAGGTGGACAGCCCATTTGGTCAATGATGGCACAGGCACTTTCTACATGGCGTTTTCCATTCTGGAGGCTAAAGTTGAGGTGACCAGCCAGCAGCGCGTCAAAGTCTAAAGTAGCCAAATATTGGATGGACTGAATGCTTAATGGCACACTACAATCGTAGGTGTTTTGCAGGACGATTTTGCCGCCGTAGAAGATGGCATCGCCGCCGATGAGATAGCGCTTGTCATTTAGGCCAGAAATGAGATACGAGACGTGATCATGGCTATGGCCTGGGGTGAAGTGGGTTTCGATGCTCATGTTGCCGATTTGAATGTCGTCTAGATGATTCAGAACGTGCCCAATGGAATGGGAACGATAGATGTAATTGGCAGGATATATGCCACCTTCCCGTGCATGCGATAGACTAACAGCGTCTTCGTCACCATCTGTAACAATCCGCGCAGTGTCTGGTCCTGCGTAGCTTTGGAAGGGAAAATGTTCTGCCAAGTGGGCCACGCCACCTGAATGATCACCATGCGCATGCGTTAAAAAAAGGTGGCGAATCCGGTTACGCTCAATGCCATCTTGCTGGCAGACGGAGAGAATTTTCTCTACATCCATCCCAGCACCCGCATCAAAGAGTACGTACTCATCACCCGAACGGAAGAGGTAGATGTTGCAATCATAGGCGTTGGTCAAATCAAAGCCGTTGGCACCGCTGCCGATGAGATAGAGATTGGGTTCGATTCGCATGTGGAGTCTCCGAGAAACCGTTTAGAAACGAGAGGTAAACAACTCAGTTATTTTGTAGGGCTAATCCCGATTGAAATGCATAAGTTATTTACGATTCATTCCTTGCTGATACAGACCTTTGGCATGATTGTAGCAGCCGTAATTCGATCATTCAAACTAGCAAGCGGTTGGAATGATACCCTCTGGGCGGTATAATTTATAGCTCCGCTTCACCAACACGTATTCAACCATGGAGAAAAAAGGACTCTTCATCATGATTAGTGAACAGCCAAAACAGCGAATCAGTTGGTACCGTTCGCCAGTCTCCCGAGAGGATCTGGCGGAGCTGAACCAACGTAGTGACTGGAAGGGATTGGCCCAAACCCTTGGGCACCTGGGACTTCTCCTACTCAGTGGCACATTGGCGTGGATAGCCGCTGAGAATCAAGCCTGGGGATGGTTTTTCCTGATACTCTTTGTTCATGGAACCATGTATCATTTTATTTTGAATGGATTTCATGAACTCTGTCACAGCTCGGTCTTTAAGAGCAAGTGGCTAAACAATTTTTTTCTCTACCTCTTTAGCTTTCTAGGTATCTACAATCCAGTTATGTTCTGGGCCAGCCACCAAGAGCATCATAAATATACGTTGCATCCGCCTGATGATCTAGAGGTGGTTTTCCCCTTTCACTTACCCTTGAAGGGATTTTTCCAAAGCATTATTATCAACCCCTGGGGCTTGTGGAACAGATTTAAAGGCTCATGGCGCATTAGTCAGGGGAAATTTGAAGGGGAGTGGGAGTTGATTCTATTCCCCGAAGATGCCGTGGAAAAGCGACAGCAAGCCGTGCGCTGGGCCAGAATCGAGCTTGTTGGTCATGGGCTGATTCTGGTTGTTTCATTGGCAACCGGCTATTGGCTGATTCCTGTCTTGACCACTTTTGCCAATTTCTATGGTGGCTGGCTTCTCTACCTCTGTAACAACGCTCAACATGTGGGCCTAAAAGATGAGACCAATGACTACCGTCTCTGTACTCGCACCATCATCCTCAATCCAGTGGTCCGCTTTCTCTATTGGCATATGAATTACCACATCGAGCACCATATGTACGCAGCGGTTCCCTGCTACAACTTAGGCAAGCTCCATGCACTAATCAAGGACGATCTGCCATACTGCCCCAATGGCTTAATCGACACTTGGCGACATATCGTTCCTATCCTCAAAAAGCAGCGCGAGGATCCCGAGTATCAGTATGTCCCCGAATTGCCCAACCCGGTAACGGCCTAAGTATAGGTAGTCCACACTCGCTGAGTCGTTGCCAGAATTTTTATCATCTTGTTAATGTCAAGGAGCATCCCCCTTTGTCCGAAATACGCAGGCTATTTGCATACTTAGTACCTTACTGGAAACGACTACTGATTGGCCTGATTGGCTTGGTTGGCAGCAGCGTCATTACATTAACCTTGCCCTACGCTATCAGCCAGTTGGTGGATTCGGTCTTTCTGAACCGGAACTATGCCCAACTCAACTTGATTGGGATTGGATTAACAGGTCTCTTTTTTATCCAGGGGTTGGTCTCCTTTGCCTATCGATACTATCTACAAACTGTTGCCCAGCGTGCCGTGGCCGATCTACGGTTGAATCTCCATAAGCATCTCCTGCGGCTGCCGTTAAGCTTCTTTACCAACAACCGAGTAGGCGAATTGCTCTCTCGCATGAGCAACGATGCATCGGTACTTCAGGGTGTAATTGTGGACGTCCCCGTTGCGCTGATTCGTCAAATCATCACTGTCATCGGTGGGATCGGGCTGATGTTCTGGACCAACTGGCAATTAAGCTTGATCATTTTAGCCATGATTCTCCCCTTCGTCCTGATGGCCACCCGCTTTGGGAACATGCTAAAGGGACTATCCAGGTCGGTTCAGGATCGGCTAGCTGACGCCACGGTTACCTTAGAGGAACTGCTCTCTGGCATCCGGGTGGTTAAATCCTTTGCCCAGGAAGACTTTGAAGAAAAACGATATAGTACTGAGATCGAACGTAGTTACGATGTGGCCATCAAGCGCGAGTTTCAGCGTTCCGTCTTCATTGCCCTCTTCACTGGTCTTGGCTTTGGCTCTATGACCTTCCTCATCTGGTTTGGAGGCCGCCAGGTCATTGCTGGGCAGATAACGCCTGGTGAGCTGGTGGGCTTTCTGATTTACTTTATTGTCGTCTCGGCTCCATTGACCGACTTGGCTAACGTGTGGGGCCGCCTGCAGGAAGGATTAGGCTCTGCTCAGCGCATCTTTGAGATTATGGATGAATCACCCGAGCCAGGGTTATTGACACATAGAGAGCAGAATATAGAGAAGCAAGTGGCGCAAGCAGTAGGGAGCATGCCCAACCTCAATGGCAACACAAGCGGTCATGCACCTTCTCAACCCACGCTGAATGGGAACGCCCATGCTAGCGCTTATGAAGAGAGTGACCCGTTATCCTCAGCTTCGTTTCAAACCGATCGTGATATAGAGGGACACAGCCAGCCGATTCGGGGCCACGTTCGCTTCGTCAACGTCAACTTCCGTTACCATAGCGCCGAGCCCGACCGAGAGTTGCCGACGGTACTTCACGAGATCGATATTGAGGCCAATTCGGGTGAAGTCATCGCGCTGGTTGGCTACAGCGGTAGCGGCAAATCAACCCTGGTCAACCTGTTGCCTCGTTTCTACGACCCTAACGAGGGCCAGATCGAAATTGATGGTATCGATATCCGTACCCTTCCCGTACGAGCCTTACGAAGCCAGATCGGCCTAGTCCCTCAGGAGACATTCCTCTTTGGCGGATCGGTACGGGAGAATATCGGTTACGGAAACCTGGACGCTGGCATGGATGAGATTCAGGCCGCTGCCCACGCTGCCTACGCCCACGAATTTATTGATGAATTGCCCCAGCAGTACGAAACTATCGTAGGAGAACGAGGCGTCAAGCTGTCGGCAGGCCAGCGCCAAAGGATTGCCATTGCCAGAGCCATTCTTAAAAATCCACGCATTCTGCTCTTGGATGAGGCTACCTCAGCCCTAGATACTGAGTCGGAGCGGTGGGTCCAAGCCGCGCTTGATCGGCTTATGGAAGGGCGAACCTCCTTTGTGATTGCTCACCGCCTCTCCACCATCCAGCGGGCGGATCTAATTCTTGTTATGGATAAGGGACGGATTGTGGAGCGCGGATCCCATGAAACACTTTTGGCTAAAGATGGAATCTATCAGCGGCTACATCAGATGCAGTTTGATGACGGGAATGGTTCGAAGATTGTTCAGTAGAGTCAATCCAAAAAATGAATTATCTAGAAAGCGTGGAGATAGCATTCTCTAAGACGATCCTAGAAATCAAGTCCCCGACACGAACCACAATTAGCGACGAACCCCAAGCTGAAGATGGCTCGTGCCGGGGACTTTCCAGGGATTCAATTTCTTGGAACAGCCTAAAGCAGCTCTACTCTAGTGACTTGCGTAAGAGAACGCCTACTCCGCGTAATCGCATCACTCTTATTTTATTCCACTCATTCACCATTCACGCCAATGCGTCCTTTTGACAGTTCTTTGACAGATCATCGCTATGCCATCTACTAAAATAGCCAGAACCAAGGAACACTCCTCTCAATCACCACAACAAAAACGGCTACCCGAGTAGTAGCAGGTAGAGAGCTGCTCTCACCCCAGCCTACGCCAACACCCGCCAGTGGCACATCCACTGGCAAGGCTACCAGGAAATAATCAGCATATACTACCGCCCCCCATCGGCATGAGGACAATCTTCGGCGGTCAGCTGATTACCATGCACAAAGGCACTACGCTACAATACCTCCACACAGACCGGTTGCCTTCTAGGCACGGCAGCATCGCCCAAGCCACCAACCAGAGTGGCGGTCACCCAGCAGAACTACTACGCTGGAGCCTACCCTCAGCTTGTCGAATGGGGCAAGAAGCGAGACGGCGGCACCTTACCAACCGAGAACCACTTCACCGGCCAGAAGCTCGATGATAGCGGGTTATTCACGAAGTAAGTCGGCAAGTTTGCAAGTAATACATGATGTTTTCGGCAGCTAAAAACTTGACTCGTTTGTTAAGATTTCCCTATACGAAGATACCCTAGTGTGCAAGAATGGTCGATAGGTCCGTTCCAACTCCCTCATCTTCCAGATACCTTCGCATCATTTTTTTTGCTCGGTGGACTAGAATGTGAACGGCGTTTGCGGAAATGTCAAGTGCTTTCCCTACCTCTTCGGCTTTTCTTCCTTCGATTACACACTCAACCAAAGCAAACTGATAATGTTCTGGCAGGTAACCTAGGCAGTGAGCCAATCTGTCAGAGAGTAGATTATGGAATGCGTTATCTTCTGGTAGGATCCCGTCATATTCGATCTGCATGTGGCGATTTTTGAGTGGTTCTAATATCCTCCACTGGGGGCGCCGCAACTCGCTGCGGCACAAATTTAGCACCACCTGGGCTGCCCAAACTAAAAAACTGCCTCGGCCGCTGTACTTTTGCAACAGAGCAAACCTGTCCTTTATCATTTTTTCCATAAACCGCTGAAGAATCTCTTCGGCCAAAGCAGCTAAATCTTCATCTGATAGATGTCTGAGACCCAACGTCACATGATGGCGCTTGCGTAGACAGTTGTAAATTGTAATGTAGAGATAGTTTGCTAAGTCAATAAATGAGTGGTTTTGCTTTTCCAGTCCATACACGCCTTGAATCGTATCTAGCCATTCCTGGTCTGTCCGCTTCTGTGAATAACCCATGCTGTATCCTTTTGATATTCTGCCAGCTTATTTTTTTATAAGGAGTATCGACTAAACAATCCAGCGATAGCCACCTGTTATCGATGACTTATTTGATTTCTACTCCTGCGCATGAACAGAATACATGAGATGCGTAACGACATTGTGACCAATTTGTAACGGATTTGTAACAGTGGGAAGCTGAGTATGGATAGGTGGGTAAAATTCGGCCACCTTGCTCGAATATCCCTGGCAAAGCAAGATGAAAGCTGAGACCGAATTATGCTGGCGGATTAAGCGGGGCAGACTGGCTTGGTAAAAAGGGAATGCAACAGGACGAAGAGTAGGGAGGAGGTACTGAGCACTCTATGCTGATTTGAGGGCCTCTCGCACTCGCCCAGTGGAGGTGCGTAGCTTTTGACAAGCCGTCTGGGCGTCGACGTCCATCAATGCCATGACCACGGCAGCCTTGACATCCCAATTGGCGGCCTCAAGCAGCTTCTGGGCCATATCTTCAGATTCGCCAGTGGCTTGGCAGACAATACGTTTTGCTCGCTTGCGTAACTTGATGTTGCTCGGTTGCACATCAATCATCAGGTTGCCAAAGACTTTGCCTAATTTGGCCATGGCACAGGTGCTAATCATATTCAATACAAGCTTCTGAGCTGTCCCGGCTTTCAGACGGGTACTGCCTGTAAGCACCTCGGGGCCTGGGACGACTTCAATGGCCAGATCGGCTCTTCGAGCCATAACCGAATGGGTTGTACAGACCAAGGCAACGGTGGTGGCCCCCAACTCCTTGGCATAGGCCAATCCACCCAGTGCATAGGGGGTACGGCCACTGGCCGCGACGGCAATCAGCATGTCTTCGCTAGAAAAATCATGCTGCATCAAATCAACACGTCCTTGGTCGGCCTCATCTTCCTTACCTTCGATGGAGCGAGTCAAGGCATCCAGACCACCGGCAAGCAATGCGATAACACGTCCTGGCTCCAAACGAAAAGTGGGCAACAGTTCTGCTGCATCCAGCACGGCCAGCCGACCACTGGTTCCTGCTCCCATAGTAAAGAGTCGATTTCCACTCTCCAGCGTAGACGTAACCCATTCTACCGTCTGAGCAATTTGCGGTAAGACTTCAGCCACGGCCAGTGGAACCTTGGCATCCTCTTGGTTCATGAGGCGGACCATCTCAAGTGGCGTAAGTTGATCAAAGTTAAGGCTGGCGGGATTGCGTTGTTCCGTCTCTGCCAAATCTTTGATGAGAGCAGCATCTTTGTTCATTTATATTCAAGCTCCGCATAAAGTAACATTTTTCCTCCCGATTAGCGGTGTTACTTTATCACGACCGCCAGTTTATACTCAGACCTGTTGCCAAGCTGGCTCAGCCGTTCGCAGCTTTCCCGCTGGATGGGGCCACTTGGCGTCTATGCCTTCTACTTTCAGAGGGAAGCGAATGCGCTGTGCGTCCCCCCAGGCGCTCTTCTCAATGGCAGGAGCCAAATCAGCGGCTGTCTCTGGGGACATGGCTTCGCTCTTTTTTGAGGAATGGGTTGGAATCAACATGGCCGCGGTACGGGCCAATGATAAGCGGGCTGACGTAACGATACCCGCAACATGCCGTCTTTCCAGTGCACACAGAACAGCCGCTGCCATTAGATACCCAGTCGCATGATCCAAGGCTTGTGCAGGTAGTGGAAAGGGGGTGTCAGACCGTTCTTGCTTCATGCCAAAATCGGCAATTCCGCTGTTCATTTGCACCAAGCTGTCAAAACCTCGGCGCATGGTCCACGGTCCAGTCCAACCGTAGGCGTTGAGTGAGACATCGATCAAATTGGGATTTATGGTACGCCGCGCCTCGGCATCAAAGCCTAACCCCGCCAGCGCGCCATGTCGGTATCCATGCACCAGCACATCGGCCCCTTGCAGCAGCTTGGTAAACGTAGCCTGATCCTCTTCCTGGCGTAGATCAAGACCTGCGCAGCGCTTGCCTAGCACCACCTCAGGGATATTGGCCGGTTCGTCCCAGCCAGGTGGGTCAATACGTAGCACATCAGCACCGTAAGCGGCCAGGAAGCGGGTTGAGATTGGGCCAGCTAGGATTCGGGTTAGATCCAGAATGCGGATGCCAGCCAAAGGTCGTGCCTGGTCAAGCGGCTGAGTAGAGTGATTACCCGTCTCATGCTCTACCCACTGAATTAGCGGTTCCTGAGCAACGGCCGCACCTTGCGGATGATGACGCCACTCGTCAATGTTGTTCATGGCCGCCGCACAACCACCGGCCTCAACAATTGCGTCCATCAGCGCTACGCCTGACCAGCCAGCAACCGCTTTGGCCACGGCCTCACGATCTTCAGATGCTCCCAAAACCGAGAGGGCTGCCGCACGGTGAGCGGAGACATTGGTATGTAGCCGAATCCAGCCATCCTGGGTAAGATAATTTCCCGACACAGCATTCCAAATCGGTGGTAACGTCCATCCTACTGGTCGCAGCGTGGTCTTGAACCAGAAAGAAGCTAGGCGTCGGTCAACGGTACGGGAGGGCAAATTGCCCCCATTTTTCGACGCTAAGCGGGCTAACATCAGGCCAGCCGTCGCAATGGATGCGACGGCCAGATCGGTCACTGCAAACCAGGAAGGTAAACCACCTTCTTCAATCACAGAAGTGGATGAAAGCTCATCAGCCATGCTTTCATTTGGGGACGCCGCGTAACTTGGGAAAGCTGCAGCCATTTCAGTGTAGAAGTAATTGATCATGCTCTTATTTTACTATTCAACCCCCAGCCGCTCAAATTGCTCTGCTGGCGCATCATTTTTCTTCATCAAATCCACCATTAGCTCTATCATACGGGCTTCAACCAAAGCATCATTGAGCGGATTTTCCTGTTCATAATCATTCTCTTGATCAAATAGCAACGTTCCAAACTCGTGATAGATATTCCCTCGTTTGGGGCGGGCTGGAATCTTCATCACCTGACATTCCTTCATAAATGAGAATGGTTCTGAAAGAGCGATATTCTGTAGCTCATCATGGCCGAATGGAAAACGCATGTGGGAGGGCATAAGTGTATACTCATAGAGCGGACCATTGGTAGCTCCCGGTGCGTGCATATAGACGTAGCGCCCGTCTGTTACATTGACGTGTCCACCGTGGATGCCAAAGATCAATCCTTCATGGACAGGTGCACCGCTTGCCACAGCATCTTTAAGAGAAATGCCCTGCATGTCTGTTGGCTGATCAACACCGAAAAAGTCGAGAAGTGTAGCAGGCACGTCAATGTTCTGAACAAGTGAATCGCAGCTCACGCCCTGTTGCTGAGGAGAACGAGGATCATAGACAAAGAAAGGGATGTGGGCAACTTCATTATAGAAGGGTTGAGCCATTTTGGCCCACCACTCATGTTCACCTAGTAAGAAGCCATGATCGGTATTGACGATAAGCATGGTATCTTCCCACAGATTCAGTTCATCCATTACATCAAGGATCTTGCCTAGGTAAGTGTCACACATGGAGAGCAATGCAGCATATTTATTGCGCACATGTTGAACAACCTCTGGGGACTCAGTGACTCGGCGATAGGCAGGCCAGTCAATATGGGGACCGTCGTAGTCATCTGGATAGAGTTCTTTATACTTCTCCGGGCTGAAAAATGGTTCATGTGGGTCAAAGGTCTCAATGTGTAGAAACCACTTATCTTCTGCTGCATTTGTACGAATAAACTCCATTCCACGCTCGAAGGTTTTGGGTTGAGGCTGCTGTTCCTCCTTAGCCATATATTTGCGGTTGACCCAATCTTGGCGGCGGATGGTCTTGTAGGATCGGGGAGCCGCATCTGGGATTGGGAGCAACAGTTCAGGTATATTCGGGTCATTTAGATCCCCAATCCATGGATCACCTTGTTGACCACGCAGATACTCCCAGGTTACGTAGCGAGTATGGTAGTTTACGCCACCGTCTTCAAAGTAGTGCATGTGGTCCGTGACCAGGTGGGTATAGACGTCATTGTTCTTTAAAATACGTGGCATCGAATCATCGAATGGTTCGAGGGGGCCCCAGCTGCGATGTAGAAAATTATAGCGCCCTGTATGGAGTTCTCGCCGCGCCGGCATACAAGGCATAGAGCCGACATACGCATTGTTGAAGGTCACGCTCTTTTCAGCCAATCGCTGAAAATTAGGGGCATGAATCCAATCACACCCATAGGGAGGGAGCATTCGTCGATTCAACGTGTCGAACATGAGCATAATGGCTTTCATAGAATCCCCTTTGTTTTGATATAATCAATGTGTCGTTCCAGTCAAAATTGTAATGATACTCGTATTTACTATGAAATATGGCCTGATTTGCGGTCCATTTTATACTCAGTAGTTTTTCATGGATCAAGAGTCACCACAGAGGATGAAAATGATCCTGCTAATCCATCTGAATCCGTGCCATTTTTCAGAGCCATTAAACATGTAAGATGCTGCATTACAGAAAATTAAAACCGAATAAAATTTCAGAGATTGCACAGAGTTTTTTATATTTATCTGTGCAATCTTCAAATCCCTGCGATTTTCAGGGCAGGCCACAATAGTATTGGTATTTACGGTTTTGGTTCTGCTTGTTTAATCCAGCTCTATCCTGAGTAAATCTTGACTGCACCCTCCGTCTATCTTTCCCTCGATTCTGGTATACCCACTGGAAACCAGCAAGAATGCGCTATGCCCGTTTGTGATGACAAACGAATTCCCTGATTTGCGTCCGGCATTGGGACCACTCCAGGCAACACGGAGAAAATTATGCAAGTAGATTATATTGTAATTGGCGCTGGCTCGGCAGGCTGCGTCCTGGCGAACCGCTTAAGTGAGTCGGGTCACCATCAGGTGTTGGTACTAGAAGCTGGAGGAGCCGACTCAAAGCAAGAAGTCAGCATCCCTGCTGCCTTTAGCAAACTCTTCAAATCTGAGCTTGATTGGAATTATGAGACCGTACCTCAACCCCATGCCAATGGACGTGTACTCTATTGGCCTCGTGGCAAGATGATCGGAGGCAGTAGTTCTATGAACGCCATGATCTATCAAAGAGGTCATCCTTCTACCTATGACGGGTGGGCAGCGTTAGGCAACGAAGAGTGGGGATGGGATGATATGCTCCCTTATTTCAAAAAGTCTCAGCATCAAGAGCGTTCTGCCAGCACAACCATGCATGGACGTGGTGGTCCCCTGACCGTATCGGAATTACGGACGCCTAACCCTCTATCCGTTGCTTTTGTAGAAGCTGCTGCTCAAGCTGGCTACCCACGCAATGGCGACTTTAATGACGGCGATCAGGAGGGGTTTGGTCTCTATCAAGTAACCCAAACCAATGGAACTCGCCATAGTGCCGCTAGAGGTTACCTCCATCCAGCCTTGAGTCGTCCCAACTTACATACCGAAATTCATGCCTTAGTCACTCGGTTGCTCTTCGACGGCAAAAGGTGTAGCGGTGTTCAATATACTCGAAACGGCCAAAGATATGATGCTACCGCCACTAAAGAGGTGATCCTTTGTGGTGGAGCGATCAATTCGCCCCAGCTTCTCCTGCTCTCTGGTATTGGGCCTGGTGCGCACCTTCAGGAGATGGGCATTGAGGTGCTCATGAATTTGCCAGGTGTTGGGCAGAATCTCCAGGATCACCTGGTGGTTAGCCTGACATACTATTGCAAAAAGCCCGTTAGTCTGGCCAGAGCAGAATCATTAGGTAATCTAGTTCGGTTTTTGTTCTTTAAGCGAGGGATGCTTACCTCCAATGTAGGGGAGGCAGGTGGCTTTCTTCGGTTGAACCCAGCTGCTACCGTACCCGATTTGCAGTACCATTTTGCCCCGGTTTTCTATGTCAATCATGGCTTTGATTCGCCCCAAGGACATGGCTTTACCATTGCACCCACTCTGGTTGCCGTCAAAAGCCGCGGGACAATTAAGCTCCGCTCAGTTGTCCCCAGCGATACCCCGCTGATTGATCCAAACTATCTGGCCCATGAGGAAGATATGAATGTTCTGTTGCAAGGAGTAAGAATAGGGCGCACCTTGGCCCAACAACAGGCATTTGAGCCATACCGAGGGGACGAACACATGCCTGGAGAGGCCGTTCAGAGTGACGACGAATTGCGTGACTTTATCCGTCAGCATACTGAAACCCTCTATCACCCAACAGGAACGTGCAAAATGGGGGTAGATCCTATGGCCGTGGTCAGTACTGAGTTACGAGTGCATGGGATCGATGGGCTGCGAGTCGTAGATGCATCCATTATGCCGGAAATTGTGAATGCCAATACGAATGCTCCTATCATTGGCATCGCTGAAAGGGCTGCCGATCTCATCCTTGCTGCAAAAGACTAATCTTTTGCCTCCTCACCGATGCCAGGCAGATACGCCTCTAAGTAGCATAAAAAAGTGCGTACAGATGGCGTCGGTGGTCTTCCTCTATTCCAGATCAGTTTGATAATGCGCTGTAGCGGGTAGTCTGAAACGCATAGGGTTCGCACTTGACCGACCTGTACCTCTTCTTGTACCGAATAGGGAGGAAGGATAGCAACCCCTTGTCCCCGAACCACGGCCCGCTTGATTGATTCAACGTTATCAAAAGCAGCATGGATAACGGGCTTTACTTCATGTGCAGAGAGCGTCTGATCAAGCCATATGCGAGTCTGGCTGCCGGGCTGGCGCATAATCATGCTTTCGTCTTTCAATTCATGCAAAGCAATACTCTCTCGTTCCCACCAAGGATGTTTGACCCCAACGACAATCTTCTGTTCAACCTCGTCCAGCAGCCTGATGCCTAGCCACTGGGGAGGCTTGGGTGGTAGCTCTCCTTCAATAATTCCAACATCGATCTCTTTACTTTGCAACAGGTCAATAATCTCAGTACATATGCCTGTCTGAATGGTTACATTTAGGTTGGCATGCTTGGTACGAAAGGCAGGAATCCACTCGGGAAGCAAATAGATGCTAATGCCAGGTGTGGCACCTATCATAATTTCTCTGCTGGCCAAATTCGCCACAGTGCTCACTGCACTCTCTGCCTCGCCCAACAACTGAAAAATTTGCATGGTATAGCTATACAGCGTCTTGCCGGCAGAGGTCAATTTCACGCCGCGTGGCCCCCGTGTAAAGAGTTCCGTGCCAAGGGAAATTTCCAGATCGCGCATGTGCTGACTTACGGCAGATTGAGTCATTAGCAACTTCTCCGCCGCTTGACTAAAGCTTTTGGCCTGGACAACTTGCTCGAAAATTTCTAATTTATACGGATTAAGCACGGTACACTCGTTATAAATGCTATACTCAGTAGTCCGCAGTCACCTGGTCGCCCAGTCCAGAGTCGATCTAGCAGACATCAAGTTCATTGTGCACTACTGATAGTTTAATAAGATCGATTGATGCCTATTATATACGATCAATATACGATGGACGAACATCAGTGAAGTTTTGGTCTATCCAAGGTCCAGCGGTTCAAAAGTTGCGGAGAAGCATCCCCACTTTAAGAACCCAACGCGACTTTTCAGGGTAAGGAGCGTAATGGTTAATACGTTCTCTTGATATACTGCGGCTGGGTATAGATGGCTCTTTGCACCTAATTCTTGAAGAGGATCTTTGGATAGGACTTCAGGTAGGTAGCTTATGCCCACCTATGCCAGAGCTAAGCATAGAGTGCAGCGTTATACAGGGTGGTCGTGATAAAGTAACACGGCTATCCAATAGAAAAATGTTACTTTATGCGGCGTCTGAATATAGATACCGTTCCATAATGGTGAAAGACAATGACTGATACAGAAAACAAGTTAAGAAGACAGAATAGAGTGGTAGCAGGTGTTTGTGGTGGCTTAGGCGAATTCTATGGCGTTAATCCATTTTGGTTTCGCCTACTCTTCATCTTTCTACTGTTACCCGGTGGTTTTCCAGGGTTAATTCCCTATATCGTCCTGTGGATTATCATCCCAAAGCGGCGATGGTAAGAAAGATTACTACTGGCCGTCGTAATAAAGTAACACTGCTAATCGGAAGAAAGGTGTTACTTTATGCGAAGCCTAAATATAAGGAGTGAGTGGGGGATAGTGGCTTACGAGGCGCGCCTAATTTGTCTGAATCAGAGGTAGCAACAGCTTACGAATTAGGTGCTCATACTTTAGGTGGTAGTCCAGGTAATCGCCACTCCACCCTCCCATAAGATAGAGATTATCTTCATGGCTGTAGGCGACCATGTTGCGCCACTCGCCGGGGAATGGTGAGGGGAAGTTACTCCATAATTTGGTGTTGGGGTCGAAGCGCTCGTGGGTCGTTACCGGTTCATCCCAACCGCCGCCAAAGGCAAAAATAGAGCGCCCGTCAGTAACCAAGGTAAAGCCTCCTCTCGGCGTTACCAACGGTGGTAGGGGCGTCCACGCCCCAATAGCCGGATCGTAGATGTCCGCTCGGCTCAGCTCCCGTTGCCCATCGTGGCCGCCGACAATGTAGATCTTTTCCTGGAAGAGGATGACACCAAAAAAGGCCCGGGGTACATCCATGCGATTGACGAGATCCCAGGAGGTAGGCAAGACTTCATCCATACTCGATGGAACAAGACGCCAGATTTCACTCCGCATTTTTTCACCATCCCAACCACCGATTAGGTAGAGCGTTTCTCCCACCGTTACCATGGCGGCACCGGCCAATGGTGTAGGTAGCGCGCCATAGAGTTTCCAGCCTTCGTCAAGAGGCGTAGCCGTCTCATCATCTAATGTAAGGCGAAGTAGTTGGTCGTCAATGGACGGTTCCGAGTCATTTTCATCCGCGAAATAGCTTCCACCTGCAAAGTAGAGAACATTCCCTAAAGCTGCCGCAGCCCCATTCTGCCGCGGAGCAGGAAGAGATTCAACATTGACCCACTCGTTAACGGCCAGGTCGTACATATCTGTTCTAGCCAAGGTGCGGCCCCCAACCGACTCTCCTCCCATAATGTATATTTTATCCCGAATTTTAGCTAGCGCTAACCGGCTACGTGGCTCGTAGAGCGGCGTCCGTTCAATCCAACGAGCATCATCTCCTAGTGGGGGCTGGCCCAAGGGGGGTTGCCCACGCTCCGAAAGTAAATTGGGTGTTGCCAAAGAGCTACCCAAGAGATTGGGCGTAAAGAGAGATACAATGGTGATTGCGATGACAACAAGCAAGTAAAAGCGTTGCCAAGGCGCAGGCGTTGCATCAATGTGGGTTAGTGCTGGGGGTTCGGCAACTGGCACGATTACAGGCGCTGAGGTAGGGGTTGGTGCTGCCGTTGGGATAATATTACTTTCAGTTGTTTCTGATGGGGAGTCAAGACCTGGGACAGTCAGCCAGCCGCGCTGAACCAACATCATGGAAGCTTCTGTACGGCTATTTACTTGGAGTTTGTCGTAGATATTGCGAATGTGAACCTTAACGGTATGGGGGCTGATGGAAAGCTCCCTGGCAATGGCCGTATTGCTGGCTCCTGTGGCAAGATGGCGCGCCACATCCATTTCGCGCTCACTGAGCGGATTTTCAATAGGGTTCGGGTCAACAGAAAGCTTTTCCTGAACAGACATATTACCATTATTGCACAACTGTTTTGGGAGTCAAAATCAGTTTAGAAGATCATCCTGGGTCAATCGTCGCTGGCTCTGAGGTCGCATGGTTGGAGGTCTTTATCCCTCTTATACTCAGCTCGATCTGAAAACCGTACTTTGATACTCTGTTATACTCAGCTCCGTTTCAAATCGACCGCAGTATAGCAGCACCCACGTCATTCTGAGCCAAGATCAGGTCGCGATTCAACCAAAAGGTGCGCCAAATTGTCATAGAGTTGCCCCCATTCCTCAATGGCTAAAGATTCAGCGCGGCGCCTCGGATCGATTGAACTTTGTTCGAGCGCCTGCGTCGCGACTGGCTTGGGTAGTGCCAGTCCCGCCGAGAGGCTATTAAGTAACTGTTTTCTCTTCTGGCTAAACCCAGCTTTGACGATGCGGAAGAAGAGCGAAGGAACAACATGACTCAACCGCGGTTGCGGATAGACACTCAGGTTGAGGACGGCACTATCCACTTTGGGACGTGGATAAAATGCACCAGCAGGTACATGGTGAAGTAACGTTGGTTCTGCGTAGAACTGTATACTAACCCCAAGAATAGACAGCTTGCCCGGCTTGGCACAAATGCGCTCGGCGACCTCCTTCTGCACCATCACGATAGCTGACGTTGGTGGCGTTTTTGCCTCTAGTAGGTGACGCAAGACAGCACTTGTGATGTAATAGGGAAGGTTGGCAACGACCCTGTACGAAGGAGGGCCGGCAGATCGGGTACACTCGACGTCACTCTCTTTACTGTGGTTGATTTGAACTTGACTGGTTTGAACTTGACTGGTTTGAAAAAGTGATTCTGGATCGACGCTCAAAATATCGGCATGGACAATACGAACGTGAGGTTGGTTTGCGAATTGTATACGTAGCAACTCGATCAAGCGATCATCCAACTCAACGCCTACCACGTTAGCGGTCCGCTCAGCCAACCGCCGGGTTAATCCGCCTAATCCTGGGCCTACCTCTAAGACCGAATCATCCTGGGTCAATTGCGCCACATGGATGATCCGGTCCAAATGTGACTCATCGGTTAGAAAGTTTTG
The DNA here is from genome assembly GCA_039028975.1 of Chloroflexota bacterium. GTDB lineage: Bacteria > Chloroflexota > Anaerolineae > Caldilineales > Caldilineaceae > JAHBNG01. Next base: position 31,611 of record JBCCHB010000106.1, read on the forward strand.
CCCTAAGGAGCGCTTGGGATTCAGCCCATACATATGGATGAGCGAACGTACAGAATTCACGTTCGACTACTCATCCTCCAATGAAAGAACAGACATAAAGGCTTCTTGGGGAATCTCTACTGCACCAACCATCTTCATACGCTTCTTACCAGCCTTCTGCTTCTCTAGCAGCTTACGCTTGCGAGAGACGTCGCCACCATAGCACTTAGAGAGTACGTCTTTCCGCATGGCCTGAACATTGGCCCGGCTGATTACTTTGTTGCCAATAGTTGCCTGGATCGGTACGGCAAACATCTGGCGCGGGATGATTTCTTTCATCTTACTTACCAGCTTCTGCCCTTTGTAGTAGGCGTCGTCCCGATGGATAATGATGCTCAATGCGTCCACAGCCTGTTGATTGACCAGAATGTCTAGCTTGACCATATCCGATGGGCGGTACTCATCAACCGTATAGTCCATGCTGGCGTACCCCTTGGTCCGCGCCTTAAGGTCATTATAAAAATCAACAATGATCTCTGAGAGCGGAATTTGAGAGACGATCTCAACCCGTTTTGAGTCCAGCCACGTCTGATCTCTAAATTCCCCCCGTCGTTTGGTGATCAGCTCCATGATAGGGCCAATATACTCAGAGGGGGCGAAGATCCGCAGCTCACACCACGGCTCTTCAACATGTTCAATCTGGTTTGGCTCAGGGAGATCGGCTGGGCTATCAATGGTAAAGGTTGACCCATCTACCCGTTGGACTCGGTATTCGACTGAGGGTGCAGTGAAGATGATGTCCATGTCATACTCTCTCTCCAGCCGCTCTTGGATAATTTCCATATGGAAAAGGCCCAGAAAACCGAGGCGAAACCCGAAACCCAAGGCTTGGCTGGTCTCTGTTTCATAGACCAACGCGGCGTCATTGAGTTGAAGTTTTTCCAGCGCGTCCCGCAGATCGTTATAATCGTCTGGGTTGGAGGGGTAAAGGCCGGCAAAGACCATGGGCTTCATGGGCTGATAGCCAGGGAGGGCCTCAGTCGCTGGATTCTCTACTACCGTTAAGGTATCCCCTACATCCAGATCGCGAACGCTCTTGAGACCGGTGGCGACGTACCCTACACTACCAGCATGAAGCTCGCTGACGGGCAACATGGCTGGCGTTAGCACACCGATTTCTATAGGCTCTAAGGTCTTCTGGCCGGAGATGGCTAATAGGGTCTTTCGACTCTTGAGCGTGCCGTCAATTACACGAATATGAGCCACCACTCCTTTATAGGCGTCATAATGACAGTCGAAGATGAGCGCGCGGACAGCAGCCGTTGGGTCCCCACTAGGTGGAGCTACCTGATCCACTACCAAGTTGAGAACGGTCTCCACATTAAGACCATCTTTAGCGCTAATATGGGGGATATCTTCTGCTGCGACACCCAAGAGACTCTCCAATTCCTCAGCAACTTCATCGGGCTGAGCCGCTGGCAGATCGATTTTATTGAGAACAGGGATGATCTCTAAATCTTGCTCCAGCGCAACAAAGAGGTGGGCCATGGTCTGGGCTTGGATACCTTGAGACGCGTCGACAACCAGAATTGCCCCCTCACATGCCTGCAACGCACGACTGACTTCGTAACTAAAATCGACATGACCAGGCGTGTCGATCAGATTGATCTCGTATTCCTGCCCTTTGCCATTACTTTTACCGCTTTTTTGGTTACCGTTTTGACTGGCGTTTTGGCCTTTACTTTCGACATCAGAGCGATAAATCATCCGCACAGCACTGGCTTTGATGGTCACACCTTTTTCACGCTCTAGATCCATTGAGTCCAGAAGCTGTTCCCGCATTTCGCGCTGGGTAACGGTTCCCGTTGTCTGGATAAGGCGATCCGCCAAGGTGCTCTTTCCGTGGTCGATATGTGCAATAATTGAGATATTACGAATATACTTTTGGTCCATATGTTTAATTATACCCCGCAAGGGTTGATAAAGATAAATGATTAGGCTTCGATTATATCACGGTTTGAGCAATTTGCTTTGGCGAGAGGGTGAGATGTACCGGGCGACTGGCTATGCAGATGCCAATGCTGGATCTGAAAGCATCCCTTCTGTATACCGCTCTTTGTAATCAGGTGTCCAGACTGTTACGCCCTGACCAATTACCTCATACTGGCCATCTTTTTTAAGCAAGGCTGTGTTGCCTTCCACACCAACCACTGTCATCCCTTTTCCTACAAGCATGCGCATGGAGGAGATGATGGCCGACGGAATTTCATCAAAGTGAGGAATCACGTTTATGTTAGGCCACAGACCAAAGCCCTCATGTTTACGGGGGAATCCGCCAAAGGCTTGACCTTGGATCATGGCTCCGGCACTACACCCAGTCAATAGACCGCCTTTGCCAATGACAGTCAGAATTGCCTCCCAGGATGAAGTACCTTTCAGGGTGTCGTATAGATAGCCGGGTTTGCCGCCAGACAGGTAGACGAAATTTGCAGCTGCGATAGCCTCGGCTAATGTGGAATCATTGGCGCTGTTTCGATCCCAAACGCGCACGCCTTCTACGTCTGCCCCCAAGCGAGTAAAGTGATCGACTCCTTTCTGCATCCAGTCGTCAATCATTGCATCGCCTTCGGTGCCAGCCGCTGTGGGTACGCAGACTACTTTACTTGGTTGGTCAAAGAGGCTCAACAGTCGACGGTCGACCGCTTCCATTCCCGGCAGATACTCTCCACTTCCCACAAGTGCAAGCATGGATTCAGTGTCCTTTCGTTTATGTAAGTTTGAGTCCATTTTTATCTATGGTACACTGTATTTTGAAACGCCCCCAATAGGAGAATCTATCATTAACTTTCCCAAAATTTTCTATTTTGATAGATTCCCCACGTAAAAAATGTATTTCCACTCATTTGGTAAGGTAGGTAGCCATAAGATGGTTGATTTGAAAACAGGTGTTTCAATAGCATTGACGATACTGCAGCCGATTTGAAAACCGGAGTTTTCCACAGCCTCTACTGATGCAACCAAACTCTGGTTCTCAAATGGAACTGAGTAAAGAGCAGGCAAACGCTAGCGTTCAAATCGAACTGAGTATAGCACAACGTGACCACAGCGCAACACAAATGCTAATACGGCTTCCTCTTACAATACGGGCTGATGTAGAACAGATAATACACGCAAGCGTGTGAATGAAACTTCAATTCAGCCAATGCTCAATAGTTGTCCCATTTCACTTTATGTAAGGAGAAAGTATATGCCCCAACTCCACTCTCGCGTCTCAACCATACCAACAATTTTTGAGGAGGGTAAATAATGAGTAAAGTTCGTCCGATATTTTTCATGTTAGCACTCGGTGGAATCCTATTAGGCTTCTTGCTTGTGCCAAATCTGCTAGCCACGGTCACTCAGGAGACGGCTGCATCGACATCCAATCCTATCGCGATTTTGGGTGATGGCACATCGGTCATTACAGAAACAATTGAACTCTCGGATACCATACCCCTAGATGATCGACTCACACGGGATGAAATGTTGGCCGCTGATGAATTGGATGTAGAAGAGCTTGATCCAACAGAGCTAGCCCCCAGTGATGAGGACGATGATTTTGGCGTTCTCGATGGAGAAGAAGATCCCGATCCCGTTGTTGGTGAAGTGCCTGATCCAGATGCAGAAGAAGAGATGCGCCGTCTCTTTGCCGAGGAATGGGCTGGTATTGCCGAAGAGGATCCAGCTTCTTTGGATGGGACAGATGAGGATGCCGCAGAGGATGATGAGCCACGAGCGCTCAATAGCAGTGCTGGACCATTTGATGGCTACTACGCCCATCGCTTGGTTGTAAACTCAACTGCTTCCAAATATCCTTATACGGCCATTGGTAAACTCTTCTTCAAAGTTCCCGGCAATAGCGGTTGGAGCTCCTGTACAGCTACTGTCATTGGCCGGCGAGCACTCATCACGGCTGGTCACTGCCTCTACACGAGAGGAAAAGGCTGGCACCAAGATGTTCGATTCTATCCTGCCTATCAGAATGGCTATGCACCCTGGGGTGAATTCCGTGCTCAACAGCTTGCAGTATTGAGTGGATGGTTTAGCAGTTCCAACTTCGCTTATGATGTTGGTGTTGCCATCATGAAAGATCGTTCAGGTCGCAGGATTTCTCAGTGGACTGGCTATCTCGGTTACATGTATAACTTCAGCGCCAAACAGCACTTCCATGTCGTTGGGTATCCCGGTAATGTAGGGAATGGTCGTTGGCCTATCATCTGTGCCGGCCAAACCCAGCGCCGCGCAAGCCTCTCTGGCCCAGACCCAGTAGGCATTGCCTGCCATCAAACCTTTGGCTCTAGTGGCGGCCCGTGGATTGTCAACTACAAGCCTCGCTATCGCTCCGCCAGCAACTATGTCAACAGCGTTGTCTCCTATGGACAAGTAGGTACCAATCGAATGTATGGCCCCTACTTTGATACAAACGTTAAGAACCTTATCCAGTGGGCAAGGTCTAAGTAAACTATGGGCTAAGAGCAACTACGGTAGACAGACAAAAGCTGTTCAACTTCCTACGATCTCTCACAACTATTTCCAGATTCACAATGAGGAGTAATCTGATATGAATAGAATCGGCAAAATATTCGCAGTGGGTCTATTTATGGCCCTACTGATAGGCGCTGGCACGGCACCTTATGAACCCGAAACCCATGCCCAAGATGGTGGTACCCCATCGATCTTCATTCCACTTGTACTAGACTTTTCAAATGCTGCAGCCTTTCAGGAACTGACTGAAGATGTCCCCGATCAGGTCCAACTGGACGATACCTTGACCCGCGATGAAATGCTGGACGCAGAAATTCTCCAGCCAGAATATGACGAAGATGCGGATGACGCGGCCGAGCTTTCTCCCACAGATGATGGCGATGACGATCATGATCCGACCCAAGCCGATCCCCTCTTTGATCCGGGTGAGTTCCCCGACAGCGAATCTGAGGCATTAGCCCGCAATGAATTTTCAGATGAATGGGCGGCTCTTGAAAGTGATATCGCTGGCTTTCTAGAAGGCACCGAGGAAGACACGGAGACAGAGCCAGAATCTCTGGCCGGCGATACGAGCAATGGCCTCTACACCCGTTACTATATCAACGGTAACCGCAGTTTTGGCACTGGTAGTGGCTTTATGTGGAGGACTATCGGTAAGCTCTACTTCAAAGTGCCTGGCAACTCCGGCTGGAGTTCCTGTACTGCGTCCGTTGTCGGCCGACGTGCAGTCATTACGGCTGGTCACTGTGTTTATACTAGGGGTAAAGGTTGGCACCAGGACATCCGCTTCTACCCAGGTTACCAGAATGGTTACATTCCATTCGGCGAATGGCGCCCAAGCTGGATCCGGACGACGAACCAATGGTACAACAGCTCTAGCTTAGCCCACGACTACGCTGTAATGGTTATGCAGAAGCGCAATGGTAGGAACATTAGCTACTACACAGGCTATAATGGTTACATGTACGGCTACAGCGCCACCCAACACTGGCATTCGTTTGGCTATCCTAGCAATATCGGTGGCGGTCGTTGGCCCATCGTTTGTTCTGCCCAGACCCATAGACGAGATAGCCGCTCTGGTCCAGATCCAATCGGCATCGGCTGTGACCAAACATACGGTGCCAGTGGCGGCCCATGGATCGTCAACTACAGCCCCGAATATCGCAGCGCAAAGAACTACGTCTTTGGCGTCAATTCCTACATCAAAGTGGGTAAAAAGACCATCTACTCACCCTACTTTGACTCAAATGCAGGCAACATGATTCGATGGGGACGCGGCTTTAACTAACCAGCGGACGAGTGTTGCTGCTATTAGATAAATAGATGTATGATTGGGATTGAGCGCTTATTCTTAAACGCCTAATCCCAATCGTCTTGTTTTGCACCTATTCTCAACTCCGTTTGAAAACCGTAGTTTGGTGACTATTGTAAAGCGAAGGAAAATTACGTTTTTCAAATCGACCGCAGTATCGGAACAGAAGGTGCTTACCCAACCTTCCTAGAGAAACGACCCATTGCAGGATAGGAGACGAGTCTATCGATGGCCTACTATCACTGGTCACAGCAAAAATTTAGAGGGGGTCCGATCTTTATCGGTTTCGTTCTACTCGCCAATCTTTTACTCTGGTGTGTAGCCGTGACGACACCGCTCTTCGGCAATACGAATGACGCATTAACCCAACCAGCCCCTTCAATACAATCCGTGAGTAGCCATCAAGAAACCTTCACATCGACCGCAACCAAACGCTACACATCCAATGCCATCTGGAATACCACCGATAAACACTTAGGGATAGCCCTGCGCGATAATATCGAGCAGCGTGACGTGCAGCTTGCTAGCCAGGGTGATGCCTATATCTATGCGGTTTGGCAGGATCTACGCAACGACAAAGGTGACATCTTTGCTCAGCGCCTGGATCAAAATGGCAACCGCCTTTGGGCTGCTGATATACAAGTCAATCTTGAAAAGGACGATTCGGTTCAATCCCTCCCGAATGCAGCAGTCGATTCAGCCGGGAATCTCTGGATCGCTTGGGAAGATAAGCGCAACGGCGATGCAGATGTTTTTGTCCAATTGCTCAACGCTGACGGAATCCATCAGTGGGACCAGGATCGGCGAGTCAATGGGGATCGACTTGATTCCGAGCAGTCTGGTCCGGCCATTGCCTTAGACGTGACTAGCAGCCAAGCCGTCATTACCTGGAATGACAACCGTAGAGGTCATTATGACGTCTATGCCCAACGTCTGGACCAGAGTGGGCAACTTCTATGGAGTAACGATACGTTGCTCAATCAAGATCAGTTTGATGTCCCCCAATCCAGCCCTGTCGTAGCCATCAGCCCTACAGGGGCAACTGTGATTGCATGGTTCGATCAGCGTATTGGCAACGGAGACATCTATACCCAGTCCCTCTCCAAAGAGGGAGAGTTGCTCTGGTCAGAGGAGGTTCGCCTGAATAGCGAGCGCCAATCTGCCCAAGGCCGGGCAACCATAGAGGCTGTGACGGATGATACTTTTGTTACGGCGTGGGTGGATAGCGAGACGGGAGATATCTTTGGCCAACGCTTCTCTGGCCAAGGGGTACTTCAGTGGTCAGAACCCCGCAAGCTCAATCCCTTATCATCCACGGCAGATCTCATTACCTCTGCGACCGTTGTCAAGGTGGATGCCGACAAGGCCGCACTTATCTTTAAGAGCAGTCAGAACGCAGCCCTCTATGTCAATCAATTCTCCCTGGCCACTGATGCATCCTCATCAAGCGTTCCTGTACGGATTAACGGCCAGAATAGCTGTATAGCCGATCATTTTCGCTATCCGAGTGTCGCCTACCTAAACAGTGCAGAGATCCTGGTTGGTTGGAGTGACTGCCGTCAGGACCCCAGCGGAGACATTTTTGGCCAACGCCTCCGTTCATCGGAGCGGAGTTGGCCAGTGGATGTGCAGATTTCAAGCCCGACTGGTCATATGGATCAGAAAGTGCCAGCAGTTGCTGTAACTGAGCAAGGTGATGTCATTACAGCCTGGCAGGATTGGCGTAACGGCTTACCCCAGATCTATCTACAACGATTCAATAGCCAGGGAGAGCGGCTCTGGTCTCCCACGATTTCCGTTAGCACCATTAGCCATACAGTTGAGTCCCAACTCAATCCCGAGTTGGCGTTACTAAAGGATGACATCTATGTCTCTTGGTCAGATCGGCGTACGGGGCAAGCGCGCGTTTACATACAGTGCTTTGATCAGGGGGGCAACCGCCTTCACCTGGATGGAAAGGCAGTCAGCCAGCCAGCCGATGCCAATGTACAACAGATCAATCCGGCCATTGCAGCTGGCACAGAGACACCATTCATCGTATGGGAGGAACTGGCAGATGGGCAGAGACGGCTGCTCCTACAAAAGATCACCACCGCTGGCGAACCACTCTGGCAACAGGATCTCCTACTGCATACAGGCTCCTTTTTTCCCTATTTTCCCGCCATCGCTACCACCAAGGATGATGATGTACTCATTGCTTGGCAAGTGAATCAGGACAACGAAACCAATTTATCCATTCACAAGATCGATCAGAGCGGCAACAGCCTCTGGTCAGGCCCCATTCAGGTGAATCAGTTTAATGGAGTGGTGGACCCCTATAACGCACCTGCACTGGCTATCGATGATGGTGGAGCAGCCACTGTGGTATGGGTCGATCTACGCAACTCAGGGATCAATGCGCAGAAAGTTTCTGCTGATGGAAATCTACTGTGGGACGGCGATGTCAAAGTAAGTCAGCAGGCAGGCACCTTTACGCCCACGCCGGATGTCACTGTTACACCTCAAGGCCAGTCTATCATTGTCTGGCAGGCCAACGATAGCGGTGAATTCACCATCTTTGTTCAGAAGCTCTCTGCCGGTGGTGCAATAGAGTGGGATGCGCTGCAACCCCAGGCCCGTCGAGCAAGCCCCAATGCCAGGGATGCATGGTTTCCACGCGTTGTCCTTAGCCCTGATGAATCTGGGGCGAAAAGTCTCTTTTCGGTTGTTTGGCAAGATGGGCGCAAGATGAATCCTGATATTTACTACCAGACGCTGGATCAAGAGGGAGAGGGACGCTATGCTGATGATATCCCCGTTTTAACCGAGGATATCTTCTATCACTCTCAAGGCGTGATTGAATCTCTGCCTATATTCGATGGGATTCCACTCTTTAGCCGTCTGCTGTTGACAGCGCAGTTAGATGGTGCCAACATGGACTCACGCTTTCAAGTGAGCAACGACGGAGGCATCACTTGGCTGGATGCGCAGCTAGGGAAGATGGTCCCATTTCCTACGTCAAGCTCTATGCTACAATGGCGCGTCACGTTGCAGAACACTCACATTACCTCAACACAACTGCCATTGATACAAGAGATGTCCTTTGAGCTGATACCAGATGTTCCATCTACGGTAGGCGATTCATATGAAGCCGATGATGCGTGTACTCAGGCTTCCTTTGTACAACCTAATGGAGCAGTGCAGAGCCATACCTTTCATACCGATGGGGCTGATGCTCAAGAAGATGAAGATTGGGTGGCCTTCTCTACCCAAGCTGGCGAATCGTATATTCTTTCTGCTGCGCCTTCGACGCCTCAGTTAGGTGTCTCTTTCAAGATCTATCGCGGCTGCGGTCTTCCGGTGTTTCAAGAGTCGAGTAGCAGAGCCGGGGAACCAGCCACTGTGCGCATCGAATCTGATGTTGCGACCACCCAGTACATCAAGTTGACCCCGCTGAATTCAGCCCAATCAATTGGGGAATATCAATTCGCCATTCGCAAAGAAGAGCCTATCGGTGCCACGCTAATCGTCATGGGGGCAAAATCGGCAAGCGAACCATACCAAAGTCAGCTTCGTACTAGTGGGCAGGCAGCGCGGCAGGTTCTGCTGGATCACAACGTTAGTGCCTCTGAAATTCGCTATTTGGATACCAGTCAGCTCGTATTACAGAATCGAACGTCTCTCACCAGTACGACACCTATTTTGGATGTGGTACAATCCCTGTTCCAGGATTGGCCCAAAGAAATTGGCCTACAAAGGGGGGAAACCTTCTTCATTTATCTAGCGGGTCCCAATGCAGAAGGTGGCATTGATTTAGGGAATGGCGAGGTATTGACACCAGAATTGCTCAATCTCTGGCTTACCAATGTCGAGCTGACCATCGGCCCAGCCGCAATTGTAGTTCTCATCGATTCGAACCAGTCCGGTCAATTTGTGCCACCTCAAACCGGTGACCTTTCCGAAACGGCCCAACAGAGCCAATCCGTTGGCATTCAAGGTGCGAAACGAATGATTCTAATGGCCACGGATCAAGATGGATACGCTGGAGCGACATCAAAGGGGCTACTCTTCAGCGAGAATGTGTGGGCCTCACTCACTAAGGGGCATCATGTACAATTGAGCTTCGAACAAGGGGTTGCAGCCGTCCAAGAGGCTGGCTATACCTGCACAACCGATGGCGTGTTCTGTCAAAAGCCGCTGCTCAACGTCAATGGCAACCAAATTAATCCGACAACAGAAACAGTCAATGATTGGGCAGCAGGGTGGGGATTATCTGATATGGCCTCATCCACTCCTTGGATCCACTCGGTTCAGGTAGCAAAGGATGAAGATCAGAGTTTAACAATTCAAGCAGATGTAGGATCAGACACAGCCATCGAGCGAGTTGAAGCACGAATTCAGCCTCAGCCCTATAACCCAACTGTAATCACTGATGGCTCGCCACCTACAGATCCTTCCCAAGTAGAAGTTCTAACAGCCGTCAGCAATGATTCCGATACGGGACTGATTCATTTTGAAGGAACCATAGGTCCGCTCAATGAAGGGACCTATCGAATCATCATCTATGCGTGGGATTCCAAAAATATCTCGGCAGTTCCTTATCAATACAGCCAGGTCATTCGAATAGGTACACCTGTATCCGAAATTTTCATTCCGGTCGTACAAACGAGATAAACATAAGAAAATAGATACAATTCGGTACGCAAAAAACTCACTTTTGTTCATTAGATAGAAGTAGAACGGAAATACGCCCATTCTCTTCCCGACACTCACTTTATACTCAGGCTCCGCATAAATAAACATACGCTCTATAGGCGTTTCCAGGATCTGACATTGAAATAGAATGATTCTCAGCGTGGATTAACGCCCCGAACCAGCGAGATCCTTGGCTCTCCAATAGAGCCTAAACATACTTTTCAGCGAATAACGGTGTTTATTTATCATGACGGCTAGTATACGATAGATGGCCAGAAAAAGCTTGTCCCCATGAAGATGGGGATGTCCTCCCTTTTCGGAATTATCTAGAGTAGATTTGACAAAAGTCGGGACAAGACCTCTCTGGCGAAGTACATGAAGGAGCACTTTCGGATGAATCAATCCAAAACCTCGTCTTTCCACTCAGCCATTCAGCAACTAGAATTCTCAAAAGGAGGTATTTCAGTGCGTTGGAAACCAAAAACTCGGGTCGGTACACTCTTGAGCTTATTTGTGGTGACCTTACTCTTCGCGTCTGCCGCGTTTCTTTCCACAGTGTCAGTGACACGGGCGAATAACTTACAGGTCGAAAATATCGCCCCCAATGCGGCACCGGATCTGGTGATCGAGTCTATTACGATTACGCCTGCTAACCCCGGTGCCGGAGATACAGCTGATATCGCCGTTGTCATCAAGAATGTCGGGGATGACACAGCAGGTGGATTTATGGTCCATCTCTATGTCGATCCGGTAGACAATCCGCCTACTGCAACAACCCAAGAGGTTGCCCGTACTCGCTCCATTGGATTACTCCCTGGCGATACATTCAGCTTCACCCGAACTGGCCACGACTTTACCAAAGACAATCCAGTCATCATTGCATGGGCAGATCGAGACAACGAGGTGGCAGAGTCAAACGAAGACAATAACCTACAAACCGAAGGAGACGATGGCTCTGATGATGCGCCGCCCCCGGACAGTTATGAGGATGATAACGACTGCGCCAATGCAAACCCCATCACATCTGGTGTAGAACAGATGCGTAACTTGACTCCTCCAGAGGGCAAGCCCAAGCCAGACGTTGATTGGACCAAGTTCGACGTAATCAGTGGCGAGACCTATGTCGCCGCGGCCATTGCCGACGGTGAGGACGCCGATCTAAGCATCGAGGTCCATACCAAATGTTCAACCGATCCAAGTTTAGGTGCTGGGGCAACGGTGACCTTTACCGCTTTATCCTCTGAAACTTATTATCTAAAAGTGACCCATAACCAGGATGAGTACGGACCAGAAACAGCCTATCGTCTTAAGTTGACGGGTGGGTCCAGCAGTTGTGTTGAGCATTTGGAACCCAACAGCCAATGTTCTCTTCCAGCAGACCTAGTGGTATCTGAAGGTGCCCAGAAACATAATTTCTGTTCCGCCAACGACGTTGACTGGATGAAGTTTGAGGTAAAGGCTGGTGCCAAGTATAAAGTCAAATCAACCAATATCGGCCCCAAGGCAGACGCTCAGCTTCTGCTCTTCACTAGCTGTACAGATAGTGGAACAGGGGGCCAGGAGCTTGAGTTTACGGCTGCCTCTGCTGGTTTTGTCTATCTATCCGTTGAAAACTTGGATAAAAGTGTCTTTGGCCCAGAGACCGAATATGAGGTCGATGTAGAAGTGGTAGGCGGGACCGAAGGCTGCACAGAAGATGGGCAAGAACAGGATGACAACATTGCCGATGCCAAAGCCATCACGCTAGATGGTGGTATAAAGACCTACAATACCTGCCCATCTGCTGATGCAGACTTTGTCAAAGTTGATATACCTGAAAATACCGAATTCACCATTGAAACCCTCAATCTGGCTAGCAACTCTGACACCAAGCTATGCCAATATGACGCCAATGGCACCAAACTAACCTGTGACGATGATGGGGGGGCAGGCAAGGGCGATCGGATGACCATTCAAAGTACTAGTGCAGCGACCTACTACTTCAAGATTGAGCAAAACGACGAAGAGGTAGCTGGCGAAGAAACCCAGTATGGTCTACAGGTTATTAAAGGGAAGTGTATACCGGACACCAATGAACCGGATAATGAGCAAAGCGCAGCTAAGCCCATTCAGACAGATGGCACATTGAGCAACCACAACACCTGCCCAGCAGATGATACGGATTGGCTCTCCTTTACGGCAGCAGCCAACACATCATACATCATCGAAACGACTCAAAATGGTCCAGAGGCGGACACGATTATCGCCTTATACAATGAATCTGGGACTCAAATAGCCCGAAACGATGATCATACACCCGGCGTTAAGTCCCGGCTTAGCCACCAAATTTCAGCGGCAGGCACCTACTATATCAAAGTGCAGCTATATAACCAAGCCCTCTTTGGCTCCGGTACTGAATATTCGGTTAGCGTCAAGCCTGGCGAAGCAGCCACACCAACACCAACGCCGAATAGACCGCCGCCGCCGCCGCCAACGCCAACGCCAGGCAACCAAACGGGTAAGGAGACGCTGATTCTTGTCAATCGCAATCGTATTGCGTCTCTGTATGATGATACCAAGGCTACTTCACTGATGACAGCCTTGGATACGCTAGCGGCTGATCCTTCCGTCAAAGGCGACATTATCCGTCTGGATCAGAATACAGAGGTGAGTGCCGCGTATGCAGATTGGAATCCCGATTCCTCCACTCAGGATGTTAACAAAGCCAACAAGGTGGCCGACGCCATTCGTCGAGTGATTATGACCTACGTAGGTGAGCGTCAGGGGATCAAATATGTGGTACTTGTAGGCGATGATCGGGCCCTGCCCATGCGCCGAGTCCCTGACAATACGCCCCGACAATCGGAGAAGCGCTACAAACGGGTTGATGACGATCATCCGACTGGGGCTGCCCTCATCGCGAACTACTTCCTTACCGACGATTACTATGTAGACAAGAGCCCAACGCCCCATAAAGGCCGGGAGATCTATGTGCCCGATTATGCCATCGGTCGCCTTATTGAAGATCCAGATCATATGATCCAGATGATCAACCATTTTGTTGATGGGGAGAATCATACAACAGCTGTAGATAATCTACTGATTACTGGCTATGATTTTGTACGAGATGCTGCCCAGAAGGAATGTAACGCGTGGAAGGAATCCCTTACAGGGGATAAAGTGGAGTGCCTGATTGGCAACTCATGGTCTCGGGATGACTTTGTGTCGAGGCATCTGCGCACCGATCCTTCTCCCTACAAGTTCCAGTCAATTAATGGACATGGCCTGCATAACGGTGAAGGGATTGCCTTGGGCGGTTGGCTTAGCACCGATGACAATTCCACTGTTGATCTGGATCTGAGTGGTGGTTTGATCTACACACTGGCCTGCCATGCAGGATTGAATGTGCCACCAGAAAACAATAGCAATGGTTCACCCTTCGATCTACCTGAACTTTATGCCAGCAGAGGGGTGAATTATGTGGCCAATACTGGATACGGTTGGGGATGTCTTAGCAGCGCTTGCCTGTCAGAAAAAGTAATTCAGCTCTTCAGCCAAGAGTTACAGAAGGGGAGTAACGCTGGAACGATGGCCCAAGCGCTTGCAGAAGCTAAGCGGCAGTACTTCCTTCAAGACTCAAGTATCTCGGGCTACGATGAGAAGGTGGTCCAGCAGCTAATCTTCTATGGCCTGCCTCAGTACAGACTCTCTGTGGATTCGCCCGGCTCGTTGGACACACCATTTGATGGCGTTGACTTTAATTTTGAGTTTAGCTTAGGTTCTGATGACTATTTTACCCGCACCGGAACTCTTGACTTCGAACGAGTTTTTGATCCAGAAAGTGATCTCGACACGCTGGGTGAAGAGAATCCCGAAGGCTATGGCACCTTCTTTAGTTTGGATGGTTTCACCAGCGGGGAGGCAGATGAACCGGTGCAACCACTGCACTTTGGCGATGTAACCAACGCAACCAGCGTAGCCCGATCTGTGGTTCTAAAGAGCGCCGAGTTTAGCACGATCGACAACTTTGATCCGGTGGTTGGCGTTGTATACAATGAGTGGTACACCAATACGGAGGAGGCAGTACTCGATGCTACGGGTGGGTGGTATCCCCCTGTACCGAATACCGTGCAGTCATTAGATGACCAATCGTCCCTGGTGACCCAGGTAGGCCAATACAATGCCGAGACCAAAGAGCTGCGCCAGTACAAAAAGTTAGAAGTAGAGGTCATCTACAGTCTCAGTGCTGACCAACTTCCGCCAGAAGTGGTCTATGTGGATAGTCTTTACTATACAAAGACCCAGCAAATTGAGGTTAAAGTGGGTGCCACGGATTCTTCCGGGATTAAGGAAGTTCGAGTTGCCTACACTGAAGAGCAAGGCTCAACCAGTATCAAGACGGTGAACCTAACCTTTGACATCAATAGTCAGAAGTGGACTGGTACCTTTAAAGGAAGCCAGGATACCCGTTACTATGTACAGGTGATCGACCAGGCAGGGAACCTCATTACAGAGACCAATAAAGATCGTCGCTATAAGCCATTCCTGGCTCGGACAACTGGTGAAGATACAGGAAATTCTTTAATCTTCTTACCGATGGGTTTTCGATAAATAGAGGATGATGGATAGTAGATGTCAATCACTCGACTGACTATTTATACTCAGCTCCGTTTGAAAACCGAAGTTTGGTCTCTCCTGTTGAGGCGACGGAAAACTCCGGTTTTCAAATCGACCGCAGTAGACTATCCGCCAGTACTGACGGCTGGTGAATCCTGACAAAATACAATACCCTCTCCTTTTCATAAGATAGATTCAGGAATTCGTTGCCCTTTTTCACAGCCCAGATTCCTGAGTCGGAGAAAGTCGATATGGACGGAACAGGGTGACGCTGCTGGCTCAGGTGTGGATATGACTATTGAGCGATGAGTGGCAGCAAAGATGAAAAGAGGCTGGTGAGCAGGATAGCTTGCCAGCCTCTTTTTTTATGGATTGATGACCTACCCTACCCACCTTCGTAAGTGCAGGCCCTAGCCCCTTCATGCTTTTGATGTTATCTGGTTCATGAAGATTACAACCAGTACATGATCAAACCTTTCAAATATACTTATCAAGGCAAGGTGCTATAGTCTTTAAGAAAAAGATTTTCCAGTTGTCCCCTGAGCTTGTCGAAGGCGGCTGGAAAATCTTTTTCTGGATATCTATATCTGCGTAATTATTTATGCCTTAATGCATTAGGTGTACACGGCAGGCTTTGAAAACAGGCGTTTTTCGAACCTCTATGACAGACCAAACACCTGTTTCCAAATGGCGTTGACTCTAGTTGCAAACTACTGAACTGCTACAAAGTCAAACTCTAGCGTTAACTCATCGCCTACATTGGCGATAAATGGCACATCAGGAATGATAATACCATAATCCGCATACATGATAATTGTAGATGCAGAACCATTAATTTGCGTCTCAGAGTCAGCGGTTACGCTAACAGTAAAGGTCTCAGAACGAGTTTGGTCTTTTATTGTGAGATCACCAGTAACTTGGAATACGAGCATGTCACCTGGTACGGCGGATTCTGGTAAGCCGTCTATGGATGTGGGGACAAAGGTAATGTTTGGATAAGAGCCAGAATTTAGCACAAAGCGCCGAATGGCTCCGTTTCGACGATCACTATCCGTAACAAAGCTGGCTGCGTCGATGGTTATGGCACCGATCTGGGTCGAAGCTGGATTGGCGGGATCGATCATGATTTCACCATTAAGAGATGAACTAACACCAATCACCGTAACAGGGTTGCCGCGTAATTCTTCATCAATATAGAAGCGTGCTTCTGATTGGTCGGGAAGAATGGTAAATGTCCCTGCTGTGCTATCACCTGCTTCATCTGCCGACGATTCTGCACTCGTTTCGGCAGGCTCTTCGGCAGGCTCTTCAGTTGCCTCAGCGCTGATCTCTTCTGCAGCCTCTTCCTCGATAGCCTCCTCTGCGCTACTCGCCTCAACTGCCGCAGGCTCTTCAGCAGGCCCAGCTTGTTGGGCAGGTTGGGCAATCGGTATGGCACAACCTGCACCAATAATGGCAATGATAAGAATGAGAGCAGGTAGCAAAAATGGTCTGATTGAGATAGGTTTCATGTTGGTTTCTTTACACTCCATGTGGATAGTGACTGTTGATTTGGCTATCGGGTGGACTACAAAGAATAATTGTAACAGAGATTTATTTACAGAATGTTAAGAGTGGATAAGAAGTGGATGAAGTTTTACAAAATTGTTCGTAGTTAACTTGCAATAGAGTACATCACAGGAAAAATCGGGCAGGATTTCACAGGTGGCGCAGGTTTTACTCTACATTTGTTTGTGTAATCTTCAAATCCCTGTTACTTTCGGGATAGTCGAATCACCCGTAGAAATCAGATTGAAATCGACCCTTTACGAAAATCGGTCTTTCCAATCAACACATTGACTAAGACTGGCTTGCCTTGATTCGCAATCTCCTTTGCCTGAATAAGAGTGGCTTCTATGGATTCCGGTCTGTCAATGCAGAGACCAACCCCACCATACCCTACTGCAACTTGATGGTAATCGGTTCGCTCTAGAACCGTCCCCAACGGTGTACCCAAGATTTCAACCTGCTCCCGAGCAATCTGTTCCCACGAACCATCGTTACCCACAACTGCAATGACCGGAATATTGTGACGAGCATAGGTATCAAATTCAGCCAACGAATAGCCAGCGGAACCATCACCATAGAGGAGCCAAGTCTCAGCCGAAGGGCGACAGAGCTTGGCCGCCAAAGCGAATCCGCCTCCAGAACCAAGGGTGCCAAAGGCACCGGGATCGAGCCAGGATAAGGGCGTACGAGGTCGAATGATGTAGCTCGCTGTCCCTACAAAATCTCCCCCATCCCCGATGATAACGCTATCGTAGTCGACCATCCCTTCAATCTGCTGACAAAGCCACACGGGATTAACATGTTCAGTCTCGTGGCTGGCTTGGCGATCAATTTCACTGTTCCGTTCCACATCTCGTTTGCTAAGTGACTCGTGCCACTTACGCCAGGTGGGCTTAGGCTCTTTTTGCAAGGCGGGGACGAGTTCTCTCAAAAAGCCACCGGCATCACATTGAACACCGATGGTGGGTCTGCGATTCTTATTCAAATCCTCTTTGCTGCGATTAATGCCAATGTGGACTGTACTTTGAGGAATGGAGCGGCCATAGCCCAATCGAAAATCACAAGGCACACCAACCCGCAAGATCACGTCGGCTTCTCGAAGGGCTTTGGTCCGGTGGTGGCGCATGTGGAGCGGATGGTGGCCAAGTAAGCCACGAGCCATCCCCGATAGATAGGTAGGAATCCCCAACTGCACCACAGCCTCTTGGAGAGCCGCTACGTGTTTAGTATCCACCACAGCCTGACTGCCCAGAAGGATGAGCGGGCGTTGTGCATTTTTTAATTTGTCTGCAACGGTATTGATCTGCTTATCCGATGGCATGGATAGGGCAATTGGTTCGGGCGCGGTTGCGCGCCTTTCCCATGCCTTGGCAAACGTGCGGTTGAGATGGTTGTTTACATAGTAGCGAATGGCTCTTCCTGCAATTCCTTTAACCTTGCCAACTTCTGCCCTCATTTGTTCCTTAACCAACTCCTGCGGGTAGAGGAGATCCAAGGGGATTTCGACGAAGACAGGTCCAGGAATTCCTTCTTGGCAGATACGAAACGCCTTCTCCAAAGTAGGTACGATATCTCGCACTTTGGTGATGGCTTTGGCCCATTTGACCAGAGGTTTTACCAAGGCCATCTGATCAATATCCTGAAGCGCTCCGCGTCCTTTGAGCAACGTGGCTGCGGCCCCACCAATGAGTACAACCGGCGATTGAGCCATCTGTGCATTTTTGAGCGCTGTAAGCGTATTGGTCACACCTGGGCCAGCCGTTACGGCTGCAACCCCCGGAACACCAGTTAAACGAGCCGTTGCATCCGCGGCGAAGACAGTCGTAGCCTCATGCCGCACATCAATAATACGGATACCTTGGGCTTCGGCTCCGACCAAGATGGGAGAAATATGCCCCCCGCAGAGGGTGTAGATAAAGCGCACTCCCTGACTGGCCAACACTTCGCCCACCAGGATGCCACCATTAAGAGAAGAGGTTGTTGGTTTCAATTAATTCACTTCAATATTAGAATGTACCGAATATCGCCCTAATACCTCCTTGACCTTGGCCTCCACAGCTGTTTTATCTGCACCACTGCCGCAGTTGACAGATACATTGGCCACGGTCCCCAATCGTTTGTCGCCATGGACGTCCACATGGCAGTTGGCAATGCCATCGACTTTGGCTAGATCTTCATTAAATACTTGGGTAACCTGCTCGAATGTGAGGGTGGGCTTAAAAATTTTGCCGACGGCCGTCTGTGGAATCTCATCCAAAATAATAATTTCTTTGGGTACAGCCGCTCGTTCACCAATATGCTCTTGGGCAAAGGTCATTAGCTCATCTGTTGTGGCGCTGGCATCTGGCTTTAGCTCAACATACACAACGGGTAATTCACCTACCCGAGCATCAGGCCGACCGACTGCTGCCGCCAAGGCAACGGCAGGATGTTCGTGCATTGGCTCTTCGATCTGTTTGGGGTCAATATTGTGGCCACCACGAATAATCAGCTCTTTCTTACGACCAGTAAGCCAGAAATAGCCCTCAGCATCCATGCGGCCCAGGTCTCCCGTATTGACCCATTTTTTACCTTCTGCTTCCACAAAAAGCCCGTCATTTTGGAAGGCTTCTTTGTAGCCTGGAAAGACATTGGGACCATTAATAATGATGGCACCGACCTCATCTACCTCACAGAAACGTTCAAATTGGTCGCCATTAACAATCGCTGTCCGCATCTCTTGGTAAGGCAGCCGTAGCCCAACTGAGCCGATACGCTTTTCACCCAGCTTTGGATTGACGGACGCTACAGATGTACTCTCGGTCAAGCCATATCCTTCTAGCAGTTCAATACCAGTTCGTTCAGTGAATTGATTGGCTGTTTCAACGGGGAGTGGAGCAGCACCAGATGTTGAGTACTTGAGCTTACTGAGATCGGCATCACCAATCGGTACGTTGAGCATGGTACTAATTAATGTTGGAACGCTGCTAAACGATGTACAATTATAATGGTCTAGAATTTTCCATAGGTTGTCCACCACACCCTCGCCGCGGTAGCCCTGGGGCGTTCCCATAATGATATTGGCACCCACAGTCCAGTTGGCTAAACCAATGGCAATGGCCCCATAGTTGTGGAAGAGAGGCAGCCCTAGGTAACTGATGTCAGAAGTCCCTAAATCGATCACTTCACCCGCTGCCCAACCATCAAAGGTCTGGTTAAAGTGGGTATGTAGAGCCAATTTCGGTGTGCCTGTGGTGCCACCAGTGTGGAAGTACGCAGCCACATCATCCGGTTGAATCTTACGGTTGCTAGTTAGCTGCCCAGTTGGATATTGAGCAAGAGTCTTATCAAAATCAAGTACCTTGGCCCGAACCGGCTCTCGCCCCTTACCAAGACGAATTAAATTCACAACTAATTTCTTGACGCCGCTTAGGTAGCCCCCAATGTCAATCCGTAAAATCGTTTCCAGCGTTGGTACATCGTTTACAATGGATGCGACCTTTTCCCATACATCCGATTTAGGGAATGGGGCTAGGGTTACCAGAACTTTGGTCTTGGCTGCATTCATAATTTCGGCCAGGACATGTGGCTCTAATAGCGGATTAATGGGGTTGGCGATGCCAGCAGCCTCTCCTCCATACAAGGTGAAATAAGTTTGTGGCAGATTAGGTAAAATATAACTGACCGTGTCGGTGGGACCTACCCCCAATCCATTGAGCATATTGGCTGTTTGATTGACTTTGGCTAGGAGGTCTCTATACGAAAAACGTACGGCATTTTGATAGTCTGTTCCCTGAAGAAAGAAGACCAATGCTTCCTTATCACCAAATTTTTCTGCGCACTGAGAGAACAGCTCATATGTGTTTTCTGGAACGCCTTGTTCCATAAGGGGAACTGCTTCAATGGCCTCAATGTCGGCCACGGTACGTACCTCTGCCATAATTTCCTCCAAAGGTTAATTTAACGGTCTGAATTCTCTTACTTGGTCATCTTTCCACTTAAACAATCGACCAGAGAGAGGTCTATCTCTGGTTTGGGCATCTTGTTGAGTTTGCTGCTCAATCCCCTCGATTCCCGACGGGTGTTTGCGACTAAAAGCGATGATAAAGTCGCGATTCGGAATTCCGATAAGCATATCGCCTGGGATCTTCTGATCCCACTCGTTCATCAAATCGGGTAGCAGAATGCAGCTAGAGGCATACCCTTCGCGTGTTTCGCAGGTGATCAGCGTCTCATGGAAGCTACCGTAGGTATCAATCCCCATTGTTTTTACATGCTCTCGGAGATTATGGAGTGCATGTTCATGGATATCTTCCGGAGTAGCAGCCCCATTGCTGCTCATTTCATCTATCATCGATTGATTCAAATAGGATCGGTAGTGAGGTGTATCGATCACATAGGCCACAATCAAACCTGTTAGAAACGGGCGATGAATAGGCTGGGCCAGGGTCTGTTTTTGAATTTCTGTCAACCAAGACTTCCTCTGCAGCACAGGCAAAAGGACTTGTGACTCATCAGGCTCTAATTCGGTCGACTGCAACTCAGGCATTTTTTGCAGCACACTGAGGTGGGCCGTAATGATATCATCGAGCCTATCCGGGGCGTTGCAGTAAGCATCATAGACCGTCTGTAGATTTAGACGATTGGTCTGGTCGTTGAGTGTTATATGTAGATGAGTCTCGTGGATGGATTCAACCGTAAATCCTGCCTCTTCTGTTGCTTTGGCCACATGTTGCATAAATGCTTCAGGGTTTAGGATGCTACTCATGAATGATATCCACCTTTCAAATATCTATACGTAGGACCGTTTGAAAGCAGGCGTTTGGTCTTCCTTACAACGCTTCGGAAGGTACCTGTTTTCATAATGATCCCCCCCAGTAGCTCACCTAAAGCCAAGATATCTCGACTTCACTTCAGATAGGCGAAAAAGATCACTTTATCATGTATGATTCAGGTGGGATTTGCGCCCTTCAGCTCTAGATGGCCAGATATCAATCTTGTGATCGTGAAGACAGGAGTTACTCTCATAAAGACGAGAATGTGCTCCCATTTATGTGCCGGTTTATGTAGCAGGCAGAACCAATACAAATCAAATCATAATTTTACTGGCGAAATATCCATCGCAGCCGTTTTTTACGGAGCGGAGTGCAACGCTGAATGGGAACGCTTGACTAATATTAGCAATCTTTGGACAGAAAGACTAATCTTTGCCCTGACCGTTGACTTAATGATTAGCGGGTCCGATCTGACTTTGTTACAATTGGAAAAAGTGAGCAATGAATAAGGTACAGATGCTGTTGAAACGGTTCATCTATCTATTTTGATAAACTTTAATACCTTCCCAAAGGAGCCCAGCAGATGACGCAATCAAAAATTCAAGAAATGCGTGAAGAGATTGATGACCTCAATCTTGATCTCTTAAAGTTACTTAGTCGACGTGGAGAGATTGCTAAACGGATCGGTCAACTTCAGAGTGAATTGGGGTCATCCCAGTATGATCCCAAGCGAGAGCTTGAGATGCTTCAATCGCTTACGGATGCCAACGAGGGGCCATTCGATGACGCAACCATTAAAGATCTCTTCAAAAACATTTTTCAGGCATCAATGGAGACAGGCAAAGCCTCTGAGAAGCCTAAATTCCTGATTAGCCGCGAAGGTCGTAAGGATACCGTCGTGATGATTGGTGATGTTCCCGTTGGGCACGGGCATCCGCCAGTGATGATTGCTGGACCATGTGCCATTGAATCAAAAGAACAGGTTGAGGTCACGGCTGAGCGTGTAGCTAGCCGTGGCGTAAAGCTTTACCGAGGAGGGGCTTTCAAGCCACGCTCAAATCCATATAGCTTTCAAGGCTTGGGTGAAGAGGCCCTTATCTGGGCCAGGGAAGCATGTGACCGGTATGATTTGAAATTTGTGGCAGAAATCATGGACGCGCGAGATCTGCATCTATGCTTAGATTATGTAGATGTATTGCAGATCGGTGCCCGCAACAGCCAAAATTTCACGCTTTTAAAGGCTGTAGGCCAAACAAAACGACCGGTTCTTCTCAAGCGAGCACTAGCGGGTACCATTGAAGAATGGATTATGAGCGCTGAATATGTAATGAGTGAAGGAAACCCAAACGTAATGCTTTGCGAACGGGGTATCCGCACATACGAACAGTATACACGAAATACACTAGATGTAAGCGCGATTGCCCTAGCCAAATTGGAGACTCATTTACCTGTTTTTGCTGATGCAACTCACTCTGGCGGCCGCCGGGATCTGCTCATTCCCCTCACGAAGGCAGGATTGGCAGCCGGGGCTGACGGGATTATGGTGGAGGTACATCCGAATCCTGCTGTAGCCCTTTCTGATCAGAAGCAACAGATGGATTTTGATACATTTGATACATACCTAGAAGCTGTTGGGTTTGATAAGGAGCTTAGCTCACTTGGTGTACCTGTCTAGGAGCGCTGCTCAAATAAAAGCCGAAAGCTGCTATGCCCGAAGCGCCCTCAAAAGTTGTTCTCGGGGCGCTTCGAGCATCCAGGGTTCGAGAGTAATAAACATTGCGCCCATAGAAACAAAGATGGCTCTTCTCAAAAGTAATGGTGAGACGAGCCAACAATTTATTGAAAGTGGTCATGAATAGACGTGCCGCTAACCGTAGTGGACGGTTTCCAAAAAGCTATGCTCCGCAGCGGGTCGTCAGAATTTAAGTTGTCCCATCTATCCCCCAAGTTATCCCCAGGTGTATGTAACCATAGCGGTATGTGTGACAATGTACTGATACAACAAGATAGGTGGACCGCAGGAGACTTAACTCTGTACAGTAACCTACGTTACAGAACGTGGGTTGAGTGTCAGAAAATCGTTAGACAATATGTTTATATCTATGATACACTGTTGCTCAATTAAGTAAATCTTCAGCAATTCGATCTGATTATTTTCTAAATGCAATGATTTACTGATTTGTTACGAACGATTATTCGATATCATCAGCGCTGTTCGTAGATGGTTAAGGCATGAACATATTATCTGATCACAACCAATTTGGATTCGATTCAAACTTTACAATTAACGATTTAAGTAGAGCCAAGCGGTCCAAAAGTCAGATTCAGAAGGAGGCGATAGTAAGCAATTGTGTTTACCGCCTCCTTTTTTATTGGGGTGCGTTATACTGGGATTCGGCATAGATAAGCAAAAAATAGCTTGTATTACCCGGGGTACACAATTCTCATCTTTGCCCAACCCCAGTATATCAATTTCATGATCGGGTTCTGCAAGATCGGCTTGAGTGGCGGATGAAGAGTACTAATGTCTTAGGAGGGAATTTTATATATGCGTTATAACCGTGTGTTGGTTAAGTTGAGTGGTGCAGCCATTGCAGGGAATCGCGACTTTGGATTTGATCCAGATGCTTTGAATCATATTGCCGATGAGGTCTTAAGCTTACACAATCAAAGCGTTGAAGTAGCGGTTGTTGTCGGCGGTGGAAACATATTCCGCGGTGAACTTGGTCAACAATGGGGAATCGAACGAGCTGAGGCCGATAATATTGGTATGATTGCAACCGTGACCAATAGCCTCATGTTACGAGGTGTCTTATCCGCTAAAAGCACTGTTGATGTACGGGTGATGACTGCCATTCCCATGACATCCGTTGCTGAGCCATTTATCCGGCTACGGGCAACCCGGCATTTAGAACTTGGGCGCATCATTGTCCTGGCAGCCGGTACCGGAAATCCCTATGTAACCACTGATTATCCTGCGGTCCAACGGTCTCTGGAAGTGCGTGCTGAAGCTATCCTGGCGGCAAAAAATGGCGTGGATGGTATCTACACAAGTGATCCTCGCCGGGATCCTACGGCCCAAAGATATCGTGCCGTGAATTATGATACAGTCATCCGCAGGAATCTTCGAGCCATGGATCAATCCGCAGTACTGCTCGCCCGGGATCATGGACTGAATATTCATGTGTTCGACTTTGATCAAAAAGGCATGATGGAGCGCCTTTGTCAAGGAGAAGATGTGGGGACACTTATAGGTGATGTAGAAGATGAAGTAGTAGAAACCGTAACTACTGAAGCATACGTCAGTAGCGTTGCTCTTCGCTAGTAAAATTATAGTCAGATTCGTTTGAAAACCGCACTTTGATTACTCTGCTAGAGCTGCGGAAAAGTACGGTTTTCAATTCGAGCGCAGAATAGTGCGCTAGGTTAATTTTGTTCCGCCGCTGCACCTCGCTTTGATGGCAATAGATGACTCTTGCGCAGTACTACCCTCTACTCCAAATCGACCAACATTGCTTCGTCGAATGGTTGTTTCCCGGCTACTAACTGAACCACCCACTCTTCAACCTGGGATCCATCATACTGAATATATCGACCTGGCTTTTTGCTGATCCAAGCCAAGTGTTGGTTGATATATGTCAGCGCCTCTTCAGTTTCTTCTGAGGCCGCAAGGACAATGCCATAATTCAGATATGTCAGATCGCCGATCTGGACATCTTTCGTTAATTCCATGGCCGATTCGCATGCGGTTTTGGCTTCTGCTAACTCATATTGCCTCAAATGAGCATAACATGCCAGCGTATGCACGTCGCGCTGGTTATATTTTAACCTCAGGGCCTCATTCAAGTCAACCTCCCAGGAGGCGTACTGTTTGATTGCAATATGGGCCAAAGCTCGATTGTAGTAGTATTTTGCCTGGGGATCAAGGGCTAATGCCGCCGAGTAATCGTTGATGGCCCTCTGCAGATCCCCCTCTTCCTTTCTAGCCAGATAGGCGTTGCCACGCATGGCATAAGCTGAAACATAATTCCGCTTTCTCCGTAATGCAAGGGAGAGAGCGTCGATAGCTAAGTTCAACTCGGCTGCTCTATCATTCTTGTTTAGCAGCCTGTGTCGAGCCATATGAGCCAGTCCTCGATTATATGGAAGTTCGGGGGGAGTGCTCTCAAGCTGCTCAGTTAGCTCAGAGGCCCGGACGTACGCTTGAATCGAGTCGCTGAAGTGTGCTATACCCTCTGTGTCAAGGCCAGCAAGATAGTTGACATGACCAAGGTAAAAGTAGAGGTTAAATCGCTGCTCTTCAGTTGGCACGTTTGAGGGTGAATCTTCAGAAGGTTCTAAGGCACGGTTAAAGGCTGTAATGGCCTCTGAGTATCTTTTTTCTGAACGGAAGAGAAGCCCCAACGTTTCGAGCGCCAGCACCCGTAGCTCACTAGGTACATCAACGTTGATAAAGCTGGGTAATTCAGAGAATGATGTTGGTTCGGAAATATAATTTTCTTGAGCAATGAGGGTTGTAATATTTGCCTTAACCCGGCTGTCATCATATTCGCCCCAAATGACAACCGCAGCACCGCATTCGCCCATCAATACACGGGCCTGATCCGCGCTAGTGATCTCTTGTCTGTAGCGTGCCACACGTAATGTGGTAAGCTTTCCGTCGGTTATTTCCATCTCCAGCGGTTCTAGAATACGGCCAGCAATATTATGCTTTGTACTGCCGAAGGGGGTGAATTGTGCGGCAATTAGTAATTTCTCATCATCACTTTCTGGAGCACAAAAAGCGAGCGGTTTGGCCACCGCTGTGGGCGTTGGAGAGCTGGTGGGGGGAGATGGCGTTTGAGGCGTACCCGGTGGTTCTCTTGATGGAGAAGCAAGTCCGCCCAGCTTATCCACTGTCGTTGGCGTTGTAGTAAGGATGGAGCCATTCCAAGAGGGAAAAGTGAACAGACTGATGACCAAGATCAATAAAGCTACCCCGCCAACCCAGCCCCACCATTTCATCTGCTTGTCTACTGATCTGCCCGGATATAACGGTGGAATGTTCTCGCTTGCAGTATGGATGGCTTTGTCAGGATCTGTAGAAGATAGAGGCAGCGTGACGGTTACAGCGTTATCTGAATCCTCCGCAGGAATAGGCAACTTTGTATCAGGTTGCGTTACCTCTTCACCTGAATGGACGTCATCGTTGATAGGTTCATTGTTGACAGGTGCATTTGTGGTGTCATCATCTTCTGCCGAACTGTGTTCATGGGTGCCGGAATCAGAATCATCACCCATGACAACTTGCGCTGGCAGAGGGGTATCTGGTACTTCTGGAAGTATCTCTGGTGCGAACCCTGCGGCTAGCAGTAGCGTATCTTGCTCATCCGGCGTTAAGCGGATGGCCTTGGCAAGATCCAATACCACTTCTCGCTTACGAGGGCTTTTGACCAATCCTTCTTTCCAACGAAAGATTGTCTGGCGACCCACACCAATTTTGCGAGCCAATTCAGTATCGGTAATACCAATTCGCTCCATATAATAAGTGAGTAGTTCAGCAAATGTAGACATGAAATCGATTGTAGCAGAAAAACGACAAGTTGAACAGAGTATGATATACTCTTATACAAAGGAGACTGTTTATGCGGTCGCCTACCGAAGAATATGCCGAAATTTGTGCTGCAATTATACGAAAACATATAGAATATTTAAAACGATTGAAAATTGATTTTGAGTCTGAACGAGACTTGAGAATCTTTGGCGATGTTTGGTAAGGGGTGGTAATTTTATAACTTACGCGTTGTGTCCTGGCTTATGCAATGCGCTGGTTATTCTGGACCCACTCCTAATATATTAGGCTGAATAAATTTTCATCTTGAAACGTATGGAAATCGAGAGAACGGATTTTCCATAGTCGAATCGATCGGATGATTATCAATATCAGTTTACCATATACAGTACATGAAATAATGTTACCTTCAGAGCGTTGTAGGTCATATGGCTATCACTTGGTATAGATTTTTTGTTTGCAAATGTAGCAACTTAAAAGGTCGACCCCAACGTCTTGATGTTGAATTTTTGAGCTATCTGAATAGAAAGCCTTGCTCTATTTGATCTATAGGTACGTCTTTAGTATGTATCTGTGAAACGCACTACTTGTGTGTGCAATAGGGTGTAGCTTCTTCAATACTTAGATCCTGTAAGAGAGTATGACTGTCTCTTTTTCGCGTCGCATACCTTTTCGCGTAGTGCATCGCAATCGAAGGTATATCTGGATCAACGAGTAACTGTCGCTTTATCATCAACTTCTTAAGATACCTCGCTGGTGCTCATCTCAGGCCTCCCTTCTCGTTCAGCCTCCAAAGCACGGAGACAAGGTCGCGCAAATATACGTTATTTGCCATGTGCCATGTACCGAGCCAAATCAATTTGAATCGTTCAATAATCTATCTTATACCTATAAATGGCCAAATAAAGCTCTAGTCTCCGCACAGATGGGGCTGTCCTCCAGTTTCGGAATTCTCTGAAGTATTCGGGACAATAATCGGACAAAATTTTGGCGCAGTATACAGACGCTTTGGGTGGGAGTCTGTTGATATATGTTGTTAGCAGTGCCCATATTGACTTGGTACGTATAGAGCGTCTGTTTTCAATTTTAGACTATGCATATGTGCATTAGATAGAGACTGTCGGCTGAGCATATCGATGCCCAGCCTCTTACTATAGAGAACAACCGTTTATGCTCTTTACTGGCTTCCCTATGAGTAAGGGACGTCGATTGCTCTTTCGTTGGTGAAGCCAATACTGCGGTCGTTTGGCAAAACGGAGCCGAAAATCAACTGCGGTCGTTTGGCAAAACGGAGCCGAAAATCAACTGCGGTCGTTTGGCAAAACGGAGCCGAAAATCAACTGCGGTCGTTTGGCA
>JBCCHB010000107.1:0-59706 GCA_039028975.1 Chloroflexota bacterium
CCGTTTTCTCCAGTTCTTCTCGACTCACTTTCTTCACATTGAGCATACTATCAGTTTACCGCTTTTTCTGTTTGTTTTGAGTTAGCGTTTCGTTATTTTTACGTTTCCATTTTCTGCACCCTTGGCTCTAACTAGTTACGAGAAATCTAAATCTAAGGATTGAGAGTAGAATATCCCATTATCTTGAAGCGAATTTAGTAAAATACCCTTATCGTAGCTGCTATCAAGAGGATTTTTTTCATCCCATCTTGGAATAGTTTGGGGAGCACTCACATTTTCACCAATCTTGGCTAATTGATCAACTGCGTATTTTATTCTCCCCCATCCTCCTTGATGTCGGCTTAGATCAAGGTCCAAGAGCGTAACATAAGGGGTTCCTAAGTCATTCAAGAGTTTCCACATGTAATTTACATGCCATCCGCCAAGTTGAGCAATAGTGATACCATTTTCATCAACAGGAAGGCCCTCCGCTTCGAACAATTTGGGCAGAACGATGTCTTCACTGGCTCCCCGAGTACGACAAAACTGGAAAAATAGACTTCAGGATTAGAGAGGATTCCCTCTCTAATATATTTGTGTGCATCCATTTTAGATTTAGGAGGCATGCTGATTTCTCGGACTGATGCGATTCGATCTACTCCAATTCTGGTGTGACGAATCTGTTCAGGCGGAACACGTCTTAACATAGCCGGTGAATGTGTTGTGACAATGGCTTGAGCGTCACCTTGGGCTGAAATTTTTTTAAGGAGACTATTGATTCTTCCCAGATAATGAGGAGATAGGCTATTTTCAGGTTCCTCTACCGCAACCAGCGAATAGATAGGAGGATTCAATTTGTTAACATCTACACATTGATTTGTACGGGCGGGTCCCAAAAAAAGGGGGAGGTTCGTAGACTGCACTGCACGGCGTCCTGGATGTGCGAGGAGCAAAAAGTAAAACAAACAGGTTTTCTCTCGTCAACCAACCAAAATATGATCCAAGTCTCCGTTCCATTCGCTGCGCCACGGCTCAATAATATTCCATGATCTCAGCCTTGCTATATTTCTCCCTGAGCAATCGCTGCTTTCGAATGTGTTGAAGAACGAATCCATTTCACCGTCCAACTGGTGGACCAACGAAGCATATGCAGGATCAGCGATAAAGTTCTGGCGCTCCTGCGGGTCGATTTGGAGATTGTAGAATTCATCTTGAAAGTGACCGTTTGGCCCTGGGTAGCGACGGATCAACTTAAACCCCGCATCGGTACGTATCATTCTGGCGTTTCCATACTCACAAAACTGCTTACTTCGCCAAGAGATTGCTGAACTTTCTTCTGACGATTCCAAGATCGGAAGATAGGACACACCTGGAAGTTCTGCCGCTGGCTCTACGCCTGCAATCTCTCTTATTGTGGCGTGTAAGTCTGTGTGATCAACCATGAAATTAAAGATCTGACCATATGTTGCGGAATGGGGATGGCGTACGACGAGAGGAACACGAATCGATTCTTCTAGGAAATTCTGCGGTATTGTGGCGTTACCTTTGGTCAGTAATCCATGTTGGCCGTTCATGTGTCCATGATCGGAGGTGTATACGATTACGGTGTTGTCGAGTTCACCCGTACCTTCGAGTACATCGAGAACACGTCCAACTTGTTCGTCAATTAGCTCAACAGACGCATAGTACTGGGCCAGCTGTTCTCGCCAGCCAGCCTCATCATTTGGCGAGGCAAATACCTCCTCACCATGAATATTGGAGAAGGGTTCATTCTCGATGGCGTTGAGCGGTGTGTTGCGATACTTCTGTACTAGTCGTTCAGGAAGTGTAGAGAATGGTGAGTGCGTGTCGGTGAACCCGACAAATAGGAAGAATGGCGCAGAGGAATCTGAATGTTTATGCTCATGAAGAAATTGTATCGCTGAATCAGCAATAAGAGGAGATTGATGGCCGTGATATTCTTCACGCTCTCCGTTGCGACTAAAGGGCTGGGGACCAAATTTTGCATTTGTTCCAAACCACTGACTAAACCAGTAATCGAACCCTGGTTGTGGGTTCTGCCCGTAAGCATGTCCATGCCACTTTCCGCAGAGTCCAGTATAATAGCCAGCTTCTTTCAACCATTGCGCTAAGGTCTTCTGTCCTGTAATGCCAGGATGCTCAGAATCACCAATGTGGTCATGTATTCCGTGTGCCGAGGGAATCTTTCCTGTCCAAAATGATGCTCTAGCAGGTGAACATACAGGACAGGGCGTAAAGGCGTTTTCAAAGCGTGCGCCTGTTGCCGCGAGAAAGTCTATCGACGGTGTATTTACAATGGGGTCGCCGTAGCAGCGATTGGCCCAACTCCCGTGATCGTCGGTAAGGAAGACGAGAATGTTCAGTTTGTTGGTTCTCTTAATTTCACTGCTATGCGTCATGAAGCCTTCCTTATGTTTTGGATAGAAAAAGTAATTATTGGCCATATTGCGGTTGCGGTGAAAACCGGAGTTTTTCTCTGGCTAAACCGAAGCACAGAAACTCCGGTTTTCACGCAGAACCGAGTATAGATGCGGAGCTAAGGCACTGCATAATTCTAACCCGTTCTGAAGATGGCAGCCAACTCTTCTTCATATGAATTATAATCTTCTGGGATAGGTTTCGGACATCAATAGATGGTTACAGATTCGTCTACATATGACAGTCACCCCCAAAGATGTCCCAGAACGCTACGCAATTCCGGCGCGCTTGGATGTCGGGTGACGCTCACGGGCGAAACGATGAGCAACGCCGTGGTTCAACGATTGGTCGGCTACCGGTTGGGTACCGTCTTGGTCAATGGTATACTGATTTTCATATTTTTTGGTACGATATGGAGGAACCCTATGACGACACCCGATTCAATCGGCGCGCTCCCCCGCCACACCCTCTCCTACAAAATTATGACCAATATGGCTGGCGAAGATACCGAACGCACCATCGAGGTCTACGCCTCGCCCGAGGAGATTGAGCAATTTGGCACCCAAGGCTATCTCGTACGCCAGGGGTTATTTAACGATACTCAGCTTCAACGCTTTCGCGACGCGTTGGACGAGATTGAATCCGCGGAAGTTACCGAAAACAATGTCGGTAAATCGGGCAACTTTGGCGGCTGGTTCCCTCGCTATCTCTTCGACAAACACGACGCCTTCCACGAACTGATCGACTACGCACCCTTTGTCTCGGTGGCCAAGGCCATGCTCGGACCCTTTGTGCGCATCCGCCAGCTAGGCGGTCGAGTCGCCTACCCAGGCGAACCCAATCAGGAGACCCACTGGCACCTCCACCGCCGCACCGTGCCAGATCCGCTGCCCGCCTTCTTCTCTCACCCTCATACGTTAGACTATCTGATCTATCTGGATGAACTCAACGATGCCAACGGTCCACTTGCCTTTGTTCCCGGCTCTCATCTACAAATCCACGACGATCTGCCGGCCAACGATTTTGGCGACAAGCCCGGCCAGGAGATGCTCTACGGTCCGCCTGGCACCACGCTTATGATGCATAGCAATCTCTGGCATCGCGCCTGGCCCACCCGGGCCGACGGTGAGAAGCGCCGACTGTTGATCTTGACCTATGGCGCGACATGGATGCGCAAAGGCCCCTATGGAACGCCTCCCGAGAAGTCATTGCTGGACAATTATCGGGAGAATGCGAGTCCGAGGGTGAGAGAGTTGTTGGGCGAGGGTGGATATCAGTAAGAGAGGTACTCAAGGCATGCATTTCATCGTTACACAGAGTTACTCAGAGAAGGCACAGAGCCAAACAGAGAAATATAGCCTCACGAGGATTGTTCTCTGTGAATCTCTGTGAAAGCCTCCGTGTGACTCTGTGTATGTGCGACACCGTGTAATCAGGAAAGTTTATGCGCCCTTTATTAAATAACCTCACTTTATGGAGTTTGACCCTTGGACATTTTAGCGTTGATATGCTCTCTGGGGCCATGCCCATCATTGTGGGTCTCTATCTAAGCGATTCGCTACAGCTTGACTTGACCCAAATTGGCTTCACGCTCGCGGTTTTCAAGCTGACCTCATCATTAACTCAACCGCTCTTTGGCTATTTGAGCGACCGTTACGGGGGGCGATGGTTTGCCGTTGGCGGCGTCTTCTGGATGTCGCTCTTTTTGGGGATGGCAGGGTTTATGACCACCTTTCAAGGCGCGTTACTCATGATAGCGCTGTGTGGTTTTGGCACCGCTGCCTTTCATCCCCAGGGCGCATCGGGCGCAAATCGAGCTGCCGGAGAACTCAAAACATCGGGCGTGGCCATGTTCATGTTGGGCGGCAACGTTGGCTTTGCGCTTGGCCCCATTTTAGCGGCCTTTGTGTTAGGCACTTTGGGTACACAGGGAACGGTCCTGCTGGCGCTGGTGGGAATCTTTATCGCCCCCATGATCTATCTGTTGACTGGACGTATTGCAAAAGAACCAGCGGCTGAAGCCAAACCCGCCAATTGGAAGATTCAGCTAAATCCCCTCTTTACAACCACTGCGATTATGGCATTGTTTAGCGTGATGTCGCTACGGGCGTGGTCTCATAGCTCGTTTTCTTCCTTTATGCCGCAATACTTTGCCGAGGTGGCCAACTTTACCAAAGCCGACGCGAGCCTACTTTCGTCACTGATGCTCTTTGTGCTTGCCTTCGGCACACTAACGGGCGGCATGCTCTCTGACCGTATCGGAGGAACACGCGTCATGCGTTACTCGCTGCTGGCTGCTGCCCCTCTGATGTTCCTGATCTTCACGCTAGGCGATCGCCGTGCTTTTCTCGTTGCGCCTTTTTTGGGTTTTGCCGCAGGCGCGGCATGGCCACCTATGTTGGTGATGGCACAGACACTCTTTCATAAAAATGCCGGCGTTGGGACTGGAATGGCGCTGGGGTTTGTCTTTGCCATTGGTGGGTTGGGGCTAAATCTGACGGGTTGGCTGGCAGAGCCACAGAACTTGGGGTTTCAGCAGACGATGCTTCTATTAAGTGTTGTGCCGTTGGTGACGGCTGCTTTGGTTGGATTGTTGCCAACGCGAGAAGTACTAGAACAACCTGGACAATCGTCAATGTCAGTAAAGGCCGCTACCGTTAAAGGGTAAACTGGTTCAGGATGCCTCACTCCATCAATTACCATTAAAATATTCAGTAGTTCACAATCATAAGGTATAACGGGTTGGTCGAGTAGAGATTCTTCGCTTGGCTCGCGCCGAACGGCTAGGTGGTATGAGCCATAACACCGTACGATCTCATGACAAGTGTGATGGCTCAGAATGACATCATTGCGATCTACTGATATTCGATGAGACTTTGGCTCAAAATGCCGCACAATCGGCGCTAGGTTTGATTTCAGCCCCATCATGGACATGGTTCATTTTCAGGGAGGGAATATGTTGACAGTTTGTAAACCTGATCGTGAACCATGCCTAATTTTGTTTAGATCTGGGATTATGCTTCTGCTGATTTACTCCTCGAAAATAACGCAACGGAGCCAATACTGAGAATCAATAGCACGACACCAGGGACGGCGCTCCGAATGGTGTTTTCTACCACCCCATCTGCAACCATACTAACAACACGGCCCACTGTGTAGATTAACCAAAACAATACCATCATGCGGATCATTTCATCGTCGCCATCACGAACAGTGTGAATACCAACAATAATAGCAAATGTAAGAAATGCCCCACCGACCACAGCACGCAAGGTCGAAAAGCCTAGTACGCTGACGCCTACCGGATCAAATCCTGCACCTTCTAACACTCTGCCCGGGTTGAACATGTAAAGTATGCCAATGGCTAAGCAAGCGAGAGCAACAAGCCCAGCTAAAATTCTTGCGATTGTTTTTGTATTCATTGTTTTTCCTTTCATGGTTTGGTTGAATTGAACTAAATTTATGTTTGCCGTAAAGGGAATATACAATGAAGGTAGGGGAGATGTCGTCCCCTAAATAGGGACAATTACGGAAAGGAGTAGGGGATACCGAAGTGAGTCCACGTTAGGAAGCGAAGTCGGCGACTATCTCCTGGTCGAACTGATAGACATCGCCGCTGGCTGCCATCCAAGTCTCTAACAGCCCCTGCATGCGTCGCAATTCCTCCTGATGGGTCGCCGATCCCACCAGATTCACCGTTTCCCCAGGATCATCTTCTAGGTCAAACAATTCGGGTTCTGGGCCAAAGTAGTGGACGTATTTCCAGCGACCATCCACTACCATCCGGACCGGGTAGCTCTGGCCATAGAAGCGATTGTATTCGCCATAGACAGGCTGTTCGGCCGGAGAGTGCTGGCCCAGAAAACTCTCAGCCAGGGATGGCATATCGAATTCGCTACGTGGCGGGATGCCAGCGATCTCGAGCAGGGTTGGCAATAGCGACACCTGACTCACGGGTGTCTCATACACGGCAGGGCTGGCCTCGCCGGGCCAATTGACCAGCAACGGGACCCGCATCACTTCGTCGTACATAAAGGCACCCTTATCCTGGAGGCGGTGGGAGCCAAGCATCTCGCCGTGGTCGCTAGAGAAGACAATAAGGGTGTTGCCCCGCAGCCGCGCTGCTTCCAGGGCCTGGATCAGTTCGCCCGTCAGGTCGTCAAGGTGGCTCACCATCCCTAGGTAGTGTGCCCAGGACGCGCGTAGCTGGGCCTCCGTGGCTTCTCGGTTGCGGCGAAAGGAGCGGGGGTGGCCGCGCAGCTCAATAAAGCGCTTGGGCGAGGCGTAGTGGTGGACGTTGTCGGGCAGCACGATATCGTCGGGGTTGTATAGCTGGTCGTAGGGTGCGGGCGGGGCAAATGGTGGATGGGGCGAGGTCGTTGAAAGGAAGAGAATAAAGGGCCGCTCGTGATCCTGCTGGATAAACTCTATCGCCTTATGAAAATGGTAGGTTGCCGGAAAGTCGGACGCCTGATAAACGGAGACGCCGTAATTGAGCTCCTTCACCTGGTAGTCACTGCCAACACCCTTGCCTCCTGGCAAATCATACCCCTGGGCTAACGCGTGCCGAAGCCATTCATTATCTTTGTCCTCGTCAATATCGAAGGCCCCGGTCCGTACCAAGTAATCCTCAAACCCCCGCCGGTCGCCACCGGTCATGCAGTGCCACTTGCCGACATAGGCTGTTTCGTAGCCGCCGTCCCGGAAGTACTCCCCCATCCAAGGCAATTCCTCTGGCGATGGCTGAGTCCAGCCCGGCACTGGCCCATACCGCTCGTTGGGCACCTCACTCCAGAGGTCGACGATCCCGTGACGGTGGGGATAAGCCCCGCACTGAATGGAAACACGGCTTGGGGTGCAGAGGGGGGTGGCACAATAGGCGCGCTCAAAACGGACTCCATTGTGGGCCAGCGCGTCCAGGTGGGGCGTCTGGACAAGTCTGTTGCCGTAGCAGCCAAGCGTGTCTGCCCGCTGTTGGTCTGTTAAGATGACAATGATATTGGGTTTCATAGTCAACCACCAAGCCCTTGCCGAATGAATTCGCGGCTTGCTTTGGCACACGCCCGAGCGGTCTTATCGCCAGTCGGCCCATTTTGCTCGACCGTGATCCAACCAGAGTAATTTTTTTCCTTCAAGATACGGAACACGCCCGCATAATTGCATTCTCCAGCGCCAACTTCTGTATTGAGGTTGTGTTCCTCGCTCCAATCCTTGAACTCGATAAAGTCGATCGTAGTCCAGTTCCGCTGGAGGAAGATGGCTGCACGGTCTGCAACCGGATGACCGCTAAAATCCTTGGTCGCGTGACCGACATCCAGGAAACCAAAGAATTTGGTAGGATCGGTCAACGCCATCAGGGCTTCGGTCTCCTCCAGCGTTTCGCCGATGTGGTCAGTGTGGTTGTGATAGCAGGCTCGGACGTCATACGTCAGCGCGATTTCGCCGATCTGGTTGAGCAGCTCCGCGATTTCATTCCTATCTGCAGTGCTCGTGGCTAACCCGCCGACGGTTACGAGATGGTGTCCGCCGAGCTTCTGCATCATCTCACAAGTTGCGCGCAATCGTTCAAAATCGCGCTGGATGCTGATGTTGACACTGGCCAATTGCAGGTTCCGGTCCTTAAGCTGGCGCTCGATATCCATCTCATCTGCCAGCTCTAGCAGAACACTGTCGAACATAGCCACGCCGTCATAGCCCGCAGCGACCACGTCATCGAGCCAGCCGGTTGCTTTCTCGCGGCTGTCGATTGGCCCCCACATGAGGCTCATACAGGCAAGCTTAATGTGATGATCTTCTGACATAGATCCCCTTTTTTGCTGCGCAGCTCCCGTGCCATCGGTTCATTTATTTGCCTATTGTATGCTACAGTAAGTGATGAAAGAAAAAGTACCTGTCTTGCATTCTTCTGTTTTTGTAATAGAGACGTTCGAGGTGGTCACTCTCTTTTTGCTGGTCTTCCCCCAATATTTTGTATAATATCAGTATTGGAGGGTACGATGAAGACCTTGCGGATCAAGAGTGGTGAAATTACGATTCGGTTGACGCCAGCCCACTGCTTTCTTTTGCAAGGATTTGTCATCAGGCTTATGCGAATACGCCCGTAGGGGAGATATAGAGTTGGCGCACCTTTGCCACGCTCTTTCATGCTTGTGGGATGGTGGGGTTGGCGTAGCAGCATATGTGTCCAGAAGATGAAGAGGCTTTCAATGAGCAGTTGCAGTTGATCCAGACCTGTAAATCAAGTCGAGAGCTTGAAGCCTGAGCTAGAACGCCTCACACTAGACTCATCGGTGGACGATGAGGGAAATTCATGGCAAAGATCTTAATACAATTATTTGGTGCCCCCCAAATTACGTGGCAGAGTGAACCCATCGTCGGACTCACCTCAAATAAAGCCCGCGCGCTACTCATCTATCTAGCTGTAACCGCGTCCAAGGGAAACCCGGCCCACAGCCGCGACGCATTGGCCGACCTACTCTGGGCGGATAAGCCTGCCACAAGCCGCGACAACCTCAAAAAGGCATTGAGCCATCTGCGTAAGCTCAATGGTATCTCCTTCGTTGAGGAGGGGTGGCGTTTGGTAGCCCTGGATCTCAGCGACGCCTGGGTCGATGTAGCCGAATTTGAACAGTTAAGTAGCGAACTCGAATCCAGGACGATTGAAGGGTTGCAACGGGCCGCCCAACTGTATCGTGCAGGTTTTTTAGCCGATTTCAATACATCTTTAAGCTATGAATTTGAAGAATGGGTATTGAGCGAACAGACTAGACTCAAGAATTTGATGGTGGCCATCCTGCGTCGGTTGGCTGCTGCCCACAGTCAACGCAACGAATATGCGCAGGCAATTGTCGTCGTACGCCGGCTGTTAGCGTTGGAGCCCTGGCAAGAAGAGACCCACCGGCAGTTGATGGAATTGCTGGCGCGCAAGGGTGATCGAGTAGCTGCGTTAGCGCACTTTGAAGAGTGCCGGAAAATTTTGGCAGACGAGCTTAATGTAGAGCCAGCACCGTCGACGATAGAAATAGCGGAGAAGATTCGGGATGGTTCGTTGGGGAAAGCGAAGGGTAAAACCAGCCAACCTGATCTGATATCGGATGCCAACTATACGAATCTTATACAAAAACACAACCTACCAGCCCAAACCATGCCCCTCGTTGGCAGAGAAGATGAGTTGGCTGAAATTACCCGATTGCTCAATGATCCAAGAGTCCAGTTGTTATCCATTCTCGGGCCAGGTGGTATGGGCAAAACGCGCCTCGCTATTGAAGTGGCTTCAGCTGTATTAGACAAGTATGCGCACGGCGTCTACTTCATCCCACTGGCCCCCCTCTCTGATCCTGCATCCATAGTGTCGACTATCGCCGCAAACGTGGGATATCCCTTCGAAAATGATCGCGGCTCTCCCAAAGCGCAGTTGCTCGATTTTCTGCAACAGCGGGAGATGCTGCTCATCCTCGATAATGCCGAACACTTGCTAGTGGGCGTCAATCTACTTACCGAGATCATTGAGAGTGCACCTACGGTTGTTTTGCTCGTTACCACACGCGAACGGCTACGTCTAATGAGCGAATCGGTCTTTGTTTTGGATGGTTTGGCCCTGCCAGATCATGAAAATGAGGTGACATCCAGCGCCGAGCAGCTCTTTATCCAGACTGCCCAACGTGTGCGTTACAACTTCGTTCCAACGCCAGAAGATCGCTCTACCCTGGCACAGATCTGCCAGTTGGTTGGCGGAATGCCGTTGGCTCTCATCTTGGCCGCCTCGTGGGTTGAAATGCTGTCGTTGTCTGAGATTGCTGCCGAAATTAATGAAAGTGTAGATTTTTTAGCCATTGACTATCACGATCTGCCCGAGCGCCAGCGTAGCCTGCAAGCTGTCTTTGATACGACTTGGCGACGTCTATCGGTGGCCGAACAAGATATCTTCAAAAAACTTGCCGTCTTCCGCGGTGGCTTTACGCGTGAAGCAGCAAGTGCGGTGGCAAGCGCCACACTGCAGCTTCTCACGACCCTAAGCCACAAAGCGCTGATACGCTTCAATTCCGAGGGGCGGTACGAAATTCATGAGCTATTGCGCCAATTTGGAGAAGAAAAATTGGCGAGTGAGGCAGAAGCGGCATACGATGCTCATAGCGCCTACTACTGCACCTTTCTACAGCAAAGAGAGACAGATTTAAAAGGCGCACGCCAAAAAGAAGCCATTGCAGAAATTGAGGCCGATAGCGAAAATGTTCAGATGGCGTGGACTTGGGCATGCCAAGCGGCACAGGTTGACAGATTGGCTCAGTCAATTGAGAGTCTTGGTATCTTTATTCTTTGGCAGA
Organism: Chloroflexota bacterium; assembly: GCA_039028975.1. Lineage (GTDB taxonomy): Bacteria > Chloroflexota > Anaerolineae > Caldilineales > Caldilineaceae > JAHBNG01. The sequence continues at coordinate 10,743 of JBCCHB010000107.1, forward strand.
GCCGGCTCTATGATGGTGAGGCACTATTCGAGCAAACGATATCAGCGCTAGGGCTGACTAGGGGTAATGGTTATCTACCGGACGGTTCCAAGTCAGAGTCGCCGGATGCCGACAAAACTCGCTTAACCATACGCATTTTTATCTGGCTGAGTATTTTCCGCCGACACCTGAGAAAGTTTGAGGCTGCAAAAAAGGTGCTTCAGCATGCACAGAGTTGGTTGGCAGATTTTGCATTACTGGGTCATGATACCAGGCTTGAGCAGGCATTGCTGCTGTTGGAAGAGGCTGAAGTAAATTTTGACTACCGCGATAGAGCAATGCCTTTGTTTGAAAAGAGTCTATCTCTCTTGCGTACACTTGATGCACGCAGATATATGGCCCAGGCACTAGACCGGTTGGGTCATCTTTTACGCATTTTGGGATCATTTGAGCAAGCACGGGCTGTCATAGCAGAAGGTCTGGCTCTGCGTCAAGAATTGGGTGATCTCAGAGGCGTTGCGGCCTCCTTCGAAACCCAATGTATGCTGAGTCGATGGATGGGATCATTTGATGAAGCAGAAAATGCGATCCGTAGAGCTATCGCCCTCTACAGCGATTTGGGTGATGTACGCCAAGCGGCCCACGGATTCAACCACTTGGCATCTACGATGGTCTTCAGTGGCAAATTTATGGAGAGCCTACAGGTCTTTGAAGAGTGCCGGAAACGCTATGATACATTGGATTTGCCTGGAGTCCCCAATTTCCCAGCAGCCTCATTCGGATTTGCATTGATGCATCTTGGACGATACGAAGAAGCGCAAACCCAGCTTGAGCACAGCTTGTCGAGTTATGATGTCAACATTGGCTCAAACGCGTATGCAGTGAACGATCTCGGGCGTATTGCGTTGGCAAAAGGGTTCTATAATGACGCACATCACTATTTAGAGGAGAGTGTTGACATATTTCATGACAAGGGTGGAGACATGAATGGGCTTGGCCAAGCCTATGGCTGTCTTGGCTACTTGGCTTTACGCCTTGGTAATTTGGATCAGGCTCGTACCTATATACGCGAAAACCTCACCATTGCAATCGACACCCAGCCATTCCTGCCAAGCTTAACCGCGCTTTCAGGAATGGCCCTACTCCATTTGGAAGCGGGTAAAACGGAGGTAGCTGTTGAACTATATACGGTCTGCTTACAACATAGGCACGTTGCAAACTCACGCTGGTATGAAGAAGTCGTTGGTCAATACATTGCGGAAGCTGCCAAAACCTTGCCGCCAGCAGCCACCGGGGCAGCACAGCAGCGCGGTCGAGACCGCGAGTTACATTCGACCTTGCAGGAATTTCTAAAGGATATGTGAACGCCAGGAGAATTACAACGGATTCGACGATTGAACGGAGCATTTGCCGGCGAGCTTCGATTCCGACATATCCTCGAATCCGTCTGTACTATGGTCGCTAACCTGGAATCGCCACCCGCCGCGTAATCTGCCCATTGCTTTCCCAATAGGTGATCTTGCTCGTCATTAATGGATCATCTGGGGCTGGTTGTACGTTGCCTTCAGTATCAATCGCCCGTGCAGTGATTGTATGTTCACCTGGCTCCGCATTAGCCCAATCTAGAGACCAGAAACGCCAGGAGAAACGGCGCACGTTGGTTGTGTCTAACGTTGCTTCCTTCCAAGGGCCGTCGTCAATCTGCACTTCCACTTTTCCAATGGGTTGGCCCCATGCCGCACCTTCGATGCGATAAGCGCCATTGCTGCTAACCACGCGCGCTGGCGCAGACTTGAGCAGCGATTTGCCCACCGAGCTTTCAGTCCAGACCGTTTCGCCGTTGACCTCTTCCTGCCGCAGGGTGACATAATCGCGGGCCATGTAGCGGTTCATCAAGCGGCGGCTGCGGACTTCGATGCGCTGGAGCCATTTGACGTTTGCAATGCCATACCAGCCAGGCGCAATCAACCGCACCGGTGCTCCATGGCGCTTGGGTAGCGGTGCCTCATTCATCTCGTAACAGAGCATGTTAAAGGGGCTAGTGGCATCTTCAATCGACATGCTGCGGGCGAAGTTCTGGGTGATGCTCTGCTCGCGGATGGTCTCTTCGCCAGCATCAGCACCGTAGAAGGCAACCTCAATGGCGTCATCCTTAATGCCAGCCTCGCGCAGCAATGGGGTTAAGGGCACACCCGCCCACGCGGCATTGCCGACCAGTCCCCAGTTCCATCCAAATCCGTGATTGCCCGAACATTCCAAGGTAAAGTCTAGCTCCAGTCGGGGCCAGCTTTTGAGATCGGCCAAAGTCAAGGTCATAGGATTGTCCACGAGGCCACTGATCTCCAACGTCCAGCTCTCGGCGTCTACTTCGGGTTCACCATAATGGGAGACGCTGAAGAATTGGTCCGGCGGCGTCACCCAGGAATCGACCTTTTCCCACTCAAGCAGATTTGTGACAGCCTGTGGGAAGGGGTTGTCGCCTGGTTGGTCCAGCCAGGATAATACCTCATCACCCTGGTTGAGGGGTGCAGCCAACGAGGCAAAGCGATTATTGAATAGTGCCAGTCCAGCAGCCGTGGCACTACCAGCAGCGAGCAGCTCACGACGAGATAATGTTGGAGTTGTCATCCTCTTCTCCTGTTTAAGGTGATTAATATGATTGAATCCAGCAATTGGGCAATTAAGCGGAGAATGCCCTTGCGCATGTTACGTAATTAGTGAACGGGAGCAGTATAGCAAATGGTGTGGGAAAAAAGTGGGAAAAAAGTGGGAAAACAGGCAGGAATAGGTGAAAATACGCTGTCAACAAATCGGCGCTATGGTCCTTCGATGAGCTTTCACTGAAAAATTAACTATGAAGCGTATGAACAAATCTTCAGGTTTTGCGCCCATATGATGCAATAGTAACAGTAAACGCCCTTCAAATCGGCTGCCAACGCTACCATCGTTGGCCCGAAACTCTGCAATGATTGCTTTGTTCCATGCATCTCAATCTGACATAGGACCTCCGATGTTGGAGCTTTTCTATATGGAACGATTCGCCTTCGTCATGTATCCCGCGGCGAGGATGCGAAATCGGTGACTATCTCCTGATCGATCTGAAAGACATCGTCGTTGGCCGTCATCCAGGTAATAGTGATTAAAAACGCCGATTTTCATCCAGAGCAGGGTATAGCTATTATATGGCATGCCGATCCTCGTATTGCCCGAACGGGAACATCTCCAGCCCTAAATCTGCCGGAATGTAATGCCACGCGGTACTATAGCGCGAGCGATTGCTGCTGTTGGTCGTGGCACCATGTAAGAGGTTTGCCGAAAACAAGACCACGCTGCCGCCGGGACACTCCACTGACAGGGCTTGCGATTCATCCACCTCGGCCCAATTACCATGGGCAAAGGTGCCCTCTCCGAAATTGTGTTCTACAAGGTCTCCGGCCTGGTGGCTGCAAGGGATAAGTCGCAGGCAACCGTTTGACTCATCCGTCTCTTCCAGATAAATGCCACAACTGACAACACGGTCAGAGGCTGTGTCAAAATAGTGGTTGTCTTGATGCCAGCCGGTCGAGGTGCCGCCGTGGGGCAGCATGGGGAAGAATTTTGAGCCAAACATGTGCAGTTGCGGTCCAATGAGCGAGGTTACCCGAGCGATGATTTCAGGTTCCCGCGCCAAGGCCAGGACGCGCGGCTCGACTACACATACACCTTGGACTTTGAATAAACGGCCTGGGATGAGGTTGCCTTCACGATCCGGCTGTAGGTTGAATCCGTCCTGCGATTCTGGCATTGATTTGGCCCGCTCGACGAGTGTATCAAACAGTTGCTTGTAACGCGCCAGTTTCTCGCCATGAATAAGACCTGGGAAGATGAGATAGCCTTCATTCTTAAACGCTTGAATTTCTGAAGGCGTGAGACTCATAAGGTTATCCTTCATACAGTTCACCTAATATCCTGCATTCGTATAATTTGTATACGCATTCGGACCATGACCCAGTTCGGCCAGCCTGGCCCGGAACTTGGCAACCTGATGAGCATAGTCCGCATCATTCAAGTAATCCTCAGTCTCTGCCGGATTCCGCGCCAGATCAAACAATATCTCAGGTTGGTCTTCGCCATAATATTGGTATTTGAGCTGATCTTGTTTAATCATCACATTGGTCGGGCCAAATTGAGAAATCGACTCATTTGACCAATCGTGGCTCTCGTCATTTAGAAACGGCTTGAGCGAGCGGCTATCCAACCCAGACGGTATTGGTAAATCAGTCAAGTCGCAGAGGGTTGCAAAGAGATCGCACAGATTTACATTTTCTTGAATGATTCTTCCACCCTCGAATCCTTTAGGCCAGCGGATAAGCAGTGGAACCCGGACACTGGCTTCAAAGAATTTTTGCTTTTCCCAGATACCATGTTCCCCCAACATTTCGCCATGATCACTGGTGTAGATGATGATCCAATCGTCGAGGTTTTGGCCGACGTGTTCAAGGGCATCTAGAATGGTCTGGTAGTGCTGATCAATCTTTTCAACCATGCCGTAATAGGCCGTCGTTGCCCGTCTCAACTCGCGTTCGGAGGCATCGACCCCTGGGCGTACTTGTCGTTGACTCAAAAATGGATGGTCAAAAACGGGTTGATCCAGAAATGGTTCGACCCGATTCAAGTAATAATTAAAGAGATTGGCTTCGGTAAAATAGGGGTAGTGGGGCTGTAGTAGACTAACCTTCAAGAGCAGGGGCTGATTGTGCTGTTCACGATCGTAAAAAGGGCTATTGAAGGTATTTTCGATGAAATTTAATGCGCCATGCATGGTATATTCATCGCGCGTCACCACCGGCCCGCGCCCGATACCCGCGCGTTTGACTTCCTTGGTGTCGTCCCATTTGTATGCGCTAAACGGCCGCTGATATTGGCCCAACTTTTCCTTATTTAGATCGGCAATGTGTTTGGGACTCAGCTTCATATCCGAGCCGATACGCTGTGTCCAGCCCTGCATTTGGTCAACGCCTTGGTGATGAAGCTTTCCGCAGGCAACGGTTTCATAGGCATGCTGTGACAAATAGCGGGCAAAGGTCAAATAGCCGGGTTCAAGATCAATCCAGCCCTCGCAGCCACAGGTCTTTGGCAGTTGGCCCGACATCATAGATTGTCGTCCCGGTACACAAATCGGCGAGGGCGTATAGGCGTTGCGAAATGTAACGCCTGTTTCCGCCAGATGATCCAAGGTTGGCGTGCGAATGACTTCATTGCCTTCGTACCCAGTCACATCAGGTCGGTGTTCGTCGCTCATGAGGAAGAGAATGTTGGGTGGTTTTGTCATGGTTCAGTCCGTGTCGATGATTACTATAGATGTCAAGATAATGTTTTTCCTGGCTCACACCTGACAGGTGCTGAGCACCTGTCAGGTGTTGGAAAATCCTTTTCTTAAGGACTATATAGATATCCAGAAAAAGATTTTCCCGCCGCCCTTCGACAAGCTCAGGGGAGAACTGGAAAATCTTTTTCTTAAAGACTATAGTAGGTTGTCTACTCATTTTGAATAGTATTATACTGTACCACTTGCTGTGTGAAGTGGCCATCGTCGCCTGCCGCAGCATCATCGGTTGAGGCGTCACTGACTGCTAGGGCATCAGCTTCTTATCGCTACGATATGGCCTCCCTATATCTATTTTTATGCGTTACACTGAGTCGCGATGACACAGAGATTCACCGAGTTCTCACAGAGATTCAGTGAGATATTCTTTCTCTATTGAGTCTTACTCTGTGTCGCTCTGTGCCTCCTCCAAGAGACTCTGTGTAAAGCTCACAATAAGATTTCTGTTCAACTCAGGCATCTTCAGTTTATAATCAGTGCACAAATTGCACAAGCGTCTTGGATTAGTAAGGGAGCAAACCCAGAACTTCAAATTACAAAAAACCCGTTAATGTGACCAAATATTAGACATTATCAGTAGATCGCAATCGTTTACATAGCACGCCCACGTGCGGCACGAGGCGTGTCTACTCCATTGTGGTCTGCCCTGAAAAATAACAGGGATTTCAAGATTACACAGATGAATACAGGTTAATAATCTGTGTAATCTTCTAATCTTTGTTGATTTTCATCGCCTGTAGTGCCGCTTGTTGCATGCTGATCTACTGATTATTGACGCAATTTGCACTAAGCAGTGAAGTTTGATTGTTATTGTAAGGAGGAGATATGAAATTTGTAGTGCTTCTTTATGAGGATTACCACATTGCCAACGATTTTCACAGCGAGGGATGTGACCTACTTCGTGAGCATGGTCAAGTTGACATTGTATCCATGCGCAGCGGAGAGGAGGAGGCGGGTTTTGAGCGGTTTGTTGCACTGCTCAAGGAGGCGGATGCAGCGGTGATTGGCTGTTGGCGTCGGCCAGCCATGGAGTCTGAACATTGGCATCAGGCGGAAAATCTCAAAGTATTCGCCGGAACGTTCGATAATCGTTTTGCCGACTGGGTCGATTTTGACGTGTTGGTTGAACGTGGAATCACACTGATTGATACGTCACGCAGTATGACGCCTTCGGTAGCAGAATTTGCGCTGGCTATGACCCTGAACCTGATCCGCGATATTCCAGAGGCCATACATTTAGTTCGAAACGGTGATTGGCAGACAGATCCCAGGGCCTGCTGGAAGAGGCCGGGCTTTGTGTATGGTGATCTAACCGGTCGGCAGGTGGGGTTGGCTGGATTGGGTAGTATCAATCGTCGCTATGCTGAATTGATTGCGCCCTTTCGCTGTGAGGTGTCAGTCTATGATCCCTTTTTGTCCGACGAGGTCCTTGCCCAGTACGGTGCCAAACGGTCACACTCGCTGGTGGAATTGGCGCAATCATCGGAGATCTTTGTGGTCGGTCTGCCCCCCATGCCGACAACGCTGGAAGTCATCAACCGCGATGTGATATCAGCCTTGCCCAAGGGGGCCTTGTTTGTCTTACCAACAAGGATGGCCGTGGTGGAACAGCAGCCCCTATGGGAACGGATTGAAGCCAACGAAATTGCTGCGGCCATCGACGTATTTGCCCCTGAACCGCCACCAAATGACGCCTGGTTTCGACAGCATCCCAACGTGCAAGCCACGCCCCACATGGCTGGAGGAACAGATTTTTGCCATCGTCGCTGCCTCACTGATGCCTGCAAGGACGCTATCGCTGTATTGACTGGCCAAACGCCCCGGTTTCAGGCGACAAGGCAAGACTATCTTATCTATGAGGGGAAATTGAAAGCTGTAGCCTGACAAAATCTATTTATTTGCGCCTTCGCTGGTGGCTCAGGTCGGATGGCTCTGGCATGACCCGGCTCAAATAGAGCCTCTGGCCGATATCGACCAAGCTTTGTCGATGTGAATATATAAGCGCCTAAGATTCACTTCAAATAGTGCATCCTTCAAAAGGATCTATATGCCAGATAGGAATCTACTGCACCCAACATCGACATTTTTATGTCGATTTTCGCGAATTCTATGTTACACTGGATAGACCATGCAATCAATCAACAATCGACACAAGATACAGAAGCATCTCGCTACAGCAGATTCCGGCAATTACCGCGTCATACGTTGGAGGTTAACAAATGCGGGATGAAATAGTAGATGCAGACGCGATTCTGTCATACGTGCGCGGATTGTCGAAATAGTTGTGAGTTTGCCTATGTTGTCATTACCGACCGCTCTTTCGAGCGTAGCCTATCAAAACAATGGGATAAAAGTACGCCAACATCTGACCATTCGGGGCGTTGTACAAGGTGTCGGCTTTCGCCCGTTTATCTATGGCTTGGCGACGGATTTGGGCCTTTCTGGGTTTGTTGGGAATCACAGCAACGGTGTCTTTATCGAGATTGAAGGTTCGCCGGATGTACTAGATGCGTTTCATGCCCGCCTTGAAACCAACGCACCGCCACTGGCCGTTATTGAAGAAGTTTCTGTGGCAACCATTGCGCCTACCGGCCAACAAGACTTTACCATTGTCGCCAGTGAAGCCGAACCAACAACACATACCTTGATTTCGCCAGATTTGTGCGTCTGCGATGATTGTTTGCAAGAATTATTCGATCCGACCAATCGGCGCTACGGCTATCCTTTTATTAACTGCACCAACTGTGGCCCCCGCTTTACCATCACCAAGGATATTCCCTACGATCGCCCGCTGACGACGATGGCAGGGTTTTCGATGTGTGGGGCGTGTCAGGCCGAGTATGATGATCCAACAAACCGACGCTTCCATGCTCAACCTAACGCCTGTGAAGCATGTGGTCCTCAAGTGTGGATTGAAAGCGCTGCAAGAGGTGAACAGCCGGTCGTTAACGGTCGCCAGCAAATTCGACGAGGGCATGAAGTGATTCTGGCGGCCCAGAACGCGATTTGTAAGGGACGCGTAGTAGCCATTAAAGGGCTGGGCGGCTTTCATTTAGCCTGCGATGCAACGAATGATGCTGCTGTACAGACTCTCCGCGACGGCAAGGGGCGCGTCGATAAGCCATTCGCCATTATGGTGCCAGATTTAGCGATAGCTCGCCAGTTCGCCTATATAAGCGATGCCGAAGAGCAGCAGCTAACAAGCCGTATCCGGCCTATTCTGCTCCTCAAAAAGCGAGAATATTCACCCCTTTCAGCGTTGGTTGCACCGGGCAACAACACCATCGGCATCATGTTGCCCTACACCCCCCTGCACTACCTGCTCTTCCAGCAGCTCTGCCCCCTTGTTCCCCTGCCCCCCTGCGACATTTTAGTCATGACTTCTGGCAATCTCTCGAGCGAACCAATCGTAATCGACAATAACGACGCGAAGGAGAAACTTGCGCCATTGGCAGATGCTTTTTTACTCCACAACCGACCGATTCATGTGCCGTGCGATGATTCAGTCATTCGAGTTGTGAACCAGCAAGAATATCCGATTCGTCGCTCACGGGGCTATGCGCCATTCCCGGTAAAGCTACCGATGACAGTGAAACCGACGCTTGCTGTTGGTGGCGAATTAAAAAGCACCTTTTGTCTTGCCGATGGCCGCTATGCTTTTATGAGCCAGCATATTGGCGATATGGAAAACCTAGAGACGCTTCATGCATTCGAAGAGTCTATCAACCATTCACGTTCTCTCTTTCGTCACAAGCCGCAAATTCTGGTTAGTGATATGCATCCTCGCTATCTTTCCACACACTATCTTTCCACATACTATCTATCGAAACAGCGGGCTGAATCTCAGGGCGACAAGGCGTTGGACGAGAAAAAGCCGAAGTTCATTAAGGTGCAACACCATCATGCTCACGTTGCCGCACTCATGGCCGAGAGCGGCCTGGACGGGTCCGAGTCGGTTATCGGCTTTAGCTTCGACGGCACAGGGTATGGTTCGGATGGTGCCATCTGGGGTGGGGAAGTTCTGATTGCTGATTACGTGGGCTTTCGTCGGGCTGCGCATTTGGCCTATGTCCCTTTGGTTGGCGGGGATGCAGCGGTTAAACATCCAGCACGAATGGCACTCGCACATCTCTGGTCTGCAGGTGTACCATGGACTAAGTTGCTACCACCCGTTGCGTGTACGACTCGCATAGAGCAGGGTGTCATTCAGCGTCAATTGGATCGGAATATCAACAGCGTACAAACAAGCAGTATGGGACGCCTATTTGATGCCGTGGCAGCATTGGCTGGCGTGCGGCAACACGTTACCTACGAGGGGCAGGCAGCCATCGAATTTGAGGCGCTCTGTGATCTAAATGAGCAAGGTACCTACACATTTACATGGCGCAAGGAACCGTCAACCCAACCAGTGGCTATTGAAGCTGCGCCAGTCATTGAAGCCGTTGCTGCCGATGTTCTAATGGGCGTCCCCATCTCAATGATAGCTGCTCGTTTCCACCGTGCCGTCGTCAACTTAATTCTCAGTGTCGCCTTTCATCTACGTCGCCAAGAGCAGCTTCACCATGTTGCCCTTACCGGAGGCGTTTTTCAAAATACGATAGTATTGGAAGCTTCAACGGCAGCATTAAACAAAGCCGGCTTTGATGTGTTGCATCATCGTAAGGTGCCACCCAATGATGGCGGACTGGCGTTGGGGCAAGTAGTGATTGCAAACGCGCAGCTTGCAACTATGAGCCCAGTGTAGCAACGCCACAACCGAATTTTTTAACTGCAATGCCACATGAATACTCGAGAACTAGCGCAACATCTTCGTGCATGACGCAGTTCGTGCCGGTTGGTGGTACAAAGGAGGATGGACTATGTGCTTAGGTGTACCAGGATAAGTCACTGAAGAGGAAGCTACAATGAAATACCTAGACGAATTTCGCGACCCAGATCTAGCTAAAAAAATTCTCGACGATATCCACGCCATCACCACCCAAGAGTGGGCCATCATGGAAGTTTGTGGCGGCCAGACCCACTCCATCATCCGCAACGGCGTGGATCAGCTTCTGCCTGACAATATCACCTTGATCCACGGCCCAGGCTGCCCCGTCTGCGTGACGCCTCTAGAGATCATCGACAAGGCACTCGCCATTGCGGCACAGCCCAACGTCATCTTCTGCTCTTTTGGCGACATGTTGCGGGTGCCGGGCAGCAGCAAGGATCTCTTCCAGGTCAAGTCGGAAGGTGGAGATATACGGGTTGTCTATTCACCGCTGGACGCTCTCAACATTGCCCGCGAAAATCCGGAAAGAGAGGTTGTCTTCTTTGGCATTGGTTTCGAGACGACCGCCCCTGCTAACGCCATGACCGTCTTTCAGGCCAAACAACAGGAAATCAGTAACTTCTCCATGCTCGTCTCTCACGTGTTGGTGCCGCCCGCCATTGCCGCCATTATGGAATCGCCGTCAGCTCGAGTGCAGGGTTTCCTGGCTGCGGGTCACGTTTGCAGCGTCATGGGAACCCAAGAATATACGCCGCTCGTGGACAAATATAGGGTGCCTATCGTGGTCACGGGTTTTGAGCCGCTGGACGTGCTGGAGGGCATCCGCATGACCATTCGTCAGCTTGAAGAAGGACGGGCTGAGTTGGAAAATGGGTATACTCGCGCGGTCCAATCCGAAGGGAACAAGCCAGCTCAACAGATGTTAGCCGATGTTTTTGATGTGAGTAACCGCAGTTGGCGTGGCATCGGCGAGATTCCAGGCAGCGGATGGCGGTTGAGCAAGGCTTATCAAGATTACGATGCAGAACGAAAGTTTGCGGTGAGCGATATCCATACGCAAGAATCGTCCCTATGTCGGAGTGGAGAAGTTCTGCAGGGGTTGATAAAGCCCAATGAGTGTGAAGCCTTCGGCGAGGAATGCACGCCGCGCAAGCCCTTGGGAGCGACCATGGTCTCCAGTGAGGGCGCATGTGCCGCCTATTACCAGTATGGACGATTCATATCAGTTGCAGAGTTGGAAATCGCGTAATCACCCATGACACAAGCGCCTAATCTCGAAGGCTGGACCTGCCCCGTCCCCCTGCGTGACCATCCCAACATCATCATGGGGCACGGCGGTGGCGGCAAGCTCTCGGCAGAATTGGTCGAGCACCTCTTTTTGCCCGCATTTAAGAACGAGCATCTAGACTCTTTGGGTGACTCAACTGTGCTTGAAGTGGGCGGTCAACGGCTGGCCTTTTCGACCGATTCCTATGTGGTCCAGCCCCTCTTTTTTCCCGGTGGCACTATCGCGGATCTAGCCATCAATGGCACCGTTAACGATATTGCTATGAGTGGCGCGCAACCACTCTATCTGAGTGCTGGATTTATTTTAGAAGAAGGAATGCCGCTCAACCAGCTAGGAACACTTGCTGATGCAATGGGTGCCGCAGCACGGCAGGCAGGCGTGTCTGTGGTGACAGGCGACACCAAAGTGGTTGATAAAGGGCATGGCGACGGCCTCTACATCAACACGAGCAGTATTGGCCTGATCCCAGACGGTGTCCATATCGGTCCAGCCCAAGCTCGGCCAGGCGATGTTGTCATCGTCAGCGGCGAAATTGGGCTTCATGGCATCGCCATTATGAGCGTTCGTGAGGGACTGGAGTTTGAGAGCGTCATCGAAAGTGACAGCGCACCCCTTAACGGCCTCGTAGCGGAAATGCTATCCGTTACCAAGGATATCCACGTGCTGCGAGATCCGACTCGCGGCGGTCTTGCATCTGCGTTGAACGAAATTGCCCAATCCTCCCAGGTCGGTGTCGTGATTCAAGAGAGAACACTTCCCGTTCCGCAAACCGTTCATTCAGCTTGCGAGCTGCTTGGGTTAGATCCGCTCTACATCGCCAATGAAGGCAAGCTCATCGCCATCGTTGCCCAAGAGGATGCAGAGCGGCTGTTGGAAACCATGCAGCGTCATCCTTATGGGCAACAATCCACGGTCATCGGTGAAGTGACAGCGCAGCATCCTGGCATGGTGGTTGCCAAGACTGGGCTAGGGGCCACGCGTGTGGTCGACATGCAGATAGGCGAGCAATTGCCGCGGATCTGCTAGCTGCGATCTTGTACCAAACATAACTCCGGTTTAGGTTATCTGTGGTTCCGGATCCGGAGCATGAGCAGACGTTTCTGACCGCATCTCCATCAAGCGATGGGTAATAAATAAACCCACAACCATTGACAGCGTTGTCGCTATGCTCCCCATTGAGAGAAGGGGCACCCCAACCAACGAGTGGCCCAAGTTGCAGCCGCCCGCAATCCCAGCGCCGACACCCATGAGTAGGCCACCTGCCGCCAGCTCGGTATAGCGCATTAAGCTTTCGCCCCGAACCCAAAGCGTGCCGGACAGATACGCGGCCACAAACGCACCCGGTACCAGACTTACCAATGAAATCACAATCCAGGGAGACCACAGGGCGTCACCGGCTGTTAGGGATAGATAGAGTTGGGTTGGCACACTTGATGTTCCATATGTGTAGTTAGAACCGCCCCAATCTGCTAGCAACCAAGCAAAACTCGTAAAGAGACCGGTTGCAATTCCTAGCGGTAGCCAACTCCATAACTTGTCTCGATCTCCTGCTGGCGAACGCAACAAGAAAAAGATCATCCCAATCGCCAACACTGCCAGCAGAACCAATCCGCTCGTCCCCAGGAGATTGATGACCGTGGCACTGGTGCCGTCGACACTGACCTGTGTAGCGTTGAGCCAATCACGCAAGCCGGAGAGTGGTCCACGATAGACCATGATGTCGCCAATGGCCCAGGTAATCAGGGCAACTAGAACGCCCAACATACCATGCCCCAACTTGTAGAAGAGACCCGTAATACACGTAGAAGCGACAACCATACCCGCACCAAAGATCAAGCCTCCAAAAATGGCGGCAGGCCAGGCAAAGGGGGCAACCCACGGCTCAATCCAGCCCAGAGCCATCATGCCTTGTACCAGCGGGATGGCAATTAACAGTGTTAGCAGATAGGCACGGAAGAGATCGAGCTGGCGCGGTCTTCGGAATAGACCGCGCATGGTGCTGTGAAAGCAGAAGTCTCCCCGCTCGAAAATGTAGCCCAATAGTACACCCGCAACGATGGCTAGACCGATTCCCATAAAGTATTTATCCTTAAAATTATATTCTACTCATTACTGCATTGGCTTCCAGCTTCGGCAATACCGCTCAATGCGCCGCCAACTCTCGTTAACACTTCATCACGCTCGGTAATATCATGCCGATCCTGCAAATAGTGGGGATCGTTGTAGGCTAGGTGGACATCGCCCGCTTCATCCTCCCACACCAGCATCTTCTGGGGCAGATCGATACCAACGGTGCGGCTGGCCTGCATAAGCGGGGTGCCAACTCTAGGGTTGCCAAAGAGGATGACTTGGGTTGGGCGTAGCTCTCGTTCAACCTTTGCCGCGTTGGCTGTATGATTAACAATTGCCATCACATTTAACCCACGTTCAGCGATAGTACTCTCTAGAACCGCGACTGTCTCGTCTACAGAGCAAGCTCCATCTACCACTACGAGGCCGTTGCTCTCTTGGGCATGGGCTGTTCGAGCGAATAAGAGGGTTGATACCACCTTTTCTTGATCGATGCCAATTTCTGGGAGCAGCCTAGACTGTTTTGATTCCGCCACCGAATTGGCAAAGTTGGCCAACGCACCAGTGACCGTATTCAGCACCTCGTCGGGTCCAGTTAATCCGTGACGATTGACCAGATACGGCACGCCATTATAGCTCACAAACGTTTTGCCAGAGGATGGGTCGGCCCAAACCAGATATTTTTGAGGCAGATCAATGGCAACAGACTGGCTGTTGTTCATCAACTGGGTTCCCAAATTAGGGTTGCCAAAGATAATGAGCTGGGTAGGCGGCAGCTCTAGCTCCACATTAGCTGCATTTTCCCCATGATTCACCACCGCCATGACCGTCAGCCCCTTAGCCTCCAAATTGGTTACCAGCTGATCGACCGTCTGCTGCACGCTATCCTCGCCAGAGATTGTGCTTTCCACCGTAACCAAGCCATTTTGAGGTGGTTCTTCTAACAGGACACATCCACTCATAAAGAGCAGTACGAGCAAGGCTAATCCGACAGATTGAAGTGTTTTCATGAATGTTTCTCCTTGTTTCTCTGATTACTTCTCTTATTTATGGTCAGATAAATTTTACCATTGAATCAACAGAAGGTTACTACCCATCGTTTGGATAACGCTCGTTACCAGAAGAATAAGCGGGACGAGGAGCAGGTTGTAAAGAAGTGTTAACTATTCGCCGATGAACGGGTCGAAAGCCCCACAATCGCATACAAGGGACAAAACCCCACTATGCTGCTGGTCAGCACAAAGATGGCTGCAAGTACACCTAGAATTATGGCCACCGTGTCAGAAATGGCCCCTGTGTAGTAGAGTAAGGTTACAAACGGATTCAAATTTATGAAACTGCTCCTGCTGCATTAGAGGCGTGGGCTGATGTATTGCCTGACTGGACAGACTGATTGGGTTGATTAAAGATGCGGTCATAAGAGAAGGAACCGGCGACGAGCGCGACCACGAAAATTACCGGATTCCATGCCTCAATCATCAATGCTGTAATGCCTGGACCCGGACAGTAGCCCCCAATGCCCCAACCAATGCCAAAGAGGGCAGAACCAACGACGAGCGGCCTATCGATCTCCTGCTTGGTTGGCAGCTGAAAAGTCGATGCAAAAAATGGGTTGGGTTGTCGCAGGATAAAGCGGAAGGTAATTACGGTGACGCCAACGGCACCGCCAAGAACAAAAATAAGGGTGGGGTCCCAGGTACCCGCTACATCTAAAAAACCAAGGACGCGTGCTGGATCGATCATCTGAGATACTGCTAACCCTAAGCCAAAGAGTATGCCCGCAAGCAGGGCGGTCAGATTTTGCTTCATTTTGGATTCTCTATTTGATATTGAGCCAATCAGCTAGTACACGTCGACTTAAATAGACCGAGAATTAGAAACCAGGGTTTTAGACTGGAATCCCTCTGAAATTAGGTCTTCAAACCCCTGGTTCCTTTTAGGCTGCTCTGTACTAGTCAGCTAGTCAGGCTGAAATGCTGAAATGCTGAAATGCTAATCTTATAAAAGATGCCGTATAACAAAGACGGTGGCGATGCTAGTCACAAGAAAGGTGATGACTGCTACCAGCGACCGAGGCGAAAGGCGACCCAGGCCACAGACACCGTGTCCGCTGGTGCAGCCGCTGCCCATGCGAGTCCCAAAGCCAACAATCAACCCACCGAGAATCATGGCAAGAGGTGCAAAGCCAAATTCGGGTGTGGGGGTAGGAGTCAGCACATATTCATAAAGCGCACCGCCGCCGATCATCCCAAGTAGGAAGATCCAGCGCCAGCTGATATCACCTGCTTTGGGCGTGACGAGCATGTGAACCATGCCGCTAATCCCCGCAATTCGACCGTTCCAGGCCAACATCACGGTGGAACTTACGCCGATCAAGATGCCGCCTACGAGGGCGGTTATCCAATTAAAGTCTGCCATTTGAACACCATTTCTATATCTTCACTCAAACGGGTGAATGATTCAGATAGCGCTTTTGAGCTGCCTTTGCCGCCGCGCCTGGGCTTAAACTCTGCGGGCAATGGTCATCCGCATCCACATATCCCAGGGCAATCATGGCATCGTGGGTGCTAAAGTGAATGTGGTCCTCTCCCAATTCCTCGACAAAACCAATCTTCTTGAGTTCATCCAGCACCGGCCCTTTAATGGCGGCAAGATGGAGTTCAACGCCTGAGCCCATTAGTTCCGCTCGCAGCGACGCCAACGTTTCTAGTGCGCTGGCGTCAATAAAGTTGATAGCCGTCCCAATCAATATCATGTGCTTCACTTCCGGGTGATCCGCAATCATGGCCAGTACGGTATCTTCCAGATATTTTGTGTTGGCAAAATAGAGGCTCTGGTCGACCCGAATGGCTAATACTTCTGGCCAAGTCTGTACATGGTAGCGCAATTCATTGCGGTATAGCTCACTCTTGCCAACTCGACCCACGACGGCCGTGTGTGGCCTGCTGGTACGCCAGATGAAGAGGAGCAAAGAGGCACCAGCTCCTACCAGGATCCCACTTTCAACGCCTATTGCCAGCACGGCGATAAAGGTGATAATCAGAGCCGCCGCATCCGCCTTGTTGTAGGCCCAAATATGCTTGGCCGTCTTGATATCAATTAGATTCACCACCGCGACCAAAATGATGGAGGCCAAAACTGCTTGAGGCAGATAGAAGAATAAGGGTGTCAGAAAGACCACGGTTAAGGCAATTAGCGCTGCCGTGATCATGGAGGCTAATCCTGTATTTGCACCCGCAGCAAAGTTGACAACCGAACGGCTAAAGCCACCCGTTACTGGGTATCCGCCAGTGAACGTTGCCGCCAGATTCGCCGCGCCCAACCCAATCAACTCCTGATCTGCGTCTACCTTTTGACGACGCTTGCTGGCCAACGATTTGGCAACCGAGAAGCTCTCCATATAGCCTATAAAGCTGATGGCTAGTGCCGTGGGCAACAGCGCACTCCACAGGTTGAAGTCTAACGAGGGCATCGACAGCGGAGGCAACCCCAATGGGACATCGCCTACGATCTTGACACCTGCAGAGTCACTCAGCCCGAAGCCCTGCACAAGTAACGTGCCGAAGAGGACAACGACCAACGGTGCGCTTTTGGAAATGGGCATGATCAAGCCTTCAGGCAATGAGAGTTGTTTGAGAATGACCGGCAGTTGGTTCTTAAAGAAGAGCAAAATCAAAATACTGCCCACGCCAATCCCCAACGTAATGTAGTTTGTCTGCCCCAGGTGGGTAACCGTATGCTGCACCGTCCCGACAAACTCGCCTCTGGGAACGCTAAATCCCAACACATGCTTTAGCTGGCTAAACCCAATCACAATGGCCGCGGCGGCCGTAAATCCAACCAATACTGGATGGCTTAGAAAGTTGACCATGAAACCGACCCGCAAAAAGCCCATCGAAAGCTGCAAAATGCCAACCAACAGAGCCAGGGTTAGCGCCAATTGGATATAGAGTGTTACGTCTCCACCAGCCAGCGGAGCCACACCTGCGACAACCATCAGCGATACGATAGCTACAGGTCCAACTGCCAGGGTTCGGCTACTGCCAAGCAGACCGTATACAAAGAGCGGTAAAATACTGGCGTAGAGACCAACCTGGGGTGGTAGCCCTGCTAGCAAAGCGTAGGCCATCCCCTGTGGCACCAGCATGATAGCCACAATAATGCCGGCCAAGAGATCGCCGCTGAACTCTTCCCGGCGGTAATTGACCAGCCAATCGAGAAAGGGCAAATATTTCTTCACGCCATTAACTGTTGAATGTTTTGTGGCTGATGAGAGCGGCTGTGCGCTTGATAAGGCCATAATAATTTCTTCCTAAACCAAATAGATAATCAGGGCTGATAGTTCCATGACCGAGCTATCAGCCTTTTATGCCTAAAGCCAAGAACCCGCGCGTCTATCTAAGTAAGTCACAAAAAGTTTGGGAATAAAGATTATGCAGATTACACAGGTTTCTCTCTTGAATCTTTGAAATCTTCTAATCCCTGTTTTCAATTATTTCCTCGGAATTACTTAGCTCCAACAGCGGTTGGCAGCGCTTTGGCCCATTTACCTTTAGGCTCACCCATGAGAACCACATTATTGAGCCCTTTGGCGCGCAGATAGCTGGCCGCAACCTGAGCGCGATAACCAGATGCGCACTGGGCGACTATCGGGCCATCTTTGGGCAATTCATCCAAGTGACGAGGCAAGAGGCCAACGGCAATGTTCTGGGCACCCTCTATGTGTTCTTCAGCATATTCGGTGGCACCTCGTACGTCCAGTACAGTTAGGCCATTTTTGGGTAACCGTTCTGCCAGCTCTTGGGCGGAGATCTGCGGCAGCGTCTCTGTGCCGTGGGCCGCCACCTCTGGCATGAAGTAGCTAGGCGTGTTATCAATGCCAATGGCTCGTAGCTTACTTAGCATTTCAAGAACAGAATTTTCGTCTGGTGTAATGAAGTAGAGCGGTTGCTCATAATCCACATACCATCCGATGTAGGTGGTAAAACCGCTGTTGCTGGCTGGAACGCTTACCGTACCCGGCACGTGGCCACTGGCAAAGGCTTTTCCATTACGCAGATCAACTACTAGCGTCTCATGCTCTAACAGATCATTCAACTGGGCTCGGTCCATCTGCTGGGCATCGGGCAGATTTTCAAGTAGTTCAGGGCCAATCTTGTTGACCTTCTTCATTTGAGCAAAATAGCGGGGTGCTTCCGGCTGATCCTTGAGCAGCCAGGCCGAGAAGCCGGCTTCGCTCTCAAATTGGAAGGCGGGGTTGAATAGCTTCTCATAGCCTAGCGTTGTAGAGGGAATAGCTCCCAGCGACTTTCCGCACGCGCTACCTGCACCGTGACCAGGCCAAATTTGCAGATAATCGGGCAACTGTTTGAAGCGATCCACGCTGGCAAACTGCTGGCTTGCTCCCTTGTTGGCCGTGCCAATCATGCCCGCTGCTTCTTCCAGCAGGTCTGGGCGACCTACGTCTCCAACAAAGAGGAAATCGCCCGTGAAGACGCCAATGGGTTTATCTGCTCTAGCCGTATCCGTAATCATAAATGAGACATGTTCGGGCGTATGGCCAGGCGTATGCAGCACTTCTACCTTGATGTTGCCGACGAGCCAGCTATCGCCATCCGTTACGAGAATTACATTCGGGTCGTCCGAGTAGCCATATTTCCAGTTCTCACCTCCCATATCGCTCAGGTATATCGTGGCATCAGTCGCTGCGCTCAACTCTCGGCTGCCGCTCACAAAGTCTGCGTGGATATGGGTCTCGGTCACGTGGGTAATGCGTAGGCCTTCCTGACTAGCAGCATCGAGATACTGCTGAATGTCTCGCGCAGGGTCAACGATGAGGGCCTCGCCAGTCTTTGCACAACCAACCATGTATGACGCTTGGGCCAAACTTTTGTCGTAGAAGTATTTTAGGTACATGTTTCTAGCTTCCTATGATGTTGACTCAGAAATTGATGTTTCTTTATACTGAGGTTGTTTTGAAAACAAGCGTTATCCGAAGCCCTACCAAAGAGACCAAACACTTGTTTGCAAACGGAGCTGAGTAGAGATGTCCACACTATACACCTAATCCATTTGCTTCTGCTCCCCCCAAACATCTATACTACCCATGAGTGGCGATTCATACCGTCAAACGATAGGCATACATTCAGTACAAATTCATTGCATATATTGCGGTTGTCCATAGATGGCGAAAGGCCCATTTATGAAGAGCACAATTAGATAGTATTTCAGTCGGGTAAATGATTCTCTTCGGCAACAGGTGCAGGGCGACATCTATGACAGAGCCAAGAATCACAACGTAGACGGAGAACTAATGTTAGATTTTCATAAACTGGATGTTTTCCTTAAGGTTATAGAAACGGGGAGCTTTAGTCGGGCTGGCGAAGCGCTGCTGATCACTCAGTCGGCTGTCAGCCACCACATGCGCGATTTGGAGACTCAACTAGGGACATCGCTCTTTAAACGTGGGCCGCGCGGCGTCACGCTTACCACATCAGGAGAGTTGTTGAACGAGTACGTTCTGAAGATAACAACGTTGGTTGCTGAGGCAGAACGTGCCGTGACCAATGTGGCCAATATCAAAGAAGAAGAGGTTAAAGTTGGGGCGACGCCAGGCGTTAGCGCTTATCTATTGCCAGACTGTATTGTTTTGTTTCGCCAAGAGTACCCCAACTTATTGGTGACAATGCAGACGGATACATCGCAACAGGTTATTCACTTATTGAACGAATCACAGGTTGACTTGGGGATAATTGAAGGGGAATTAGAGCAGAACCAAGTCCCAGGGTTAAAGGTTCAGGCTCTACACCAAATCGAACAGAAGGTGATTGTTGGCAAGAACCATCTATGGTGGGACAGAGCTATCATTGAGCTAGCAGAACTAAATGACCAGGAATTTGTGATGCGACAGCCGAGTAGCCAGACACGTATCTGGTTAGATAGCGAACTGAAGCAACACGGGATTCAACCCCACGTGACCACTGTCTTTGACAATGTTGATTCTATCAAGCGGGCTGTTGTAAGAGGCCAGTGTCTCACCGTAATGCCTGCATATGCTGTCCAGGATGAACTTGAACAAGGAACAGCTCAGGCACTTTCAATAGAAGGGCAGCCATTACAAAGGACGCTAAAGCTGGTTTGGAAAGAAGCTAAACCATTTTCGCCACCAGCCAGCGCCTTTTTGCGGCATATGGAAGAGTGTTTGGTAAACCAAAGGATCCCCGTCTAATCATACTCATCTGACATGCCCGTGTAGAGATTTTCCTCGGTTCTCAAGCCCCTTTCTCCCAGTCGTGAAAGCCACGGATAAAGAGATAGCCATCTTTGGCCATTCTGGTTTTGAGCGCGCTTACATCATCGCGGATCGGGCTGGAATCGACCAGTTCAACAATTTCATCGCCAAAATGGAATTGGTATTCACCAAAGTGGAAGGGGGTGCCTTTGGTGATAGGGGGTGGTGTTTCGGTGTTCATTGTTTGCTCCTATATGCCCTATCGGTGATAGGTTCTATCGCTGATAGACTACCGTGTTTAACTCGCTGTTCGCCAATTCCCCTGGTTTCCGACCACCAAGAAAGACCTTGGCATCATTGACCCGGCTTGGGTTGAGCAATTCTCCTATCCGCGTGCCGTCTGGATAGTAGGTAACGATCATGGCTTCGCGCGTGGTCTGGGTTTTGTTGGGAGAAGCGCCATGAATCAACCAGCCGTTGTGGAAGGTGGCGTCGCCTGCCTTCATCGGTTGTTGCCAAGTCTTAAATCCCTTGTCGGCGATCACGGCATCAAAGACATCTTGGGACTCATCCGAGATTGCATAATGGCCTAAATACCCATCGTTATGAGAGCCACTGGCATACCGAATTGGCCCCATATCCAAATCGACGTCGATCAAAGGCATCCATAGCCCGGTTGCCTGATTCGTATCCAGCGGCCAATAGTATTGATCCTGGTGCCAGTGGCTGTGGCTGCCGCCTGGCTCTTTGAATAGGGCTTGCTCGTGAAAGATCCGCACCCCATCGACGCCGTTGAGATCAGCCACAATTTTGGCGAAGCGTCGGGACAGAACAAAGGCTTTGACGCCCTCACTTTTGAAGCGCAAGTTGAGGGTTTGCAGAAAGGCTTTTCCAGACGCATCGCGTTGATCCAGTGGCCTTCGAACAGGAAAATTCGTATAGGCCGCTTCGGTGATCGCCTCTCGATAAGCAGCCACTTCTTCTGAGGTACAGACCTGGGGCAGGTAAACGTGCCCATCACGACGATAGGCTTCGATCTGTTCCGGAGTCAGAGGGTATTCCGATGATAGATCAGGGTATCTTGAAGATGGTGTTGTGGTCATTATTCTTTCTTCACTCTCATGCCGCAGGCTATTTGTCTGATGAGCCGGTTAGCAATGTCGCTTTGCGACTACTTTGCGAACCGCTATTCAGCCTGTTTGCTCATGAATTATGTAATTGAACAACTGGATACGCTACGCCAATGCCCAGGCTGAATAGCTGACAGGCTGATGGCTGAATAGCTACTATCAATCTTAACCGAAAGCGGGTATGCTCACGCCTCTCCCGCCTTGCATGGCCGACTCGTGAGCACAGATGCCGGCGGCCGTCCAATTAGCCCCCTTGAGCGCATCAATCCAGGGCGGACGCCCTTCAACGATGCTGCGGATGAACTCATGGACCAGATGCGGATGTGAGCCGTGATGACCGCCTCCCGTCTCAAAGGATTTCTGTGGGTTCGTATCGTCGTATTGGCCTCGAACGGTGAAGCGGGCAATTGCTGGCGGTAGTAGATCTTGTCTGTCTCGGGCAGTCACGCGCTCGGTCAATGTCTTGATTCCTCGGGATTCCAATTCATGCTTTTCTCCTGAACGGTCCATGGTGAATATGACGGGATCATCCTCTTTCTCAATCTGCGGCCATTCAAAGGCCATTCTCTCTCCATATATGTGGAAGCTTTCCGTATAATCGCGGGCCGTGTTGAACAAGGAACGGGAGATCTCCATGGCCAGATTGGGTCGATCTAGCTGAAAGATTGCTGTCTCAACGGGGTAAGGGTTCCCGTATTGAGTGTGTAGCTCTTCATCCATTGTACCAGAACCGAAACAGTGAACGCTGATGGCCCGCGCGTCAACAATCGCAAGGCAGGGCGAAACCGCGTGGGTGGCGTACCACATGGGCGGCAACCCCATCCAGTAGGCAGGCCACCCTTCCATAGACTGATAATGCGCGCCACGGAGAAACTGAATTCGGCCGAAACGCCCTGCGTCCACAAGCTCTTTGGCATGGAGAAACTGTCGTGTATAAACGGACGTTTCCATCATCATATAGTTCTTTCCACTCGCCCGCTGTGCCGCCACGATCTCACGCAAGTCGTCTAGGCTGGTGGCCATTGGGACGGCACAGGCACAATGTTTGTTGCTGCGAAGCACTTTGAGCGTTTGTTCGGCATGCAGGGGAATCGGAGTTACGAGATGAACGGCATCGTACCCATCGGACTGAAGAACTTCATCCAAGTCTGTATATCTCCGTTCAATGTCGTACTTATCCCCAACTTGGTTCAAAACTTTCTCATCGGGATCGACAATGCCTACAGTATCCACATCTGGATGATTCAGATAGATAGGCACAAACGCACCTCCAAACCTCAGTCCTACAACAGCAATACGGATTCCTCTTGAGTTTGTCATTGTTTCTCGTTAGTTTTTCAGATTTAGGATTGTCATCCTCATTTTAGACGAATAAGCGCTCGTCTGCTTTCGCTCAGGCGTGGCGCCAACGCATGACTAAAACGTAAGTGCTGGCCGCCCAATCGGGCATATAGCCAATACTATAACAGTAATGGCTATATGCCCGATTGGGGCGGTGTGAGGTGTTCACCGTGGAGCCGTGGGTGAGGGCCTCGGTGAAAATGATGGCGTCGCCCGCTTTGGCTGGCACTGCCGTTAGGACTGGATTTTCGTCTGGATGCTTGCCCCATGGTTTAGGAAAATTGCTTTTGTGGGCACTCGGAATCTCGGCGAAACAACCATCTTCTGCCTCGCAATCAAGCATGGGGAAAAGGATGCTTGAGATAAACTACACTTTACGGAGCGCGGGCAATAGCTCTTCCGATATGAGTTTCATACTAGATAGCGCGTTCGCAAGCGGCATACCGGCCCAATGGGTGCGAAAGACAAAATGGTTGATTCCGAGTTCTTGCCAATACGGTTTCAATTCCTCGAAACATTCTTCTGGGGAGCCAAGAATAAAACGACCTTTGATCAGTTCGTCTAATTCTCTATCAAAGGATTCATTCCCCGGCATTGCATCATCCTGACCCCACTTGGCGTAATCGCGATATTTGCCGAGCAGATAGGGGCCAGCCATTTCTACTGCTGTGGCCCGATCCTTGGCGCAGAAGATCTCCTTGAGTGTTGGCACTTCCTGGGGCATGGGTTTGCCATGTGCTGCGAGTTCCGCGCGGTAAATGCCAAGTTGATGGCGGATGGTATCGATGTTGGCGTGGGGGTTAATAAACCAAGCATCGGATAAGCGAGCCGCACGACGTACTGCCCGATCATTGTTGGCTGCGATCCAAATGGGTGGATGGGGATGCTGCACTGGGCGAATATTCATACGCACATTGTCCAGATGACACCGCTCACTGTGATAGGTCACCGATTCTTCAGTCCACAATCGTTGGAGTAGCGCCAGGTTCTCTTCAAAACGCTTGACACGAGTTCCCTTGGGCACATTGAAGGCTTCGAACTCCATCTCCCGATAGCCCAGACCGACGCCAAAGACGAAATTGCCCCGCGCTATGATGTCGAGGGTTGCTACCGTCTCTGCAACATGGACTGGATTATGCAGAGGAAGCAAGAGAACGCCTAATCCGGTGGTCATCTCACCGGCTTCAGGCATTAGCCGTGCCAAGAATGGGACAATTTGCAGTTGTTTGTTGTTGCCTTCGTTGAGGTAGTGATGGCCACAGAAGAGCGAATCCCACCCGCTGTCGCGGGCATGGTGGACCATGATGATTTGCTCTTCCAAGGCGCTAACCATCTCTTTATCCAGGTGATGTTGGTTAGTAATATATACGCCGATTTTCATTACTTTGTCCTCAACTTTAGATTAAAAAATCTGAATCAACTTATTATCCCTGAACAGCGGTTTGTTAACTCCGTTTCCGCGTCTATTAGCCAGACGGCGGCGTGAAGTGGACTCTGCGCGTCCCATCAAACGAAATGCGTGGCCAGTCCCGATCCCACTTCTCAGAGTGATAGGGAATGTAGTGGCAGGCCAAGGCGTGTCGCGCGCGACCTGGTTCCTGAACCGGCAGACCGCTATGAAGCAGCCGACCGTCGAAGAAGATGACATCACCTTGCTTCACCAACACTTGAACGCTGTCCCGAGTATCTTCGTCTGCCAATTTCTGAACTGCTGGGAAATAGCGGTTGAATTGCCACTGATCGAATGTTTCGTCTCACCCTGGTGGCGGTTCTGGAACATCCATCTTAGTGATCAGCCGCCCCTTGTGCGAACCCGGTATGACACCCAATGGCCCGTTCCCCTCATCCACATCAACCATGGCAATCCATGCCGACACACAATCCGGCAGATAGTATTGATCCTGATGCCAGGGTACCTCAGAGCCTTCGAAAAAGTGCATGGTCTGAATCCCTTCGGCTTCGTCCTCCAGACAATCGGCCAAAGGCTGCTGCAAGCGCGGAGCAATGAAGAGCGCCAACGCCATTGGGTCATACAGATGCTGATTAAAAGAGCGAAAGCCAAACTTGGTATTCTGTTCAAAGCCATCCAGGGTTTTGCGGCCATCGCGCAGATCTTCGACGTGTTTCACGAAGTCTTGACACTCTTCGGAGCTGAACAAGCCTCGTAGCACCACGTAGCCATTTTCCTGATAGAAGGCTTTCTCTTCTGGGCTAAGCCCCAGTGCATTGTTGGATTGATTCATGATGAGACCCCCAGGCTCGTTATTTCTTCCGATGTAAAAATGTGAATATAGTCGTCTTCCACTACCTGTGTAGCGATCTGACCAACAGACCGTTCAAAAAGCACATAGCGTACTTCCCAACGGGCTTTCGGATGGTATAACGAATTCTGTGTAAAATGCCAGCGGTTTTGAGTGGACAAAGCCTCTATTTCGGATTTTACACAACCATCGTTATACGACCCCTTTTAGCTACTCTGGTCTTTTGTCATTTACCTTGTCTGCTCGAAAACGAGATCGATGTAGCGCCGCTTCAACGCCTCTACATTCAGTGAGTCTGATATGGTCAAATAATCAGAAGAGGTGGTATCAGTCTTCTCGGCATTCATACGTTCCCAGGGATGCACAACCATCATCCCGCGCGTCTGTACCCCAGTCAATTCAACGGTGATCTCATCAAGCTTGATGCAGGAAATGTGTTCCCGTTCGCCAGCGACCCAAAAGACAGGGATCACATCATAGCACATGGGACCGGGCTTGTATTCAACGCCAGCGTTCCACCACAGTTCTGTCGCCGCATGCATCGCCTGAAGAAAAGACGATGGTGAATCATGAGTCAGCGCTGCCACCTCGGCCATCGTGAATGTCAGGTGTTGGCATATACTCCACGTAGCGAGAAAAACAGGGATTCCACTTTTCAGAATCAGATCAGCCGCTTCTGGATCATGATGGACATTGGACTCATTGTGCAAGAGGTGGACTTCGCCGCCCATCAAGGCGATAGAGTCGATCATGGATTTCTGCTGGGCGTCAGCTAATCTCACTACCTCGGCAATATTGGTCCAGGGTCCCGTACCGATAAGCGTAATTGGTTCTTCCGTTTGATGTAGGGTTTCCAGCATGAAGGGGACTGCATCATCATACTCTCTACCATGCTCAGGGTCGTCGGGGGATACCAGTTCGAGGTGGGTCAGGTACTGCTTGTAGGTTGTCTCATCCGTTCCGAGTTCTATAAGTGCTTCGGGGATGCGGATGCCCGCGTAGACCAGTATATCCGCTCGCTCCGCTAGCCGCAACATTTTTGCAATAAGTCGAGCTCGAGCCTGGGTGTCGGCGGAGACGGTGGTTACACCAACCAATTCCAGATTCGGATGCTTAAGGATAAGCGCCAACGCGTAGAGATCATCGATATCGCCACCTGCATCTGTGTCAAAGATCACTTTGGTTCTCATGCTTCCTTCTCCTTAATTTACCAACCGAATTGTATCTCCCGTATCCTCGACTGTGAGGAATACCGCACGTTCGTCGGGCGTCTGATTGGGCCGATGAAAGGTTAGGAAGAGCCGTCCATCAAAGGCTTGGAAGAGCATACCATGGCCGCCATCTTCAGCCCAAAGTGGCTCAGGCTCTTGGTGCCAAGGGCCGGTAATTGTGTCCATTTCCGAGCGAGCGATTCCCATGGCGTAGCCCTTGTTGCCCATGCTCGACCAGAGCATCAGTAAGCGACCTTTACGCGTTCGATAGAGAAACGGGCCATCGGTGATGTAGGTAGGAAATTGATGAACATCGCCCTGCTTTGGCCAGCCAGAGCGCTTCACCCAGGGTGCTTCCGAGGCGCTAAAGAGGTGAACCGGCCGACCAGCGGCTTCTTTCAGATCATCGGAGAGCGGCATGGCAATCATAGCACCGTTGTGGATTTGTACCCATTCGTGACAAAAGACGATCCAGGGTTTGCCATCATCGGCAATGTAGAGGGTGCCATCCAGACACTGCCACTCCGCTGGGGTGATTGGCCCGTCCGAAAGAGGAGCATAAGGGCCTGCAATTTTATCGGAGACCAGAATCTGGGTAGCACGATATCGATTTGGGGCTTTGAAAGAGGCGAACATATAGTATCGCCCCTGATAGTGATGAACTTCCGGTGCCCAGAAGTTTTCCGTGCTCCAGAAGCCAGCAGGAGGTCGAAAAGCGGGCAGCGGGCCTTCCCAAGTCTGTAAATCGGTGCTGTGGTAGCAATCAAAGCCCGTAGCTGGGCCTGACCAGGCGTTTTTATCGGTAGTTCCGAAGAGATAGTAGCGTTGATCCACCGCGTGGGGAACAACAAAGGGATCTCGAATTTGGATCTGCTCTGTTTTTAACATGTCAGTTAATTTAAGTCATTTGCAACTGCGTACGTAAGTCTGACCAACATTGCTCAACCACACCCTCTGGTGCATACTCAGCGTCGTCAATGATCACTTCAACTGTATTGATAACTCGTAGTCGCGCCATTTTCTCCAGCAGTGCCCCAGGGCGTGGATGTCCGTAGTGCCGTGCAATCTCCACCAGGGTTGCCTCACCAATATCTTCGTAGATCGCGCAAAAGTCAAGATCAGGATCGCCAAGCACCATGTTCCCAAAATCGAAGACACCGGTAATCTCATCGTTCACAATTCTTACATTTCCAGGGCATAAATCTCTGTGAATGAGAGACGGTGAAAAGTCGTGCGCACAGTGGTCGAGCTGCTCTTCAAAAATCGACTCCAGGCTACCCCATTGTTGACTGGAGATGGCGGGTCTTATTTCAGTTTCGGCAGCCGTAAATAGTCGTCTCGTTGTCTTGGCCAGCTCGTTGTGATCTTCATGATAAATCAGGTCTATCAGTTCCGGTGGCGGGGAAATGTTGTGTAGCGTACGCAAGAATAGAGCCATATTCTCAAGGATGATCTGAAGTTTCGGTGTTGATACTAAATCCGTATCCAATGCTATGCCAGGCAGATAACTATATACGGCATATCCAAACGGGGTAGCTTTTGAATCTCGTTGATGCAACAAAGGATGTGGAACCGCGCGAGGCAACTCTTCACCCAGTCTGTCGAGGAACATGATTTCCACGGCCAACTCATCCCAGCAGTCCAGTTTGGGGACTTTAAAGACTTTGGTCTTGTTCACCAAATATCCCAAGCAGCTCCACCCCTCGTCTAGTCGCTCAACTGCTGTGATGACAAGCTCCGGATTTTCTACCTCAATGAGTTTCCAGTCATGGGTGTTCATAAAAATCTCTAGCGGATGGAAAGTCAGACCTTAGTCGTCGTTCTGTCCAGACATGTCTGGCTTCACTCTCAAGGAAAGCGGCTCTACCAGGGTGTTCAAACCAGACATGTCTTCACCGATGAGCCCATCTGGATGAGACGATGACCAAAGCCGCAAATTGATTACCTTTGCTAAAAGAACTTGTTGTATCCCAGAGCTGGACGATAATTGACCGTCTCATCTGGTTGCGGCCAAGCGATGTCATATCCGGCTGGCGGCTGATAGGCAAAGGGCTCTTCATCCTGCCCGTAGCTGGTCTCTTTGCGCAGATCGATGGCGTGCATCACCAGGCGAATGCGCTCCTGAATCCAGGTGTCGTTGAGCGGGCTACCGGGCCGGATGCCGCCTTGTGTTAGTGCGGCATTGAGTCCTTGAAACTCATAGTAGAGCGTGCGTCGCAGGCTGTTACCGGTGTTGCGCTTGGAGCCATGCACCACCCGCGTATTGTGGATCAACACGTCGCCAGCCTGAACGGGTACTTCTACCAAACCAGGAAAATCAAAGCCCTGCTTTGCTACCTCTGCGGGGGATAGGTTCAGTTTGTGGCTGCCCGGTGCCGCCAACAGACAACCATTCTCCACGGTGGCATCATCCAGATAGTAGTCGACGTTAAAGATCAGCGGAGCCAATTCAGGGTCGCTGGCATCGCAATCGCAGTGAACTGGGACTTCCTTGCCGTTCCCAGGCGTCTTGAAGACAAACGCCTCGGCCCCGCAGATAAAATCGTCGCCCAGTAGATGCTGCACGACCTCTAAAATGATAGGATGACCCAGTAGCTTGACGAAAGAATTGTTGGGCGCTTTAGGGAAGATGTACTGCACCCGGTGAAAGACGATCTCTCCGGTATCGGGCAGCGGATCGTAGAAGTAGTCGCTGGCTGGCTCCTGGCCTTCATATCCGGTATCAATCATGTGGGCCGTGTCAGCCTGCAAACCCGCGAGTTCGGCTTTTGAAATAACTTGGGGGAGCAGAACATAACCATGTTGATCAAATTTGGTAGCAATTGATTCAATATTCATGGAGTTGGATTCCTCTAGTGATTGTGAGTTACGAGAAGTAAATCAGCACGGTTCAATCAGATCTCAGGTGGTTGACAGCCGTAGGTCACTTTTTGAAAGTGACATGTTTCCATCGAAGCAGGCTTGTCACATTGCAAATGTGTCCTACAATAGAGCGTCTTTTCTTGTCAACCAAATCTATTGCGGAACAGCTACCGGTAATAATGCACAAAAAATCATGAGATGTGGCGAATAGCGAAGCGCCAAAGCGTAAGTTCAAAGAACTGTTTCCATAAGCGTTTGAATATAGTATACTTGAAGTACTGGCTCTCTGTGAATGAACCGTAATATTCCTAATATTTATCATACCATGCGAGAATTCAACATCCTTGGCCCTGTCTATCCCCAATACCATTATCATGTAGATCGAGTTGCGGTCAAAGCAATTTTGCGCGAAAAAATAGAGAAGGGGCGTTACTTTACTCTAAACGCAGCACGGCAAATTGGCAAGACCACGCTTTTTCAAGAGATTATCGCCGAACTAGAGGCCACCGGTGACTATATTGGTATTCTGCTCGACTTTGAGTCATTAACAGACTTTGATCCAGCGCGGACCTATGAGATGTTGGCCCTGGCTTTACGAGAATGGCGGGAGATACAGGCACCATCTGCTCCAGAGCCTTCGCCGATGCGTGATCATGGTGATTTTATCCAGTGGCTGAAGGAAACTGGTCGGGGGCTGCAAAAACGAGTCGTTCTCATTATTGACGAATTTGAGGCCGTTCCAACCGAAATTAGTACGCCGATATTAAGTCAGTTTCGGGCCATGTATCTGAAGCGTTATGAACCGAAGCTGTATAGTACTCACTCAATTCTCCTGGTTGGTGTGCAAACCATTGCCCATATGTTGGGCGGTACTCAATCGCCCTTTAATATTGCCGATCAATATACGGTTCCCTACTTTACAGAAGAAGAATCCAGCAGCCTGTTAACCCAACATACCGAGGCGACGGGGCAGATCTTTGAACAGGGCGCCTTGGATAGTGTCTTTGCCGAAACGGGCGGCCAACCCTTTTTGGTTAATCGATTGGGCCAGCTATTGACAGACGATCCTGAAAACGACTACAGTCAACCCATTACCCAGGAAGACTTTGATTATGCGCTAGCCAAGCTGATCAACGAGAATAACACAAATTTCTATACGATTCGCTCCAAGGCCAAGCTGCATAAGAGCGAAGTGCTTGAGGCCCTCTTTCAGAACACATTTTACTATGACTTTCAGGATGAGGTGACCCAAGAGCTACTTATGTTTGGCGTGTTGCGGGTTCATGAAGATCAGAATGGTGTTGAGTACGCACGCATTGCCAATCCTATCTATCAGAAAATTTTAGTCAAAGCATTTGCACCGACTCACAGCATCATGAGGCAGGTAGTGAATGGCCATGTAGTGAATGGCCATGCGTTCAACCGCTTTGTAGTTGACAATCAACTGCACCTTGATCACGTCATGGACAGCTTCAAAGCCTTTATGGAAGAGCATGGGGTGCGCTTATTGAAAAGTGAAGCCACCCACAATCCTCTGGAAATTAGTGGTCAGTATCTCCTGCTGAGTTATCTCACGGCAATTTTGCGCTCTGTGGGCGGCTTTGTTACTGTCGAATCGCTATCGACCGCGGGCGAGATCGATCTAGCTGGGTTCTTCCGCGATCAACGCTTTATTATCGAGACCAAAGTCTGGTATGGCAATGCCCGCTATGAAGAGGGACTAGAACAGTTGGCAAATTACCTGCGAGTGGCTGGCTTGCGTAAAGGCTACATGGTTATCTTTGATAATAAGAAAGATGACAACAAGCTGCTTGCCAAAAAGGGAGATGTCTTTGAACTAGTGCTTCAAGAAAAAGTGCTGCGAGTTTACCTCATCGGCGTAACCGTCTGACATTGGCGACAAGGCTTGAGTGTGAAAACTTGATGTCTTACCGATAAATCCACCATATTCGATCTGACGCCATTGTCGGATAGATGTGAGAGACCCCGTCTGGCCACACAATTTCAACCTCTTCAATCTCAGCCGTACCTAGACCAAAGTAGAGGGTCAGTGCATTCCCCGCGCCCAAGCTAGAACCGCTCTGCACTTCTTGCATTTGGGTCTGACCATCGGTTGTCGTCAGGTAAATGCGTGCGCCGATGGCGTTGCGGTTCATTCCATCTGCACCTACCAGATTGGCGGCGAACCAATGATGGTTGCTGGGTGTACCAACTTTTCCTTGTCTGCCACTATTGCGAAAAAGGGTATAGCCCTCATTCCAGTTGCCCACCACAAAATCAACCCAGCCATCATTGTCATAGTCGGCATATGCGGCCCCCATACTCACCTGCTGGTTAGTGAACCATTGCGCTGGGGTGCCGTTAATGAAGGTACCGTCGCCAAGATTGTAAAAGAGGTAGTTGATGCGAGGATAGTGCATATCCTGCATCCCGCCCGGTTCAAATTTGCGTGGTTCGGTGGTCGATGCAGCCAGAAAGAGATCCTGCCAGCCATCATTGTTGATATCAAAGAAGAGAGGCCCCCAACCGACAACTGAGTTCTCGTGGACGCCAACGCCCGCGGCTTCTTCCACATTGATAAAGGTGCCGTCGCCCTGATTCTGAAGGAGGGCCATGGGACGCACCATGTTGGTGAAGTAGGTATCCAGATCACCGTCGTTGTCGTAGTCGGCTATGGCTAGCCCCATGCCGCTAATGACGATGCCCGCGCCAGAATCGTCGGAGCCGTCGGACCAGCACCATGCGCCGCACTGGTCGTTGTTCGTGGCTGGTCCATCATTACGCCACAGGACATTGCCGATGGAATTTTTGTATTCATCATTGACCACGTAGATGTCCAGATCGCCGTCGTTATCGTAATCTAGAAAGCTGCCCGCAAAGCCGGAACCAAGCGTCTTCGGATAAGGCAATGAGTCCGAGACATCGGTGAAGGTGCCGTCACCGTTGTTGTGGTAGAGCCGATCCTGATGCAGGGCGAAGTCAACCGGCTTGCACTCGGGCATACAGCTCCAGTTCACTACGTAGAGGTCCAGCAGGCCGTCGTTATCATAATCGCCCCAGGCCGCAGATTGCCCTTTGCCTGTATCGCCGACCCCTGCTCTTGCAGTCACGTCCTGGAAGCCGATGCCGCGGTCGTTGTGAAAGATGACGTTGGCCTCGGCGTTGATCACATAGAGATCCAGCCAGCCGTCATTGTTGTAGTCGGCCCAGGTGACGCCACCGCTGGTCGATTCTGGTAGGCTCACCTGAGGCGAAAGGGTCGAAATGGAGAAGGTGCCATCTTGATTATTGTGGTAGAGCACGTTCGGATCCAGATTCCCGGTTACGCAGAGATCGACCCAGCCGTCGTTATCGTAGTCACCCCAGGCTTGGCCGATGCCCAAATAGCCAGTCTTGGCATCCATCTTGAAAAACGCACGATGGGTTGCAGTGATGCCAGCAGCCGCCGAGACATCAACAAAGGGGGAAGATTGAGCCTGCCGCTGAACGACATCCCCTAGATTGCTTGAAGCGGTGGGTGCTTGCTGCACCGCACAACCAGTGCCAATCAGTATTGCGAGCAAAAGGATGATGTTCTTGGACGTAGCGTGGAAAGCAATTTTCACCATAGCATAATCTTACAATTTGAATCAGGAGCCTATTATTAACTTGCTATCGGGCAGCTAGGTATGAGTAAGAAATTTTGGTTCTTTTGGAATCCATTTGGTTGACAACGAAAGGTTGAACGAACCATGAAGGGATTGAAGGAAATGAAGTTTTTGTTCGAGGGATTTTCGAATCTTCATGGTCTTCATTGACTTCATGGTTAATTTCTAGTCTGTCAACCACCTGAGATCCGAGTGAACCAGGAAATTTTGTACTCAGATGGCCAGGATTTGTCAGATTTTGCTCTGGTCGATAGTCAAAATCTGAGTTTATCTGCGATATCTGAGTACGATCTAAAAAGTCTCCAGTAGTGAGCTACAAAATGAACTTTATTACTTTCGTGATTTTGCGGTTAGTTCATTGCCTGGGACGGTACATCCGATCATGTGGTTTGGCATCACCCTCATAGACCGGATAGAGCGCGGCAACTTTGGCTTTGGCTTCTTCAGGCCAGTCACTCGCCAGCGGTTGCGTCTTTGCCACCATCTGCGCCTTGACGCGGTCGGGCAGTGAAGCGTAATCGGGCTGGTACCAGAGGGTCAGGACCGTGCGCTGTTGCTCACTCTGATTGGCGTGGGCCGCGTGAAGCAGCCGTGCGTCACCGATAACTAGATCGCCCGCTTTCATGGGGACATCGATCTCGTCGGTGCGCGGCTGAAACTCAGCTCTCTCTAGATTGTTGGCCCGCCCTAATTCTTCGCTGTGGGGCGCGGCAATCAGATCGTGGAGCGGATTATAGGCCGTATGAGAGCCGGGAATCACGCGCAAACAGCCATTCGAGACGGTTGTGTTGGTCAGATAGTACATGCAGAAGACTTGCGGCGGTTTGGGGTCAAACATCTCTGGTTCTTCCCAAGCGAACCAATCGTAATGCCAGAAGAGCTGAGGACTGTGTGGCGGCTTGCTGATCAGATAGCCGTCGGTGTAGGTGACCTGTGTGAACCCAAGCGTAGCCAACGCAGTCAGCGCGTTGGGCCACGCAACCAGATCGGCAAAGACCGGATCAGTCGTCTGCGAAAAACCAAACATGCTCCCCTGCGACTTAAATCGTGCCTTGTGTTCATCACTTTGGGTCTCCAACATGTGGTCAGCTGCATGACGAAGCCGGTTGAGCATATTGTCATCCAGAATGTCCGCAAATTGGCAGAACCCATAGGAAAAGAGCTGCGTGCGTTTGGCTTGATCGATCTGAGACATTAACTTAGGCCCTTGCGAAAAATTATCGACAATTTAGTGTAGATGTTGGACGAAGCGACTTCACACTTGCTGCCGAAGGCCCCTTGTTTTGCCGCTTCGCATTAGGGCCGTCGTCCTGTTTGGTTACAGCCGCTCGCGGCCATCCGCCGCTTGCGGCGACGATGAAGGTGAAAAAGTAATAGTTCCTTTATTGGAGGGAACTTGCTCACTTCATGGGCTTACTTCTTGCCAGACGAGCCGCTCAAAACCCACACTCACCACAGCGTAGGTGCGCAATTTCAATGCTTGGCCATATTTTTGTTTGAGCGTTTTCCGGTAGTCTTGCAACTGCTCCCGCGCGTTCGCTAGTTCCTTTTTCACCATGGGTAGGCTTGCTAACTCACTAGGATCTGTATCCTGAATTCCCTTTCCAGTAAGCTTTGCATCGCCCAGCGACACATGCTTAAATTCAATCAAGAGGTCAAAGACGCTGTAGTGGCGCATCTCGGGACGGATCATCATGATCAGGTCGCCGTAGCGGCGCTGCAGCGTAGGCTCCGAATCCATGATGTAGAGGTTGTTGAAGTGGAGCAATGCCATAAAGAGTGTCTTCAACGTCAATTCATTAAAGTGTTGATAGTCACGGTTGTCGTAAATGGTCAAAAGATTCTTTTCGATAAACGTACACAGGGGGACGATGTCACCCTGGGCAAAGAAGGTATTGGCCACTATTTTGGCTTCATCCAGTTCATTCGCGGTCCTGAAGGTCAGTTTCAAGATGCGCTCAGCATAGAGCCTTCGCATGACCAGATTAGGAATGCCCAAAACGATCTGAGAATCGGCCTGTTTGTCGGCAATGGTCAATGCACCCAAGTAGCAGAGTAAAGTAGCCAATCTCTCACTCTGTTGCTCAGGGTTTAATAACTCTTGGACACCCCACCGGTCATCTAGATCGGACACCGTGACCGCCGTCTCTTCACCGAGCACATCAGTGAGCAGCTGTTCACCTTTGGCATGGGCAGAGATGTAGACCAGTTTGTTGTAGTCTGGGGCCATATTGGAATCGAGCATGTTTTGCGGGTACTCCCCAAAGCGCTGGATGTTACGCAGAAAGTGAAAGGTGAGGATCGGGTTATAGACCATCGACGCATCAGACACCTTGCCGCCAGGGAAATGAGTGACAAAGCGCGAGCCGTTGTAGAAGAGGCGCATCTGCTCCAGTGCCTCTTCTACCTTGTTTGCTGGCATTTGACCTTCATCCACCATTCTATCAACCAGTGAACGAACTTCGGCTGCGGTGAATCCGCACAGGTCATTGAAGTAGGGCAACCAGGTAATATCTTCATTCACGTTCGCGCCGCTAGTCAAATCATTCATCACAACTGGTGAAACCCCAGTGATAAAGACTCGATCCATTCCGTCTCCAGAACCCGCCGCCTTGATATTTTTGAAGAGTGTTTTCAGTAAACCTTCACCGGACACCAACTCGTCATATCGCTTACGATTATCACGCTGGCGCCCCATCATGACTTCATTGGCGAAGTTATCATACTCATCAATAAACAGATAGAATTTGTATGGACTCCGCCGCACTGCAGCAATCACGGAATAAAAGGAGGCCAGGGCATCGTCAGGATTGATCCGAATTGTTGACGATAGCAACGTTGGATAATCATCTGCAAAAATGGCGATTTGTTCATTGATATGATTATAGAGCGAGGTACGGATTTCGTGAATAGTGCCATGGGACTCGACGGTCGAAAAATCCCACTTCATGACCAGAAATTTATTGTGCAGCGGAGTAGGATTTTTGCCAACGGAAAAGTCACCAAAGAGTCGTTCAAAATCATTAGATTTTGCGACATCATAGTAGTTCATCAGCGTTGAAAGCCACAGGCTTTTGCCATAACGGCGCGGTCGGAGAAAGAGGAGTTCTTTGCCCGCATCTTCCAGCAGTGGGATGCGGTCAGTGCGGTCAAAGTAAAGATAGTTTTCGGTAATCAATGCGAAAAAATCACGGATGGCATAGGGTAGTTTTAGCATACGCTTATTGTAACGCAAGCGGAGTATCTAGTAAACTCACCCATTGACACAGCCATTCCATCACTACCCCTTTACCCCGCTGACCACAACTCCCTGAATAAAGTAGCGCTGGGCAAAAAAGAAGAGAATCAGGCAGGGGAGCATCACTAAAATCGACACCGCCATCAGGTGCGACCATGTACGCACCGGGCCAAATCAGGCACCACTGGTCTGTTGACGATAGAACTGCATGGCGATGGCCAGAGTATGTTTCTGGGGCGAGTTGAGATAGATAATAGGCGCTAGAAAGTCGTTCCACTGTTCGAGGAATGTGAAAATGGAGACCGTGGCCAAGGCCGGTTTGGACAGCGGCAAGACAATGCGCCAATAAATACCCAACGTGCTACAGCCGTCAATGCGCGCGGCGTCATCCATCTCGCGTGGGATGGAGAGAAAGAACTGGCGCAGGAGGAAGATATAGAAGGCCCCCAAGCCTAAGAAATTGGGCACAATGAGGGGCAAGAAGGAATCGCTCCAACCCAGTTTGTTGAAAAGGATATAGGTCGGAATCAGGGTGACGTGATAGGGGATCATCATCGTGGCCAAAACCAGAATGAAGAGAGGGTCACGCCAGCGAAAGCGCATACGGGCAAAGGCAAAAGCAGCCAGCGACGCACTCAACAGTCGGCCACTGATGACGGAAATGGTGATGATTAACGTGTTCTGTAAAGCAAGAAAGAAAGGAAAGCGAACGAGGGCTTCCACATAAATCTGTAGGGGAAAGAGCAATCCATCACCGATTTTGATTATATCACACTGCCTGCTATGGACAAACCGCTCCCAAAGTGACAGTGCAAGAAGAGTCAATGCTCCATTTCTAACTCGTTCTGCCTACTGCTTATGGTTACTCGGTTTTCAAGATCAAGCAAAACAACGTGCAGCTAAAGGGCTAGAACTCGGGCGTAAACTCGCTCCAGGAAATCTAGTTGTCTTGCTTCACCAAAAACTTTTCAACGCAACTTGTAAGCCCACATGACCTTGTCAGATGGCCATTCTAGCTTAACGCCGTCAGCACAGATTCGACTTTTTCTTCTGTTTCACCTATCCTGTTACCCAAGGGAGATTCTTTCTGGCGAAATGGTTGATTGGTATCTTCATTTCTGCCACAGGTTCTTCCTTTTCCCTATTTCTCTTTCTGCAATTATCTCTATCTTATCCTATGGAGCCATTCCGAAAAGAGGTTTTATGGCTTTTGTGACATCGGTTATTGTCGGCACCGTTGTGGGTGGTGTCGGGACTTTACTCCATCAGAACTCTTCACACACACGGTTAGTAGATAAACTTATACAAATCTCGCATAAAGAGGGAATGGATTCGACTGACAAACCAATGGATCGTCCAGTTGATGAGAGTCTCGTCCTGAGGAAAAAGACGCCCATCAAGGTTATTCGTCGGAATTTGGTGGTGGCCGTTGTTTCATCAGGACTTGCGTATGCAGGAACTGTCTATGCACCGCTGGCATTACTGAGTGTTCCCGGACTCCTCTACTGTCTATGGCCTTTTTACCAAAATACCTACCATTTACTCCGTGCTGGACAAGTTGGAATTGATACCCTCGTGTTGTTAATGATAATAGGATGTCTTTTCTATGGAGAATTTTTGATAAGTGGCATTACCTTTGTCATTGCGTATCTTGCACGTGCACTTCAAGTAAAAGTCACAGAATCATACAAAAATGAGTTGCTCACTATTTTTACCGAACTGCCAAATACGGTATGGGTGCGTCTTGAGGACGGGATTGAGATATCTATGTCTGCCCAAGATATCAAGATGGGTGATGAGCTTGTTGTTCATGCGGGCGAGATCGTTCCTGCCGACGGCCAGATTATCGAGGGGATGGCAAGCGTTGATCAACACATCTTGACGGGTGAAGCAGCCCCCGTAGACCGTAGCCAAGGAGAAGACGTATTTGCATTAACGACAGTTCTCTCTGGACGGATTGTGATTCGGGTTGAATGTGCAGGCGACGAGACCGCCGCTGCAAATATTGCACAGATTTTGAACAGAACGATTGAATTTAAATCGACGGTCGAGTTGCGTGCCGCAGAATTGTCCGATCAAACCGCTATGCCCACACTAGCACTCTCAACCCTTGCTATCCCTTTCTTGGGGGCTTATAGTGCCGTCGCCTTACTTGCCAGCCATTTCCGATATAAAGTCCTGTTAATCACGCCAATCAGCATCCTCGTTTTTTTCCGTTCTGCGTCCCAACATGGGATTCTTGTGAAAGATGGTCGCTCTCTTGACCTTGCAAAGCAAGTGGACACGATTGTCTTTGATAAAACGGGAACCTTAACCGATGAACAGCCAGCTGTCGGGCAGATTTACACATTAGGAGAGCATACCGAAGAGTGTGTGCTTCGATATGCTGCCGCAGCGGAATCTTGGCAGACTCATCCAATCGCCAAAGCCATTTGTCACGAAGCGAATGATAGAGAGATAGAACTACCAATAATTGATGATGCCGATTACCATGTTGGGTTTGGACTCTCTGTGACAATGGAAGGCAAACGGATTCTGGTGGGTAGCGTTCGTTTTATGGAGATGAACGGGGTTGCCATTCCAGAAAATCTCAACGAGGCTCAGACAATTTGTCACTCACAAGGACACTCGCTGGTAATGGTTGCTATAGATAGGCAAATGGTTGGTGGCATTGAACTGCTACCCTCTTTGCGTCCCGAAACTCATGCATTGATTCAGCAATTGCGGCAGCGCAAGCAGATTAAGCAAATCGTCCTGATTTCTGGCGATCATCAGCGACCAACACAGGTATTGGCAGAGCGTTTAGGCATTGACCAATGGCATGCGCAAACTTTGCCAGAGCAAAAAGCAGAGAAAATCGAGCAGCTAAAACAGGCTGGTCACTATGTATGTTATGTGGGAGATGGCATTAATGATGCCATTGCAATGAAAACATCACATGTCTCTGTCTCTTTGCGTGATGCTTCAACATTGGCGATGGACACTGCACAAATCATTTTGCTAAACGGCGGATTAAGTAGGCTTGATAAGATATTTGAATTAGCACAAAGATTCCATTCTAATACCGACAGAACATTTGGATTGCAGCTTGCATCAACGATGGTTGGTGCGGGTGGTGTATTGTTGTTTGGTTTCGGCATACATTATGCAATGATTGCTGGCTGGGTTGGGTTAGGCGCCGGGCTGTTCAATGCAATGATGCCATTGTTGGAATCAACACATAAACAAAAAAATTGAATAAAACCTATCAATATTTGTGTCTGCTCAATAAATCGGCTAGCACGGATTCGATATTTCAAACCGCTACGATATATTGCCAACTATTGAGCAGATACGATATTTTTACGTTGCGTTCCACTTCAAGAAATCACGCACTGTATCCATATACTCTGTACGGTCATGATTGCGTAACACAGCACCACACATACGTGCTGGATCACCCAAGAAGTAATATTCATAGTGGGTTTGACGTGCGCCAAAGGCTGACAGTGCCGTGTCCCATGCCAGACGAAACAGAGGGATACGGTCCTTGGCCTCTTGAGTTGCACTCTGGTAATAGCGTGAAATTTCCTCAGCCAAAGGGCCATTGACATCGGCCTCTGTCGGCACGGCGACCAAACCGCTTGCACCGATTTGGCGTACACTTTCGATCATCTTGGGATAGAGCCTGGGATAGATATTGCGTGCTGCATCCAGCGGAGCCTTTGCTGGCGTCATGACACCATACTCGTTGAGCGTCGCCTGTTGCTCCGCCGCAAACCGGAATGCCTTCATCATCTCCAAGTTGACCCAAATGTCAGCCACTTTTTCCTGGACATGTAGGAAGCCCTCGATACCAATCGAGTCAGTCATCAGTGAAATTAAACCCAGAATGAATTCGATTTTGGCAATACTTTTGCAGACTACTTGATGTCCCATATGCCAGATCGTGTCTGTGGCAGTGTAGGCTTTGTTGCAAATCTCGACATCCTGATAAAGGAAAACCCGTTCCCAAGGCACAAAGACATCATCAAAGAAGACGACAGCATCCATTTCTTCGTAGCGCGATCCCAGTGGATGATCATAGGTAGCGAGATCATAGTCAAAGGTCTCGCGACACTGGAATTTTAGTCCGTCAGTGTTGTTGGGGATGGCAAACCCAAAGGCATAGGGTGTGCCATCCTCTGGAATGCTCGACATTGTTGAAGGAAAGACCAAGATTTCGTCCGAGATGGGTCGTGTCGCCAACATACGTGCCCCACGCACAACAATCCCTGCATCGGTTTCCTTTTTGACGCGTGCTGCCAAGAAGGGGTCCACCTGTTCTGTAACACTCACTGCGCGGTTGACCTGCGGATTGATCTGTGTATGTGTAAGCGACAGGTCATTTTCACTCATATACTTGTGGTAGGCGCGCATGTTGTCGGCAAATTCGCTATTCTGCGAAGTCAAAAAATCAGCACTACCTGCGTAACTTGCCATCGCACGATTGAGGTAGTCTGGCATCCGTCCCATCATACCCTGAGTATAGGCTGCCCGCAGATGCATGGCATCACCAATGCGAGTTAGTTCCTGCTGGGTGCGTGGGATCATGTACGTGATGGGTGTTGACGTACCACTCAGGTCCGAATCATAGAGACACACATCTTTGTGTTCCCACTGATGGTCATAGAGACTGGCAATCGTTTCAACACTATTCTTGATGCCTGGTTCGGTTGTGATATCCTCGACCTTTTTGCCACGATGATAGAGTGCGGGTGGCTGTTCTTGAAAGCGTTGAATGACCTGTTCGGCGGTTCGTGCTGGCATGGTATTGGCTCCGTGTCGCAGGTTGCAGGTCGCAAGTTGCGGATATCAACCCACTTTAAAAATCTATCATTGACTGCCCTACAATCATTAATATTACACCAGTGCCAGCTAGTTTAACAACAAGGGGGCGTCTGCTGTGACGACGTCGAACACCCCATCACAAAAATCGTCCGACCCAATTTATCGAGATGGTTGGGTACTGGGCAAATGAATCCGAGGTGACGAACGCTGCATACCGAGAATTCATGGCAGAATCACAAATTAGGGGCGAACAGGTTATGATTGTCGGGTCAGCCATCGGTATACGTGACCTGCGTGAAACCGAGTGTAGCCAGGGCGGCCAGCGCGTTGGGCCACGCAACCAGATCGGCAAAGACCGGATCAGTCGTCTGCGAAAAGCCAAACATGCTGCCCTGCGACTTAAATCGCACCTTGTGTTCATCACTTTGGGTGTTCAGCATCTGGTCCGTGGCCAAGGCGGTTTGGAAAGTGGTAAAACAACACGCCAATATAGTTGTTCCAACGGATGTTGCTTGGAATCCAAACGGTCGGCACCTGAAAAATTTCGTACTCATCTTTGAGGAAGCTGGAAAGCATCCACAAAAAAGGGATCATGAGCAGAATGCCGATAGAGACCAGCAACCCATAGAGGATGAGCTTGAGGAGCGCATCGCGGATGCTGCGCCGTGGATGCCAGGCCTCTTTTTTATTCATTCTTGATGAAGGACAAAATTTTGAGCTTATTCGTCCTCGTGAAGGTGTTTTGACGACGTTGACACCCGGTGCTATTATCAAGGTCTTATATAGAACTTCAAGGGGAGGAGAATCTAATGCCTAAAGATACGATCTTTACCATCGGTGCGGCTATGAAGGCCGCTGACCTGAGCACCTTTAGCGATTGGTTGATTAGTGGGCAACGGGATCTGGAAATCCAGGACGCTATTTTTTCCGACGTGCTTGATGGTGACTGGCAAGCCGTCGCTGCACAGATAAACGCGGCGTTGGATGGCTATAATGGTCGCCTTGGGATTCACGGACCATTTATCGATATTTCGATTATGACTCGCGATCCAAGAGCACGAGAACTCACCCAAACCCGGCTACTACAAGGGTTGGAATTTGGGGCGGCGATTAAGGCTTCCCATATGGTCGTTCATAGCCCATTTAAGTATTTTGGCGACCCCTTTATACCCCATTCACCCGAGTTGGGTCAGGCCGCGGAAATTGAGCAAGTTCACCAAACCCTGGAGCCAGTCGTGGCCGCAGCAACAGCCATGCAATGTACGCTGGTCATTGAAACGATCTTTGATCTGAACACGAATCCTCTATTAAACCTGGTTCGCTCTTTTGAATCTGACTACGTGCGCTTTAGCATTGATACCGGTCACGTTTACATTACCCACCTGCGGGGCGGTCCAACGCCCGATCAGTGGGCAGCAGCGGGCAAAGATCTCTTGGCCCACATCCATCTGCAAGATACCGATGGTCGCAGTGATCGTCACTGGGCACCGGGGAATGGCAACATCAATTGGTATGCCTTTTTCAAGATCATTGGCCAACTCGAAACGCCACCGCGCCTGATTTTAGAGATGAAGGAACCAGCCGATATCTTACGGGGTGCTGCCTGGCTGGCTGAGCAAGGCCTTGCTAAATAAGCGATTATGGTTGCTGACGAAAAATGCGATCTTTTAGCGCAACAGTTGGACTACCCCTTCTGCACCGAGCGCAATACTCGCCGTCCTGTCTAGGCATGAATGGGCGGCGGTTCACCCCTCTGGAAAGCATCCAGCAACGCCGCAAAAATAGCATCCACACCGCTAGGGTCGTGCTATCGTCGAAGGGAAAACGGATCTATCTATTTCACCATTACCCAAGACTAGCGTCGCACCATGCTTGCACCCGTTTTCGCTCTGGATCGAATGCAAGCAGTATTCGGTGGAGCCAAGTGTGAATCAACTGAATCCAGGCATCGAAGGTTGGCTCAGACCGTAGGCTATTGTCTGGCGTCGTTGGACGGCGGGCAATGTCCTTGCGAAGCGTAGAGAAACCAGAGCCAGTACCGTATGATTGGTGACATTTAGATGGCTGCACTATCGGGATGGTCTTCAAGAACAATTTCTGGCGGAAAGAAGAGGTTATAACATAGCGCTATCGCGTAGCAAATACCGTTGTTGCTTTATGAATATTGCTGCTACTATTCTGATAACAGGCTGGACAATAACCTGGTCTCGATTACAATAAGAAGGGTTGCCCTCTTCTGGCCGACTGTGGTACAAAAAGCAACGTAACATATTATTCATCAAGGAGACCATCTGTG
This sequence comes from Chloroflexota bacterium, assembly GCA_039028975.1. GTDB lineage: Bacteria > Chloroflexota > Anaerolineae > Caldilineales > Caldilineaceae > JAHBNG01. The sequence continues at coordinate 54,239 of JBCCHB010000107.1, forward strand.
ACGACCTATGTCAACCCCTATTCAACTTCAAAACGCTGGTTGCGTGGCAATTTACATGCGCACACTTGCTGTGGCCGGTTTATGGACATTTCTGAAAGTGGGCCAATGTACGCCAGTTTAGGCTACGATTTTCTAGCAGTGACAGACCATAACAAGGCGCCTAATGTGGGTCAATGGCAAACGTGGCAAGAACAAGCCAAGCTGCTCCTCATTCCAGGGGAAGAAAATGGCCACACAGACCATATTTTAGAAATTGGCGTTCATACCGTTACGCAAACAATCGATAACGATTATGCAAATCGTGCCCAGGCTTTACAACAGGCTGGCGGCTTTGTCATAGGCTGTCACCCGCAAGAATACGCACACGGGGCGCAAAATATCCACCACGGCTTAGCTGGCTTGCATGCGTTTGAAATTTATAATGGATTACGCGAAAGCCGAGGGTGCGATGAAACCGCCAACGTAGCACTATGGGATGAAATTTTGACAGCCGGTGGTCGGATTTGGGGCGTTGCCACCGATGACTTTCATTGTCAATATACGACACCCGGACACGGTTGGGTCTGTGTGCAGATACCTGAGGTAACCGAAGAAGTCTCTTGGGCGATGATTGTAGCACAATTAAAAGCGGGCGCATTTTACGCCAGTACGTACCCAACGTTTGAATACATTCACCTGGAAAATAATCAACTTTCCGCCGCCGTTGATCGGCACACAAAATCGATGCGAGTCGTCGGGCCAGGCGGCCAAATTTTATATGAGGTTAGCGGTACGAAGCTAACCTGGCCTGTCGAGGCAAATCTGACCTATTTTCGGCTCGAAGCCGTGAGCGGGGTGAAAAGGGCTTGGAGTCAACCCTTCTTCGCAGCAGCGTGAATAAGTGGTATCAATTTTCCTGCGCTTGCACGCGCTCTACGAACCATCTTTCCATCATTCAATATTTTCTATGTAGCCATCAAAAACATACGACGGCGAGGTGCTACTACGCCTTGTTTCTCAGGAGATATCTACCTGTGGCGTAAAAGCAAAATCGTCATCCAGCGGATAGAGTGGCCGCGTAACATGCTGGTGATTCAACGTTTTAACGTTAGGGCTGGCCGCGCCGGGCACATCGATGGTCAGATTCCGTTCGGCCCAGGCATCGTATTGCTCATATGGCGTATGGGGCAGCTTGATTACCACTAGCTCAAAGTGCCTTGGATCCTGACCGATACTGAAATACATGGCGTGCTCACATAGGACGGCTGATTCGCGTGACACCACCAGCGTGATATTGCCCATGCTAAGCACGGCAAGTGGGCCGCCCTCCCTAAAGATGCCGTTGTGGTCAACATATCGCCCGCCGGAAAGCAGATCGACCGTTGCCTCGATCTCTAACGGAGTGAATCGGGCGTCGACCGTGCCACCAACGGATATCTGAATGGTGCTACCGATGCCAGCAGCGAATGCCTGCTGAACCGCGGGCGCATCGCGAATCGGAAACAGCACGCGGCCCTGATAATCACTCTCCAGCAAGGCTTTGAGAATCGTGTTGCTGCAACCTGTTGCCCCTGAACTGGTGGCGTCGGCGGCATCGCTAAAGATGATGGGTCCTTTGCTTTGCTGGGCAATGGCGATGGCCTCGTCAACGCTGTGGAGATGGTTGGCGGCCGTCTTGGGTCCCGAGGGTGGGAGGAGCAGTGGCGACTACTTTGAGCCAGATGGAAAGCGCTCGGAGCCATCCACCCGCAACGCCGAGCTCGCTGCCAGACTCTGGTCGATGAGCGAGTGGCAGATCGCGACGTAGACGAAGCTCGCGCCGCAAACTAACGTTTCGCTAACTCCATAAAGCGCTCGAACTCATTGCTGCAGTCAGCGTGTCAGCATACCGAAATACTGTAGACTCTGTTAGATTTTCGGCACAAATATGATATACTGGGGCTTACTTGTATATTGCCTTGTATATTGCCTTGATTTCGGGCAATTGTCTAATAAGGGGCGGTTCATCAGGGAATCAATCTGCATCATCCCAATTATCAGCGGTTTGGGCGTTACAAACCTTGTTGACTGCTTATGGGTCAGTGAAAGTCCAGTTGTAGTGCAAATAAAAATATTAAATCATTCGAAACTTTTCGGGCATTGGGAATAGGCATTTGTAGGACTCCATTTCATGGAAGCTAAACCTCATGTTTCCCCTACGTTCATCTCACGTTTGTTTTGTATACTTTGTCTACAATAACTTTTGCCACCAACTGCTGGAATTAGTGTTATGGCTGTTTCAGGAATTCTAATAGCTGGCTTCACTTTTGCCACCACAGAAATTTTCTACACAGTTTCAATGTTAGGCGGCCTGGGTATTGCCATGAAACACTTGCTGGAGGAGCAACACAAGAAGTAAACAGTACCACTTTGTCAATGGCCCTAAAAACGGTGGTCGGATGCGCGTTGCTGACTACTTTCTTTGCCTGCATAGAGCAACCGCCAACCAGTTCTTGGCTTTGTGCAGCAGATTATCGAAGGTGCTAAATGAAGCTCTATCCCGCAGCAAAAATTCCGGCAGGTTTTGCCGACTATGCGGAAAGCTTTTGCCCAGTGAGCAGCAAGATCCGTTTCTCTCGACACTAGGAAAAGAGTAATGCTAGCAGAAATAGTTCTCGGCGGTATCACACTTCATGTTGGAACAAAGGTGTACAACCGCAAGAAAAAGAGAAAAAAGCTTATTGATAATTTTTCTTATCAAATAGGTCAAGAGCCTCAACTCATTCGATCTCAATCAGCTACTACAAACTTACAATCAGCCATTCCAACGTTTATACATAAACGCATTAATCTCTTACGGGTCAACTCACGACGTGAACATCTCAAAAAATCTTCCTCTGCTGTTGAAACATCATCAAACCAAGTCGTTCGAAAACTCTTTGTAGGTGAATTAGTCGTATCAGCAACGGCATTGGGATTAGCTACAGCGGGTATAGTTTATCCTATTTTTAGTCTACTTAGCCTTCCATTTGTAATGTATCGAACGGTGTGGCTTGTTATAGATGCCAGTCAGAAATTACTTCTGGAACATAGAGTAACCATTGATACATTGGTGATGATGAACATTCTCACTGGCTTAGCCCTTGGAACGAGTGCTATATTTAGTTCCTCGGGTCTTATATTGGCACTGGTTACTCTGAATCTCTTCCTCTCATCTTGGAGCCGCAAGCTAATTGCACAGATTCGATATACAACCAAGTCAAGCCTCATCGATATTTTCAAGCAAAAGCCCGATTTTGCATGGTTATACAAAGATGGTGTTGAAGTCCTGACGGATATCGAAAAATTAGGTCCTGGTGATATTGTTGTTGTAAATGCTGGTGACGTTATTCCCGTTGATGGTCGAATCGTTGAGGGATTGGCTTCAATTGACCAAAGGATGCTAACTGGGGAAGCCCAACCTGCCGAAAAAGGAGCTGGAGAATCCGTTTTTGCATTGACCATGATCATGTCGGGCAAAATTCACATATGTGTAGAAAAGACTGGTGAAGAAACAACTGCCGCTCAAATTGGTCAAATCCTCAATCAAACAATCAATTTCAAAACGGGAATGCAGCTATGGGTAGAGGATATCTCTAACCGCTCTGTCATACCAACCCTTGCTGTCTATAGTGTATTACTTCCTACACTGGGTCCACAGAGTGCATTGGCTGTTCTTGTCGGTCACCCCAAATTTAAGACGACAGTAGCTAGCTATCTCAGCGTCCTTAGCTACTTTAATCTTGCTTCAAAGAATGGAATCCTCATAAAAGATGGCCTTATTCTAGAGCTGCTGAATGAGGTAGACACCGTTGTCTTTGACAAAACGGGGACACTAACCGAAGAACAACCCCATATTGGTCAGATATTCATATCAAAAGGCTACACAGAAGATGACATTTTAACATATGCTGCGGCGGCAGAATATCGCCAAACCCATCCCGTTGCGTTGGCCATTTTACAAGCCGCTCACTCCAGAGGATTGGAAATCCCTGACATTGATGAAGCAGCTTATAAAGTTGGATATGGACTAACTGTTACGATCGGCGTAGAACTTATTCGCCTCGGCAGCATTCGCTTTATCCAAGAAGAAAAGCTCTTCGTTCCACCGGAAATCACAAAAGCACAAGAGATTTGCCATGAACAGGGGCATTCACTCGTGCTGGTAGCTATTAATGACGAGGTTGCTGGTGCTATTGCTTTGCAACCAACCATTCGACCGGAAGCTCAGGCAGTCATCAATGGTTTGCGCAAACATGGCATGCAGTCTATGTATATTATTTCTGGCGATCATGAAACACCGACGCGGATGTTGGCAAATGAACTAAATATCGATCATTATTTTGCTGAAACATTACCCGAAAATAAAGCCGACCTGATTGAGCGGTTACAAAATGATGGTAAAACAGTCTGTTACATTGGTGATGGCATTAATGACAGTATTGCCCTCAAAAAGGCTGCTGTCTCCGTCTCATTACGCGGCGCTTCAAGCGTCGCCACCGATACTGCTCAGGTCATTTTAATGGATGGAAATTTGACGAAACTGAGTACACTCTTCGAGCTTGCCGACAGATCTGAAAGAAATATGAAACAAACCTTTTCCCTTGTGCTTGTTCCACATCTCATAAGCCTTGGGGGGATACTATTTCTCCATTTTGGATTGGCATCGGCAATCATTTTGAGCCAGCTTGGTTTGGCACTTGGTGTCGTGAATGCAATGCGACCTCGTCTACAAAGCGAAGATGAAATTATTACTTGAAAGCCATTCTGGTAACGTTCAATTCCCTCAATTCCCATATGTTGCCCAAACTATGGCTGTGATAATTATCTGAACTTCAATTCAATGTGAGATAGGCTTCAGTAATTTTTAAACTCTAAAACAAAGTTTAAGGGAAATGGACCAAATTGACATAATGTATAGTGAATTAGCAATTACACCAACGGTTTTTATTGCAGGGCTTAATAGAAGCGGTACAACGGCTTTGGTACAATCATTTCTAAATATTCCAGATATTGAGGTCTTTAAGGAACCCGGTAAAATTACCTACTCAACAACAGGGTCCATAGATTTCTCACACTTCTTTGTGCCTCCAACTTCGCCCGAGATCAAGGCAAGGGTAATTAAACAAAGTATTGGTCACTACACAACTGACCTCTGTACGATACCGCTTTATCCAACAATGAATAATAAACCGTGCTTTCTGAGGCAATTTCATTCAATTTTTATTATTAGGAAACCATCATTGACTTGGAATTCTTGGGAAATCATGACTCAGTGGATTCAACGAACAGATGAGCCAACTGTGGTTGAAACCTGGGAAGATATCAGACAAAATCATGGTGTTGAAATTGGTTGGGGTAGTTTTTCACTATTCCGATTGGCCTTTCTTTATTTGTATGAGACTATTAAATATATACAAGCCATTGCTCCAGACAATTTTACTATTGTATGTTTGGAAGACTTATCAGAA
>JBCCHB010000108.1:0-59464 GCA_039028975.1 Chloroflexota bacterium
CGCGCATCGGCGTACTAAGGCCGTTATTTAGCCTTATTTTTGGCTTTTTTACATCCTTATTCGTATTTCTTAGGGCAACTTTCAACCGTTGCTCACTTTTGTTTGCGCTTTTCTCTCCGATTTACCGCAAACGAAAGTTGATAGCATTTGCGCATAATCACCGTCAAATAGGTCTAGCATGGTGCCCGGAATGTAGCCTAACGCAACGCTATCGACTGGTTGTATCGCTCCTTGCTCGAAGAGAGACAGCAAGGAAACATTTTCGATCTGGATATGGGGTGAATCCAGATCTATTTTTTGCTTGTTTGTGAGAGAGTGTGAAGGGGAAGGTGGGTATGTTTGATGATGTTGTAATCCTTCTGCTTGTTCCGCAATTGTAGGCTGTAAAAAGAGGAACTTCACAGAGATGTTGGTATCAAATGCGTTGGAAATTTTGGCGACCAGCTGTATAGCCAACAAAGAGTGCCCGCCAAGCTCAAAGAAGTTATCATGCCGTCCAACCCGCTCTATGCCCAACACCTCTGCCCAGATATGGGCGAGCGCTTCCTCCGTTGGCGTTGCAGGGGGCACAAAAGATTGATTGGAGGGGATGGCATCGGCATAGTCTGGGGATGACAAGGCATGACGGTCCAGCTTGCCATTAGGCATCAGCGGCATAGCGTCTAGCATGAAAAAGGCTGAAGGGAGCATGTAAACGGGTAGACTTTGGGCTAGCGCTTGTCGTAAAGTCGTTTGGTTGTTTGGTCGTTTGGTCTCGTCGTCGTTTGGTCTCGTCGTCAGAGCTTCATAGTGACTCTCCGACTCTACGACCTCACGACTTTGCGACTCCATGACCACATATGCCACCAACCGCTTATCGTCATTCACCTCCCGCACCAGCACCACCGCTTCACACACACCGTCCTGTGCCAATAGTGCATTCTCAATCTCGCCCAACTCAATGCGGAAACCACGTATCTTGACTTGGAAGTCGGTACGCCCCAGAAACTCGACGTTGCCGTCTGGTAACCAGCGACAGAGGTCACCGGTTTTATAGAGTCGTCCAAATTCTGGATGGTCAATGAAGCATTCAGCTGTCAATTCAGGGCGATTGAGGTAGCCTCGTGCTAACTGTGTACCGCCTATATGCAGTTCTCCTGCCACACCAGTGGGTGCAATCCTACCCACATCATTTAGGATGTATACCTGACGATTTGGAATAGGCTGACCAATGTGAACAGTTTGTTCAGGTTGTAATGAAGCATACGTAGTCCAAATTGGACTCTCTGTGGGTCCATAAAGGTTAAAAAAATACCGTCTCTCTCCCCATTGATTGGCCAGCGCTGGAGAGCAAGCCTCACCGGCTGTGATGAGAACCTTCAAATCCGGCAAGTCAACTTTGGGTAGTGTCTGCAAAACCGAGGGAACAAGCATGACATGGGTAATACGCTGATGTTGTAACAGTTGGGCAAGTTCTCTTCCTACACGTTCGTGGAGGGCAGGCGCGACGACAAGTGTTACGCCATGCATGAGTGCCATCATAATTTCGGCAGTGGCAGCATCAAAGCTCAACGATGCCATTTGCAGCAGACGACTTCCAGTTGTCAAGTTTGGTAGCACCTCCGCCAGTGCCATTGCCACATTGAATGCACCACCATGCTCAATCAGAACCCCTTTGGGCTGTCCTGTTGAGCCAGAGGTATAAATAACATAGGCAAGGTCATTTGTGGATGCTTGCGTTTGAGGATTCTCGGTAGATTTTGCGGCCAACTCCGTCGCCATCATATCCACTGCAAGCACATGCATGGATTGTCTTGAGCTATTCTCCACGCCATCATACTCTGGAAACTGCGTCGACGATAGGTGAGATTGCGTCAGCAAAATGGGTGTAGCACTATCTGCTAGCATATAGCGAATGCGCTCTTCAGGATAAGTCGGGTCAATCGGCACATAGGCTCCCCCTGCCTTTAGAACCGCCAGCAAACTCACGATCATCTCGATGGACTTTTCCATTGCAACAGCCACCAGTGTGTTGGCTTGTACCCCCAGCTCGATCAGGCGATGTGCGAGTTGGTTGGCAAGAATGTTGAGTTCTTTATAGTTAAGTTTTTGATCTTCCAAAACAAGGGCGATAGCATCGGGTGTGCGTTCCACCTGCTCTTCAAAGAGGGCATGGATGGTCTGTGGTTCACCGAAGTCAACTGCCGTGTCATTCCACTCATGCGTAATCTGGTGATACTCAGCCTTGGTGAGCATGGAGAGTTGGTAGATGGGTGCCTCTGGCTCTTTGACGATGCCTTCCAGCAACATGGTGAAGTGGCTTGCCATGCGTACAATGGTGGCTTTGTCAAAGAGATCGGTGGCATATTCAAACATGCCCAATGAACCAGCTTCATCTCCATTCTCTCGTTCCATCACACTGAGGGTGAGATCAAATTTTGCGTAGGGAAAGTCGGGTGGCTGTAGGGTGGCTGTGAGGCCAGGCAGATCAAATGAACCCTCGTCTGCATTTTGCAAGACCAACATAGCTTGGAAGAGCGGGCTGTAGCTGAGGGTACGTTCTAGGTTCAGCTCCTCGACCAACTGCTCAAAGGGTAGGTCTTGGTGTTCATAAGTATTCAAGGCGGTTTGGCGCACTTGATGCAATAGCTTGGTGAAGGATGGATTGCCTTCAAGCTGGGTTCGCAAGACCAACGTATTGACAAAGAAGCCAATCAGCCCTTCAATGTCGGCATGGTTACGATTGGCGATGGGCGTCCCGACTACAATCTCCTGTTGGCGACTATAACGCGCCAGTAAGAGATTGTAGGCCGCCAACAGCACCATGAACAATGTCGCATCATACTCCTGTGCAAGCTGATTGAGCTTGGCGGTCAAATCAGCACTGAGTTCAAAGAGGTAGTGGGCGCCCCGATAACTCTGCACAGGCGGTCGGGGGCGGCCTGTGGGCAATTCTAACAGGGCTGGCGCGCCACGGAGATGCTCGCGCCAGAAAGAAAGTTGTCGTTCCAGCTCTGCCCCGCTGAGGTATGCCCGTTGCCAGACGGCAAAGTCAGCATACTGAATCGATAGGTCGGGCAGCTTTGGCTCCTGCCCAGCCGCGTACGCGCAATAGGCATGGGCCAGTTCCTCCACTAATACTCTCACGGACCAACCATCGCTGATGATATGGTGGACGGTTAAGAGCAGCAGATGGTCTTCGGCGGCAATTTGGAGCAATTGCGCGCGTATGAGTGGTCCTTCCCTGAGACTGAAGGGAGTGGCCGCTTCCACCTGTCCACGCTTTTGGGCTTCCGCTTCATCTGCAACTGGTATAACTGTGAGTGTAAAGGGTTGCGAAGCATGAATCACCTGAATCGGTTCGCCATTCACTGTCTCAAAGGTGGTGCGCAAGCTCTCATGTCGGGTCAACAGGTAGCGGAAGCTCTGCTCCAGTGCCGCCACATCCAGCTGTCCTTCTAATCGAATAAGATCTGGGATATTGTAAAAGGCACTTTCTGGCTCAAGTTGGTCGAGGAACCAGAGTCTCCGTTGGGCAAAGGAAAGAGGGAGGGGTTGGTCACGCGTCACGGGTTGGATACGGATTGCAGTGCTTGTGTGGCTCTGTCGTTCGATCAGCTGAGCAAAGTCTCCCAACTGAGGCGCTTCAAAGAGTGCCTTGAGCGGAATGTCAAAATTGAGTTGGCTGCGCACCCGCGAGACGACCTGGGTTGCCAACAGTGAATGACCACCGCGAGCAAAGAAATTATCATGCACGCCCACCTGGCCAATGTGCAATACATCTTGCCAAATAGCTGCCACCTGTTCTTCCATCTCTGTCCGTGGTGCGACAAATTCGCTTTGGGCATCGGTGTAATCAGGGATGGGCAGCGCCTGGTGGTCGATTGTACCATTGAGCGTAAGTGGCATGGCATCCAAAAAGACAAAGGCAGACGGCACCATGTAGTCGGGGAGACGTCGGGCAAGATTTTGGCGCAGGGTCTCGATCTCTACATCTCCGGCAAGATAAGCCACCAGCCGTTTACCTCTGACGGTATCTTCCTGCACCAGCACCACTGCCTCACGTATACCCCCTTCTTCCAGCAGTGCATTCTCGATTTCGCCTAACTCAATCCGGAAACCGCGGAGCTTCACTTGTAAGTCGGTCCGTCCAATGTACTCAATGTTGCCATCAGGAAGCCAACGACATAAGTCCCCTGTTTTGTAAAGTCGACCAAATTCGGGGTGCTCAATAAAACGTTCAGCCGTCAGTTCAGGTTGATTCAGGTAGCCTCGTGCTAGCCCCGCACCACCGACATACAATTCGCTGGCAACCCCGAGCGGTACTGGCTGGTAAGCTTGAGCTAAAATATACAACTGCATGGTCGGCAGAGGGCGCCCAATCAATGAAATCTCATCATGGAAGTTGTCAACCGTCTTCTCTTCAAAGTAGGAGCTATCAATCGTCAACTCTGTCGCCCCATAGCTGTTGATGAAGCGTGTTTCCGGATCACAAAGCTGTAAGCCTCTTCTGTATTCTTTGATCGACCAACGCTCCGAACCGACAACAAGTACACGCATAAACGCTAAGTTCTGCCCTGTCTCTTCCAGATAGTCAAAGAGATTATTCAGGACGCCGGGGACAAAATCAGCACTATCGATTTCTTCTTGACACATCAGTTGATAGAGTAAACTAGCGTCCAACAACCACTCACGTGGGCAAAGGACCAATTTTCCCCCTGCACAAAGTGACCGCACCGTGTCCCAGAAAAAGATATCAAAGGCGAAACTAGCCATCTGTATGTAGTTGTGCTGTAGCGTATGCGCTTGATGGCCTTCCTGCCACACCCTATACAGATTCACCAAGCTACCATGTTCAATCATCACCCCTTTGGGTTGCCCGGTAGAACCCGATGTATACATCACATAAGCGAGATCGCTGGGTTGCACCGAAGCCATAGGATTCGTTGTGCTCTCCTGACTTATCATCCCCCACTCTCTATCTAAGAAGATGCATTGCGGGTGTGGTTCGGGTAGCGATGAAATCAGCGGTGAAATAAGCGTAATCTCTGATGTTATCAGCTCTGATGTTATTAGAACAGCGGGAGAGGTATCCTCGAGCATAAATTGCAAACGCTCTTGGGGATAGGTTGGATCCAAAGGGACATAAGCACCACCCGCCTTGAGGACGGCTAATAGCCCCACCACCATTCGGAACCCACGTTCGACGCAGATACCGACCAGAACTCCGGGACCCACCCCCTGTTTAATGAGGTAATGAGCCAATTGATTTGCACCAGCATTGAGTTCAGCATAGGTAAGAGTTGAAGGGTTGAAGACACCCAAAGGGTTCCCGAGGGTTGAGAAGTCATCACGCTGCAACTTTTCAACCTTTCCATCTTTCAACCTTTCGTCGAAAACGAGGGCGGCCGCATCGGGGGTACGTTCCACCTGCTCTTCAAAGAGGGCATGGATGGTTCGTGGTTCGCCAAAGCCCCTGTCGATTGCATATGTACTGTGGTTCCATTCATGGATGAGCTGGTGGTACTCGGCATCGGTAAGCAGGGGCAATTGCAACACAGAGTGCTCGGCTTGCTTGACGATGCCCTTCAGCAAGCTGGTCAAATGGGTTGCCATGCGCGCAATGGTTGTCTCATCAAAGAGGTCGGTTGCATATTCAAATACCCCCAGTAGACCTCCCCCCATATCATGACTGCGCGCCATCAGATCGAGGGTGAGATCATAGGCAGAAAAGGGGAAGTCAGGAGGTTGCATGGTGCCAGTAAGATTCTCAGAGAGATGGGACAACGTAGCCTCACCCATCTCTGCATTTTGCAGCACCAACATGGCTTGGAAGAGAGGGCTGTAGCTGAAGGTGCGTTCCAGGTTCAGTTCATCGACCAATTGTTCAAAGGGCAGGTCTTGATATTGGTAGGCATTCAATGTCGTCTGACGTACTTGCGCCAGTAACTCAGTGAAAGAGGGCTCATCCGCCAGTTGCGTGCGCAAGACCAATGTGTTGACAAAGAAGCCAATCAGCCCTTCGATTTCGGTGCGGGTGCGGTTGGCGATGGGCGACCCAACCACAATGTCCTCCTGACCGCTGTAACGCGCCAATAGGATATTGAAGGCCGCCAGTAGGACCATGAAGAGGGTAGCGTCATGCGCCTGGGCAAGCTGGTTGAGTTGGGCAGTGAGACCAGCGTCTAGGGTGAAGATATAGTGCGCGCCCTGATAGCTCTGCGCGGGTGGTCGGGGGCGGTCTGTGGGCAGTTCCAGCAGAGCAGGGGCACCGTCCAGTTGCTCTCTCCAGTAGGAGAGTTGGTCCTCCATACGTTCCCCGCTGAGGTACGTCCGTTGCCAGATGGCGAAGTCAGCATATTGAATCGGTAGGTCGGGCAGAGTTGGCTCCTGCCCTGCGACAAATGCCTGATAGACATGGGTTAGTTCTTCAATCAAGACCCCCATCGACCAACCATCGCTGATGATGTGGTGTAGCGTTAACAGAAGCAGATGGTCTTCGGTGGCAATTTGGAGCAATTGCATGCGCATGAGTGGCCCGTCACTAAGATTGAAGGGTGTGGTCGCCTCTACCTGTCCACGATGTTGGGCTTCCCTCTCATCCGCAACTGGGATAACCGTGAGGGTAAACGGATCCGGATCATGAATCACCTGAATCGGTTCGCCATTCACTGCCTCAAAGGTGGTGCGCAAGCTCTCATGACGAGCAATCAGGTAGTTAAGACTCTGTTCCAACGCATCCAATTCCAGTTGACCTGTTAATCTCAGTAGCATGGGGATATTGTAGAAGGCACTATCTGGTTCCAGTTGGTCAAGGAACCAGAGTCGCTGTTGGGCAAAGGAAAGGGGTAATGGTTTCTCACGAGAGACAGGCAGGATGCGTTTATCCGCGCTTTCTTGAGCTTCGCTGACCACTTGGGCAAAGTTACCCAACTGCGATGCTTCAAAGAGCGATTTGAGGGGAATATCCAGATTGAGTTGGCTACGTACCCGTGAGATGACTTGGGTTGCCAAGAGCGAATGGCCACCTAGAACAAAGAAGTTGTCATTGACGCCCACCTGCTCAACATGCAACACTGACTGCCAGATATCCGCCACTGCTCTTTCTATCTCCGTGCGCGGCGCAACAAACTCGTTCTGCGTATCCACATACGCTGGCGCAGGCAATGCCTGACGGTCCAACTTCCCATTAGGCGTCAACGGCATGGCATCCAGGAAGACAAAGGCCGATGGAATCATGTAGTCGGGGAGTTGTTGGGCTAGGGCATCCCGCAAGATTGAAGAGTTGAAAGGTTGAAGGGTCGAAGAGTCACCATCTTCACCTTCAACTTTTCCACTTTTCAACTCTTCTACAATGTACGCCACCAGCCGCTTATCGCCATTCTCCTCCCGTGCCAGAACCACTACCTCGCGCACACCTTCCTGCGCCAGCAGTGCATTCTCGATTTCACCCAACTCAATACGAAAGCCTCGTATTTTTACCTGAAAGTCGGTGCGTCCTAAAAACTCAATGTTGCCGTCAGGGAGCCAACGACACAGGTCGCCTGTTTTGTAGAGCCGCCCAAACTCGGGATGATTGATGAAGCGTTCGGCTGTCAAGTCAGGGCGGTTGAGGTAGCCCCGTGCCAATTGCACGCCACCAATATGCAGATCTCCAGCAACGCCAGTAGGCACAATCAACCCATTATCATCCAGGATGTATACATGGCGGCTGGGAATGGGTCGACCAATATGAACAGATTGACCGGGGCGCAAAGCGACATATGTGGTCCAAATGGGACTTTCTGCGGGGCCATATAAATTAAAAAAGTGCCGTCCCTCTCCCCACTGATTGACAAGGTGAGCGGGGCAACTCTCTCCCGCTGTGATCAATACCTTTAGATCGGGTAAATCAGCCGCTGGCAAGGTCTGAAAAACCGAGGGTATAAACATCACGTGGGTAATGCGTTGACGGCGCACTAGTTGGACAAGTGAGGCTCCCATCCGTTCATGATCGGTATGGGGCACAACGAGCGTTACCCCATGCATCAACGCCAACATCAATTCAAATGTTGCCGCGTCAAAGCCCAATGAGCCCAGTTGTAATAGCCGGCTCCCTGTGGTTAAGTCGGGCAGAATCTTGGCCTGGGCCATTACAACATTAAATGCTCCGCCATGCTCAACTAGAACACCTTTTGGTTGTCCTGTAGAACCAGAGGTATACATCACATAAGCTAGGTTAGCAATGCATGTTTCTGTTTGGGGATTGTTAGTTGGTTTGGCTACCAACTGTGATGTCATCCTGTCCACTGCAAGCAGATGCCTCAACTGATCCATGCTGGATTCTGTGTCCGCGTCCTCTATCTGCCGTGCTAGTGGAAGATGGGATTGGGTTAACAGAATCGGTGCAGTACTATCCGTCAGCATGTAGCGAATACGCTCTTCAGGATAGGTCGGATCAATCGGGACATAGGCCCCGCCGGCCTTGAGTACTGCCAGCAAACTGACCACCATGTCAATCGACCGTTCCATGGCCACAGCCACTAGTGTATCGGTTTGCACGCCAAGTTCAATCAGGTAGTATGCTAGTTGATTCGCATGGGCATTAAGTTCAGCATAAGTCAGGCGCTCATTCTCAAAGATAACTGCAATCGCGTTGGGTTTGCGTTCCACCTGCTGTTCAAAAAGGGCATGGAGAGTCTGTGGTTCGCCAAAGCTACCATCTATTTCTGGTGCGGTTTTGTTCCATTCGTGCGTAATCTGATGATATTCGGCATCGGTGAGCATGGGCAAGCTGGAGGCAGGTTGGTCAGGGTGAGAGATAATCCCCATGACCAATTGATGCCAGTGGGTAAGCAAACGTTCAACGGTGTTGGCGTCATATTGCTCGGTATCATAATTGACTGCTAATGTGAGTGGATCTTTGGATGCTCCTAGGGCCACCTCTGCCACTAGCGGATACCCGGTTTCACCTGGCTCTACCCAGCCCGGATGTAGCTCAAGGCTGTTGAATGCATTGTCTATGTCTCTACCATTCCCTCTACTATCACCTCTACTGTCACCTCTACTATGCTCTCTATTGACGGTTTGCGGCGTATTCTGAAAGACGAGTAAATGCTCAAACAGACCCGTTCCCGCTGGTAGATCACTCCACTGTTGGATATCCACGAGGGAGGTATGCTCACGCTGTTGCAGCTCAAGTTGGGTATTTGCCACCTGCTGTAGCAACGCTCTGCCTGTTAGATTCGTATCCAACTGCACTCGAAAAGGCAAGGTATTGAGGAGCAACCCCAGTATCGATTCAATCCCCTTTAGGGGTGCAGTCCGCCCCGACATGACTGTCCCGAAGACAACATCTGACTCACGCGTATACCTTGCCAACAACAGTGCCCATGTTGCTTGGAAGAGCACATTAAGCGTCAATCCCTCTGTACGCATAAAGGCTATGAGTTGTTGGGTTGCTTCCTCTGAGAGCTTTCGGGTGAAGGTGACCGATTTGCCTCGGTTCTGCGTTGGTGTGCGCGCTGGTGTGTACAGCGCTGGGAGGGCTGTTGGTGTGGAAAATCCACCCAGGTACGTCTGCCAAAAATCTGCGTCCACTGACTGTTGGCGAAGATAATGAATGTAGTATTGATAGGGTATCGCTTTGGGCAATGGCAGACCGCTATAGAGGCGAAGAACTTCTGACCAAAACAGGTCAACTGACCAGCGATCCAGCAGAATGTGGTGGAAGGTCAATAGCAGATCATAGCTGGGTTTCGTGCGATCGGCGCGATGCTGAATGATTCTGAAACGGAGCAGTGGTGCTTGTGAGAAATCAAAGTCGGTCAGTCGATCTTGCTCTATTAATTGAGATAAACTGGTTCTATATTCATCAGGGGTATATCCGCGCCAATCCTCATAGGTCACCGGGAGCTGTGCCTGTCGATGAATCACTTGTACTGCTTTCCCTACCCCCTCTGTTTGAAAAGTAGCCCGTAGGCTATCGTGGCGATCAATGACATGCTGCATGGCCGCCACCAAACGCTCGGGATCAAACGTATCATCATAGAGATGAAACAAAACGTGTTCGATGTAGGTGTTGCTATTGGGTGTGAGTTGGCTATGAAACAACATCCCTGCCTGCATTGGCGACAGGTCATATAGATTTTCAATGATTGGCGTCGTTTGTATCGTTTGATTCGACAGAGTTTGATTCGACAGATGCCGAATGATTTCAGCCTTATTGTCTCGCACTTGCTCTTTGAGCGAATTCGTGAATACATCCTTTGGGGCGCTAAATTTTAGCTCTTCATCCTCTAGCCAAATTTGGATATCTTTTGCTTCCAGTATCGTCAGTAGCTGCTCAACCGAATTCATCTTACTCATAATGTACCCAGCTCTCTGTCAACTTTTTCAACGCGGTCTATTGTTTGTTTGGTCTTTGGGGCGTTTCCCTCTGATATTTTTGTCACCGATGTTTTTGCTTCCGATATTTTTGTTAAGGCCTCAAATTCATCTAACGATAAATCTACGTCTGGAAAATCTGAACGAAGCGGTACCCATTCACTGCTCTTAAGTGCTTCGGTAATGAGGCTACTCAACTGCTGCTTGAAGGTATCCAGCAGAAATTCTGCGGTTTTACGATGGAATTGGGGGCCAACGATCCAGTGAATAGATAGGTGCCCATTGATGATGACGGCGTTGCTATCCATTACCGTATCGCGCTGGAATCTGGGTGATACAGACTCGCGGTATATATGGCCAGAAAAGTTCTGTCCTCCCTTTTTGGAATGGTCTTGAGTAGATTGGAAAAAGTCGGGACAAGACTTTTCTGGCGAAGTGAAAGGCTCTGAATCCATACCAAACCGATCATTATCCAAACCATCCAGTTGCCCCAAATAGTTGTATACCACCTGTGGGACTGGTAACGCCTCAAATTGTGTCCGTACATCGTACTCTGGATGAAAATAGCGCAAAGCCCCGAAACTGATGCCACCATCTGGCATAGCGCGCAACTGCTCCAAAGTATACCGGATCCGTCTCACTGCCGATCCCTCAAACCGGGGGATCGTCAGCGGGGAGATGGCTGTAAACCAACCAATGGTGCGGTTGAGATTGATGGTATCAAAT
This sequence comes from Chloroflexota bacterium, assembly GCA_039028975.1. Lineage (GTDB taxonomy): Bacteria > Chloroflexota > Anaerolineae > Caldilineales > Caldilineaceae > JAHBNG01. The sequence continues at coordinate 11,071 of JBCCHB010000108.1, forward strand.
AGCTCTTGGCGACCATAGCTTTCAAACTGCACAGAGAGGGCTGGTTGCCGCAACCAGCCAGTCAGCGTCTCGGTTAAGGCCGTTAAGACGACTGCATCCAACGTCACATCGTGTCGATTGGGGAGGGTGTGCAGTAGATGGTCAGTTTGTGTCTTCGTCAGGGTCAACGTTAAGTGATGGCTATTTTCAATGGTATTCAGCGCATCGGGGTCATCCAAACGCAGTGGTGTGTCAACCACATCGGCTAACCAATAATTGATATCCTCGTCAAAATACCCCTTTTGCGTAGCCGATTGTAGTGCCTCGACCCAATCACGGTAACTGCTCGTTTTGGGAGGGATTTGACCATCCTCTAACAGTGTGGTCAAATCTTCAAGCAGGATGCGCCATGAGACCCCATCAACGGCTAAATGATGAATGACAATGAGCAGGTGCGCTTGATAGACACCTGCATCACCAGTATTTGAATCACGGGTCTTGAAGTAGACAAAACGTACTAAGTCCCCTGTCAATGGGTTGAGGCTGGCTTGGGCTTGTGCGTCAATCCGCTCAATTTCAGAAACGCACTCTTCTGAAGCAAGGTCAGACAAATCAACCACTTCCAACCTCGTATATTTTTCCTCTTCATGATTGTGTCCAAGGTAGTGCTGGGACCAGCCCGATTCATGATCCCGACTGTCTTGGCGTGGCACCTGACTATACTGGAAACGCAATGCATCGTGATGACCTATCAAGGTATGAACGGCAGTTTCGAGTTCAGCCAAGTCAATGGGCTGTTTCAAAGTTAACAAGAAAGATTGGTTGAAATGGTGCATCTCTGGTTGATTGGCATCTAGGAACCATCGTTGAATCGGCAGCATGGGTGCGTTGCCCCTTTGCAACCCCTGGGAGGCAATAGCCCGCGGCGGCAAAGGAGCGTCATTGCTGTCAATCATCGTTACCAATTCCGCTACGGTTGGATATTGAAAAATATCATTGACACGAATTGCATAGCCCTGTTGGGCGGCACGACTGGCGACTTGAATACTCAAAATAGAGTCGCCCCCTAAACGGAAGAAGTTGTCGTGAATGCCTACTTCCGGCAACCCCAAGATATCCGCAAAGGTTTGTGCCAGTGAACTTTCTAGTTTGTTGCGTGGGGCAATGGGCTCACTCTTGGTATCTACATACTCTGGTGCAGGCAAAGCATCGCGGTCGATCTTATCGTTGGGGGTGAGCGGCATGGCATCTAACAGCACAAATGCAGAGGGAATCATGTACTCTGGCAATTGTTGTGCAAGATGCTGGCGAAGCGTGTCCGCCGGGAGATTATCCTCATCGCGAACATCCCCATCGCGAACAAGGTAAGCGACTAGTTGTTTGTTCCCCACTGCTAGGGAGTTCTTGCCCTCATGCACCACAACTACTGCCTCTCTTACATTGTCGTGTAGTAGCAGCGTACGCTCAATTTCACCCAACTCAATGCGGAACCCACGCATCTTCACTTGGTGGTCTGCACGCCCCAAAAACTCGATGGCGGGAGAAGCGTCTGGGCTTGTTCGCCAACGGCACAAATCACCGGTTCTATACAATCGTCCCCATTGAGGATGTTCGATAAAGCGTTCGTTCGTAAGTCCTGGTTGATTATGATAGCCGCGTGCCAGGCCAATTCCCCCAATCAAAAGCTCCCCTGATACACCTATCGGCACAGGTTGAAGATACTCATCCACAACGTATGTCTGTACATTGGCAATGGGCTGTCCAATCATTAGCTTTTTTTCTCTGCTGCCATATATCTCTTTGATAGCCTCACGACCATCATAGCGCATCATCGTGGCGCAGACTGTTGTTTCAGTCGGTCCATACTCATTGATAAAGAGGCGATTCTTGGCCCATTTCATCATCGTTTCCCACGGACAGACATCTCCACCGGTGATCACAACCTCAAGGTCTGGCAGTGCCGTCGGCGCCATGCTCGACAGTAGCGATGGCAGAATCGGAGCATGGGTGATTCTTTGACTTTGTAATTGGTATAGCAGGGTTGCTTCCGAAAGATCTTTTTTGCTGTCCGCAATGTAGAGGGTTGCACCAGAGCAGAGGCTTACGCCAATTTGAAAGGTGGCTGGGTCAAAACTGAAAGAAACAAGTTGCAGAAGTCGCTTCCCTGGTGCCAATCCATAGCTTTGGATCCCAGACAGAATCAAATTACTCAACCCGCGATGCGGGATTAAAACACCTTTAGGCGTACCAGTCGAACCTGATGTATAGATGATATAGGCAATCTGTTCGGGTAACGTATCAGAGGCTAAGTCTTGTACATTCTGGGCGCATATTTCATCCCAATCTGTATCAAGGTAAATGACCTTTATGTCCTCTATAGATACATCGGGTAAGCAGGATAAGAGGGAGCGTTGCGTCTCCTGAGTCAACACCACCTTTGGCGTCGCATCCTTTAGCATCAATGCAATCCGCTCCGACGGATACTCAGGGTCGATCGGGATGTAAGCACTGCCCGCCTTGAGCGTTCCCAACAGTGCCACCACTATTTCCAGCGAACGCTCAATACATATACCGACCCATTTCTCTGGTCCCACGCCGAGCGACCGCAAATAGTGAGCCAGTTGGTTGGCCCGTTCATTCAGCTCACGATAAGTCAGTTGCTCCTCATCAAAGACAACTGCAACCGCATCGGGCGTGCGTGCTACCTGCTCCTCAAACAGTTGATGAACACACTTGTCTTTAGGATAATCAGTGACTGTACCGTGTCCGTTGATACCCCTTGGGTGGCCAGCAGATGCATTCCACTCAACCAGGAGTTGATGGCGTTCGGCTTTGGTCAACATCGGAAGTTCTGCAATCGATTGCGTTGGTTTTTTTACTATTTCCCCTAACAAAACTTGAAAATTGCCCGCCATGCGCTGGATGGTTATCTCTTCAAACAGATCTGCATTGTATTTAAAAGAACCCACCAAAGCATTCCCTGCCTGGAAGAGTTCCAAAAATAAGTCAAATGGGCCTGCACATTGAAGAAGAGAAGAGCAAGATGCTTCCAGTCCATTCCCATGAATCAACGGGGACTCGCCGGAAGATAGTGGCAAAGATGTCTTGATGGCTTCATTGTTTTGCAGAGACTCTTGCAAGGCAAACGCAGCTTGATAAATAGGGGCTACCTTGGTTGTTTGGATTTTTTGTAAGCGTTCCACCAGCAATGAAAACAGGAAATCCTGATGAGCCAAGCCACCTAATACGGTGCTACGTACCTGCTGTAGAAATTGGGTAAAGGAGGGTGTACCAGCGAGATTGGCTCGCATGACGACAACATTTGTAAAATAACTATTCGTAAAATAATCAAATGTAGATGTTCTTTCGGGACGGTCTCTAGCGACCACTGGCGAACCAACCAAAATCTCATCTTGGTCGGTATACCGATGGAGCAGGAGTTGGAACGCAGCCAAAAGTAACATGTACTCTGTGACGCCTTGATCTTGAGCCAACGACCTTAGTTGCTGGGTCAATGCGGTGGAGATTTCTAGACTGATAGACGCCTCTGTATAGGAGCTAACAGCCAAACGGGAATGGTCCGTGGGGAGATTCAACAGCGGCAATTCACCCGACAACTGTTCTCGCCAATAATCCCATAGCCGTTCATCCTCGCTTTGGGGCACTGATGTTTTTTGACCAAGTGCATCTAGTAAAGCGCGCGAATTCATTTTGCTACCCTTTTTGTCTTGTAAACCGTGGCTTGTAACGCTCCGTCTATTTGAGCCGTTATGATCTAGAGAGTAACAGACCTACTTAACGGGATATTAGATTTCTTGGAACGGCCGTATGCGGTCAGTCGTATATGAGAAGCGGCACGTAAAGATTTGATGTCGATGGCAGTAATAAGTTCCCACGTATGACGCTTTCCCCACATCCTTCTGGCCAGATCAGAGATTCTGCCTTGCCAAGACCTGACACTGCAAAACTATCCCCAATCTCTACCTGACCGGTCGTTGGGTCTAGTATGTAAAGGGTGAGCATGCCTAGGTTCTGAATAGCCGTGACCAGCCGACCATCCGTTTTCATATCCAGCCCTCGGATTTTGCCCGGCAACGCGACGAACTCATATTCTTCTGCTAGGGAGTTACCTGTGGCCGTATAGCTGAAGAGCTTCTGATTTACGGTGAGCCACAACGTGCTATCATCGGGCGACCAAGCCATGCCCCGCACGCGCTTATTATTCTGATAAACCAGGGCAGCAATTCCCGTGGATGGATCGATCTGGATGAGGCCCATTCGTTGTTCTGACCCCGTTGTTGCAAATCCCCAAAGGCCGCCGCTGGAGTCGAAGGTGAGCGATTCTACGCCTTTGAATTTTTGGCCTGTTTGGGTCAAAATATCCCCTATCAATGTCAATGCACCACTCACTGGGTTGAGCCGGTATAGCTCGCTTACACGATCAAGATTCTTGCGACTCTGTACGGCGTAAAAGTTACCGGTGATTGGATCGACGTCCATGGCCCTAATGCCAGCATTATTTGCCACATCGCCTAGCAATCCAATAGAAGAAATCTCCGGTCTTATCCTGAAGAGCTGTGAATCGCCATCCCGATCGAAGGCCCCATAAAGTTGACAGGATAGGTTTTGAATGTCAGTAACAAGTAGATCATCAATCACCCAGCCCTTGGATGAGATGGAATCATCATTGACCTCCAAACTGAATCGTAGCTGTACGGTATCGGCGTACTCACTCAGGTCAATCTGGACATTCCGCCAATGCCCATTGGCCCATTCGGTGGAGGGCTGGTCGTAAAGGCTGGCACTATTCACATCATTGACGCCATCTGTTATGGTGAGCAATCCAGTCCAGCTAACTCCAGCATCAGCCGAGATCTCAACGCGCCCAAAGTCCTGCTCGATGCCAACAGTGGCAAGCGCATAATCGTGGTTGAAGCTCAAAACCGGGCTGGGGCAACTATCCAGACTGAACGGATTGGAAGTCAGATAAGTCGTAAAGTTGCTTACGCCTACACCGTAATCCTCAGCGTTTTTATAAGGACCACTTGGACTATCGGTCATGGCCCGATTTCCGTCAGGCATAATGACAATGTTCCAGTCACCCTCGGCCTGCCAATGCCCCAATCCACTTTCAAAGAAGTCATAGAAACAGGCTTGGGCTGGGTCATAAAGAGCGAAAGTGCCAGGCGTCAGGGATGCGGCGCTTCCTCCTGGTTGGTTGGCATTACCAACTTGCACTCGATACTCACGGGCTGGAAGTCCTGTCGGCACAGTTGCCGTAATGGTTGTTGAATCGAGCGATTGTAGGGATAATGTAAAGGTGGAGGTTGGCCCCGCCAAGGTAATCTCCACAGGCGATAAGAAATAGCCCCCCTGAATGATCAGTGTCGTCTCCCCATCATTGGTAGCGGAAGCTGGCGCAACCGCTGTAATTTCGGGACGGGTAATGCCAGCCAAAAGAGCATAGATTCCTGGTCCCTGACTACGGGCCGAAGCTAGATTGAAGGTCGTGTCCACTCGTGTATTGAGTGCCAGCCACTGGGTTCCATCCCAGAAGTGGATGCCTAGCTCTTCCTCACTCCTCTCTTCTACTAGCACATCTGTCCCTTGGTATTGGAAGCTCACTGAACCAGTTAAGGGGTTTGTAACGGAAAAACCGGTGGCAAAGAGATTGTAGCCGCGGCCAATGGCAACCTTGTCATCTGGCAGGCTTGGCAGTCCAGCCATATCTTGGATTGTATAGAACTCGCCTACGGCTAGATCAAAATTTCGATCAAAGTAGACCATCTGCCCGTCCGGTGAGACGGCAGGCGCACCGCCTTCACCGAGAACATTTCCACCGCCACCGCGTTCGGAACCACCACCGCCGCGCTCAGAGCCACCGCCACCCCTCTCAGAACCGCCACCACCACGCTCAGAGCCACCACCGCCGCGTTCAGAACCGCCACCACCACGCTCGGAACCACCGCCACCTCTCTCAGAACCCGGATTACCTCCTATACGATAAGTTACGACGGTCTCACGTCTCGGGTTGGCATAGGGTTCACTATCCGGCCCCTCATCAACCCATAGTTGAAGATTGCCATTTAGGGCCGCGTAATCCAATGCAATGTTGGTACTGTAAAGGCCATTGTTGTAGCTAAATCCATCCGTAATTGGAAACGCCTTACCAAATTCTGGATAAAGACGCGCCTTGAGAGATAAGCCCGCGGCTAATCCATCGACTTCCACAGTAAAGGTAGTCGAATTGATAGGGCTAATGCGGATGACTGGTGTCCAGGTTGAGTCCTGCTCTAAGGTCAGTCGTTCATCACCCAACGTAATGATCTCGCAACCATATTGATTGCGGGCTTGATCAAAGACACAAAGGCGATCCCCAGGTTGAGCACCACGAGCAAGCATTCGATTTTGGCCGCCTGTAGGGCTGCCTAGATCGTACATATATTCGTAGTCGTCTGTCGTAACTGGTGTACCGATTTCATTGTCTGTATTACGTAACAGGAACGCGCGGGCTTCCGACGTCCCCACCTCGCTATTGGCATAATCGAGAGAGAAGGTCGGATCGACCAGTACATTGGTGGGTGTTAAGGGGTTGAAGACGGAAATTGTCGTCAGCTCGTAGGGCATCAGGCTGGGGCCTTGGTTAATGGCGCTAGGTACTTGCAACCAGGGATACCAACTCCTCATAATCTCCCATTCATCGCGTTCTAGTTCCTGTTGAGCTAAGGTGCTGTTACAGGTATTAAGCCAAGTTAGATCGTCAAAGATGAACTCAGTATTGTTAATGTCATAGACGTCCCCCATGGCGCTGCCTAGGCAGGTATTGACCGTGGTCAGCACTTCGGCCCCATCAAAGGATTCCAAGCCGAGATAGGTATCTTCCAGATAGAGCAGGTAGTGACCCAACTCATGGGCCAAGATGACAGGCCAATCCACACCCAAGCTCTGGCCAGGATTGCCATATCTGTTCCATGTAGATCCCATATGTACCTGGCCAATATCATAACCGATGTCACTCAATTCGGGGATGATGTGTACTGTTTCGGTAATCACCACCCCGCCAATGGTGGCGTACGGGCGTAATCGATTGGTTGCATGGACATTGATGTGGCTAAAAGACCAGCGGTCAGCATTTTGATAGACCCACACATCCCCTAGGGCAACTTGCCCATCGGTAAAATCATACAGGAACTCGGATGCCTGCCGAATATCGAAGTCAAGCTGCTCTAAATAGGTAGCATCGTTAGATACGTCCCATTCCAAGGTGATATCCAAATCAAAGAGCATTAGGGGATTATTGGCGCTCACTTGGAGAGTCTGTACGCCAGCTGCAGTCACAGTATGGGCGGTCAGCCCCGTTTCTGTTGGGGTGCCGTTGGTGTGGTACAAGGAGAGGGCATCCCCATAGCGCTCGGTTTCCTCTTCTGATAGCTCAATGGGTGCCAGGGCCAGGAGCTCATCACCCAAGCCTATCTGTCCCCTGCCAGTGAGATAGCCATTTGGGTTGGTGCTGAAGGCCAAACCTGTAGCCGTATCACCTAGAAGCTGGCCACCCGCCGCCGCTCCAGAAGGCAGACGGTAAACGATTGCATCCGTCACTGGCTCGGTTCCGTTGAGCACCCGGACTTGGGTACCCTGTACACGCAAGGGCAAGGTACGGGCCGAGATGTAAGCACATTGAACAGGGCCAGGTGCCTGGTCGGTATATTGATAGGTCCCACTGTTCGTGGAGGGAGCCTGTATTGGTAGTTCAAAGCGCAACACTACATTGTCTGATTCACCGAAGAAACCACTAGCTAGGGTATCCCAGTTGAAGACGTAGCTACCAGGTAGTGTTGTGGTCGGCGGCAATGTAGCCCCCACTGCGGGAAACCACTCACCGCCGCCGTTGAGTGAGTATGAAACCTGGAGCTGCCCTAGTGGTTTAGCTGTTGAACTGGTAACCGTATACGCCACAGGGAGAATGGCATCGTTAATCCGTAATGCGGCTGAACCATACCCAGCTGCGGGTGTCGTGCCTGGATGAACGATCGAGATATTGGGCAGCTTAGTGGGGAAGTTTATCTCATCTTGGATGGTATTTTCAACGACGCGTGGGTTTCCGTTTGCGCCCACCAAGGCCACATCCAGGTCGCCGTCATTGTCCCAGTCGCCCCAGGCGCTACCATTGTTATTGAAATTATTATTTCGGTGAGCGATTCCCATCTCACCGCTTTCGTTTTCATGCACGTTGAGGCCACGTAGGAGATCCAGGTCGCCATCACCATCCCAATCCCCCCATGAAAGAGAAAAGGCCATTTCCAGAATGGCCGCTTGCCATCCCAGTCCATTGCCCGGGTCCAACGTTAGAGTTCCATTCTCATTTTCAAAGATACGAGTCGAGCCTTGGGGGCTATCTATGCGAGCTTGAGCCGCGGCCAGATCGAGATCACCATCTGCATCATAGTCTGCCCAGGCAATGTCAGAAACATCAATCGTATCAATCTGCTGCCAGCCTAGAGCATTCTCTAGGTCAAGCTGGAGCGTATTGTCATGGTATTCATATAAAAGGATCCCAGCTGTATGGGCAACAGCTAAATCCAGATCGCCATCATTGTCCCAGTCACCCCAGGCCACTTGCTTGGTTTGAACCGTTTCCGGTGCCTCCCAGCCTAACCCATTTGCCGTGTCAAGAGCCAATGTGCCGCCTTCATTTTCATAAACACGGTCCGCTCCATCTCCACTGCCAATGGCTAAATCTAAGTCGCCATCATTATCCCAATCTCCCCAGGATAAGCTAGAAGGCTTGGGCGGTGCAGCCGATTGCCAGCCCATCCCGCTACCTGTATCTAGCTGGAGTGTTCCCTCATGGTTCTCATAGACCACCAAAGGGTCGCTGCCACTATTGACGGCGGCTAGATCGAGGTCGCCATCGCCATCCCAATCCCCCCAGGCAACCTGGCGCATTTCATAGCTATCCGGTGACTCCCAGCCCTCGGTTGCGGAGAAGGTCAGCGTGCCATTTACATTTTCATACACGCGCCGACTGGCGGCTAAATCCAGATCGCCATCGTCGTCCCAGTCTCCCCAGGCTACGCTAGATGCAGGCGTGTCTCCTAGCCAGCCAAAGCCCTCACTTGGCTCGTACCGTAGCCCACCGCCATCGTTGATATAGACCAAATTCGTTGTGGCAAAGCTTGCTGTCGCCAAATCTAAATCGCCATCATTGTCTATGTCTCCCCAGGCTACGTCGTTAAATGAGAACTTCTGTTCAGAACGCCAGCCAAAGCCTCCACCAGGATCCGATTTGAGGGTTCCATCATCATTTTCATAGATCCATGAGCCTTCTCCCAAGAGCCCTGCTGTCGCCAAGTCCAGATCGCCATCGCCATCCCAATCACCCCATTCAACATCAACCACAAGGATATATGATGGAAATGGATCGTCGGCGTTTAAGGGAGACGATTCCCACCCGACTCCGTTATCCGGATCAAAGTTGAGCGTTCCGCCATCATTAACAAAGACCCGGCTTGAGTCAGTCACATTACTTGCCACAGCGAGATCCAGGTCACCGTCGCCATCCCAATCCCCCCATGCTACGTCGAATGAGGAGGTCGCCTCCGGAGACTGCCAGCCAAAGCCATTGACAACATCTAATTTTAAATCTGTCCCATCATACTCATATACTTTGTCTTCACTGCTGTCATTGGCCACAGCCAGATCGAGATCGCCATCATTATCCCAATCCCCCCATGCAACGCTCGTTGTCCCTTGCGTCGTAGGGGCTAACCAGCCAAACCCGTTGTCTGGGTCAAGTTGTAGCAAGCCGCCATCATTTTCATAGACAGCATTTAGATCGGGATCACCACCTACACTTCTATTTCCGACGGCTAGATCCAGGTCGCCATCGCCATCCCAATCACCCCAGGCCACGCTTTGGGTCCGATCTCCGTCGGGATCATCATTGGCCGACAAGATCTGGGCTAGGAAAAAGGTATCTCCAGAATTTTCATAAATAACGTTAAAGTCATTATTGTTTCCAATAGCCAAATCCAGATCGCCATCGCCGTCCCAATCTCCCCAATCGAGGCTGGTCGTTTGGCTCTCTTCAGCAGATTGCCACCCTAAAAGATTGGTCGGAGCTAGCTGCAGAATACCGTTTACGTTTTCATAGATCCGAACGGGGGCGTTCTTGTTACCAACAGCCAAATCCAGGTCACCGTCTGCATCCATGTCTCCCCAGGCCACGCTTTGGGATTCGGCAATTGCAGTACCTACCTGTAAGTAGGTCTCACCCAGATCCGCTAGTACGGGTTGCGATAGCAGCAATAGGGCAAAGAGTGGAGACAGTACTATCTGAATAAAGAGACGAACAGATGAATGATGATACATCGTTTCGAAAAATTCCTTTCCGATGGTCTTTGGTTATGATAAATGGAAATAGTGGTAAAGTCACGCACAATCTCTACTTCAAACAAACTTTGATCTCCTCTGTAAACAACTTCACATGCGGTTGATACATCATTGTCGTGTGCGACCCAGGTACTTCATGCATTGTCACAACGCCAAACTGCGACCAGCCATCAATCACCCCCTTCTTCCCTTCTTCGCTGCGTGGCTGGCCGTCATCATCCTCAGTTGCCACAAAGAGATGGATAGGCAAAAGAGCAAAATCAGCAGGAAGATAATCTGTGGCATGAGCGACTCCATAGCATAAAAGGGGCCGCTCTGTCCCCATCGTCTGCGCCAGCGTGTGGAGGTAGAGTGGGCTACCCCCCTGCACCGGGTAGACAAATCAAGGGTGCGTCTGTGCCTTTGGGTTGCAGTCGAATCAAGGTAGTCGGTTCGGTGGCGGGTCGGTCTAGCGACAGCGACTGCTGCATATGCGCCGCCATCGTCGCTACCGTTGGGTTGGCAAAGAGTTCGCGCAGTGGAAGTTGTTGCACCACTGGCTGGAGCTTTGCCATAAGCTGCACTGCCAGCAAGGAATGTCCACCGAACTATTCTGCGCTAATCACAATCGGATATTGTCGCAGCGTCTTCCCCATCAGATCAACTTCAAAGGGCTGGTTATCGGGTCTTTCCAAATCAGCCGAAACATCTTTTTCGCTAAAGAGAACAATGTAGCCCTTGTCTAGGCTGGCGGCATTAAGATAGCCAATCAGTTGCATCTGCCCATCTTCAAAGCGTTTCTTGCCATACCAAACCTTAGTTTCGATGATGAAACGCGTCCCATGATAGACGACGACCAAATCCATTTCACCGGCTGAGTTGATTGACTCCAGTGCGACATAACCACCGATGCTATCCAACGCCGCCGTAAGATAACTCAGCAGCAAGTATTGTCCCCCAATCTCCAGTGGTCGATAGGTCTGCTTGCTGCGGAGCAGTTGGATGCCATGTTCCTCCATCATACGCTTGAAGCTATCCATCAACCCATCCATGTTGAGGACGTCGTCAACGATGTAACGATGACGAAAACTGCCATGCACAGGTGAACCGGTGGGAACATCACCATTCGAGGGGGAGAAGGTCAGAATGAGCATCTTGCGATAAATGGGGTTGGCGATAGCAGCGGTTAAGACACCTTGTGCGCGCATCTTGCGCAGAATCCCATACATCAACAGTTCTTGTGTGACAGGTTCGCGGAAATTGGAGCGTTTTTCATCATAGAAGAGAATTGGTAGCAGTCTTGTGCGGTGGGGTAAGGCTTTAGAGGTAATTGAGGCAAAGTGCGTATTATTTTCAGCCAGCAGATCAATCATGGCCTGCTCCATGTGGCTAGGCAGAATTGGCTGGCAGCGGTCGGGTACAACGTCGCTTGTTAATATCTGAGCAAGGCGATTAACCAAAAAGGGTTGCCCCTGTGATTCTCGGTAAATTTCATCAATAGTTTTCTTGGTAAATGACTGACCTGTTTCGGCTGTGTATTGATCCAAAAGCATGGTTGTCTCTTCATAGGTAAAATAAGGGACTTCGTATTGGTCGGCAATGTTGAATGGCGATTGTGTCCCACCCAATAGTGCCGGAATATTACGGACGCCAACTAGAATAATACTTTGTAACACATAACGTGTTGGCTCATGGCGGTGTAGATACATGTCACGGAATGCACCCAGCATCGGTTCTGCCAATTCTGCTCTAGCAGCATCAAACTCGTCGATAATGAGCATACCTCGTCTGTTTAATATGGTTCCTATCTGACGAATCCACGCCATAAATCCGCCATGATCTTCAAGTGACTGTGGTTTGGGCAAATCGTCATGATCGACTAAGTTATTTAAGACAGGAACGTTTCTATCTGTTAGAATTGATGCCAACTCCTCATAGAACCGAGTTTGACCATATCCGCGTAGCCCTTCAAAACTGAGTAGAATGCCAAAATAGTCACCTGTCTCCTCTAACTCAGCAATTACCTCACGAAAAATGGTCGTTTTTCCAGTTTGACGTGCTGCATTTAAGGTGAAATAGCGACCCTTTTCTATTTTGTCGCGCACAGCCTGCTTGACGGCAATTCGGTCGATGTGATAGTGAATATCAGGATAAACGGGACCAAAGATATTGAACTCGCGTTGCATTGTACCCCCTATGGGCTAGTTGCTCTCAGAACTGCTATGCTACAAATTGTGTTCATCTTAGCCCATTTTTGCAGGTTCTTCAAACGAGATTGCAAACCAAAGGGAACAATGCGTCCAACGAAGGCCATTCCATAGAATAAAGAAAGGCGTTTGTGACGCATCGCCCAGACGCAACGAGACAAGGGAAAGCGACTCCATAGCATAAAAGGGGCCGCTCTGTCCCCATCGTCTGCGCCAGCGTGTGGAGGTAGAGTGGGCTACCCCCCTGCGCCGGGCAGACAGACAAAAGATGGTTCTGACCCATGGGACTGCAGCGTGACCAGCGTTGTAGGTTCAGTCGCCCGTGCATTGGATGACGTTGACTGCTGGACATGGGCAGCCAACATGGCCACCGTAGGGCTGGCAAAAAGTGTACGTAGCGGAAGCTGTTGCTGAATCACAGGCTGAAGCTTTGCCATGAGCTGCACTGCCAGCAAGGAATGTCCACCGATTTCAAAGAAGTTATCGTGGATGCCACCGGGTAGACGCCTAATGTCTGTTCCCACACTTCCGTGATCTGCTGTTCTAGCAGGGTACGGGGCGGCTAATAGTTACTGTGTCACGCTCCAGAGTAGGTTCTGGCAGCGCTCGACGGTCCAACTTTCCATTGGGCGTCAACGGCATAGCGTTCAAAAAGACAAAGGCCGATGGAATCATGTAGTCGGGCAGTTGTTGGGCGAGGACGTTGCATAAACTTAATGATCTTTTCCCGCTATAACAGGGATTACCAACGGAAATTTGGTCGGTTATTGATGATGTGGGAGGAGGTCTGGTGCTTCTTGGGTGATCTTTTCCCGCAGCCAGTCGCGGATGAGAAGCTGGTAGGGAACGCCACGACTCTCGGCGAGATTCTCGATGGCACCAACGATATCCGAATGAAGTCGTAGTTCTAGTGGTCGAGTCGCAAACGAGGTAGGAATCAGCTCAAAGTCGATCTCTATTTCTTCTATATCATCGATGTAGTCAGCGGTGTCATGGGTGTCGAACCAGGCGATCAACTCTTCCTCAGTTTTGAATTCTGGCAGTTTTGGCATGGTCTTATCTTGTTCGGAAACGACGTTTTTCTTTCGGTGTCATAGGAATCGGAATTAAATAACTTGTGCATAAGATCTCTCAATCCTTCGAGATGACATGCCTAACTTATTTAATGCTCATTCCATATCGCGGGCGGTCACAACTCGGATGCGCTGATTCTCCTTGGGGGCGTAGACCACCATTAAGTAACGCCCCCCATCGGTTTGTCCGTAGACAACATATTTACCCTGACCAACCTTGCGGGCATTGCGGGCATAGAGCAGAACCGATTCAGCTTCATGGGGCTCGACACCGTGATCAGCCATATGGTCAATGTTGTCGTCGTCCCACCAGAAACGGTATCGATTCACAATTTTGTCCTTGTCATTGATGAATAGGTGGACGTAAACATTGTATACAGTATATTACAGGTCGTGCAGCAAGTCAATGGATAAAAACATGCTGTAGATATCAAGAATAAGATTTTCCAGCCGTCCCCTGAGCCTCTGAGGGCGCAATCCCATTTTTACGGTCGGGCTGATTTTGCGATGATTTCACCCGGTTTAGAGCGCATTTCGTCTCGAAAATGGTGCTAAATTGGCGATTTTCAGCCCTATTTTGCCGAAACCGTTTTTTTGGGATTGCGCCCGCCTCTGATGTCCTGAGCCGGGTGCCCCTAGTATCGTGCCTTTGCGAGCAGGCACGAGAGAACCTTGAGAGCGAAGGGTCAAAAAGAAAGGGCGGGAAATCTTTTTTGAAAACCTACAACGACGCAATTGCAGCCCGCAACTGATCCGCCAAAACCACCACATGGGGCTACAAGATCGCCTGTCCGCGTCCTACCTATTTCCCTTCCAAGAGTGACTGCAACGTTGCACTTAACGCCTCAACATGTGGTTCCACGATCATGGACATATGGGTACCAGGTGACAGAATCACATCAACAGACCCCTTGGCGTAGCGGCTCCAGCCCCACGTAGGGTCTTGTCGTTGTTGTGCATGTGAGTCATCGCTGTTCTGATTGTCACTGTCCTGATTATCACTGTCCTGACTATCTCCCCCTTCCTCAGCACAGATGAGTGTAATCGGCACAGGCATGACCTGACTGGGCTGATAGGTCATCTGCGCATTGGTCTTGAAGACGTCCATCAACCCACGAAATTGCTGCATGGGTGTGTTCTTGGGGAAGAGTTGGAACCGCTCTAGCTCTTCTTTAAAGCGCAGAAGCTGCGTTTCGGCATCAAGTGGCTCTAGCAACTCGACGGTTAGACTGGGTTTATAGCCGTAAGCGTCCCCCAAGGACTCTGCCAACTCGACATAGTATTCAACATCGCTCTCTACGCTTGTTTCGACATCTTCAACTATATCTTCAGCAACCTCGTTGGGTAACGGTGCGACTGTATCAAAAATGACAACCTGAGCCACTTCATGTCCCGCTTACACCAACTGTTGTGCCATCCAAAACCAGGAGTGGTGAAGTTTTGACTGATGTTGTTTTCAACTCTGGCAACGCATTCCCGATGCTTACAAATCCTCCATGCCTTTACGGTGATTTCTGGCGCGCTTATCAAGCCGTTCTGTCGGCAAAGAGAGTAGCGAGATCGCCCATGTTGAACGATGGAATCTGACTTTGCGACAACGCCTTGCTCGCTTTGTTCGCAAAACTCTTTCTTTTTCTAAGTCTAATTTCATGCATGACCTTGTTTTGAGGCTCTTCATCCATCAATACAATCTCTCTTGCTCTACCAGTTAATTCTTTAACACTACCCAATTCTATTGATGTCATCGCCTACAAAGCATGCAGTTTTGCCTTCAGCTTGGAGTTGCTCAATCAGATCTGCCTTGTTTTCCGGTAAGGTCTCAGCAAAATAATGTTCGGCCCAATGATGAGACCAAAGAACGGGTTGGTTGTTCATGATCATCAAAGATGATGGCTGTCTCGAAGCCAGCCAATGGAAGTACTCTACAATCCGTTTGGCTTGGAGAGGCACAGTGGGAACTATGACAGTAAACGTAGTGGTTGGTCCCGCCAAGGTAACCTCTATTGACGACAAGAAATAGTCCCTTGAACATCCACAGTAGGCTGCGCTTATTGAGTGTCGACGATTTTGGGAAAGGTCACGGTGAAACAAGTTCCTTCTTCTAAGGTTGATTGCACATCGATTGAGCCATTTAATGCTTCGGTTATGATGCTGTGGACAATGGCTAATCCTAGCCCCGTTCCCCCTTTAATCCGCCCTGTTGTAAAAAATGGTTCGAAGATCTGGTCTAGATTCTCTGGCGAGATGCCAATACCATAATCCTGTACAGTTAAGATAAACGCTGGAGGTCTTGCCGAATCATCACTTTCTAGAGTGATATCGATCTTTCCACCCGTCTGCATTGGATAGGCATAGCGTTGGATATTAAAGAGAAAGTTAGTGAGCACTTGGGTTAGATGGCCTGGATAGCCTATCCATATCTTCTCCCCAGCAAGTAATTTGTTGTGAACGGTAATAGCTAGTTGGGCATTGCGGGCATTGATTTTAAAGAGAGCAAGAATATCCTCGATTAAATCGGGCAGGTCAACCGTCTCACTCTCCTCAACGAATTGGTTGACAGAGATCTTCTTAAACCTCTCCACTAAGATGTGGGCGCGCTGAATGTTACGGAGAGCCAAGTCAGATGCCTCTTGCATCTGCTTCAGCACCGATTGAGCTTGCTGGCTCTCTTGCACTGCGGCCACCACTTTTTTATTGTTGACCCGAGATGCGATCATGCCAACGGCGGTGTTGGCCACTCCCAATGGCGTATTGAGTTCGTGAGCTACACCCGCCACCATCTGACCCAATGATCGATGACGTTCGGCCTCCATTTCGGCCTGTAATGTCCTTTGAGCAAGCTGTTCGTCAAAGTACTTTTCGGTAATCACCCGAACACGTTCGACCAACACCGAGAGAATCGACAAGGCAGTTGACTGGGTTTCTGGGGTTAGCAGGAGGTTCATAAAGGCTACCTTTTCCAGCTTGAAAAAGGTGCATAGGGTAATACAATCAATGGATGCCGAGCGCGGCTGGCTGTCTAACAGGGCCAACTCGCCAAAGCATTCCCCTTGTTTTTGATGATTGATGTCAAACTCATTTCCCTCCTCGTCCCGTTTAAATACTCGAATCTCACCTGCTAGGATCACATACATAGCATCCGATGCATCACCTTCCCAGAAGACAAGCTCACCTGCCTCCATGTGGAGGACCTCTCCCTGTTCGACTAGCTTTGGCAAGGCTTCATCAGGTAGCTGATTAAAGAGAGATATTTCTTTTAAATACGTTTCAATACTCATAAACAGTAGTCCGCAGTCGTTTGGTCGCTTAGTCCAAAGTCAGTTCAGAGCACACTCAATGCATTGCGATCTGCCTTGTAAATAGTCCAAAGTCTCAAGTCCATAGTCCGAAGTCCATAGTCCGAAGTCCATGGTCCGAAGTCCATGGTCCGAAGTCAGTTACCTCGGATATCGACCCTGGGCTCTAGGCGCCGGACTGAGGACTCATTTTCATCCTTCCGTGGTGGATCTTGCTCCATGAAAAACTACTGATAAATGTATATCAATAGCCTAAATCGCATGCATCCACAATGCCGAGATGCTCTGAAAAAAATCATGGGTCATGGCAACTAGATCTTCTGGCGGGGCAAAAGTAGTCCGGCAGAGAAGAAGAAGCTCAGCGTTGGTGACACCCTGTACAATGTGAATACCCCAAAGGTTCTCTTCATCCCGTGCGTATAGGTTGCCCTCTGTCGTAAAGCGAAGGCTATCCAACTGTTGGATCTTCTCCTTCCACTGGATAGCCTGTTGTTCTTCAATCCCCTGCTGAATTAATACTTTATTGTCAATGGCGATGTAGATGGGAATATCCAATGGCATACCTGGTGCTGATTCGATAAAGCTGACTAATAGCTGTTTGATTTTGGGACGCCAATGGGTGGAACGTAGAATTTCATTTGTTCCTGACATATAAAATTGAGCCATGTGTGACCACAAAAATTGGCGCACACCGCTCTTGACCAGAGAATAGAGCTTCTCTTCCGTGGCATCTACTTTGGTAAAGTAGCCGTTGATTTCATACTGGTTGATTACCTCTCTTTCTGGAGCTGTACCCGGTTGACCCGTTCGGATGAAGATCTGAGTTAATCGATTCCCGATATCCTCACGAATATAATTACACAGCTCCAATCCAGCTGAATCCGTCTCCATCACCACATCGATAAAGGCTAACGCCAGATTGGTTGCCAGATCGTCGTCTCTATGCAAGAATTCTATCGCGTCAGCCTTGGTCGGCACTGTATGGAGAACCAATGGTAACCCGTAGACATCATAATCCGCCATGACTAACTTGGATAGAGCCAGAACATCTGGTTCATCATCTACGATCAATACATCCCACTTTGTAAAATTGTACATGCTTTTCCTCATTGCGTGCTCTATACCTATACTTGACAGTTGAGTATAGATAAACATCAGTAGATCAACAAACAAGCCGCCACGCTACACTGGTCAACATCCCTAAGGAATCAAGATTAAAGGTTGAATACTTGAATGCTTTTTCTGCTCATAATCAAAATTACAAGTCATCATTGTTTGGTTTGGCAATTTTCAAATCGCTCAACTCTTGAGTTCGAGCGCGCAGCCGCTGCGAAAGGACATAGATGATTCCAAGCGTGATCTCACCATGATCAGATAATAACTCATGGAATTCTTCTTTGGAGAGCTGTAACAGTAATGTCTCCTCCGCGGCAATAGCTGAAGCAGAACGTGGCCCTCCATCCAGCAAAGCCATTTCCCCAAATACAGCCCCCTCCTCCAACGTATCAACGACAAAGCCATTGTCTTCGATTTTCACGCTGCCAGAGACGATGATGTACATTGCACTACCTGGATCACCTTTTTGGAAAATGTGTGTATTGGGTAGGATGTTTATAGTCTGCACTAATCCGGCGACATCTGCCAATAAGTGATCCGGCACTTGCGTAAAGATGGAGACTGACTTTAAGTGTAATACCTTTTCTATTGTGGAGAGCATGATTTTATCCTCGGCTCATTAATCTCGCTACTGAGTCGCCTATGCAGAACTGTATTTGCCAAACCAGCTTGCGGTCTCGCGGATCAATGGATCTTGGCTCTTTTGTTGCATTTTGACGGCATCCAATAGGGAAAACTCTTTGGGTTGTGGCATATAGGGTATCATTGTCCCCTTTAGGGTTGTAGAGTTATCTTGAGGAGACGTAATGGGCATAGCGTGCTTTATGCTAAGGAAACTGTTTGCAGCGTAAATAGCGCATGCCTTTGTCCATGAGATAACTTCAGCATGGGGCATATCGATCAGTTTGAGTAGCCATTCCGTATAGGTTAAGATTGGTGTTGAATATGATTCTCTCATTGCTTCTCGCGTGCGACGATTTAATTCACCCGAAAGAAGCGGTAACGTCCATTGCTTTACAGTAGATGGAAGTAGATCGTCAAGAACTTCTAAGGCATAGGCACGTTGTTCCTCGTCGCCAAATTGATGCTGAGGCGGGTTAGCCACAGCGTCAGACAGAGCGAATTTTTGCTGTTCGAGGATACGCCGTACCTCTAGGATAAGTTGCTGATCGCAGATGAAGCTGAGTAATTCAAATAGGCGGCTGCGGACTAACCCCAACTCGCCAACCAAGGCATCGGCCAACAGCATATTGGCATTCGCCTCATTTATCACTTTGCTTGAACCTTCTATCGTTATTTTTCCTGGCTTTGTTGCCTCTCGGTTTGCTGCCTCTACCGCTTTCTGATGAATCACCTCCCAAGCACTACTTAACCAGCTAGCTCGTTCTAATTCCTCTTTAATTTGGGTATAGATGAATTCCGTTTGTTCCGCGTTTGACTTAAACCCATTGCGCCGTAAGCTTCGCCAGAGCTCTCCCTGGTTCATCCATTTACCCTCCAATTGGGTAGACTGTGCCCAAAGCAATGCCTCTGCCTTTGGGCCACCGATTTGACCTATAATTCTAGCTAAAGCAATTTGAACATCATGATTCTGATCTGGATCTGTAAAGAGAGCAGATACAATGGGTAGAACAGAATTCCCACCTTGACCAAGTATCCGAACAGCCCCCTTTCGAGTCGATATATGGCCTAGCCCTTGGGCAACTAGCGGCCACAGCGCAGCATTGTTGACCTGACCGCTGGCATGGATGGCTGCATTGCGAACCTCACTATCCTCATCGACTAGTAAAGTTAACAGCGGCTGGTAGAATTTGGATTCTTTGACTTGGCCGACCACTTGGGCTGCCAGGATTCGGTCCTCTTTGGTAGCCGAATGAGTCAATTCAAGTAGCCTGGGGCCAGCCGTTAAAACGCCCTGAATCCCGCCATGCCGCAGCAGGCCAACCAAGGTCGCGTTGTATAGATCGCTACTGGGATCAAAAAGATTTTCAGAAGCGTTAGCCAAGACCTCCTGATCGCCTGACGCTTCTGCCAGCGCAATCAATGCACGACCAAGAGCTGCGCGGACTTGGATGGATGTCTCAATGTCAAGGCGTGCCTGCACCAGTGTCAGCCAGGAACTCGATGCAACCGGTTTACCTATCTGCTCAAGCCATTCCGTATCTTCCATCCGTTGTGCAACGTCCAAACGGACTTCCATCGCTTCGTGGTAGAGAAGTTCTGGCAGCACTTCTCTACTAGTAGAGAATGAATTGTTAACAGATAATGAAGTGATGCTGTTCTCCTCTGAAGCCTCATCATCCACCAACATATTGAGGCTATATAACACCACGCCAGGATGCTCGCTCCGCAGCCCTTCTCGTAGAACTTGTTCTCGTTCACTAGTGGTCTGATCCGCTTCTACATCAGCAAAACGGCGCTTGAGCAGCGCTTTGCGCAGGGCCTCTTGATAGGCGGCATAAATTTTGAAGCTAGCAAAAGTCCACCCTAAAGAGAGTATGATCAGAACCAAAAAGAGTTGGCGTGTGGTCAATTCTCCTAAAAATTGTAAAGCGATAAGGAATAGACCGACAAACCCAATCGCCGCAGGCAACACAATGCTCTCCATCACCGTTTGGATCGAAACGCGCTGAGAGGCAGGAAGGGGTTGATAGAGAATACGTGCTGCTGTGTTGGTCATGGCCACAACCAGGACGTCATCGCTCAACTTAGTCAAGACCACCAGCCAAAAAAGCATACTCCACGTGCCCAAGAAGAAACTGCTAATCAGAAAGAGTATGGCGAATAGCGTCACCGCCCCTGCATTCGACTGTAGCCCAATTCTAAGCCCTAGGCGCTCAAAGAGGGTGCTGCTAAAGAGTGAAGTGACGAGCAGAATGAGCGTCGCAACGCTAAGGTAGGTGCCAAAGAAACTAGCATAGGCTGCTGTATCTTGGTAATAAGCATTGGCTTCACGTATGAAGATAAATTCCAATAAGTAGGTTGCCAAAGTGGATAATGCAGTAAATGTAATCATCCATAAAATGTATCGATCCCGAAAGGGGGCAAGCTGCTTCAGCCAGGAGTGAATCAATGAGTATTTTTGGATTCCTGGATTGGTTGTAGCGTGGAGAGATTGGTTGGTGACATGCGAAGAGCCGACGTTTTCCTGGAATATTCGTAACGTGATGAACAATAGCCCCATTGCTCCGGCCATTCCACTAACTGAAATCCACAAGAGATTGGGAATCCCCATCAGATCGATAAGCGGCTGATTGAGCAAACCACTGACGATAATAGCCAAAACCGTACCAACGATAATGAGAGGGAAGAGTCGTTTGCTTTGGCGCACATTAAAGAGCCGTCCGGCCAAAGCCCAAATCACCAGATTTATGAGTGTCCAACAGATTCTCAATGCCACAATCAGTAAAAAGGCTACCCAACTTGCCCACAAGGATGATGAAGTTGCCCATAGCCCGATGCGTAATAGCAAAAGCGTGAGCAATAATCCTCCCATAGACCCCAGCAACAATTGAGATAAGGGAATCCTTTGCTCCAATCGATTAAAGAAGACCCCTATCAAAATCAGCAGACACGCTGCAATGACATAGACATAGGCCATGGCACTGGCATCAAAGTAGGAGAGGAAGATGGCCGTACCCGCTGTATAGAGGGCGAAAAAGGAGAGGCCCAGCAGAAAGGATTGAGCAAAGAGCAATCCAACTGCTACTCCTTCGCCGGGGTGGATGCCTAGAGCAATCAGTATGGGCTCCATTCTTTGGGTAATTGTACTCGTATTCTCCAACATAATCGATCTCCCACTCTGATCCAACGAACAAAGGTTCAATTCATTCAGTAGCGGAGCCTATCGAAATCAAACAGCCGCTGAGGGTTCGATGGCTCCGCTACTCAACTGCCGCTACCCTAAGATAGCCCAGAGAACCAGAAATTTTTTAAGATTCAGATATATCGCTGATCAAGTCTCGCAATGCCGCTAAAAGTGCTTCTCCCAATTGCTCAACGCGGCTCGATTTGAAGATGCTTTCGCTAAAGACCAGACTCAACACCAACTGCCCATCGAGCAAGTGGCCGTAGATGTAAAGCTTGTGTTTAGCCTCGTTCCCTGGACCATAGATGCGACCGACCGATTCGGGAGCAGGTTGGAAGAGGGTCGAGCTAGTGGCAAGCGTCATTAGGTTGCCGTGATAAAGAAACTTAACCTCGGTGTCGGGATGGTTTTGCATTTGCTAGCGGATCTCTGGGTCCTGGCAGAGGTGGCGCAGAAGCCCATAGTCCAGTCCCTGATTAGGTACACGACGAAGCTGGTCTCGAACGTTTTCTAATTGCTTGAGGGGGCTTGCATCTGGCACCTGCTTGAGATAGAGGGGGTAGATGGTGTTGGCCCATGCCCCATGCAGCAGCGCGGGGTGGACATACCCATAGGTGTGATCATCTGCCAGCAGCTCCTCCGCGACACTCAGTTTGGCTACACTCTCTCTTCCTTGGCAATAGACCCGCTCTACCGTTTGTAGCGCCGCATGGTGTATGACTGGGTCTCCCGTTTGCGCATGATAGATCTCTGCTTTTTCCAGAATCCGATCTGGTTGTTCGCAAATCGTCTGGAAAGCGGGCAGTACAGGTGGTTTATGGATATCCTTGTCGGCACCAAAGACAAATTCACCCACTGCGCAATGGACGATTGTGCAGAACGATATCCTATAGCGATGATCTCTTTGTGTTTTTCATAATCATACCCAGAATATTCAGAATCGGTTAGCGGCTCTATATGCAGATCGGCCATGCTTATCTGTTGCGGAATACGCTCCACTTGACCGACACCACCACTATGGAACAGAACCTCATGAAGGCTTGGTGGATTAATCGGTTCAGACCAAAGGTTCAGCTTGCTGGCAAGGATCTTCCATCTCCCCTTCTCATCCATCCCTCCCTCTGGCACCAGCACATGTACATGATAATTCACCTTCAGATCTTTACCATATGGGTGCAGCGTCACCACCACTCCACTCTGATTCTTCATCACTTTCTTTATCGTTGCATCTGTGGCTTCAAATAGAACCTGTTGCTGAAGCTGAAGATGCGCTGCAATCACCTTGGCCCGTTGATCTAGCTCGACATAGGTGAGTGAGGACGCTTCTTTTTCGCCGTCTTTCAAAAACGTGTAAGCTGTCTGATGGGGCGTTTGAGTCGCTTGCCAACGCAATAGATCAATGAGTGTTGTGAAAGGTTTCATAATCAATCTAACCCCTGATTATAGACCAAAGTAACTATTGCTTTTGTGCCTTCGCTGGGTGCTGGTGCTTCCCACTCACTTCGTGAGCAGGACGGCGGACCTTCAATTGCCTTCTGAGGATGCTCTCTCTGCTTATAGCGTCGGCACGTACAGGGCATCAATTAAGTCCTTTAAGGCCTTCAAAATACCTTCTCCCAGTCGCTCGAGCGTACTCGATTTAAAGATGTTTTCGCTAAAAACCAGTTCCAAGAGTAGTTGGCCATTTAGCAGATGTCCATAGATATAGAGCTTATGTTTTGCCTCATTGCCTGGGCCATAGGTGCGACCAATTGGCTCTGGCGCAGGCTGGAACAGTTCACTACCTGTAGTCATACTCTGCATCAAGCTGCCGTGGTAGAGAAACTTGATTTCTGTGTCGGGATGGGCTTGGAACTGTTTTTTGCTAGCTGGATCCGGATTTAGGTGACGCAGAACGCCATAGTCCAGCCCCTGGTTCGGCAAACGACGAAGCGCATCTCGCACGTGCAGCAGTGCCTCTTGAGGACTTGCATTTGGTACATGCTTCAGATAAACAGGATAGATGGTATTGGCCCAGCAGACTGTCTGGGAGAGATCGACCCCTTCGATCAGCGTGTCTCGACCGTGGGCTTGGGTCTCGACCCACAACGAGTCTCCATCAGCCCACTCACAGTATGCTTGGAGCAGGGCGGTCAGGAGGATATCGGGGACCTGGACATCGGCAGCCTTGGTGAGGTGACGGGTCAGTGCTTCTGTCTCCTCTTCGGTCAACCCAAAGAGCAGCTTTGTTGGATTGTGGTCATCATTAAAGCCATCGGGGAAATCGACGGGCAGTGGCTGAACTGGTTGCTGAATTGTCTCCAACCAATAGGGCAGGGTTGCTTGGCATCGTGTACTTTGGGCGTAGGCAGAAAGCTGTTGCAGCCACTCGATATAGCTTGTGGTGAGGGGAGGCAAGGTCAATTCCTGTCCGTCGGTATATTGTCCAGTGTAGCGTTGTTCGTAGGCAGTTGCCAAATCGGTCAATAAAAGATAGAAACCAAAGGCATCTGCTACAAGGTGATGAATCACTGCAAAGAGGCGACCTGCGTCCCCTGGTCCTAGATCAAAGTAGGTGAAGCGAACGATGGGCCCTTGGTGATAGTCCAGGCTGGCTTGGATCTCCTCAGCTTTGGCTTCAATAGCTGCCGCTTGTTCAGCTTTCGACACATAGGAGAGATCTATCTCGTCGAGAAGCAGCTCTTGGCCTATTGGCTCGATTCGTTGTTGGCGATTGCGTTGAGGACCAGACTGCTCTTCGGTGATACTGGTTTGTTCGGCAATACGGATACGTAGCGGCTCGTGACGCATAAACAGATCGCGGATAGCTTCTTCCAGAATCGCTAAATCCAGATCTGGCGGTGTTTGCAGCAGCGCGGCGATGTTCCAATGATGTGGGTTGGCATACTGCCCTTCAAAGAACCATTGTTGGTTGGGGGTTAGCGGGAATTCAGTGGGCAGTGCGATTTGCCCGATTTCTGCCTCTCTGCCTGTCACGGTTTCGCTTGTTATCGGTCTCTGCTCCAGTAAGGGCAGTAGCTGTTCCGCCAGTTGAGAGAGGGTGAGTTCAGGGTTGAAGTGCTCAATGGGTAGCGTAACTCGTAATTCCCGGCGCAATGTATTCGCTAGGTCGACCATCATCAGCGAATCGAGACCCAGATTATTCAGGGGTTCTTTTGTGTCGATTTGGTCTGGTTTGAATTTGGTCACCTGGATGAAAACCTGTTCGAGCGTCTGCCGAAGGAGATTGGCCCGTTCAGCAGGCGGAATCGCACGCCAATCTGGTTTTAGTTCAGGCCTCTTTTCTGCTTTTACTTGCTCCTGATCAGCTGCGGGTTGGGCAGCACCTGCCATCTGAATCGACTCTTCAAGCTTTCTTGATTCTGGCTCAACTGATTCTTTCCTATCTGATTCTATGTCGACCGATTTTGGCTCGACCATCGGTATCCAATAGCGCTCTTTGGCAAAGGGATAGGTAGGTAGACTGATCCGTTGGGGGCGATTTGACTCATAAAGCCTCTCCCAAGAAATCTTGGCTCCTCTAGCCCACAAGAGAGCCAACTTGGCAAAATCTTGCGTTTCAATGCATCTAGCAATCATCTCTTCTCCCACCAAACCTTCGATGAGAATTTTCACCTCCTGAGTCGACCGCTTCGAGTTGCCCTGAAAAAGGGTGGGCGTTGATAGGTCAACGTTGGCATTATCTAAAAAGGCTTTGAGCCCTTGCCGTAGCTCATCCTGGTTTTGGACGAGAATGGCTAACCGCTCGGACATCGCCTCGCGCCCGACCTGCAAGGTGTAGGCCAATTCTGTCAGGGAAAGTGTCTGTTCCGAATCCCGCCTCGCCTCAACAAAATCCAGCATCTTTGCCGCATATGCCCGCAGCCGCTCTTCATCTTTGGCAGAAAGAAGAATCAGGTGAGATCTACCTTCCTCTGTCCCGATTCCCAGTCCCCCATCCCTAATCCCTCTTCCCTCTTCAACATACTCTTCCAGCACAAGATGGGCGTTGACGCCACCAAAGCCGAAGGAATGGACGCTGGCGCGTCTTGGTAACGGGTTGCCTGCTTCATCAACCCTTGGGGACCACGGTTCATGTTCGTGGGTAATATAAAAAGGACCCTCATCTAGCTTAATGTACGGATTAGGGGTTGTGTAGTTCTTGAGGCCCTGTTTGACCCTGGCCCGCATAGCTTGGATGACTTTGCTTAAAACCGCCATGCCAGAGGCCGCCTCTAGGTGACCAATGTTTGGCTTCAGGGAGCCGATTTTGCAATGACCTCCTTCTTGATGACTACGCTCAAGGTTGTCGGTTAGAGCCGCAAACGCTTTTCCGAACGCCTCAATTTCGATTGGATCACCCAATTTTGTGGCCGTGCCGTGGGCTTCGATGTAGTCGACGCTATCGGGAGCAATACCTGCCTGCTGATAGGCTTTGATCATGGCCTCGGCCTGCCCTTCCAGGCTCGGTGCGGTCAGCCCTTGACTTCGACCACCGTGATGAACGGCACTACCCTTAATCAATGCAAAAATCTGATCACCATCGGCAACGGCTTTGCTCAAAGGTTTTAGCAGCACCGCACCCACACCCTCGCCGCGCACATAGCCTTGCGCATTCTCACCAAAGGTTGCTACCTGCCCACTGTGGCACAACATGCCCATTTTATCGAAGACAATATGGCCGTCTGGCCCCAGGATTAGATTGACGCCACCGGCAATCGCCATCTCGCACTCTTCATCTTGAATCGAACGAATGGCCCGGTGAACAGCCACTATTGCGCTGGAGCAGGCCGTGTCACATAGCTCACTCGGGCCGCGCAGGTTAAGGAGATAGGAGACTCGATTGGCCAACACAGAGAGAGATACGCCCGTTGAACTGTGGGCGTCTATCGCTTGGTGGCTTTGGTAGAGGAGTCTGGCGTAATCTTGGGTACTGGCACCGACAAAAAGAGCGACCCGCTGTTCCGACAATTGGGAGGGCGTATACCCTGCATCCTCGATCGTCTGCCAGACAGTTTGCAAGAAGAGACGCTGCTGGGGATCCATCAATTCGGCTTCCCTGGGGGTAATGCCAAAAAAGCCAGCATCGAATTTATCGACATCCTGGATAAATGCGCCCCATTTGGCCTTGGTCCGATTCTTCTCCAGAGCCGGATCGCCATAGTAAGCTTGCCAGTCCCAGCGATCTGGCGGAATTTCACTGATCAACTCTTTATCTGTAACCAGATTCTGCCAGAACGTTGAGAGGTCAGGCGATTGGGGATAGATTCCGGTTATGCCAATGATCGCTATCGGCTCATTTGGTTGATGGAGAGTGGTCGGCGCTCTACTAACTGAGTCTTCACCAATCGGGCCACCATGAGTCGAACGCGTGCTGGTAGAAGAGAGGCCAACATAGTCTGCGCCGGCAAAGTCTGTGGGAGTAGGCGAATCTTCTGGAAGGGTTCTCGGGTCGGTGTTGCTCCAGGCAGCCGATCCTTCTCGGAAATCTCTGTGAATCTCTGTGCCTTCTCTGTGACTCTCTGTGTTCCTTTTGGCATCTCTACGAGACCGGTTTGGTTGTGGCTCCGCCACGCTGTGAATCTCTGTGTAATTTACAGATACATCTATCTCCAGAAATTGGGCAAACGGAGCAGGGTGTTCTTCAGCTAAAAAGGCGGCCAAGCTTTCTATGTTCTGATATTCGAACAGAAGGGTCGGATAGAGCTCCAGAGCAACTTCGGTTTCGATCTGCTGAATCAACGTGATTAGCTGGGTAGAGTCCACACCCAATTCCATAAAGTTTTCGGTAACGTCAATTGCATCCGCCTTTACATCTAATATGCCTTCTAATTTCTGGCCTAGGTAGCGCTGAATGGGTTCAACGAGCGCCTCACTATTCGTCTGAGCGGTAGTTGGTGGATCTGCCTGCTGAGCAACACTATTATTTTTTTCCTCAATTGATGAGGCGGGTGATAGCTGGTGGCTTCCTCCACTTTGGCTGCCATTTGATTGAGGTACAACTGTTTGTCCAGCCCAGTAGTGTTGACGATTAAATTTCGTGAGATCGGGATGCTGTCCGTTGGCCTGTGCCCGCGTGCTTATGCTCTCTCCTTCTTCCACAATCAAATGACAATTGGTGCCGCCAAAGCCAAAGGAGGAGATGGCACCGATGCGCCGTCCATTTCGCGGTTCCCATGCTTTCAGATCCGTGTTGGGATAGAAGGGAGACTTATCAAATTGAAAGCGCGGATGGGGCTTCTCGCAGTGCAGGGTCGCGGGGATCTGCTGATGCTCCAGGCTCAAGACTAATTTGATGAGGCCCGTAATGCCCGCAGCCGTCATGGTGTGGCCCAAGTTGGTTTTGACTGACCCGACGGCACAATACTGTTTTTCCGCCGTGTATTGACGATAGACTTCGGTTGCGGCCCTAATCTCAATGGGATCCCCCAGCAGAGTGCCGGTACCATGCGCTTCCAGGTAGCCAATATCAGCCGGGGTGACGTTGCTGCGCGCCAAGGCCGCGTCGATCACCGCCTTTTGCCCGGTTTGGTTGGGCACCGTCAGGCCCATGGTCTTGCCATCGTTGTTAACGGCTGAACCCAAAATCACGCCCAGGATTGGATCGCCGTCGCGCAACGCGGCATCGTACGCCTTCAGCAAGACCAGTCCGCCACCTTCCCCCAGTACAAATCCATTGGCCCGCTCGTCAAATACATAGGATTTGCCATCGTGGGAGAGTACCTTGGCCTGGCTAAAGCTAATGTGGTTAAAGGCGTCCACCATCAGGAAAATACCGCCTGCAATGGCCAAATCGGACTCGCCTTGCAAGATGCTCTGGCAAGCATCATGAACAGCAACAAGAGACGACGAACAGGCTGTGTCGATCACTTTGGCCGCGCCGGTTAGGTTGTAAAAATCTGCAATTCGAGCGGCAATCATGTTGCTCGCCGAATTGACTATCGTCTGTTGGATGACGGATGGCGGCATCAGGTGATAGTGATTCCGCGTGTAGCTGTTGTCTTTTGCACCCATGAAGATACTGGTATTGGTTCCAGCTACATTCTCGGCCTGGTAGCCTGCTCGATCCCACAACTCCTGGGCCAATTCCAACATGATTCGCTGTTGGGGGTCCATGCTGATCGCTGCGTCAGCAGCAATGCCGAAGTACTCAGCATCGAAATAACCAATGTCGTCGAGGAAGGCACCATAGTTGGTGTACGTCTTATCCGGCAACCCTGGCTGCGGATTATAAAATGACTCGGCCTGCCAGCGTTCATTTGGCACCGTGGTAACTAAATCACGCCCAGCCGCTAGATTGTCCCAAAAGTGTTCTAGTGTCGGCGATTGGGGCAAGCGGCATGCCTGAGAAATAATGGCCACCTTGCCAGAAGAATCGCTAGCCTGGTTTGGCTGAACGAGGATCGGCTTGGCAATAGTGCCATTGAGCGCAATCGTTACCTTGCTCTCGGGTACAGGTTCGCTCTGTCCTGCTACTCCGGCGCTGATCAGATACGCAGCCAATCCCTTGATTGTTGGATGCTCGGCAATAGCTGTGGGGGCGACAGCTACACCATATAGCTCTTCTAGCTTGTTGAGCATGCTCATCATCAGGATCGAATCGACCCCATACTCAGCCAAATTGGTCTCGACATCCAGGTCGTTGGGTTGGACTTTCAATAGCTCCACGCAGAGAGCGACCAAGTGGCTTTCCACCTGTGCTTGACGATCATTCTGGGTGGCTTGCACAGAATCAGGAGACACAGAATCAGGAGACACAGTGCCAGGAGACACAGCGCCAGAAGACACAGAGCCAGAAGACACAGAGCCAGAAGACACAGAACCCGAGTCCATTGTCGGTATGGCGGTATGCTCTTGATGGCTCTTTGGGGTAAGAGCCAAACGCTGACGGATTTGAGCGCGATCCCCCTGAGCAACGAGCAGCTGAACGGCGTCCCCCTGAGTTAGAATTTGATCAAACGCACTGACTCCCGCAGCAGTTGCTAGCGGAACCATTCCTGTCCTGTTGGCCAGCCACTTTTCTGTGTTGGCATCGACAGACATACCGCCCTCGGCCCACAGAGGCCAGTTGATCGAAATAGTACGTCCGGGGCGCTTGCCAGCGTCGACCAAGTCCTGCCGGTGGTGAGCAAATGCATCTAAGAAAGCATTGGCCGCGGCATAGTCGGCTTGGCCTACATTCCCCAGCACGCCAGCTATAGAAGAAAAGAGCACGAAAAAGTCGAGCGGCTCGCTCTGAGTCACCATATCTATGTTGAGCGTTCCCGTCACTTTCGGGGCGAGCACCGCACTCATCTCATGGCCGCTCTTTTTAAGGATAAAGCTATCCCGAAGTATCCCTGCGCTGTGGATGATGCCGTTGAGTGGACCAACCTCATTGCGGATGGACTTTATTATCTGCTCAACATCAGCCAGTTTGCTTACATCCGCTTGCAGATAGATGACTCTTCCACGAGGCATGTGATTGTTCAATGCAGTCAAGTGTTGCTCACCTTGTTCATCTAAAGCAGAGCGACCGCTGAGGATCACGGTGATATTTTCGCCGCGCTCGATGAGGTGGCGGGCAAAGAGGCGACCTAGTGCGCCCAGTCCCCCCGTAATCCAGTAAACGCCTTCTGCCCGGATATAATTCATCTTGAGCTGATTAGGTGCATCAATCGTACGGAGCGCTTTCGCAGACCGATGGCCAATATCATCGTACCGCACGTCAGTTGCATCGAAGCTATCTCTCTTCATCTCGCACCTTATCAGGGTCACGAGATTGCCTGGTGCTGCATTTGCCACTGTAACGACCTTGCCTCGGATCGTAGGGTGTTCTAACTGGGCCGTTTTGAGCAGGGCAGATAATGGTGCCACTAAGTAAGCATCGACCGTATCGGACGCTACCACAAGGATTTGGTGTGGCTGACGAGACTTGTCGGCCACGATTTTTTTAAGGTGTCCCCAGCATTGATGGATCAGATTGAGGGTGGATTCTGGCTCTGTTGGATTGAGCGCAACCAGATCCCAATCGGAGAATTCGATTTCTATCTCCGAAACAAGGGCTGGCGCTAGTCCGATAAACATCATGGTACACGTTGCATCCCCCTGGTGTTTACCATCGTCACCAGTTAGTGGTGCTGCCTCCCATCTTGGTGCGCAGTACAAAACATCTGGATGGCTTTGTTCTGGATGATTTGAAGTCAGAACGCGACTAGGTTGTTTTCTGTTTGTTTGAGCGACGTTTTTTTGTTGACCGTGGCCTTGTGTGCGGTTTAGCGCGCGCACCGTAAAACCCTGTAGGGCAACGCAGATGGTCCCGTGCTCATCAGTTAAGACAATGTCATATTTTTGGGTAACCACATCGTCTGATTCGTGCGCGCCGAGTTGCCGTTGTCCATTTGATGTAGCGCTGGACTGGACGTAGGCGAAGGCACTTTCTGTCACCGCGTGGTAGAGCTCTACTGTCTGGATAGCAAAAGGCAGATAGGTCCTTATTTCACCACGAGGCATTTGGCCTACGGCTAATCCAATAGTCGCCTGTAGAGCCCCATCGAGCAGGCTTGGGTGCAAGCCATATGATTCGTTGCCTTGCCTGGGCGGGAGCCGTAGTTGGGCAAGCAC
The DNA here is from genome assembly GCA_039028975.1 of Chloroflexota bacterium. Classification (GTDB taxonomy): domain Bacteria; phylum Chloroflexota; class Anaerolineae; order Caldilineales; family Caldilineaceae; genus JAHBNG01. The sequence goes on from JBCCHB010000108.1 coordinate 42,503, forward strand.
TTCATGCTCATTGGCATGTATCTGTTCAATAGTTCGGAATGCTGGTCCATAGGTCAAACCTTGCTCTTCGAAACGCCTATAACAATCTGCCCCTTCGATGATTGAGGTGCAGCGGGCCTGAATTGTAGATGGTTCAATCGCTTCAGACTGGCGAAGGGAACTCGCAATCCCAATCACAAGCTTGCCACGACTATGCACCAACCGCTCTTCTTTCCCTACACTGCTGACGTGGAAGGCGATCTCACCTTGCTCGTCTGGCGCTAATTCAATGTGAATTTCTATCGGTTCATCGGCTACGATCAGCGGTTTAAGCCAGAAGATATCTTTAATCTGGGTAACGTCGCCCTCTGTGATTGCCATCTCAACCGCAGCCCGAGCCATCTCCAGATAGGCGACGCCAGGAAGCACTTTTTCCCCGTGTACCTGATGATCAAGCAGGAAGAATTCGGTCCCTTCGAATCGGGAGTAATATTGTTGCTCCGTAAATGTAGAGATATTTTGCTGAACGAGAGGATGCAACATCTGGCGTTGAACAACCAAATTTTCGTTAGACCGTTCGGTTTTTCTGGTATCTATCCAATAGCGTTCTCTTGTAAATGGGTAGAGAGGTAAAGAGGTTCGGCGGGGCTTCTGGCCCTGATAGAGTTGCGACCAATCGATGCCAATTCCGTCGACCCAGAGCTGAGCCAGCCTTTCTAGCTGACCTTGTTCCAGGAGCGGCTCGATAATGAATTCTGACTCTTCCTTACTCAGCAGACCGAGGGGCTTGTTATTAGTCGTAGTTTGGCTTCGGTAGAGAGCCGACTGCGCCACATCACCTGCCAAATAGCGCGTCAACTTATCGCTTAGCTCTTCACCGCTCTTTACCAAAACGGCCAGTTTATCATTCATGACTTCCCGACCAACTTGCAGCGTATAGGCTATGTCGGCCAACGATATAGTGGGATGGTTGGCTATGTAGGTGTGCAGCCGTTGAGCGACTTCTTGTAGTCGCTCCTCTTTTTTGGCTGAAAGCAAGATAAGGTGTGGTTGGCCCCCTTCTATTGCTGCTGCTGTTCTCTTCTCCTCACCAAATTCTTGGATATCTTGATGCCCTTGGATATCTTGATGCTCCTGGACAACCAAGTGAGCGTTGGTACCGCTAAAGCCAAAAGAACTAACTGCCGCCATGCGAGGCTTCCTACCATTGGATTGCCAGGGCGCACATTGGGTATTCACGTAGAAGGGCGTCTCGTCGAAGCCTATATGCTCGTTCTCGTGTTGGAAGTGCAGCGAGGGTGGCAACTGTCCATGTTTAAGCGAGAGGAGGACTTTGATCAGCCCAGCTACCCCAGCCGCGGCTGAAGTGTGACCGATGTTGGTCTTGACCGAGCCCAAAGCACAATATTGCCGCTCACCTGTATAGCGCCCGAATGATTCGGTCAACGCCTCTACTTCGATGGGATCACCCAACTTGGTGCCGGTGCCGTGGGTCTCTACATAGGTAATCTGGCTAGGGTCGATGCCATATTTTTTGTAGACAGCCAACTGCAATTCGCGCTGGGACTTGACGTTGGGAGCGGTCAGACCATTTGTTTTGCCATCCTGGTTTACCCCACTACCCTTGATGACTCCGTAAATAGAATCCCCATCTGCAATCGCCTGGCTTAATCGTTTGAGGGCGACAAAGCCAACCCCCTCACCCGGCACAAATCCATCGGCTCGGTTATCAAAGGTTTTGCACAAGCCATCGGGCGATAACATTTGGGCGTTGCTCATGCCGATGTAGAGCTCTTCGGTCAGGTAGAGGGTCACACCTCCGGCTAACATCATATCCGCTTCTTCATTGATGAGACTTTTACACGCCATATCGACGGCGACGAGTGAAGATGAGCAGGCCGTATCTACAGTAATTACCGGACCTTGCAGATCAAAAGCATAGGCTACTCGTCCGGCCAAAATGGATCCTGCGTTGCCCATCATGGCTTGGGCGGGTTGGGTCGATGCCACTTGGTTATAGTACTCGTTGCCGCCCATCACCCCGACGTACAATCCGCACGCCTGCCGAGTGACTGAGTGTTGTCCGTAACCCGCATCTTCCAGCGCGTGATAGGCTTCTTCCAGAACCAGTCGTTGCTGAGGATCCATCACCTCCGCCTCAGTTGGAGAGATGTTGAAGAATAGCGGATCAAACTTATCCACGTCGGTCAGAAAGCCGCCCCATTTGCTATAGCTTTTGCCCGATGCCTTTGGGTCTGGTTTATAAAAGCGGTCTATATCCCAGCGCTCTACCGGAATCTCGGTAATGGAGCAGATGCCTTCTTTGAGGTTTTGCCAATACTCGTCTAGATTCTGCGCACCAGGAAAGCGGCCGGACATGCCGATAACTGCGATATCGGTCTCTGGAGCCTCTTTCATGGTTTGGCTGTCATGGATCTTTTGGGGAGCGGGGGGCGTTTGGGTGACAGATGGAAGTTGAGCTGCCCTATGTTCTCCGCTCGTCACATTTGTTTGTGCAATGGGCAGCATATCTTTACCCTGATGAAGTTGCTCGTACTTAACATCAGGATCGGTCTTTTCAAGCGCCTCGCCCTTTGGGATGGGCGTTAATGAGATCTTTGCTTTGGCTGTTAATGACCCTGGCTTATTGTTCTCTAGATTTGACTGGTCAATCAAATGCTCCTCATTACCTGACGGGGTACCGGAACTGGGCGGACTTTGCACACTGAGTAGGTCGACGACGTGGGCAGACAAGCTATCGACCGTTGGATAATCATACAACCTGCTAACCTTCATCGCTATGGCATAGGTCTGATTGATAGTCTTGATAAAGTCCACGCCCGTGATCGAATCCATGCCTAATTCGTTGAAAGGCTTTTCTTCATCAATATCAACATCTAAGTATAGAGTGGCGCTGAGTACCTCTTTAACTTTCTGGCGAATCGCAGATGCTGATGGACGTGACAGATTATTGTGGATTGGAGTTGCCCGGTACTCTGTTTCGTTGGCTGGGCTATGATCCAGCTCTGGATCTGTCCAAGCTATTGCTAGTGAAAGTTTTCCCCGCGCTGGCTCTGCAGTTTGAGTCTCTTCTGATTGAATCTCTACTAGCTTAGGCTTTTGTGGAGGGACTTGTTCTGGTTTGACCAGTGATATGGCCCGAGTTGATTTAAGCGCCAGCTTACCTGGACTTTGAGGCTGGTGGCTCCAGCCCGCTGATTGAGTTGGTGCGTTTTTCTCTGGTGGCGGAGTCTCTGTATCGATCCAATAGCGTTTGCGCTCAAAGGGATAGGTAGGCAAAGAGATCAATCTAGGCTTTTGGGTACTATATAGCATGGCCCAATCAATGTCGACACCCTCAACCCATAGTTGGGCTATTCTTTCGGGATCCCTCTCATTGAACGGCGATTCGAGAAGGGTATTTTTCGCCTTCTCTTCATTCAATAGCGCTGAATGGAGGTGGTTCGTCTGGGTATGACCTTGATAGGTACGTTGGATGGCGGTTTGGTTTTGCGTGTATTGGCGCAACCTGACTATCAACTCCTCGACGCTCGACACAACCAGAGCAAGACGAGCATCCATGGCCTCTCGCCCTATCTGCAAGGTGTAGGCGATATCGGATAAGGATGGTGAACGGTGAATGATGAATGATGAATGGTGAATGGTCGTGCCACCGCGCCAACGCAAGACCAATTGTTGGGCTAGACTTTCCACTGAATCAGCGGGCGTAATCGCTAGTTCAAGGCTGTATTGTTCTTCGATCGTGGTTTGCAGATGGGTTAGCTGTAGGGCATCCAGTCCACACTCTTCGAAGGTCTGGTTGTGCTCAATCTCGGCAACGTCCATCCCAACGATCTCCGAGACCATTGCTTGCAGCGTCTGTTGGATAATTTGGGCATCGGCAGTCAATTCTACTTCCTGTGTCGATTGGGGCTGTACACGTGTCTGTTCCAAATAGGTCAAGAGCTTGTGGGCATACGCTCGTAGCCGCTCCTCATTCTTGGCCGAAAGCACAACTACTTGCGAAGTTCCGCCGCCTATAATCTCGCTTGCCTGCAACCCTGCGACCTTGCCACTCTGCAACCTTGCAACCTTGTCCTCCTTCGACAAGCTCAGGACAGGCTCTTGCCACTCTTGCAACACCAGATGAGCATTCGTGCCGCTGAAGCCAAAAGAACTGACGGCTGCCCGCCTCAGGCTATCCTTGACCTGCCAATTCTGCAACTTGGTGTTCACATAGAAAGGGCTATTTTCAAAATTGATGTGTTCATTTGGCTCTTCAAAATGGAGAGAAGGGGGGAGCTTTTTATGTTTTAGCGCAAGCAACGCTTTTATAACGCCAGCCACCCCAGCGGCGGCTACGGTATGGCCAATATTTGTCTTGACGGAGCCAATGGCGCAGTAGCCGGTCTGGTCAGTATAGTTCCGAAATGCTGTCGTCAAGGCAGCTATTTCTATAGGATCCCCAAGCTTTGTGCCGGTGCCGTGGGCCTCCACCAGTTGAATCGTGGCGGGATCAATCTGGGCTTGACGGTATACCTCTAGCTCCAAAGCTGTTTGCGAATCGGCGCTGGGTGCGGTGATGCCGTTGGTGGTGCCATCTTGGTTGATGCCGCTGCCTTTGATAACCCCATGAATCTGATCGCCATCACGCTCCGCATCGCGTAAGCGCTTCAAGACCACGACACCCACCCCCTCTGCAATGCCAAAGCCATCGGCGCGATTGTCGAAGGTTTTGCAGCGGCCATCAGGAGACAACATCTGGGCCTTGCTGGTCATGATATGCGTTTGGGGACCGGCCAATACGGAGACCCCACCGGCCAATACCATCTCATTCTGGCCAGTCAATAAGCTTTGGCACCCCTGATGGATCGCTACCAGCGATGAAGAGCAGGCGGTATCGATGGCAAGGCTGGCTCCTTTCAAATTCAACAGGTAAGAGAGACGCGCCGCCAATATAGAAGGAGCACTCCCTATCAGGGTGTAGGCATCCAACTCGAAATCGCTCTGAGTCGGGCTATTTTGAATTAGGCGATTATGATAGTCCCCTGTCCCGGCTCCGACAAAGATGCCACACTTTCTTTCCGAGCGGGATTGCCCAGCATATCCAGCATCTTCCAGCGCTTTCCACGCTTCCTCTAAAAAGAGCCGTTGTTGGGGATCCATTCGTTGGGCTTCGCGGGGTGAAATCTCAAAGAAGAGCGGGTCAAATTGATCAATATCATCCATCGCCCCCAGCCATTTACTGTAACTCTTGCCTACAGCCTCCTGATCTGGGCTATAATAGTGGTTGATATCCCAGCGATCAGGTGGAACCTCGGCAATCGAGTCAACCCCATTGGCAATATTCTGCCAGAATTCATCAACGTCATTTGCGCCTGGAAATCGGCAGGCCATGCCAATAATAGCGATACTGTCGGCAGAGAAATGGCCAACGCTACTTGCCTCCTCACCTTCATGGTTTGGAACAGATGGCTCAAGAGCGTAAAGTGGTTGCGAATGAGTCGGGGTTTCGGTTCGTTGCTCTTCCACTGGCGGCAAGCCCCCGCTTTGCGAAAACTTGCGCTCATCCACGTCTGATTTTCCGTTGGCCTGAGGTGGAACCTGGTTAGATTGTTGGTCATCCTCTCTGGTTTTGCCTGCATCTTGAGGAAGCATTTCGGCCAGATATCTGGTGAAACGTTCAATCGTCGGATGATCAAAGATCCGGGCAACATCGATGTCAAGATCCTGCTCATCATTGATCTGTTCGACCCACTCTACGCCAGTAATCGAGTCTAGGCCCAAATCAACAAATTTGTCCTGGCCCCCAATCTCTTCAGAAGAGATATGCAAAATGTCAGCCAACTGCTGTCGTAACTGTCCCTCAATTTTCGCTAAATCTCGAAGGCTCTTCTTTGGGTCTGGGTTCGTCGGAGTTGCGATGGCTGTCTCTTCGCTGGCCTCTTTTGCGCTGATGTTTTCCTCGCTGGCATTTTTTGCGCTAGAGTCCAACAGGCTCGGCTCTTTTGCATAATCTTTCCGCACGTCTACACTAACGCGAGTTTGCTCATCATCAAACCAATAGTGATTTCTGGCAAAGGGATAGGTCGGTAAACTGACTCGTCGAGGCATGAAATGGGGATAGAGCATAGCCCACTCTACCTTGACGCCCGAAACCCATAGCTGCGCCACTCTATCCAGATCGCTTTCTTCCATCACCACCTGGATAAAGGCTTCACCGGCTTTACCGCCCATCAATCGCTCGGGGCTAGGCCGCAGATTGTCTACTTTGGTGCTGCCTCGATAGGCCCTTAACTCAGTGGTCTGGTTATGTACATAATGGCCTAGCTGCTCAATCAAATCCTCCAGGCTGGATACGATAAATGCCAGCCGCTCTTCCATCGCATCGCGTCCAATTTGCAGGGAGTAAGCGATATTTGGCAAGGATAAAGGTTGCAAGGATAAAAGTTGCAGGGTTGCAGGGTTGCAGGGTTGCACGCTTGTGGCTGGATCAGTGTCGTGGTCCTGCAGTGTGTTCAAATAGGTGAACAGCTTTCGAGCATATTCGCGCAACCGCTCCTCGTTCTTAGCAGAAAGCACAATCACTTGCGGCTCTCCATCACCTGCTCCCTTGCCACTCTGCAACCTTGCAACCTTGTCACTTTTCCACTCTTCGACAATCAGGTGGGCGTTACTGCCGCTGAAGCCAAAAGAGCTAACCCCAGCTCGACGGGGTTGCCCCGAATCGATCTGAGGCCAGGGACAGCCTTCAGCGGGAATGACAATTGAACTGTTGGCTAGATGTGGATTAAGGGTTTCAAAATGGAGATGGGGTGGGATATGCTTACTCTGCAGAGCCAGTACGACTTTCAATAAGCCCGCCAGGCCAGCCGCGGCTTCCGTGTGTCCCAGGTTCGTTTTTGCCGAGCCAACAATCAGCGGATTCTCTTCGTCTCGGTTCTTGCCATAGACGTTTTCCAGAGCTTTGACTTCAATCGGATCGCCTAACGCTGTGCCTGTACCGTGCGCCTCTACATAGGAGATGTCATTAGGCGTCAAATGAGCGGCTGCGAGCGCCTCTTGGATGACTTCCTCTTGGGCTAGACCATTGGGCGCGGTCAATCCATTGCTGGCCCCATCCTGGTTGATGGCGCTCCCCCGCACAACGGCCAGAATTGTATCACCATCTGTCACGGCATGGCTAAGCCGCTTGAGGACCACAACACCGCAACCCTCACTGCGCACATAGCCATTAGCTGATGCATCAAAGGTCTTGCAGCGACCATCGGGGGCCAGCATATTGGCGTTGGCAAAGGCTTGGCTCAAGTCAGGTGCTAACAGAAGATTAACGCCCGATGCAAGAGCCAGCGTACAGTCACCTCGCTGCAAACTTTGGCAGGCCAGGTGGACCGCAACCAGTGACGACGAACAAGCCGTATCCACAATGAGGGTTGGTCCTCGCACCCCCAATGCATAGGCAATACGTCCTGCCGCCACCGAATTTGCCGTGCCTGTACCAAAATAGGCGCCCGGATTTGCCTGCTGCTTTGCTTGCAACAAAAGGTAATCATTGGTTGCAATGCCCACATAGATACCTGTTTTACTGCCAGACAGCGTTGCTGGAGCAATACCCGCATTCTCCAACGCTTCCCAGTGGGTCTCCAGCAAGAGGCGCTGTTGGGGATCCATGGTCTCAGCTTCCACCGGCGCGATGTTGAAAAAAGGAGCGTCAAAGCGGTCAACCTGCTCAAGAAAACCACCAAAGGGCGGACTAGCCGTGTTGGATGCGTCATCAGTGGAAGGGGATAGCTGCCTACGGTCAGGGGGGATCTCTGTAACAGCGTCTACACCTGTGCGAAGAAGGTGCCAGAAAGCTTGCGGCGTGTCCACCCCGCCGGGAAAGCGGCAACCAACACCAATGATGGCAATGGAATCTGGATCAGTGGGGTCCGGAAGTCCTTGTTCTGGCAGCTCATCTGCCTTAGTTGTCACGGGGGCTAGACTTTTGTCTGTGGAGATCTCGGTCAAGTGGGTTACCAACGCTGAGACAGTTGGGTAGCGCCAGAAAAGGGTTGGTTCTAGTTCTGTGGGCTGCTGCCACCATGGTTCTAGCTGGTGGATCAGCTCGGTTGCCATCATCGAGTCCAATCCATAATCGGCCAGCGCTTTGTTGGGGTCCACCTGCTGGATAGAGATCTGCAATCGATTGGCCAGCCACTGAAGCAGCCACTTCTGTAGCGCGTCAGCGGATGGTGCAGATTGCTCAGAGGGAGCGATTTGATCTGCTGGCCACGTTTCGGCTTGCCAGCTCGCTAACGCCACCAAATGATTCTGTAGGAATTGTGTACGGCAAGCGCTGCGCTGCACCTTCCCGCTCGACGTCTTGGGAATCGTACCCGGTTTGGTCAGCACAACAGCATGAGGTTGGAGTTCATGTTCCTCGGCAATCGCTTGGCGTATGGACCAGATCACCTCTTCGCTATTCAGCGATCGTATGGCTGTGCGTTCGACCTCCTGCACGACAATCAGTTTTTCATCCCCGTTGGCTTCGTCGAAGTTGGCTTCATCGAACTCGTCCCCATCAGCGTGTACAGCAAAGGCTGCGCTACCATCCGCCCGCAACGCTGGATGACTCCCGGCGGCTGCCAACTCAATGTCTTGGGGATAGTGATTGCGACCCCGAATGATAATTAGATCTTTCAGCCGCCCCGTTACAAAGAGCTGCCCCTCTTTCAAAAAACCTAAATCGCCCGTGCGCAGAAAGGGGCCCTCACCACTGTCGGCTAGATAGGCATGAAACGTTGCTTGCGTGGCTTCTTCCTTCTGCCAGTAGCCTTGTGCAACCGTGGGGCCGCTCACCCAGATTTCGCCAATCTCATCGGCGGCACATCGAATCAATGTATCAGGATGCACAATGGCTACTTGGGTCTCTAGCGTAGGGTATCCACAGGCAACGAGAAGGCGGCTTGCTTCTGATTCTTCGTCATCACTGATCCGATTTTCGGTTAAAGCTACGCTGTTGATGGGGCAAACGGTCACGCCGCGGCCCTGTTGCGTCACGGTGACCTTGAGAGTCGCTTCGGCCAAGCCATACCCTGGCGCAAGCGTTTCCGCGGCCAAGCCGCAATCGGCAAACGTCGCGGCAAAGCGCTCCGCGGTTGTGGCACGCACAGGTTCCGCCCCGTTGATGCTGAATCTCCAGCTCCGTAAATCCAGGGATGCGCGCGCTTCATCTAAAATTTTTTCGAGACAGAGTTCATAGGCGAAATTCGGCGCAGCACTATGCGTCCCTCGATAGCGGGTTATGGCCTGAAGCCAGCGAATCGGTTGCTGGACAAAGGCAGTCGGCGGCATAAAGACGCCATGAATGCCTACGTAGAGTGGATACAAGATGCCAAAAATAAGCCCCATGTCATGAAAGAGGGGCAACCACGACACCAGTACATCATTGGGCGTATGGTCTAGATTTTCAAAAAAATCGCGCAGATTATAAAGCAGGTTCCCGTGGCTGATCACGACGCCTTTGGGGGTCGATGTTGAGCCAGAGGTGTATTGGAGATAGGCGAGCGAGGCGTCTGTGAGTTCCGGTTCTTGCCACTCGGTGGCTGCCTCGTTCGGTAGTTGCTCGGTTGCAATCCACCGTAGATTTCCCGGTTCGGACGAGTCTGAGGGGGAAAGCTGCACTTGTTTGATAACTTTTGGGGTTGTCAGCGCAATAGAGGCTTGTGCATCATGAATGATAGCTTGAATGCGTGCATCAATCCCACGAGAACGGGGGGGATAGAGCGGCACAGCCAGCACGCCAGCATACAAACAGCCGAAGAAGGCAGCAACATACTCCAGGCCCGATGGATAGAGAAGCAGCGCACGTTCGCCAGCTACATCATTTTGTTGGAGGTGTGCAGCGATGGCTCTAGCCCGCTGATCTAGCTCGGCGTACGTAAGCGAAGTTGCTTGTTCCTCGCCGTCCTCTAGAAATGTATAGGCCACTTTCTCGGGCGTTTCAATGGCCCGCTGACTCAGTAGCTCAACCAGTGTATTGGCTAGATTGCCTTTATCCATACGGAATTGTTCCCCTAAACATCCTTTTCTACTCTTCTCCCAAACTGCAATGCACCCAACGATTTCATCTAGCTGTGGTCATGGATTCATCCACGCGTGACTGTCCCCTACGAATGTAACACACAGGATGTCAGATTATGTCGGCTCGTGTGGACGCCAAGTGACAGTCACGGACGCAACGATTGATTGCGATATGCACTCTCACTTTCATCGATTAATTGGCAAACCAAGAATCTCCTGACTGAATTGACAGCGCCACTCCTGAATGCTATGGTTGTCTAACGCACTGCCCCGTTAACAGCGCAAATTCGCCGACGCTATCGCCAGGCCCAAGAGAATTCGCCATAAATTCCTGCTACTTGGGCCATTCCAAGATTTGGCATGGTTCATTTCTGGACAGATCTGGTTAACAATTCGGATGAACGGTAGGCGCTGCTTGTAGCTGCGCACGCTTGGGCAGGCGGGGTTGCGTAGCTACAAGCAGCGCCTACAATTGTAACCCTCTTTTCATCTGTGTTGAACCATGCCCTTTTTTCAACCAGTGAAATCTATGCCATCTGCGGATGAATTATTTTTTTGTTAGCCTTGATTAGCCTTGGTACTTTCGAAAAGCAACCACTTGTGCTTCATGGGGCTATCTGCACCGCCCCGAAATTGCCAGCTCCAGGCGTAGTAGTAGTCATACAAATAACCTATAAATAGATAGCGGGGATCTCGAAAGAAATAGGGCCACAGATGTTTGACCATAAAGGCTTTATTGTCGCGTTTAAATGCCTCATATCTATCGCACCACTCAATGGACGTCTTTAGGTAGTCTTCTGTTGCTTCTCGCTCCAGCAGCTTTTTAAACCCAACCTTGCTCGCAGCGGCTTCGTAGTCACCTTCATGTGGATACCAGCCCGCATAGAAATGATAGAGAATTGAGCAATAGAAGTCGTAACTACCAAAATCGTGTCGAAGCGGATGTTTCAAGAGTTGATTGGGTTGGGTCGGATATCGATAATGGATACAGGTAATAAAAAATTTGCCGCCTGGCCTGAGGAGATACTGAACAATCTCAAAAAAGCGCGTCCTTATCTCTGCCGCTTTGCCCTCCACTGCATCTTCTGCGCTGACATAATGCTCGGAAGAACCATTGATGACAACCACATCAAATTGGCCTGACTCAAAGCGTTCTTGTATGTCGAATATATTGCCCTGAACCACATCGTGGCCCGCGGCTCGGCACGTCTCTGCCTGGACTGATGATAAGGTGACGCCAGCACCAATACACCCCTGTTCCGCAGCGTATTGAAGCAACCCACCGTTGCCGCATCCCATATCGAATACTTTGGTCCCTGGTTGACAACCGCACTGTGCAAGAATATAGTCAAACTGCTTCTTTTGTGCCTCGGCATACGTTTCGCTGCCCGTCTCGTGATAGCCCTCTGTGTAGTCAAGCCAAATACCCGTGTCCGCGCATAGAGGGTCGAGCAACGTTTCATAACTTCGTTTTGTGGTTTCAGAAGGCGTTAACTTTGGGGGCCGTACTATCCAGCTTGCCACTTCGCTCAATGCCCACAACAAGTAGGTTACAGGCATTAATAGCCGATTGGTCGATTGCCTTGGATTCTGTTGGGTGAATGACTTATCGGGACTTAACAAAGTCATTTAGGATGTTTCCTCCTTGTTTAATGCGGCTTGGGCAGCTCTATAGCCGGCTTCAATAATCGTCTCGTATTGATCAAAATCGTCGGCTTCGAATGCATCTACCTCCGGACGGATATAGATATCGGTGAGTCGAAGCTGCTCTTCGCTACGGTCGGCCGTATTGAGATCGAGCAGGCGATTTAGAATTTCCAGAGCGCCTGGTGCGCTAACAGGCTCAGCCAAAGGATTGAACTGGCGCAAGAGAATCTCCCAGCCAGATAGGCTGTTGCCATACTGGTTTTTACCGAACATGTCCCCCTCTTTACAGACATTTACGCCAATAACCGTCCCGCAACCGTAGCTCTCCTGCATCACATTGGCTGGATAATTATTCATCAGGCAGCCATCAATCAGCAGCTTCTCTCCATCAACCTGAGGCGGGAAGACCACTGGCATGCTCATACTGGCCCGCACATAACGCCCCATGGGGCCGCTACGGTGAACAACTTCAGCCGCATAGGTGATATCGGTGGAAATGCAGAAAAAGCTGCGCCATGCATCAACAATATCTGCCTCTTCATACAAAACCATCATGATTGCCTCCAGCTTGCGACCGGTCACCAAAGAGGTCAATGGCAACGTCAGATCCGCTAGCTGTTTGCGGTGGTTCAGGTTGGCAATCAAAGCTTCTGTCATAGAATCAGCGGTGTGCCCCAAGGCGGCAAGCCCAGCCACCACCGCGCCCATGCTCGTTCCGCCAACGATGTCAATGGGTATACCCGCTTCTTCCAGCGCACGGATGGCCCCAACGTGGGCATAGCCGCGGGCACCACCACCACTTAAGACGAGACCAACGCCGCGTCCGGTGAGCAGGCGCGCCAGCCGCTGCATATCCTCGCCAACGGTACTATCTCTGGCTGGTAACTCACTGGTAGACCAACGTATGTGGTGGTGCCAATCGGGTTGGATCGCATCGAGCCAGCGCTGGGTTCCTGATGGGATTTCGCGTCCGGGGGGATGGAGCAAGACCAAACTGCGCTGGGTTTTTGATTCGGAGGCCAAGGATACAGCCACTGGTTCACTATCAGCCCATGCTACATAGAGGATACGATCGGCCTGTTGCGCGCACCGCTCAGCCCACGGATCTTGAGTTGCTGCATGCTCTGGCGCGCTTGGAGTAGAAACCTCAGAGAGAGCCGCGTTGCTGGCGTAGATCAGGTAATCATGGTTTGCTTCTTGTTCACCAAACCAAAGTGCTAAGCGGCTATCAACAGCCGATGTAAGTGGCGTATGAGCGATACCCGATTCACCCAAGGCACGGTTGGTTAGTTGATCATCGATGTGTAATGCCGAACCGTAGCGGCTGAGCGCTTGGGTTAGCTGTTGGACAAAAGCGGCAAGCGGAACATCCGGACCAACTGGAAAGAGAGCAACCGTGTTTAGCGAATTCCGCTTGTTCTCGCTCCGAATCGTCTTATTTCTATAGTCCGCGGCAATTCTGCCTGAAGTGAAGTGCAGCAGTTCCTGGGGATGTTTTTGAAGGAGCCGATAAAATTCTTCTGCACCCAGCCGTCCCAACAACGTCTCACGTACAGCGATGATTGTGGCCGTTCGCGGTTCCCCTGAGATAATCCCTATCTCACCTACAATCTGACCACTCCCAGCTTCCAAAGGCGGGTTCTCCGTTTTGCGAATAACTTGCTCTGCGAGTTGGTTTGGAGCCGGAATGATGCGCAAACAGCCATTGATCACAACATAGAGTGCGTCGCTTGCCTCGCCAGCCTGAAAGAGAATCTCGCTGCTAGGTAATGAGATCAAATCCAAAGAGTGTTCCAAGCTGGGTAGAATAGACGAATCTAGCTCTTTAAATAAGTGATTCTCATAGAGGGCAGAACGCAATTGGGCACGCTGCAGCCGCTCCGCGATAGCGGCTTCGACCGCAGAACGTAGGGAAGGATTCTCTTGCGCAACCTGCTCAAAGGCTTGGCGAGTTAATTGCCAGAGCTGGGACGATTCTGCGGTTCGAACCGTGGCCGACCGGATGGCTCCGGTTAGCAGCGCAATTTCACCGACGCTGTCACCAGGAAAAAGAGAGGAGACGAGAAACTCTTCCCCTTCTTGATCCTGCAAATAGACGTCCAATTTTCCAGCTTGCAGCAGATAAAGGCTATCACCCGGATCACCTTCTCGAATTAAGGTTTCGTGAGCAGCTAGCGTGGCTGGCGTCAACTTCTCTGCCAGCAGTGACAGAATTTCGCTCTCCACCTCTTTGAATAACAAAGTTGAACGAAGGAATTCATATAAATTCATTTGTTGCTACAGTCTTTATGCAAAAGATTTTCCAAAGATCGGACAGGTTTCGCAACCTGTCGGGCCTGAGCGTCGGAAATACAAAATCTGAAAATTACTGTCATCTAGCCTAACACCGTACTCAACTCACCATTGCATATCCATAAACAATAGTCAAAACGAGCGCGCCACTGGGCAGGACTGTGTAGCGCCTAGGCAATCCCAGGCGTTTCGGATTACGTTTGGCCATGCGAAACCCAGCGACCATGGCAATGGCCATTCCAAGATAAGTAAATATCAAAATGATCACCATGGTCTGCTTGGCCACAAAAAAATTGAGTATAAACAAATTGGGAAAGAAGAGCGCCGCAAATGTGGTCGGCATTCCGATGTAATATTCCGTCCCGTCAACGCGGTAGAATCCGGCACTGTCGAAATAGGCTAGGCGCGGGGCACAGGAAAACAGATAGAGCGCCAGTATCATAACAGAGAACCACTCACGCAGGCCGAAGCAGTAGCCGAAAATAACCGGAGCAAACCCAAAGCCACACATATCCACCAAACTATCTAAAGGCTCTCCCAGCGCTTTCTGTGATTCAGTACGCGTCAATCGTGTGGCCAGCAGACCATCAAAGACATCCACGAGGCCGGTGTAAAGGATACAGAGAATCGAACCATAGAATTCCTTCAATGGCAAAGACGGCGGCCAAAAGACTTAATAATAGTCCCAACAACGTAAAGAGGTTTGTGAGGTCAAGCTGACGTAAGAGTTTCGTGTTCATAGTGTATGTATGAACCCCTTCTGCGATAGACCGATTCTTTGTCCATATTTGATCTTGCCACCTTTGAACGCCTCGCTAAATCTTACACGCTCTTTCTGAAAGAGCAGTACAACGGTTGAGCCGATATGAAATGTGGCTAGATGGTCACCACGCGCTATCGAAATTGGTGAAGCATAGATCATTTCTTTTGGCTTTCGGAACCACCGATTTGTCCGAATCGTCGCATCATAGGTCGTTGTAATGCTGCCCACGCCAAAGGCCCCTATCTTCACAACGGCAACCCAACCATAGGCAGTTTCGATATAGGTAATTAGACGTTCGTTGAGGGTATACAGGCCGTGGATCTGGTTTACGTATCGCTCGCTTAGGGAAAATAGCGAACCAGGTACATAGGTGTATCCGACGATGTCTCCATCGACAGGCGAAAACAGTTGATGGGCATCTCCAGGAGACAGGTAAATCGTTAGAAACTGGCCATCTTGAAATTTCGCATGGAGGGGCGATGGTATAAGTTGGCTAAGTGAGTACCTTATGCCTTTTGCCTGAATCAGCCTACCATCGGCAATTGTCCCTTGGTTTTGGATGGTGCCATCAACGGGAGAGATGATGGCCTGTTCATCTCGATGAATCGGTCGGTATTTTGGATTAAATTGCCGCGTAAACAGATCATGCAGGGTTTTAAAATCCTCTATCCCGAGACTCGATTCTTCTAAACTAATGTTGAAATGGACTATGTAGTTTTTCAGAAGAGACTGCTGTACTGTGACTGGCGTGGGAATCCGCCACATAAGGCTATACAGCTTGCTTAATATATTTTGAATCTGCTTGGCTTCGCTAAGTGCAACCCCTTTGCGAGCGATCCAGTCATATACGTTTTGTTGAATCGACATGTTGGCCTAGCATAATTTGTGAGATCTATGGAAGGTTGTCTGCAATAGGGTAATTATATTATCTCAAGCAATTCATTTAGCCCAAAAATTGTAGAAGAGCTGTTGTTGTAGAGTGTTATATACTTAACCAAAATTCAAGCATCTCAACGTAACGTAACGTAACGTAACAACGTAACGTAACAAAGAGCAGTTATGAAATCTATCATTCGTAGTTTTTGGTTTGTTGAAAAGCAGTCGCCACCACTTCGTATACATATTTGGCACATTTTTTACAATTTAATCGCCAAGTATTTTCCTTTTGATGATGTACATTTTATGAATTGGGGATACGTTCCTCTAGAAGGGGAGCCATCGCTTCAAGTAGGCAAAGTTGATGAGAATAATCGCCCCTTTGCCCAAATGTACGCCTATACTCTGGGTACTGTTGATGTTAAAAACCTGGATATCGCAGAGATTGGAAGTGGTCGAGGCGGCGGTGCCGCTTGGCTGGCAAAGACTCGTCACCCCCGATCGGTTATTGGTGTTGAGTTTGCTCCGGAAGCAGTCAAATTAGCTACCCGCCTCCATTCTGATGTTCCTCAACTGCTATTTAAACAAGGCGATGCCCACAATATCCCTTTAGAAGACGAAAGCGTTGATGTTGTGGTTAATGTTGAGTCTTGTCATCACTATGCCTCTATGGAAAAATTTCTATCTGAAGTCCACCGTATCCTTATTAGACCCGGTGGCTTTCTAGCACTTGCAGACTATCGCAAAATGAATAAACTATCTGCCTTACAAGAAGCATTGGCTGCATCCCCATTGACATTGCTGGAGACTCAAAATATTACGAGAAACGTTATTGCAGCTCTGGATCAAGGACATGATTATAAGATTGGCCTACTCCATGAGCGTGTACCTAAGCCCTTGCACACGATTATTTGGACATTTATGGATCGTCCCAAAATTGGAAAAAATCGCATCAAAGTATTGGATTACGTTGGTTATCATTCGTCTTACGAATTTACGGGTTAATGAAAAGGTCAGACAGCCACAAAATGAATATATACCGCAAAGCTCTCCCACTGAAAACCCACAAGGCAATTATCCATACATTTCGATTCAGGATTCCCGAAATCACGATCAAGGGCTCCCCAATAATCGGCACCCACGAGAAAAAGAGGATAGGCGCGCCCCATCGTTCATAGATCGATTGAGCCTGCTGCACCCCATGGCTTTATCACAAAAAAGAATAGGATTAGCGAATAGAAAAGTTATCCCGTAAAATGTTTCCCAAAAAGGGGCAAACCATGTGGGAGTATATGCTATGTCAAGCGAAAACGGACCGAAATGTTAACCTTAAAAAGTTC
>JBCCHB010000109.1:0-58903 GCA_039028975.1 Chloroflexota bacterium
ATCGTTGTCATCATCTGGGTCGCATACGTCCCCTATATTATCATTATCGTTATCGGCCTGATCCAGATTGGCGTCAAATGGACAGTTGTCTGGCACATCATCGTTGACTGAATCATTGTCATCATCTGGGTCGCATACGTCCCCTATATTATCATTATCGTTATCGGCCTGATCCAGATTGGCGTCAAATGGACAGTTGTCTGGCACATCATCGTTGACTGAATCATTGTCATCATCCGGATCACAGACATCACCTATATTGTCATTGTCGTTATCTTCTTGATTGGGGTTGGCAATCAACGGACAATTATCTGGGGCATTGTCATCGACGCCATCATTGTCATCATCTGGATCACACACGTCACCTATGTTGTCGTTATCGTTGTCGGCCTGGTCCGTGTTGGCGTCAGACGGGCAGTTGTCTGGCACATCATCATTGACTGTATCATTGTCATCATCAGGGTCGCAGACGTCACCGATATTGTCGTTGTCGTTATCAGCTTGGTCCGTGTTGGCGTCAAATGGGCAGTTGTCTGGCACATCATCATTGACTGTATCATTGTCATCGTCCGGATCACAGACATCGCCTATGTTGTCGTTGTCATTATCTTCCTGGCCAGCGTTCTTGTCATTGATACAGTTGTCTACAGAATCAGCCACACCATCTTCATCACTGTCACCGTCAGTGCTCTGAATAATGATATGGCCGTTAATTGGCGTGACATTGATATTTTGGGGTGGTACTGTCGAGGTACTAAATTGGGCACCTGTGATGTCTACATCGTTTTCCACGGTACCCGCGGGTGCCGGCGTACAAGCGGGTTGGCTATCGGGATCGTCCACCGTGGTGAAGGTCAGGGTCATGAGTTGACCCGTTGGGAAGGGCGTAGAGATATTGGCGATGGTGATCTGGACATTGTTCTCACTCAAAGTCGGTGTAAACTCAAAGTTATAGCCCGGCGAACCGTAATCATGCTCCTTGTAGCTCAAGCATGTACCGTCAAAGGTGACCTGGATGAGGGCGGATACAAATGAATTGCCGCTGGGGTTGAGGGTAAGAGTCACGGTGGCATCCGCACCTGGATCAACAGTTTCTGTGCTAACTGTTAAGGTAGGTCCTCCGCTGGCCGAAGCAACGCCTATAAGTGAAGGCATCAACGGATTCAGAGGCCCCATATCGGTGGGGATTAATGCTAGCAATAAGATGAGTAGCAGGCCACTGATAGGGCGTAGTATCTTGGTTATTATACGCATATTGATCTCCATCATTCTAAACTATGCTCACTTCTCTTTTTGAGCCTTTTACTCATTCTGGGAAATTACTGCAACGGCATGAACGAGATGGGTAAATAAAGCAAGGTTGTGCTGCCTGCACCTGTTGGACGTTGATCAACAGTCCAAGTAAATTGCTCTGTGCTCTTTTGTTGCCCATCAAAGACGGCTATGGCGGCAGCGTAGGTGGCGGGATAAGTAGGGAGCGAATCAATGGTTATTACTCCGTGGATAGTGCCACGTCGGGCATCCATCGTTAGACCGGGAGGCAAATTCGTAGCCTCAAAGGTCAAGTGACCAGAATCGGTATCTGGATCGGTCACATGTACAGATAAACGGATCCACTCACCAACGAACGAGTGGCGGTCTCCAATGGGCGAATGAAAGATGGGTGCATCATCGACGGGAAGCACAATCAACATGGCTTGGGAGATTGCAGATTGCCCCTGACTGTTCCTAACTTCATAGACAAAAGCATCCAACCCATAAAAATTGGCGTCGGGTGTATAGCCAATATACCCTTCGGCTCCCAGTTCTGTTTCCAGTTGTGCTACACCATGTTGAGGCTGGCTGATAATCGCCACCGTTTCGATGTCGCCTTCATTGGGATCTCGATCATTGGATGTCACATGGATAGTCACAGTCGAATCTTCTCTCAACAGAACCACATCTGGATTTCCAATCGGGCGTCGGTTTGGTAAAGGCGTGGGCGGGACGGTCATGGTTCCGCCACTATCTGCTTCTCCATCGTCTGCTGGTGTCTCCTCTGGGGCAGGTGCTGTGGCTGTCGCTGTAACCGTCGCCGTGATTGTGCCCGATGGTTCGGGTGTGGCTGTCATCGTAGGCGTTACGGCGGATGTAAGCGTTGGCGTTACAATGGCTGCTGGTGTAACCGAGATGACCGTTGGGCTAGCATTGGGTAGGGGTGTGCCATTGGCCATTATCCGTACTGCTCCATTTTGAGCGACGACAGGAACCTCTTGAGCAGTAGGGTCGCCCATGGATGGTGGTGAGTTGGTGGCAAAGTTTACAAATGCGACTTGATCTGATGCTGGCAGAGGCTCACATAGAAGTTTAAATTCAAGCTCTAAGAGCAGACCTTCTGTCAGCAGAGAACCACTGAAACGCACCAGAATCATATCAAGTTCACCATCGCTATCCGTAGCATCGAATAGAATGAATGAGGTGATAGATGAGGGCCAATGGGGGCGCACACCATCTACACGGATGTCGCTGCTGCTCTGATCCATTAGCGCCAAACAGCGTTCATCATAGTCGATTGAAAAGCTAGCTGCCGAGATGGAATGGCTGTTGGTTGTCAGTTCGACAGGCACGATGACAGTTGACGTGGGTGTCATAACAAGGCTGGTACCAATGGTCAATTGAGCTGAAGCTTGACTGTTGCTCACTTGACCGTTGATAGCTTGGCTGTTGATAACCTGATTAGTACCAGTCAGACCAGTGAGTGTCTTACTGTTGAGTATCTCGCTATTATAGATATCCAGAAAAAGATTTTCCAGCCGCCCTTCGACAAGCTCAGGGGACAACTGGAAAATCTTTTTCTTAAAGACTATAGAACTGTAGCCTCTGACCAGCATAGAGGCCCAAGAATGTGTAGACAATCCAATAGACACCACACCAACAAAAAGGGATGAAATAAATAAAAGGATGAGAACTTTCGAAAATCGGTTGGGCATGGTATCGGTCGTGCCATTAGGCTGGAACAAGGGTTCGAGAGAATGAAAGGGGCATCCGTTCCAGACGCCCCTTTCATCACGCTTCATATACTGTCCTTCACATACTGCGCTTCATACAGTGCATGAATTTTAGTTAGGCAGGCTGTCGGGACAGCCTGCTCGATAGCCAGTTTTGCGGGGGCACATCTGGCTATCATAAGTGTAAACGTGACGGCCGATGAACCGCTACGAGTGCAATGCAAGGGGGAGGACGCCCTCTTTAAAAGCGATAGTTAAGGAACCCCGTGCATCGCACTCCACGCTTACGTCAACAGGTATATTCTAGCTATAGACGCTCAGACTATACTCAGCTCCGTTTGAAAACCGTAGTTTGGTTACTCCTGTAGAGCTAAAGAAAACTACGGTTTTCAAATCGACCGCAGTATAACTTACTGCTGTACGACTGGCAGGAAGAGGAAGTTATCCAACTGAGTTGTACCGGCTACGCCATCAAAGCTAACCGTTGTGCTGGCATCATCAATGCTAGTGGATTGGCCATCGGCAGAAGCCGTCTGGGCACCCTTCAGATCGATAGTACTTGTGGAATCGGTCAGGCCGTCGCTTGCTTGCAGGCTCAAAACAGCCACGTCACCGTCTGTCAAGGTTGCAGAAGGTACGCTGTACAGAATTACATTGAGCCGACTGGCTGCCGCATCATATTCTGCAATCGCGTTGACACCTTCAGCGAGGGAAAGGGCCAGCCCATCGGGCAGACCGTTGCCATCTGCATCAGTGCCGTCGAAGCTGAAGTGGGTAGCGTCGAACTCTACGGAGAAGCTTGCGCCGGTCGCATTGCCCTCAACACCACTTAGCGTTACAGGAACCTGAAGCGTATTGCCTGCTGCGACAGAGAGGCCAGAGGCGATAGAGATGTTGGTTGTACGAACGCTGCTGGCATCCACTATCGGTGGGGTCTCTGTACAAACAACGCCACCAAAGAAGGCTGGAATGGCACAGGTGAGGTCACCGATGGAAACGGGTGCAACACCATCCACTTCACAGCCGAAGGGGCTACCTGGATAAGGATTGTTGTCACCGTCTACAGCAAGGTGAATCAGGTACCAAGGAACATGGTCGCCGCCAAATGGTGGTTGGTCGTCATCCCAAATTTCGTTGGCAAAGGCCTGGATATCGACTGCGTTGAGGCCACCATTGCCACTACAGTCACCCTTGAGATCTGAAGAAACGTAGGTCAGTTCAACATCTGCCCAATTCGAGTTAGCTCCCCAGTTATCTCGGATACGGTATTCAAAGGTGTCGGTCCCGCTACCAGTGGCTGGTGCCTCGTAGCTGATGCGGGCACGGTTGTCTGTGCGGCTGGCTTCGCCACCATTATCGGTAGGACAGTTATCGGTACAATTTGGACCCGTATCAGCAATGTTGCGAATTCGTCGAACCCAAGTGCCGTCACCATCGGGATCGTAGTCGTTGGCACGCACATCGATTTCGGCTGGGCCAAGATTGATCAGCTCACCTACATCATCGACCTGCCAGAACTCGTTGCCTACCACAATGATGTTGTTGGGGTTGTTGGGGTCTGGGTCAAGGAAATCATCAACAGCTACCGGAGCGTCGTTGGTGTCTCTCATCATGATGAGCACTTCGAGATCAATAAAGACGCTGGGGTCATCCGCGTCGCTAGCCCGCACACAGATATAGTAGTTGCGGTCTGCGTTTAGATTCCCATTGCGGTCAAAGACTTCGCCTGTATTCTCATCGATCATGAAGCGATGGTTCTGAAGCGGATCCGTACAGACGGTCGTAGCCGGACTATCCGTCGTCTCCACCAAGGAGAAGATATTGTTACTAGTGCCGTCAAAGTCTGGGTCGTCGTGGAGGAGCATCTCGCCAATCTTTGTTTCAGGACTCTGGCCAGAGAGGGCATACAAAGTGTCTGGCGTCATGCTAGCCGGTGCTTCGGGCTTGTCAACAATGTTAATGGTGATGGTATCATCCAGCACGTGTCCTTCCGTCGCGCCGTCAGTCACCTTGATATTGAGGGTATAGCTGGCCATATCCTCGAAGTTAAATTCTACGTCTGCAAAGAGCTCATCACCGGTAATGTGGAATTTATCATTGTTATCCAAGAGCTGATAGGTGTACGTGTTGCCGATGGCATCATCCTCTACGGTCAGCGTGCCGATGAGAAGACCGCCGCCTGGCACGGCCATATTTTCCATCACCTCTTCGCTCTCTTCCCCATTGATGAGAAGATTGGTCTGAGGCTCATTGACATCGTTTATCATGACATCAACCTCTTGCACATATGTCGCGCCGGAGTCATCTTCCGCCTCAACACAGATCGTATAGGTCGGGCCATGGGCAGGATCTTCAAAGTCAAAATCCTGGGCGGTTCTCAGTTCATTGGTTCCATCGGGGATGGTAAAAGCCCCATTGTCTGGGTAGATAGGACCAGCACCATTGACTGAAGCAGCGGTGACCAAGCCAAACGAAGTACATGCATCACTCGGGCTGAATGAGTGAGACGTATCATCAGCGTCTGTTGCGGTAAATGTACCAACCAAGGCATCTGCACCTTCATTCTCGTCAATTGAATCTGGATTCAATGTAATGGCTGTGGGTGCTTCATTGAAGTCCAAGTCAACGCCATCATCAGTATCGGGAATTGTAATTGTATCCGTAGAATCGTCGCCGTCGACGTAGCTACCTGAGGCACTTGTGAAATCGAAGTCAAAGTCAGCATCTATGCTTGCTGTATGATCTGTATCTGTTGTGGGACAGTTGATCATGTCATAGTTGAAGAGGACAGAGAAGAGGGGCACGACCGAACTCATATGTCCCGTCAGCTCGAGGAATGTATAAGGATTCACAGAAGAATCAACAACCAATGCGACATCAACCCATTGGTTCGTACCGTCCTGGCCCCAGCTAATAACCTTGGTAAGGAGGTGGCCATCTAGATCTGGATTGAGGGTATACCAGTCGTCTACCAGATTGGGATCGCTGGGATTGGCGGTATCAAGCACCAGACAGTTGTCAAAGGTCAGGCGGAAGAGGATGCTGGTGACAGGCTCCCAGTTGGTGTCCATCTCTACGCCAAAAGTGCCGCTCAGATCGTTGGGATTGCCGATGATGATAGGATCATCGTCTGGTGTCACATTTAGGGTAACGGGATCATCACCATCAATCGGGGTTACGTTGATGGTAACCGTTGTTTGGCTCGTTGCATCACCATCTGACACCTCGTAGTCAAACGTATCGGTGCCATTGTAGTTACCGGTGGGCGTATAGATAAAGCTCCCATCGACCTCTGGCCCTTCTAGCATACCGTGGTAAGGACCATTGCCAGCCACATAAGACGCGGTTAGTACATCACCAGGAGTTGGAATGTCGTTATCGGTGTCATTGTCTAGAACACCAAGAGTTGGGACCATTAGCACAGCTCCCTCACCAACACTGTATGTATCCGGATTGGCGACTGGTTCATCATTTACATTGTTTACCTGAATAGTGACTTGCGTATCTGCGGTACAGACGAGACCACCTGTCTCGCAGACCTGATATTCTATATAATCGGCACCGCTAAAGTCATCATAAGGTGTATAGCGTAGAAAGCTATCGCTTCCACCGATAATGACTTCCACATCACCATTGTCTGGCTGATCCTCAATGTGAAGGGTTGTGTGGTCAAAGTCCGTGTCATCACCAGCTGGGTCGCCATCGTTGCCTAGCACATCGATATCAATTGGTCCGTCTTCTTCATCCATTAAGGCAAAATCAGGCTGAGAAGGAATTGGGCCTTGGGCGAAGAGCGCTGTAGGCAGCAGAACGCCTATGGCCAAAAG
The DNA here is from genome assembly GCA_039028975.1 of Chloroflexota bacterium. Taxonomy (GTDB): domain Bacteria; phylum Chloroflexota; class Anaerolineae; order Caldilineales; family Caldilineaceae; genus JAHBNG01. The sequence goes on from JBCCHB010000109.1 coordinate 6,815, forward strand.
GCTGCTCAGCACAACTGTTAGCCATCGCTTCAACTGCATATTTGGCACGCGTCCCAAAGGTGCCAGTGTGGGGTTTGGGGATTCTGAATTCATATTATTCTCCATAAAGCTTATCCACTCGAACAAAATATGGAATTGCACTACGTACAACTTTTTACTGCTTTCATATAAATCGTTCTGATTACATCTGATTAAAATTGAGTCAAGTTGCCTGTTTGATTTTCCCTCCTGCACCGGTTGACGAACAGTGGCGATTGCTCAACTCTGTCCGTTACCTAGAGCGAACTAAAAATTTAAATCTCTATATGGATAATTGCTGCTATCTATACTCAGCTCCGTTTTGAAAATTGGCGCTTGGTAGTCTACTAAGGGGAGTGTCAAACGCCAGTCTTCAAAACGTCTGCAGGATACCTACTGCTGTAGCAGCGGCAAGAATATCAACTGATCGCCTATCTCTGGCCCGTCTGATTCCTCATCCTCTTCTGGCTCATCCTCGATAGGCAGTGATGTGGGAATTGGTTGGGAGGGTGTGCGGGTGATACCATCCCCCCCAGGATCACTCGGATCAATTGTCTCTACACTAGTGGCACCATCTACCTCATTTGTTGAATCATAGGTAATTTGCGCTTGGTTACGCAGGACCCGCACATCAATGCCTGGCTTGACCTGGACGTGGAACGTGACGACGACCGTTGCGCTTGGGCGTAGCTCTGGGACAATCACCAGAACGTCTGTATTACCCTGATTGTTGCCCCGCACGACTGTTCCCCGGCTTGTCTGAACTGTCCCAATCACAAGCGTAGTGGCTGGGTCAATTATGTCTTGAATGTTGACATTGGTAGCGGCCCCGTTGCCCGTGTTGGTCACGGTGATGGTGTAACCCAATGTATCGCCCGGTGTGGCCACCCCTACTCCGGTCAGCGGCGGCACCAAATCAATAATGAGCCCATCCACTTTGGTCGCCCCAAGTACAGGCGCAGCCTGAGTAAAACGCACGGTTGCGTCGGCACTAAAGTTGACCAGATTCCCATCATCATCCTGAGCCAGGACAAGAACTTCAGTTCGATGCTCGGTACCAGCAGGTCCAGCCCGGAATGTGCTAAAGGTACACGTGAAGCGGCCGCCATTGGCTGCCAACATATCTAGCGTGTTGCAATCTGCGGGCGGGGTTTGACCAGTGGGAGCCAAATCAGACGATCGTTGGGGCCTTACATTCTGGGTCTGTACGGTGCTCAGCCAGCGAAGCGACGTATCTTCTGGGCCAATGTTGATGATCTCAACGGTGTATGACACGACTTCACCAGTCTCCAGAATGGCCGTGGGTGAAGGCGTCAGCGTAATGCGAATATCTGGCTTCACATCAACTAGATGCAGGGATTCTGTGTCATCGTGGGCGTTAACGTTGCCATCGTCATCCTGTACAGTTGCAGAGAGAATGCTGCTTCGTGTCTCAGCTGCATTCCCATCAACAAAGATCATGTACGAGCACGTATACGAACCACCATTTGCACCCAGGACCTGGGGTAGTTGACAATCGCCCTGACCATTTAGATCCCCTAGAAGCGAATCGTTCAGCCCTGTTAACGTTGCAGGCTCCCCAGGGCTTTGGTTGATGGCGATAATACTAAAGGTAACAAAATCACCGCTTTCTGGAACGCCAGAGAGATCCGCCATCTGCACAACGGAAACGTTGGGTATCAGATCAATGATATCAAAGGATAGTGTGTCGTCAGCTGCTACGGTTTGCCCATCATCGTCTGTGCCAGCCACGCTCACTGACGTGACAAAAGCACTTCCTGGCACCCCACTGATATAGCGATCGTAGGCGCAGAAAAGCATCTCACCAGGTGCCAATTCGACGGGCAACTCAGACACACAGAATGAACTAATGTCCTCTTGAACCTCGTTCACTACCCGCTCTACTGTAATCGTGTCAACGACACTACGGTTGGCAATGTTGATCGATAGGCTCACCTCTTCCCCAGGTTCATTCACGCTCATGCGCTCACCCCGCTGGGTGACTTCCAGAATGGATGGAAGGTTCACGATCGAGACAGTCTCCTGAGCGCTGTCCGTGACCAAGGCACCTGCCAAATCCGTGCCGAATACGGTCACCTCATTGATCTGTATCGTTCCGACTGGCCCCCTAATGGTGCGAGTAAATCCACACGAAATCTTTTCACCCGGAGCCAGGTCAATGGGTAGGGACTCAGTGCAGGACTGAATGGCAACACCGCTCTTTGTATTGATGTTGCGGTCATTATTGCTACCATTGCTATTTGACTCGTCGATAATCGAGGTAATGTGGATTAGATCTACGGCGCTGGTATTTTCGACTGTTATGTTAAATTGGACATCACCACCTGGCTCAGGGACATTTGTCTGGTTTGCTTGTATAGTTGTTCGCAATGATGCCGGCAGATCAAAGATAGAGATCGATTCCTGATCAAAATCCTGCACCTCAAAGCCATCATCATCGACGCCTCTAGCTGTTACTCGATTGGTATAGACCTCTGCTGACGTTCCGGTAATTTCTTTGCTCACGGTACAGAAGAGTGATTCTCCAGGCAGGAGTATTTGAGGAAGAGGATCTTCACAGAGCGCGCCGATCTCTGTCGATTCTGCTGCCGATTCATATAGAAGGCCCTCAATGGTCACCGTATCAATTTGACCAAAGTTGACGATTTCGATGGTGAAAATGACAGTCCCGCCGGGTTCAAAGATGCCGGTTGGCGTGGCTGATTGGATGACCTTGATGCTGGAAGGCACATTGTCAATATCAATCTCTTCTTGATCAGTCGCCATAACGGTTTCACCATCATCATCCAGGCCCGTCACCGTGACGATGTTGACGTGGGTTTCGCCCGTTGAACCACCAATGAATTCGCTAAAGACGCAGGTAGCTGTCTCGCTAGGCAGCAGGGTAAATGGCACGCTCGGGCTACAGGTAGCGCCCACGTCGCCAAACTGATCGTCAATGACCGAGTTGATTTCGACTGTATCCACTGGGCTATTGTTTTGTATCGTCAAGGTGAAGGTAACATCGCCACCCGGTTCCATCACTTCACTTACGTTAGCTGATTTGGTTACATCAATGGAGGATGGGACGTTGATAATTTCAACTCTCTCCAGGGCAATATCTTTTAGTGCCATGCCATCATCGTCTACTCCTTCGGCCACGACTTCGCTGGTCACCTTATCTCCTGGCTCTCCCATTATGGTTTCACTAAATTGACAGAAGAAGTTTTCGCCAACAGCAAGGCTCACCGGCAGGGGCGCGGCACAGAAGGTGCTGAGATCGCCTAGGAGGCTATCCACCAATTTTGTAATGACAATGGTGTCGACTAAGCTGCTGTTGAATACCTCAACCGTGTAGCTTACCGCTTCACCAGGTTCAGGGATGGTTGATGAATCCGCTCTAATGGTGAGATCGATAGAAGCTGGCACGTCCTCTAGAATGACTGTAGACGCAGCACGGCTTTGCAGTTGATTTGACTCATTGTCACGGCCCTTCACGGTCAGTTCGTTGGTATATTCGCCCGCGTTCCCAAGAACGTCCGCCTGGAAGTAACAGGTATAGCCATCGCCTGCTTGGCTGCTGGAGGCGAGCGTTTGAGGGAGAGAGCATGTCGTAGCAAGGATCGAGTCGCTGATAGAGGCCACGTTACCGTAGGTTGAGTCTTCTAATGATTCAACTGTGAAAGATTCGACTATGCTCTTATTTTCGATTTTGACGGTAAAACTAACAGGGCCGCCTGGCTCTGGAAGTCTGCTGGGAAGCGGGCTCTGGGTTACGGCAATTAGAGGAATAACGTCAAGAATGGTGACAGGATGCTCTGCTTCAGGCGCAATCTCATTGTCCTCATTATCGGCCAATTTGGCGCTGACTCTTTGCACGTACACGCCCGGTTCCTCAGTGATGTTGAGTACAAAGGCGCACGAGTAACTATCCCCTGCTGAACCTGTGGGCTGCAGGATCTGTGGAAGTTGGCACGTAGTATCGACGATTGCATTGGCAATTTGGGTTAGATCTTCGCCTGTTCCATAGGTAAGTTCAGTAAGCGTAAGGGCTTCCATACCGCTTGTATTGAAAGCTGATACAGTAAAACTAAAGAGTCCGCCTGGCTCTGGCAGAGAGGCTGGGTTGCTATCTAGTTGAATATCAGCCGTTGGACGAACGTCGGTAAAGCTCACCCTAGCGCTGTCACTAGCCGAGACTGTGGTTGAACCAACCGTAGCACTGACAGTCCCTATATTTGTGAGAATCGAAGCCGGGTCGCCCGCAACCGTTGTGGTTACTTCACAGCTATAATTACTTCCCGGTGCCACCACGACTGGAGTTGAGTTTTCAATTAGGCACGTCCCCTGTCCGTCGAGATCACCTAATCTATCATCTGTTAGAGATGTCAGGGTTGCGGGAAGTGCGCCGGCATTGCTCACCTCGTAGGTATACGTTACCTGACCACCAGATTCTGGCACCGACGTAGGAGAGACGCTCTTGTTTAGCGTGATACGCGTCTTTGCGTTTCGCACTGTGCAGGTAGCAATGTCGTTGGACTGCAGTTGAGCGGTAAACGATGCGTTGTCGATCTCAATCGGGAGCGGTTGCGTATCTGAACCACCGATTCGGCGCACGGTACATTGGGCATCTACAAAGTTGTAACCCGGTTGAAGGTTTTCTGAGATGAGGATATTGCTACTGTTGGGTTGAGGCGTGTCCCACTGAAATTGGACCGTGCCATCAGAGCCTGTGGTCCCGATGCGGCTGTCGCCAACAGTTACGTCAGGTACAATCCAACTATACCCACCGGAAGGTATGTCCAGCGTGCCACTAAAGACCCAACCAGGGCTGGCCATATAGCCATTGCCATCGGCTTCATCGACTAGCTTGGTGACGGTCAGAGACTCGCCACACAGATCATAGGCCACATTCTGGAAGTTCGTATAGAGAGATTGGGGTGTGCCTAACACATATTCAGCACTGCTGAAGTTAAGGGTATTGTAGGGCTTGGCCGGTCTCTCCGTGATCATTTCTAAACTTGAAATAGGGACCAATGGTCCGCCGATGCCAATCGCGAAGATGTGAGCACCATCAGGGCCAGACTTGGTGATGTTGGCTTGTGTTGCGGCTGCGTCGAGGGCTGTTACAAGGCTTGCTTCACAGATGGGACCATTGTGTACCGTGTTCGGACGTCCATCCGTCACGAAAAGGACGAGATCGGGTTTATTAAGCAACAAATTGACCTGACGAAATGCCCCATCCCAGTTGGTGCATGTTCCTAGGCGGCCATCATGATATTTATTGCCGCCGCCACCTGTGCCGTGAATATAGGGTTGAAAGGTATCCGTAATTGATGCCTGGGTTACAGGTGTGTAGGGAATTGGGGTATCGGCACTTGAGGCAAATTCGACGATGGACAGTCTGGATCCAGTCCCTGAAAGCACATCGACGAGGTTCTGTGTAGCTGCACGCACTTGATCTTGCTCAGAGGGCTCGGGCGGGGTCGATTCATTACTAATTGAGTATGATGCATCCAAAACCAGAGCAATATCCAAGCCACAGGCGGATAGTAGATTGGGGTTCTTCTCGGGAATAACTGACTGGGCGTTTGCGTTGATGGATGGGACAAGCCAGAGGAGCAATGAGAGAACAATGATAACGATGAAGCGCCCTGTGGCATGGCGATTCATTTGTCCATGCAAAAAGGCAACTGTGCATGCAACCATTCCTTTTTCCTCCTAAATGGCTTAACCAGGTTGTGCAAGATGCTCGCAGGGTACAGTAAAGCATAAGCATCAATACAATTGACGGATCTAAAAGACAGCATATACTGTCTCCCCCGAACTGATTAAGGCACAAATTCATGCAGACAGAGTGGGAAATGGTTGACAATGTCAAAAAAGTGGAGTATTCTGTAGACAGACAAAGTCAGCCAGATGCCACTCTATGCATCGGGATAAGTAACGTGCTTTCTCGGAAACTTGGCGGTGACGGAGAAAGCGGTTCAATACGCTTTGTTGGATGGGCGTTATTTGGGCATCAGCTCGAATAACGCCTTAATTATTTTGTGAATTATAAATATATTCGTTGTTTTGGGCTGCTGCTGAAATTCATATGTTGAGGTACGGGTACAGGCTCTTATGTAGACAGCCATGAAAGTTCTGTCATCCCTTCTCGGAATTTGTCAGAATGGATTGGTAAAGAGTCGGACCAATACTTTTCTGGCGAAGTATACGGAATACAGAAAATAGTCTACGTTCAGTATACGACATTTGAACTATGGCCCATTCTAACACATGATTGTCCGCAAAACTAGACCAATTCTGTCCGCAAAGGTCAAAATATGTTACAATAGTATTGCAAATCTTGCGAACTGACAGGAAATAGCCTCCAAACCCACATGCGGATTCCTACACCCATCACTAAAAAGTGCCAAACAACAAACCTAACTAGCTAACCCCAGGAAAAATAATATTCTCAAGCAAAAGCCGCCGGATAATTCCGTGTTTGAAGGTAATGCCATCAACGGCTGCATAAAGTAATCCATTTCCTACTAACTCAGAGAGAGCAGAAACCACTTGGTCCTCCGCCAAGGCAGGCTGGCCCCGCATGGTATCCATCGTATGCCAGACATCATCAATTGTAAAGTGCATCTGTTGACGAGCACATATCTCAAGCAGGTTCCGGGCAGGGTAGCTCAAGAGCAGAAGACGACGATGAACCACTTGCTGGAGGGCAGGATTGCCGACGACGACACTCCAATCGATCTCGTCTATAGTCCTATGCCGGATTTGAGTTATGCCGTGGTCGCTTTGAAAACCGAAGTTTTCCATAGTCTTTACTGGATTTTGGTCTCTCCAGTTTTCAAAAGAAGCTGAATATAAGTGGGTAATCACAGAACATACAAGGGCGGCATTTCCTCCGCATTCGCTTTGAAATTCTGCTATCCAGCGCCGTTGCTCTTGCTTACTTCGGTCTGAAAAAGTTAAGAGCCTCCTCGGAATAAGCTGAGAAATTTCCTCATCGCTGAACCCTTCGAGCAAATGTTCCTGGCTCTTTCCCCTCTCGCCAAGCGTGTAACGAAGATTATCTAAGTAGCGGCTTGTCTCTTCCTTTTGATAGCTGCCAGGAAAGAGATTTACCTCTGGACGCATCTGACATGTCAATAGAACGAAAAGGGGCTGTTCACTGATGTGAGTACCTAAGTAGGTCAGCCATTGTATACTCTCTGTGTCAAGCCACTGCAAGTTATCAATCAACAGTACCAAGCCATTTGGCAACAGATTTGCCAACGAGAAGATCAAGTGACAAAGTGCCTCGAAACGAATAGACAGTTGCGCATTCGGCTCGACATTCACCGCTATATTAGACCCTGTTGTATTAGACTCTGTATGGTAAAGATGCTCGCGCAATTCTGGCAGTAGCTTAAGGAGTTCATTTCGGTATATAGCTGGGATCTGGTTAAGCAGCGCCACAGCATGGTCGATAGTCGCAATTGCCTTGCGCATTGCTTCGTTGATTGGAGCAAGTGGTAACTCTTCCCCTCCTGGGTAAGTCCCGACCTGAATTAGAATGGAACGGATTTCTGGTTGAAACATGGTGTGTTCGATAAGGGCTGTCTTGCCAACACCACTTTCACCAAAGAGAATCACAAATTGGCCAAACGGAGGAGTGCGAAGCAATATCTGTTGCAAAAATTGGAGATCGTCCTCCCGGCCAACAAAATCTTGCATCGCCCAAGTCGGTTGAACCTCCCGTGGTTGAGGATTCGATTCCTGAATGGGTTCGACTGCCTCTTGTTCTTGCGGAATAAGGCAAACGCCTTCTCCCAGTGACGGTGCGATTAGAGGAGATGAGGCAACAGTTCGCCGTTGACTAGTTGCAGAAGCTGATGTGTCGAATAGTCGAATCGCCTGTGTTGGATTCTCGATGATCGCCCTTTGTGCATTCTGCAATTCGATGCTGGGGGGGAGACCTGCTTCACGCTGAAGTAGATCAATACAGTGTTGGTACTGGATTAAGGCTGCCTCTCGGTTGCCAATCTGGTTATAGAGTAGAATCAGATTCAGTTGATTTGTTTCGTTGAGTAAATCCAAGGAAACGATTCGTTCAGCAAATGGAATGGCTGCTGTATACTCTCCTTGAGACGTATAGTAGTGAATCAACACTTCGAGCAGTTGGGCATAGCGGATTTCAAATGTGCGTCTTTCAGATTCCATCCATGCATCAAACTCTGGACAATTTGTCACCCGAAAGTCTTCCAGTAATGGCCCCCTGTACAGGCGGGCTGCCGCTAGTTGTTCCTCAATTTGGGTCGATTTTGCCTGTTGGACAAAAGTCAAAGTATCGGAGGTGACCAATCGTTGGTTCAGATGTATACTATCATGCTCAGCATAGAGTAGTTCCCGGATGGGAAGTGTGCTGCGAAGCTCGCTAATCAGATGACTTAGCTTACGACGTACCTGGGAGTTGGCTTGATCTGGCCAAAATACCAAACCTATCCGGTCGCGTTGGACCGGTTGCAGGTAGAGAGCCAAGCAGTACAATAGGCCGCGAGGTTGGCGGCGGCTGATAGAGAGGGGCTGTTCTTCCCAGAATACTTCCGGTGGCCCAAGTAGACGGATAGATAACATAGTAGGGAGCTTACTGAATGGGTTTGGTCAAGAACCGAATAAAGGCTAAGGCGCAAGTAGGGTGCAAGGAGTGCAATGGGGTGCAATGATAAAAGAGAGGTTGAACGTTACTCGATTCCTAAACGTATTTGGTCATTCACAATTTTTGGCATACTTTTCATTCTAACAACTATTGTATTCCATAATGGGCGTATTTGAATAATTAGCGAGGCTCTTTAGCACATGGCATTACGTGTAGAAACATTCATAGCAGATACAACGACATGGTCTGACATACTCCACGAGGTCTATCTGCGACTTGATTACCCAAATAATCAGACGCTTTTTCCCATCCATTTTATGACGGTCGTTTTGCCAAAGATCGGCGGCGGAATAGCAGTTGTCAAAGAAGCAGACGAAGTAGTGGGCGCAGGATTTCTCTTTCCCACTAGGCCCTCTAGGCAAGCACTTATGGTGGCAGAGAAGAGCGGTCAAAGCGGCCAACTTTATCGTTGTCGATGCCATGTTGTCAGCGGGCATTCTATTGACTGGAATACAATACGGGTCGAAATAAACCGGCAGGTTCAGGGTTCGGTTGTCTTTTACAAACCAACCGGAAGCCATACCTATCGACCGACCCATGAGGCTGTGGGAGCACTAGCCATTGGAAGGCCCAGCCGGGACGAAGCAGAAGCACTTCGCGTTTTGCACCAAACAATCTGGCAGAGCGAGAAGAGCGATCTCTATCCAGTAGATATTCACAGCCAAGAATTTGGGTTGGCGACCACACTTGTGGCCCGGCTCGATCAAACGGTAGTTGGCTTCCTATTTGGCTTCCACAAAAGAGGTCAGTCCGCACTACCAGCTGATTGGGAGACTCGTTTTCAGGGGGCTTGGCGAATTGAATCCCAAGTTATGGGTGTAGAATCTTCCCAGAGGGGCCACCGTATTGGTTATTTACTGAAGCGTGCTCAGGGTGAACTTGCCCTACAGCAGGGTATCGGAATCATCAATTGGACGGCGGATCCACTGCAGTTTGCTAATGCTGCGCTAAACTTTGGCCTGCTAGGGGCCGTATCTTTTGACTTTTATGCTGATCTCTATCCGTTTCGCAATCAACTAAATCGGGTGCCAGCCTCTCGCTTGGGTCTAACTTGGCTCCCTTTAACAACCCATGTCCGTTCGCGCCCCATCCATGGGACTCAAACCAAGATAGTTGATATGAGTACAGAGTCAATTCCTGTGGCCAACCGTGGGTATACCATTGTTCATCAGCAATTGGATGCACCGCAGATTGCCATCGAGATTCCAAAAGAGTGGACAAAAATACAAGAAAATGATGTTGATGAGGCGCTGTGCTGGCGTCAAACAACAGACCAATTGTTCCACCACTACATTGGGCTTGGTGAGGACCAATACACCATCTGCGGCGTGGGCGTTTGCGACCAACGTCGCTACTTGATTGCCGAACAATCTCACCAGCGGCTGTGGAATCGACTTGCCGTTTAGGAATGAATTGTAAACAACTTGCGCGTTTCAATATTGAGTGGGGCTATAGTCCTCGTTTTGACCACTCAGAAACCGAGTTTTTCCAAGACCCTCCGAGCATTGCCGGTTTCGAGACTCAAAAACTCGGTTTCTACACGAAGTAACGATCGATGTCCTGACTAGTTTAGACCACTCCACAGAATAAAATACCCGTTCAGTAGTCCGGTTACCTTCTAGGTGCCGTGCCGGTCCACCCGCACGAGGGCGTGCTCACTGCTCAAATTTTGGGTTCTTATTTTTGTGAAGTGGCCTTAGGGAACAATCTGCTCAGCAGCCTCTTCGAGAACAGCACAGGTTTCCGCATCAGTCGGGCAATAGATGTTAAAACCATCCCGATTGGGCCGAGCATCGTAAGCAACCCCCCATACTAGGGCACCTGCGCTTTTGTGTTCGACCAATGCACTATTGAGCCAGCGCTGAAAGACTTCTGCTCGAGCTAGATCAGCTTCAACCAAACCGAATTCACCCAAATAGGCAACCTTATTGGCCTCTCTGGCAATGGCCTCGTGGGTTGCAATCCAGATGGCTACATCTTTTTCTAGATTAAGCCCCCAGGCCATGGGATAAAGATGATAGCTAAGTAGATCAATCTCAGGAATCTCTGCCAGACGATGGAAGGTAGCTCCTTCTCGGCCACGTACTGGAAACCCATTGCTTAGGCCAGGATAGAGTGAAACATCATCGTCATATCCTTCTCCGCCATCCGCGATTAGGTGGTTAGGGGCAATGTTCTTCAAAAACGTGGCCATCTCCTTATGCCAGGCCAGCAAATTTTGGGCATTTTGCCCTCGATCCCGTAGCTCATTGCCAAGCTCCCAAGCTAGAATTGTTGGCTCATCCCGATAGGAGATCCCTGTGACCGTGTTCACCCGGCTGATTAACATGGTGGCGTAACTTCGGTACCATTCCTTCATGGTCTCATTTGTATAGAAGTCACTATTCGTGGCCCCACAATCACACCATTCCACATAGCGAGGAATGCCTCCATAATCATTCCAGTGGTTGATCAGGGGTAGAATGACTCGCAGATTTCGCGCCTTGGCTGCAGCAATCACTTCATCTAAGGCAACGAGGCTTGATTCCTTAAATTCACCAGGGGATAGCTGGATTGCGGCCGGATCCTTCTCGGGTACTTCTTCATTGAAGCCCCACAAGCGCACCATGTTCATGCCCAAAGCAACTGCCTTATCTAACGTCTCCTCTACCCCTTGTCGATTGCCATAGGCAATCTCGGGCTGTAAGAAGAAGGCGTTGGTTCCCACAAAGCGAAACGGCTTACCGTGTAAAAAGAGTTGGTTACCACTACGGCGAACAAACGGATCGGCTTCATTTTCCAGAACATCTAAGGATGATGCATCTCCATCTGAAACATCACCCTCTTCGGCAGCTTTACTAGTTTCAACTAGGAACTCTGGCGTACTCTCAGTTGAATCATCTGATTGTTCCATTGATTCATCAACTTCAGTGTATGTGTCACTGCCAGGGTCTCCATCAGTGTCAGGGTCTGCAGATGTCGTACCAGCTTGGGCAGAGTCACTGTCCACTCCTGCCGTATCAAACTCCGGCAAAGTCATTGGGCTGCCGGGCTGACACGCAGCTAGCATCATAATAATCAATAGAATAAACAACAGTAGGGCAAGGGGGGAAATAGATAAATTTTTTCTTAGGATAGAATGGAACGGAATGCTCATGTTCATAATAGCGAACGAACTCACGAATTAATTTGTTATTGTGTTCAAAATCTATTTGGGACAAGTAGAGCTAAAGTGTACCATAGGATCAGAACTTAAATAAACCCAGAAAACTTGTGCTGAGTAAAGAGAGGCAGTGGAGAGAAGCAGTAGTTGTTTTCGATTCTTGGCTTCTCTGGTATCATCAGAGTGATGACATCACGCCGAGATGAGAGAGGAAACAACGTTGGCAAACGCTGGCTGCACACCCAATACAATCTTCACTGTTCTGGTGATGGCCGGAATTATTCTGATCATGTTGGCTGGGATCTCTGGCAATCGGCCTATTTCCAATCCGACCATCATCGATGAGAACACACTTGTGGTCGAAACGCCAGTTACCAATCCTGCCCCGAATCCTGTATCGCCCTTGTCCCTGCCTCTCCAGCCGGCCAATAGTGCTGCTCAACCCCAAAATGCGGTACAGGGTGCAAGTGTTGTCGACCCTTCATCCTGCTGGGATGGTTGCCTCATTGATGGGCTATGCGGTGATGGACCATCCATTATTGCACGCGCAAACCCTACCACCAATACCCGCTATTACTATCCAGCCAATCATCCAAGCTATGCCGCGTTTCGGACTGCGGATACATTAGGCCAGACCAACTTCTTCTTCTGTGAACCTGCACGGGCCGAAGCAAATGGCTGGCAAAGAGCACCCGAATAGAAGTCGCCAAGCATAGCCTATTGAGCTGGCTACATTCTGAAATGTACATACATCTCCAGCAATTGATCATTTGGTTGAATGGTAAACTGAACGGATTGGCTAACCAATTCACCCACACCATCTATGAGCTGAATCTGCCACAAACCAATTGGTGATAGCTCTGGATGGTTAGAGTGGTCAAAGCTCATTTTGATATTATAGTCTCGATTGTCGGGGTGCTCTGGAAATGCAGGTTTTGTTGTACCCAAAGAGAGAGGAGTAGAGCGTTTACTCATGCCAAGGAATTGGCCATCTTTTTGAACCCGTAAGAAGTACCCATCCAGTGGGCTATGTCCAGCTTGCACCCAGGCGTAAATGGCAGGGAAATTTGCTTCAACATGTTGTACCTGGGTAACGACCTTGAACGGCCAGCGGCCAGGAGGTGTTGGCTGGACCTGAGGTGTTGGCGTTTGGGTAGGCTCTTGAGTAGGCACCTGTGTGGGTGTAGAAGCGGGTGCAGAATTTTCAGGCTCGACAAGAGTAGCAGTGGGTTTGGGGACCTCGATTACGGGAATCTTTTCAAGTTCGTCTTGATTAGTGGCAGATGTTGAGCCGACTGTTGCAGAAACAAATTGAGCGATAATCCACGCCTCTAGCTCATCAAAACAACAGATCTTCCACCAACTACTGTCTGCATTGCGTCCAATGATGGTGAAAACCATATCCCTTTCTGCCAGCCCAACGACAACATATTCAATCCCTGGCCCAGCTCGCAAGTTGACTAATTCCTCACTGACTGTGAGAGTGGGGCGCTTTGCACTTAAAGCACTTCTATCTGTTGGCAACGCAGATGGAGTATCTAGCGGTACTAAGGTCAATGAAGCATCGGTCGGTACTTGGGCAACCCTAGATTGCTCTGCCCGGCTTTGGGGGCGCGCAAAAGTGAGTGTCCAGTAGTGGTGATAGAAACTTTGAGGATCACTGACGTGACTAATGCCGATATCCGTGAACTCATCCGAAAGTAGAATAGGGCGAAACGTAGCATCTGTAAGCCATCCGCTTAGCGCCTCAGATGCTTCTGGGTAGACAAACGCTAGTAATTCCCCAACTTTTTCGCTGAGGTACCCTGTTTCTTCGACCCGCGTATGGACACCGCTCTCATCAGATCCCAGATGGCTTGTCAGATTATGAACCGCCATATCTTGGCTGTGTCGTCTAGCTGCTTGCGCCAATAAAGGAGATGGAGACAGGCCCGGTAAACCGTACTTCCTACGTTCTTCATTAAGTAGGAACAGGAGTCTTTGTTCTGAGGATAGAAGAGTATTTGCTTGCTCTACTGATGCATGGCTAGGTGAACGATTGTCTGGAGAAGGTGTTGCCTCTATTTCTTCATGAATTTGTACAGATGAATCTGGCCTGACGGGCTGAATCACCTCTACGATTTGAGTTACTTCAAAAATCTTAGTAGTTTGTGTTGGCATAGCCTCAATCGTTGCGTTAGCAGCTTGTGAAATAGATGTTTCCGAATAACCGAAAAGAAAAAGACGAGTCAATAACCCGACAACGAACAGAGCGAGTGCACCTACGATAAAATAAGTATAATTCATTTCGCGAACAGTCATAGTTACTCCTTATAATGACCAACAAAAACTATGCAGAAGTACTATCTCTGTTCCTTTTGGGTACATAAAATAACTGCGAATGAACATCATCGTTCAGCGGTTTTATGATAAAGGCTTTCACTCTGGGAGTGCAGTCAGAATCCATCAGCTGTTGGCTAGCAAAATGAACCCAAGGTCAATTCGCTCGACCCGCTTATTTGCGGTCTACTGACTTCTCCAACGTGGATTAAGATGAGTTTTGGTAGAGGTAGAATACGGAAATATAGAGATGTGATTGATGCTGGTAAAGCGACTGAAAAGAACGTTCAGAGGAGGAACGAATGCGATGGTATACTGGCTTTCACAACAAAGTAACATCACTACTCGAAAAAAATGTCACTTAATGCGAATCCAGCATACAGTTGTGAAGTTGAACGGCGATGAAGCTCATTCAGTATAACAAGTATGTGCTAATACCGTGCTGCTTCTTCGGCGAAGCTATAGATAAGTTTACCAACAATATGGCGATCGGTGTGTTGCAGTCTACTTACAGTATTGTAAACGAGGAACAATTCGAAAAATCGTGAGGAAATATTCTATCTTTGGTCACCTTCACCTCGGATTGTTCCCCGCTCTAGGCGAGAGAATAGTTTGGTAATGTTGGCTTCGGCGACTTCTTCAAGATTCAAATCAAGTTCGGTACAGATTTGGGCGAGATACCAGAGAACATCACCCAATTCATACTTCAGTGCCTCTCGATCTTCGTCCGCGATGACACCCTCTTTATCGCGGAAGATCTTTTTGATCTTGCCAGCCACCTCACCTGCTTCATTCACCAAACCCAATGTGGGGTACACAATTGGATGATCAGTATGAACTAGTCCCCATGTCTTGCGCGACTGGGTCTGATAATGATTGAAATTCATCTATTTATTGTTCCAATTTCAGATTATGCTCTTTTCAATAGCCAGCAGATCGCGATGTAACTCTTTTTGGTTGCGGTTGCTTGTAACAAAACCAAAGAGTCTCTCATTGACATTGCGTTCTACGGATAGGTTCTTGAGCTACGATTTCCTTAGGTTGCGGTTTCTTGGGCCATAGTGCTGCTATGTGTAGCACCATTGATATGATGTCCATTGACTGATGGTAGGTTAATCGAGCGGAATTGTCGAGAGTAGAGTTGAGCATAAGCACCATTAAGAGAAATAAGCTCTTCATGATTGCCCCGCTCGATGATATGCCCGTCTTCTAAAACGAGTACAAGATCGGCATCTCGAATGGTGCTGAGTCGGTGGGCAATAACAATACTGGTACGCCCGTGGAGCAGCTTTTGGAGCGCCTCCTGAATCACCAATTCGGTGCGAGTATCCACACTGGCCGTTGCCTCATCTAGAATGAGGATTCGCGGGTCGGCAAGGATAGCCCGGGCAAAGCTGATTAATTGACGCTGCCCTTGAGAAAGGGTACCACCCCGCTCGCCTAATTCACTCCGATAGCCATCCGAGAGGCCCATGATAAAGTTGTGCGCACCAACAGTTTTGGCTGCAGCTTCCACCTCTTCATCCGTTGCGTCAGGACGGCCATAGCGGATGTTTTCAGCCACCGTACCACTGAAGAGAAAGTTATCCTGAAGAACAACACCGATTTGGCTACGCAGGCTATCTTGAGTCACCGAGCGTACATCAACCCCATCAATAGCAACAGTGCCTGAATCGATATCATAGAATCGAGTTACGAGATTAATGATAGTTGTTTTTCCAGCACCAGTTGGCCCAACAATAGCAACAGTCTGCCCTGGGGTAGCCACAAAACTGATGCCTTTTAGGATCGGCTCATCTGGATCATAGGAGAAATGGACATCTTGAAATTCAATCTGGCCATCAATCGGTGGCATCAACTGGGCATCGTCGGTATCCGACAGGGTAATGGGTTCATCAAGCAGGTTGAAGATCCGTTCGGCACCAGCCAGTGAAGACTGCAGAAGAACCCATAGTTGTGCGATCTGCTGAACGGGGAAGAAGAAACCTCTGACAAACTCCAAAAAACTGACCAACAGACCTACCGTAATAACCCCGCTCAAAACCATAAACCCACCTAGACCAGCCACAATTGCCGTAGCCAATGCATTTAGTGCCTCCATGGCTGGCTGGAATGCCGCAGAAATGCCCATTGCCAACACATTCGCGTCCCGATTACGACGGTTCAAGTCTGCAAACCGTTCGGCATTGGCTTCGCCGCGGTTAAAGGCTTGAGCCACCTTCACGCCGGAGATTCCCTCCTCTAATTCCGTCGATACATCCCCCAATGATTCTCGGCTCTTGCGGAAAGCTGAACGGGCCATACGGGACAGGAAATTGGAGGTTAGAATCATCATGGGAACCACAATGAGCACAGCCAATGCCAAACGCCAATCCAACACCACCATAGCAATGGCAATGATGAGCATGCGGACAATCCCGCCAAAGAACTGAATGGCCCCCTGGCTAAGAAATTGATTTAACGTATCGACATCATTGACTAATCGGCTCATTAGGTCGCCAGCATCATTCTTGTCAAAGTAACTTAGAGAGAGTTTCTGTGCCTTACGAAAAACCTCATCTCGCAGATCGGCCATGATCGATTGGCCCACAGTGCCACCAAAATAGAACTGGCCACGGAAGCTCAGGTATTGAATGGAATATACAATTAGCAGTAACGCCAGATCCCACATCAACGCGCCAAAATCACCCTTAAGGATATGGTTATCAATCGCGTAGCCAACGATGATAGGTCCTAAAGAGAGGGCAATAGCGCTGCCTATCATGGCTAGCAGGGCGTAAACAATCTGGCGCATGTGGGGGATTGCATACCGGCTCATTCGAGCGAGCACGGCGCGACGATTGGCGGCGCTTTCTTTATCTAGTTGGGCGGCTCGTTCAAAGCCTTCTCTTCCCCAGCTCATAAGTTAATCCTTTTCTTGTGCCAATATTACTGATACTGAATCAATCTGCCGCCACCTTTTCATCGGTTTCACCTACTGTATCTATCAGATGGTCTGCTGTAGTTCCCGTAGGTTTGGAGGTATCTTCGCGCAACTGGGAACTGACAATCTCCATATACAGCGCGCTATCCATCATCAGCGATTCGTGGGTGCCAGAAGCAGCGATTTGGCCTTTTTCCAGGACAAGCACCAAATCTGCATTGCGGACCGTGCTGATACGTTGGGCAATGACAAAACTAGTACGGCCCACCATCAACTGATCCAGTGCTTGCTGAATCTGATATTCGGTTTCAGCATCAACCGCGCTGGTGGAATCATCCAAAATTAGGATGCGTGGATCGAGCAGCAACGCTCTGGCAATGGCAACCCGCTGACGCTGACCACCACTTAGCCCTACGCCTCGCTCTCCCACCCTAGTTTGGTATCCATCAGGCTGTTCCAAAATAAATTCGTGTCCTTGGGCAGCTTTGGCCGCAGCCACCACTTCGTCATCGGTTGCATCCGGGCGACCATAAGCGATATTGTCTCGAATCGTACCAGAGAAGAGAGTAGTCTCTTGTAAAACAATACCAATTTGGGAGCGCAAGCTATCCAATGTCACATCACGCACATCTTGGCCATCAACCAACACGCGCCCACCCGTGGCATCATAGAAACGGGGTAGCAAATTAATAATCGTGCTCTTGCCAGCACCAGTGGCCCCCAAAATAGCAACGGTTTGACCCGGCTCAGCAGTGAAGCCGGCACCTTTCAGCACCTCTTCTTGCTGACCTATATACTTAAAATGTACATCATCAAAGGTAACTCGTCCTTCGATTTTGGGGAGCGTTATCGCATTGGGTTTATCTATTACTTCATTGGGCGCATCCAATACTTCAAAGATCCGTTCAGAGCTGACCGAAGCTCGTACAATTACGCTAGAGACAAACCCAACTGTCATCAGTGGTTGGACTAGAAATTGAAGATAAGTGGTAAAGGCGACCAATTCTCCAACAGAGAGGCTGCCTCCAATGACCAAAGAACCACCGTACCCAATAATAAGAATCATGCCGAAATTGGAAAAGAGAAAAATAGATGGGAATGCGGCTGACGCAGCCCGAACAAAACTCAGGTTTTTATCTCGATAAGTTAAGTTGGCTTGGGTAAACCGATCAATCTCAAATTTAGAGCGAGCAAAGGCTTTCACCACTCGGATACCCGCCAAATTCTCCTGTAAAATTGTATTGAGTTTTCCTAGTTCCTTTTGAATCATACCGAACATGGGGCGAATATTTCTCGCAAATTGGCCCATTACCAGTCCGATGGCTGGCAAGATAAGAAAGGTGACCAAGGCCAAACGCCAGTTAAGCCAAAGCAAAAGCCCCATGCTTCCCAACAACATGACAAGTGAATTCAAGCTTTGAAAGAGGGCCTGCCCCGTAAATTGGCGAATTAGCTCAACGTCATTGGTGGCACGAGTCATTAATTGACCTGTTTGGGCATGATCGTGGTAGCTAAAGCTGAGTCCCTGAATTTTGGCAAAGAGTTGATTGCGTACATCGAATGCTACACCTTGGCTGGCCCGCTCCCCCCAAAAACTTTGAGTAAAGTTAAACAGGCCGCGCCCGAGGGCGACAAAAGCAAGGGCAACCGTCCCCCATATAATGACAGAGACATTGCCTAGTGTAATGCCCTGATCGATCATCCATCGCAAGAGAAGTGGGCTGACCAGATTGGCGGCTGTTACAAGAAAGAGACTCAATATCGCCCCAATGGCTAATTGCTTATAGGGGAACAGGTAGGTAATGATTCTGCGGAGCGCTTTCATTTAGATAGAATCCATTTGATTATCGTCGTTCGCTTTCGGTCGTAGAAGCTAGCTACTGCTTTGCCGCTTCATAATCGCTATAATTTCCCAGATACTCTAACAATGTGCCATCGTCCAGTTCTACAATGCGATCAACGACCCTATCCAGAAAGTAGCGATCGTGAGAGATGACAAATACGGTCCCTTCAAAGTCTCCTAGCACACTTTCCAAGACTTCAGCCGATGGGATATCCAAGTTATTGGTTGGTTCATCCAATAAGAGAAAATTTGCATTGGAAAGCATCAACAGTGCCATCTGAAGTCGGCTACGTTCGCCACCAGACAGTTCAGAGACTGGACCGCGCGCCTGTTCATATGTAAAGAGGAAATTGCCCAAGAAACTGACTGCATTGCTCTCGGATAGCTGGGCTGCACTGCGAATGGTTTCGATGAGTGTGCTGTTTTGCGAAAGAATCTCATGCTCTTGGGCATAGTACCCGATCTCAACGCTGGGGCCAATCTTGATTTCACCACCTGTGGGGTAGTCTTCGCCTAAAATTAGTCGAAAGAGCACTGACTTTCCGGCCCCATTCGGCCCAACAAGACCAACTCGTTCACCGTGCCAAATAAGCAAATTCAAATCTGTCAGAACAGGATTATCTTGCTCTATGCGCCGTTGTTTGTCTTTTCTGATTGTCGCGCTACTTCCATCCATTTCTCTGTCTGCATTCATCCCATTAATGGATGTCCGACTTACGAAGCTCTTATGAAGATTGAGAATCTCAAGAACTTTGTTGCTTCCGCGCCATCCTTCAAGCGCCAACCCCATGCGCTTACGTTCCATGATTGGTTTCTCAATTCTATCGATTCGATCTATGCGCTTTAGAATGTTGCGACCTCTCTTGATCAGCTTTTCGTTGTCGTAGACGCGTCCCCAAGTTAAGAGTCGCTTTGCTGCCTGCTCTAGTCGACTAATCTCTTTGTCTTGTGCTTGGAAGAGCTGCTGTTGACGCAAGAGTTTGGTCTGCTTCTCAAAGGCATATCCTGAATAATCACCCGGGTATAA
This sequence comes from Chloroflexota bacterium, assembly GCA_039028975.1. Taxonomy (GTDB): domain Bacteria; phylum Chloroflexota; class Anaerolineae; order Caldilineales; family Caldilineaceae; genus JAHBNG01. The sequence continues at coordinate 26,785 of JBCCHB010000109.1, forward strand.
AGTCAGACGACCATCCTCCAATTCTGCGATTTCATCCACAACCAGATCAAGCAGGTAGCGATCATGAGAGACGATAATGGTAGCGCCCTGAAAGCCACGGATCATCTCTTCTAAGAGCCGCTTCCCGGCTAAGTCGAGGTGATTATCTGGCTCGTCCAACAATAGGATGTCCGGTTGAGTAACAAGGAGTTTGGTCAAACCAATCAGTTTCTTCTGCCCCCCGCTCAGGGTTTCGACTTTTAAGTTCAGGTCAACCTCATTGAGGAACCCCAGTTTGCCCAATGTGGAGCGAACCCTGCTCTCGTAATTTGCCCCACCTAGCTCCTCAAATTGATCCAACAACTTGCTTTGCTGCTCCAAGACAGCGGTTAGTTTGGCTTCATCCTCATAGACGTTCGGCTCGCCCAGTTGAGACTCGACAAAAGCTAATTTCTCTTCGATATAAGTGAGTTCCTCTGACGCCGAAAGTGCTTCTTCCCAAACTGTTTTCTCCGGATTGAGTTCTGGTTCCTGAGCTAAGTATCCAGTAGTTAATCCTTTGGCCTGGACGATGTAACCAGAATCAGAACTCAACGCGCCGGCAATTAGTTTGAGCAATGTGCTCTTACCACATCCATTGGGCCCAACCAAGCCAGCGCAGCGGCCAGTGTGAATTTCCCACGAAAGATCGCGAAAAATAGGCTGGGAAATATAGGTAACCGATACTCGATCAAGGTGAACAGCAATCATAACAATATCCGATCCACAATAAGGCAATCCTTGTGCAGCAGCTAAAGTGTCACTCTGAATCTATTCGAGATGACCGAAGAATTCCTCGGGTGATTAGCATAGGAAAGCCTACCTTTAATTGTCTTAAGCACAACCGCAGTATAACAGACTTTTTCTGATTTAGAAATGAAGTTATAAATAGAGAATACGTAAGAAAATTGCAAGAATTCTACATTGCGTATTCTGCTACAATCGTCATTTTTAAAGCGTTCCAGAAAATTGACTACCCGCGAAAGTCTGCCAGTACTTTCTAGGTGCCGTGCCAGTTCTCGTTGATGCAAAGCGTTGAAGAGCCTTATAAGTAGACTTCCGCATAACAAAAGTGCCTTCAAAACGACGAATCTCATACGTATTCGAGAGTTATCGCAAGGATCACGCTACGTTTCGCCTACAAAGTGATCTGCACTATAAAATAAGCTGAACCTTTTTGAGCTTTCATACGTTACTAAAAGTAATGGAAAATACTAGATTCTTATCTATTCCACCGTAAACTTATTCCCCTGTTTTTACACGATGTTCAGAGATCTACTCAAAGTTCAGGTATCTTCTCAAAAAGTATCGGTTGGGCTGGTCTGTCATCTGCCCTGTATATCTGCTCTTTTGAGCTTCTGTAACTATATTCCTGTTTTGCCAAAAAGTAATTTGCAATAGAACAATCTACAGAGCAATTTGCGACAGAACAATAGGATTGCATTCTATGCTATTTGCAACCATTGGTGCGTTGTGGGTCATCAGTTTCATTTGTATGATGTTCCTTGGGGCTTATACGTACCGATTGACAAAAGAACACTTACATCAAGAGGCGTCCGCCTATCTGTGGACGGTTGCCCGAGTAATTACCCTGCTATTTGCGAGCCTTTCGGTCTTTTATTTTGGCGTATCACGACAGATCGAGCGATTACCAAAGCTGCTTGTTTATCAGTTGTCTATAAATGATATTCCTCTTTGGTCGACAGCGGATTGGGTCTTGCTTTCTTCTCTGTTCGGCATCTTAGGCGTACTGATTGCCGTTTGCGATACGCTTTGGACGGATTGGAATATAGGGCCGAAGCCCCAAATACAAAAGTTGGTGGGCAATCTACCGCAACTTTCATTAAAAATGCCCTATATCCAGTCAACAACGGCACCACCCGTTGGGCAGAATTCTGTTGGGCAAAATAACGAACTAGGGCCTCAGGCTTCACCATTTGCTAGGCAAGAGCATATGTGGGGGTTAGCGAATTCACTAATAGGGCTTTTTGCAGGTTGTTTTCTCTTCGTGAGTTTACAAACTGTGTCTCAGATCAATTTGGTACAGGCTCTTGGAGGTGATGAAAGTACTGTAGGCCTAACATCGATTCAGAGGATACGACCGACACCGCCATCTATTTCGTATAATTCGGAAAACTCAGAAGCGCTTCTGACTCCTGCTTCAGAAACTGAGGAACAAGGTGGAGACTTAACCACTCCCTCGGACAGTGTACCTAGGGAGTCTATGGCACGGTCTATCGACGGGAGTAATTCGCCCGATGGCGGCACCTCTGGCCAAGAAAATGAAGCGATTGCTACGGCTATTGCGTCTGTGATAGGTGAGGAGCAAGCGAATCTTAACCAGGCGGATGAAGGCGAGGTAAATTTGAACCAGGTAGCCGCTGAAACGGACTCCTTGCCATTACCAGCCTCGGAAACAGCTAATGAAGCAGAAACATCGATTTCTGAAGCTACGGCTCAGGCGATTCCTGTTGTTCTCATTCAAGAGCCGTTAGGCGTTAACGCTCGAAGCGGCCCTGGCACCTCCTTCGATGTCTTAACAGTCCTTGAATTGGGAACCATCGTCGAGATTCTTGGGCGCTCCGATAGCGGAGAATGGATTCAAGTACAGTTACCTGGGCGTGCTACAGGCTGGGTTGCGTCATGGGTTGTGGTCGTAACCGAACAATAATCAGTGGATCGCAACGCTGAGCAAGCATTCTCTAATGCGAAGCGAATCGGGGTAAAGGAATGTTTTCCCTGCTGCGATCTACTGATTATTGATAAGCTGTTTCTTTCGTGCTTCCCTACTCCCCAAATTCTCATTTAGCTCCAGTAGATCCAACCCCAACCATTCATCTTGCATAAGTGACATGCCATTGAGTTTGACACGATAACGCAAATCGAGTATAAATTCTATTAGATAGGCCACTAGGTTACATATTGGTTCTTCACCTCCCCACTATCTACAGACAAATGAAAGCATGATCATGTTGTAACATCAACCAGTCAGACAGATGAATGTTGCTTCAAGAGGGCAGTCGTTAAATTTGGTAATCTTCTTGCGTTCCTGTAAATTCGCTGGCTGTCATCAAGTTAAGTTAATAACTAAACAGATGAATACAATCACCTCATGGCACTTCCCATGCTATTTTGTTTTAAACTATATAAGACCGAAAGGAAATTGATATGAATTCTACATCGTTAAGCAGAAGACACTTTTTGCAGCTAGCAGCAGGCACATCAGCATTAGCTCTTGCAGCCTGTGTTGCACCAGCAGCTGCACCCTCAACCGACGGTGACGGTGGTGGTGATATGGCACCTGGGGAAGTCCATCTGCTCAAATGGGCTAGCTTTATTGCACCAGCCGACGAAGATATGTTTGCTGAAGCTGAAACTTGGGGTGCGGAGAATAACGTTGAGGTTCAGATAGAGACCATCAACCAGAATGATATTGCCGCTCGATTGGCCTCGGCCATTCAATCCCAGGATGGACCAGACGCAATTCAGTCAAACGACAACTGGGGATATCTCTTTGAGGAGAATCTTTTGGATGTAGGTGACGTTGTTTCTGATATCGAGGCTGCCGTGGGCGGTACTTTCTTCGACGATCAAGTAGCGTTTTCAAAAGTGGGTGACACGTGGCGCACTGTGCCTTGGACTATCATCGGGAATTCTCACGTCTATCGCAAAGATATGTTTGAAGAGGTTCTTGGTCGCTCTGAATGGGGTATCGATACCTGGGAAGACTACACTGCGACGGCTACCGCCATGAAAGAAGCAGGCATGCCATTTGGGAATTCAATCGGTCACTCATTTGGTGATCCTGTATCCTTCTGGTATCCCTACTTATGGTGCCATGGCGGCTCGGAGGTTAATGAAGATGCAACGGAAGTAACGTTGGCTTCAGACGAGACCGTCTCTGCTATCAATTCTGCCATCGAACTGGTAAATAATGGCTTTGCAGATGGTGTTGTGGCATGGGACGATGGTAGCAATAACCGCTCATACTTGGCAAGCGAAATCTCTTGTACGCTCAACGGTGCCAGCATCTACTTTGTTGCCAAGCGAGACGTCCAAGACGTCTTTGAGGTCTCTAGCCATGGTTTACATCCGTCAGGTCCTGCAGGTCGTTACAGCTATATGGGTGGCCGCAGCCACGGGATTTTGAGCTACTCTGAAAATGTAGATGCCACCAAGGCATTTCTTGTTCATATGGCCAAACCAGAGTTTTATGAGGGTTGGTTGCTGACGAGTGAAGCCTACAACGTTGGTCCAATTAGTGGCTACAATGATGAAGATGTTTGGAGCGCCGACGAAAACGTACTGCCTTTCCGCGAAGCCGTAAATGGTGGCACAAGCCGCTGGCCTGGTTTCCCTGGCCCAGCCAATGCCGCTGCCTTCGCTAGCCGAAATGACTACCTAGTAGTCGATATTTTCGCCAAAGCTGTCACCGGTGAGATGAGTGCAGAAGAAGCTGCTGAATGGGGTGCAGCTGAGGTAGCTAAGCGCTACGGTCTATAGACCGACAACATCGTTCAGTCGGTCTTCGGTAACCTAGCCTTATAAATCACTGAAGACTGACGAACTGGATGCTCAACGAATGAAGTAAATTTATCGAACGTTCTTTACCGTGCGAGGAACCGTATGGCCGTATCTCAAGCGACATCTCAAGCTACACAAACTGTCACTCACCAACCACAGAAGCGTTCTTGGTTGGATTTGCTAGAACGCGAATCTGTTTTGGGTTTGCTTTTCGTCGTTCCGGCTTTGATCCTAATTTTGACGTTCGTGGCTTACCCCTTTTTCTATGGGGTATGGCTGGCATTAACGAATACTCGCATTGGTGTAACTGGTGACTTTATCGGGTTGAAGAACTTCGAATACCTTCTGAACGACTCGGTATTTCTGCGCACGGTCCGCAATTCATTTGAATACACAGGCGTTGCAACAACATTTAAATTTACTTTAGGTATGGCAATTGCCGTCCTACTAAATCAAAAATTTCGGCAGCAGCGGTTGGCACGAGCAGCTGTCTTGCTTCCCTGGATTATACCCACGGTGCTGAGCACAATTGCCTGGCTCTGGATGTTCGATTCGACCTTTAGTGTCTTTAATTGGCTCTTAGCTAAGATTGGGATAGACGGACCTATTTGGCTAGGGGACGCTCACTGGCCAATGATTTCTTTAATGATTGTAAATATCTGGCGCGGTACGCCATTCTATGCGATTAGCTTTTTGGCGGGTATGCAGACAATCTCACCTACCTACTATGAAGCAGCTCAAATTGATGGGGCTGGCTGGTGGCGTCAATTTACCAATGTAACCTTGCCGTTGTTGCAGCCAGTTATTATGGTTGTGCTGCTACTTTCGATTATTCTGACGTTTGCAGACTTTCAGATCACCTGGGTCTTAACCCGTGGTGGACCAGCAGACAAGACCCACTTATTTGCGACATTGGCGTATCAGCGGGGTCTTCAAGGCACTCAAATTGGTGAGGGCGCTGCCATATCACTCTTTTTATTCCCAGCCTTATGTGTATTAGTCTTCGCCATCATTCGAAATTTACGTCGCGAAGATTAACCTCAAAAAAATATTCTATTATTCTTAAGAATGATTATTCGAACATCTATGGATATGGGTAGCTGGCCAGACAGGTGTTTAGATCGTTGGCCGCTTAATTTTTCGTTTGCGTAAGCAACAAGTAAGAGGATTGATATCACAATGTCAGCAAAAGGGTTTACCGGTTCTAAAATCCTCGTCTATCTGTTGGTCATCATGGTCGTTATTACGACCCTATTTCCATTCTATTGGATGGGTATTACATCATTCAAATCTTTGGGTGAGTTATACAAAACCGAAAACAACCCGCTAATTGTTCTTGAGCCAGTTCTGAAAAACTATACAGATCTTTTCTCTGGTACTCTTTTTGCTAATTGGATGATCAATAGCTTTACTGTAGCGCTATTTGCTACGTTGATCTCCATATCGGCTGCTACATTAGCAGGATATGCATTGGCCCGATTAAAGTTTCCTGGTGCCAATATTCTAGGCTGGGGTATCTTTGTAACCTACCTTATCCCACCTACCCTTCTATTTCTACCCCTTTCCCAGGTTGTTTCACAATTAGCTCGTTCATTCGGCCTGAAATTAGGCAACAGCCTGCTGGGGCTGATTATCATCTATCCGACCTTTTTGGTTCCATTTGGCACTTGGCTGCTAATTGGTTTCTTCCGCTCAATCCCCATTGATCTTGAAGAATGCGCGATGATCGACGGCGCTCGTCGAATCTACTCGTTCTGGCGGATCACCCTCCCACTTGCCTTACCAGGCGTCCTCTCAGTGTCAATTTTCTCCTTTACCCTATCATGGAACGAATTCCTATACGCGCTTGTCTTGATTTCAGATAAGGCAACAAAAACGATCCCCATTGGTGTAACATCTGAATTAATTCGGGGTGATGCCTTCTTCTGGGGTCAGTTAATGGCTGGTGCTCTGTTAGGCTCAGTTCCAGTTGCACTGATCTACTCCTTCTTTGTCGATCAGTTTGTTTCTGGAATGACGGCTGGTGCTGTTAAAGGGTAGAGTCGAGAGCACAGTCTAACAATCGTATATTGTTCGTTTTGGTACCGTACGCCATTGGACTCTCTTGGGTCAGTCTTTTCAAGCCGTTAAGCCATACAATTAATACACGCTTTATTTTTCGCAGTAGCTTTTTCTAGATTATCCTGTACCCTTCCAATCTCGCTTACACGACTTCCACTTTGTTGTTGTATGAGTGTGGTTCTGTTTGCGCTTACGTTTTTGCAAAATTGCTCTACCCCACTAGCTTACCACAAAAGAGTATACTCTATCATTCACTCATCTATCTGACAATCATTCGCATTGCCTAATCGCTCCTCCACATCATGAAAGGATGTTAACGTGGTACGTAATTCTGCAAATGGAATCGGTACAACCCGCCATTTTGTCACTCCTGACTCTGTTCAATCTTCTGAAGATCAAGCTAAGGTTTTGATAGTTGAAGATGACTCAACCCTTAGCAGCCTGTTGGCCCACTCTGTTGAAAAGCTTGGGTACAGCCCCCTGTGCGCCCATTCGGCAGAGGAGGGATTGATGCTCTATGAGCGGAACACCATTGACTTAATTTTACTTGACATTTTATTGCCATCGATGGATGGGTTTGAGTTTTGTAGTGCCATCCGCCAGTTGTCCAATGTTCCAATCGTCGTTAATTCATCCATTACAGACACAGGAACAATCGTCAAGATGTTTGAGAGCGGGGCTGATGAATATATAACGAAACCTTCTCAGTTTGCGTATGTAGAAGCGGTGATCATAGCTCAACTTCGCCGGGTAGCATGGTGTAATGGCATGGGATGGCAGGATAACATGCGCTTGACGGCTGGCCCTGTTAGTCTAGATGTGGTCAATCAGATAGCTTTCTTTGATGATGCTAAAGTTCAACTAACCCAAAGGGAGTGTAATATTCTGGAATTTTTGCTCAAAAGGCCCAACCAGCCTATTTCAACGCTAAACCTCTGCAAAGCGATATGGGGCAAGAGCGACGAGAAGAACAAAACTCTTGTCTCGTCATTGATCCAAAGGCTGCGCATCAAAGTTGAACAGAACCCATCCAAACCTAATTTCATTGTTACCGTGCGGGGATACGGCTATAAGTTCGCCACCGATTCATCTATGGTTGTACCGAACTAATCTTCTGTGCAATAAATACGGTTAACTTGTCTTTGGAGTTGTCTCAGGACAAGTGTAAGACTACACACCTACCAAAACTTTATCAACATCTATAGTCAGTGGTTCAGTATGCAAGGGGCTGCACCAGAGGAGATGAAAATCGCACAAAGATTGCAAAGATTCCACAGATTTTCTATCTTTGTAATCTTCTAATCTTTGTTTATTTACACGGCAGATCACAATGTCCATGAAAGATTCGTCTCTCTGGTGTCCTGCGGACCACTTCGTGAACAGGATAAAATTGTGATCTACTATATTGCGGTTGCTTTGAAAACCGGGCTTTTCCGCCATCTCTAGAGGAAAGACCAAACTTCGTTTTCAAACGGAGCTGAGTATAACAGTACCTATCCAGCGTTTGCTCTTTCCGCTTTGGTCCTAGGTTAGTGAAATTCCCATGGCCTTATCCACTGCCGGACGATTGCCCACAGCTTCTATCCAACGCTTTACATTTGGAAATTGCGCCAGCTCTAATCCGAGCATAGCCGGATTATTTACCCACGGATAGGTTGCCATGTCCGCAATTGAGTACGCGCCACCAAGGTATTCTGCTTCTCCTAGGCGGATCTCCAATACACCATAGAGCCGCTCTGATTCAGCACGGTAACGTTCAATGGCATACGGAATCTCTTCGTCACGAAACCGGAAATGACCATATTGGCCAAACATGGGGCCAATACCACCCATTTGGAACATAAGCCATTGAATTGTAGTAGAGCGGGTTGGTTCGTTCTTTGGCAAGAACTGTTCATACTTTTCCGCCAGGTAAATCAAAATTGCCCCAGACTCAAAGACAACCACAGGCTCCTCATCAGCGCCTGCGCGATCAACTAAAGTGGGGATCCGCCCGTTAGGATTCAACTTTAAGTAGGCTGGCGATTTCTGTTCTCCATTAAGGCGAATCGGCTTCATCTCATAGTCTACTCCTAACTCTTCAAGCATAATAAGTGGTTTGCGACCGTTAGGCGTAGTCCACAAGTACAGTTCCAACATTCTCATTTTCTCCTCAAATTTGATTTAGCTAAGATTTAACTTTGGATATTATGATTCTGTCCAATATACTGCTCTGTACAAAGCAATCATATTCGAACCCATCTTTTGCATACGTCTTTTACATGCGATACCATTGCATCATATAGAATTCTAGATAGATCGATGCAAGCAAGAATACGATGCGTGCAAAAGATGGCAACCGTCAACCTGCATCGTAATGCAGCAGATAAGTCAGAGTATAGCTGCCAGTTTAATTTTGTCCCTACGTTTGTCTGTTCAGCTCCAAAATACGCTGCAAACAGAGGGAACCCCCACTTGTAAAGATGTCAGAACGGGTACAAAAATGCAACTGGCTAACTATAGAAGATTGAAAGGAAGCTTATTCATGCAAGATCCCAAATATAGGCTCGAAACATACGCACCACAACAAGAAAAGACATCAAACCATTCATCTAAGCAGGTAGGGAACCAATTCCAGCAGCGTCTTCTGCTGGCCCTGTTGTTGACGTTATCATTAGGAGTCGGCGCACTATTCAGCCCTATTATATGGGAGAACATTCCAGCTTCAGCCGATAGCTTGGCCAGCCAAACGGCTGCACCCTTGCCCCAAATTGATCTATCGACCTCACTCTTTGATGATCAAGAAGAGCTAGCGAATCTATACGATGCTTTAGCACCCTCTGTAGTCGCCATTAGTGTACGTACCAATGTCCAATCTCAGTTCGGTTCACCATTTCGGCAGGATGGTGAAGATGTTCCCCAATTAGGGGGAGAAGGCTCGGGCTGGATATTTGACAATGAAGGACATATTGTGACAAACAATCACGTTGTAGAGGATGCTTCGTCTGTTACGGTGCTCTTCTACAATGGCATGTGGGCGGATGCAGAGGTCATTGCAACAGATCCGCAGGCAGATTTAGCGGTCATCAAAGTTACGCCACCAGACGACATAGTCTGGCAGCCACTGCCCTTGGCCAAATCAGGTGATATACGAGTTGGGCATATGGTGATTGCCATGGGAAACCCCTTTGGCTTAGAAAACACCATGACGACTGGGATTGTTAGTGCCATGGGTCGCAGTCAGCGTATTGGCGGAGATACTCGTTACCAGCTACCCGACATTATTCAGACAGACGCAGCGATCAACCCAGGGAATAGCGGCGGCCCGCTTTTGAACCTTCGTGGGGAAGTTGTGGGCGTTAACTTCGCCATTCAATCTGAGGTACGTAGCAATTCAGGCGTAGGCTTTGCCATTCCTGTAGCCATTGTAGAACGCATCGTGCCTGCCCTGATCTCGGATGGAGTATATGACTATCCATTCTTGGGTATTAGCGGCAACAGCCTGAATCCATTTACGTCTGAACTATACAACGCACCGGAAAATCTACTCGGTGTTTATGTAGCCAGCGTTGTCGACGATGGCCCCTCTGCCGACGCCGGCATCTATGGCGATGATGAGGGCGGTGGTGATATCATTGTTGCCATTGATGGGGAAGCAGTTGGCAGCTTTGAAGATCTGATCGGTTATTTATACACAGAAAAAATGCCAGGCGAAGTTGTCACCCTGACCGTCATGCGAGATGGTAACGAAGTCAACCTGCCCGTTGAGCTGACGAATCGGCCTGATGCACGGATCTTTACTCGGGCCAATAACCCATTCCCATCTGGGCAGGTCAATGCACGGGATGCGATTGCACTTGCTGTGGAGGCTGTTGAAGAAGAAGATCTCCTTGATGGGGAAATCATTCAGCGGATTGCTTCGCAAGAAGAGTTGGATGGTGAAGAAGTTTGGGTCGTTGAACTTAGCACAGAGGATCAGGTGGCTCAAGTGGTGATTAAGAAAGAGGGCGGTGAGTTGGTGGAAATCGTCGTCGAATAGATCCAGCCGATACTGAACTCACTCTCATCACATACAATTTCGTAGTAAGTTGGTGTTGAGATGGCAAAGCGCCGCAACGGAATCGTTGCGGCGCTTTGTGCTTATTCGTCTAGAAGGCTTGAGAGCAAAAAGTCGATCTTCGACCCTGTCCTATTCTATTCAGCTACTGTCAGTGTAGCCTTACGCACCGCAAAATAGTCATCCCCCGAAAAAACGAGGTAGATGGTCTGGCCATCGTCGCTCATCCATTTGGTGGGGAAGGAACCAGTTTCACCAGGCCCGACATCCCACTCTGCGGTGAAGTAAGCAGTTGTCCATGGCCCCCATGGTGTAGGAGCGTCGTAAACGCCAAAACCGCCTTCATATCGTTGGTCCTGATTTGGATCGGGTAAACCCTGCCACCAGAGGAAGCGTTCTAGGCCAGCATTATAGCTGATCCCAGAACGACGCACACCCCCTGGATTAGAGAAGACCGAGCCACGGCTTGTTATGTCATCGGACCACTGTGGGATGTCACCATCCAATGCAACAAAAAATTCGTACTCATCTCGCACGGTTATCTTCTCTTTGTGGACACGGGTAAGGACAAAATCATCAGCCGGGTCATAAGCGCTTGGAGAGTCCGGTGTAACCATGTAGACATACTCGTCCAGTGCTCCCTCATAATTTGAGCCAAAGTTGATAAAGGTGCAGTAGCCAAAGTCGGTAAACGTCCACTCACTCCAAGTCCAACTAACGGCACTATCCGACGACCAAGCCAGTTGACAGCCGCGGCCATTGTTGTCGGCATTGCGCACCCACATGTAGAGGATTTCGTCCACCATGAGCATCCCACTGGCTTTCTTTCCGCTGGCCCCTCCACCGAATTGCTCATCTTCAGAGCGGATGTTGATGCCCACAAAGTCTTCTGGGCCACCTGTCACCTTGGCAAAGCCCAAGCTAAGTTTCGTATCAATCTGCGGTTCAAAGCCATTGCCGTCTCCATACGTCGTGTAGAGATCGCCATCGCTTGCCCATGTTAGGGGCCAATTATCACTCCCGGACGCGGCCCGTACAATTGAGTCCACCTCATCCCAAGTAATTTGGGTTATTAGAGAACTGGCTGGAACAGGTAACACAGGCGGATCGTCGGATACAGCCAGCGGCAAAAAGATATTGCACGCAGTCGTGCAACCCAGTAATAGGGCGGAAAGGGTGTAGATTTGGGCAAGCATGATTGGTTTCATCAAAAAAGGGTAGATGATATGGTGGATGGTGGCGCAGATAAACTATATACTAGCTATCGTCCACCAGCCACACTTTTAGGAACGAGAATTAAATGACGTGGGCATTAGAAAGTGCTAAACCCGATTGAAACGCGCAAGTTATTTACTATTCATTCCTTAATCTCTTTGCAGTGCCATAAGCAGTCGTAGCACGTACCAGAAGAGGAGTGCAACTGAAGCGAAGAGTGATAGGGCAGCGGCCACGTGCCGATCTTCAGGGTAGTTGTGTAGTACATTGTCGGTATCACGTAGAATGGCGCCACCAGCCAAAGCGATCATGGCAACGGAGAACCAAGTACCGAGGTGGAAGCCAAAGAGTAAGCTACCAGCAATTAAGAGGAGTGCCGCAATGCCACCCCACATGAGTACACCGTTGAGGAAGCTAAAATCCTTGCGAGTCCACCAAGCAATGGCCGTTAGCCCAATAAAGCCTGCAATCGTAAGGGAGGCAGCGCTTTGAATAACGCCTGGGGCCGTTGAATCGGCAATATAGAGCATAGGGACGAAGATGATGGCCTCTGCCACCACATAGGCCGCCAGAGCAGCCAACTGAGCCATAGAGGATTCGGCTCTAGCCGCCGTCCATGAAGCCAACCAGCCGATGATCATAAAGGCACCCAAAACGAGTAGCCAAGAGCCACCCAGCAAAGTCCGGGCAATTGGTTCTGCAAGACCGGATGTGAAGAGATAGATCTCAATGGCCGTAAAGCCCAAAATCGCACCCAGCAGATAAGTGTAGGTGCGCATAATAAAGTCGGCTCGGCGGTCTTGGCTGAGCAGGGCCGCAGGCGTTTGAGAGAATGAATCAGTATTAAAAGACATAGGGGGTTCCTTTCTTATAAATGGCCAGGAAAATCTTGTCTTCTCTGCGCGGGATTTCCCAGGGGGGCTGGACAAAAGTCGGGACAAACTTTCCTGGCAGACTATATCAGATTCCTTTTCAATTCCTATCGAAATGTATATTTTAACGTCTGTAGCAAGGCCAAATGAACCTTGTTTGCCGTCAACGCTATTGTACAGTAGAATGTGCCAATAGCCTGAATTTTGCCTGACAAGTGAAAGCAGGGTCGAAGAAAGAGCCTATGACACTCACACCGCAGCAGCAAAATCACTCACTCATATCCCAACTCATGGCAAGCGGCCAACTACTGCATCCACCCCTTGAAGCCGCATTCCGCTCTGTCTTGCGTCACCATTTTGTTCCAGACTTACCGCTGGAAGAAGTGTACCAAGATCGCTCCATTGGCACAAAGGAGATCGATGATACTCTGGTTTCATCGTCTTCCCAGCCCACAATGATGGCAATCATGCTCAGGCAGTTGGACTTGCAGCCTGGACAGAAGGTCTTGGAGATTGGTGCTGGAACTGGCTATAACGCAGCACTCATGGCCCACATTGTCGGAGGGTCTGGGCATGTGATTGCGGTTGATATCGATCAAGACATTGTAGATGATGCCCGCGCCCACCTTCAAGCAGCGGGCTATCCCCAAGTCCAGGTGGTCTGTGGCGATGGCGGGTATGGCTTCCCGAGCGGAGGACTCTATGATCGCATCATTCTCACCGTGGGGGCTGGGGATATTATGCCCGCTTGGTGGGAACAGTTGAAGGAGGGAGGGCGTCTGGTCCTGCCACTGGAACTGTGTGGGCGTCAGCTCTCAATTGCGTTTGAAAAGCAGGTAGATCATCTACTCAGCCGAGCAATTCAGAGCTGTGGCTTTATTCGCTTACGTGGGGTTATGGCCTCTGAAAATGAGAGTGCAATGGCTCTGGGACCGGAACCTGGACTGACTATCTCGATGGCGAATGGTACATTACCAGTCTCGGTAGAACAGATTTATGAATGGCTTCAAGAACCTAGCTCTATGCTGGAGAGCGAAGTCATAACGAATCCACTAGAAGCCCACGAAGGGCTGGCCTTATCGGTATTGCTGCGAGAAAGAGGTGCTTGCTTGCTTATAGCCGTGGGAGAGTTGGCCGCTCAACCCGTTTTCTCACCCCTAACGACCTACCGAGACGCCAACCATATTCGCACTGTGGGACTTGTCTCAGCAGAGGGGATGGCCCTTTTGGCTAAACCAATGGATGATGTGCAGCCCTTCTCTGTACAGATTGTCTCATACGGAAATGATACCGGCTTGGTGGCTCAGCTGCTGAAGCAGATCCAACGGTGGGATCAGTCAGGTCAACCCCTATCTCATACTATGAGCATTCGCGCCTATCCGCTTCGCTTGAAAGCGCCGAAAGAGGATATGGATGATGGGTCCATACGAATAGAGAAAACCTACACGGAATTTATCATTGCGCTTTAACTTTTACGCCCAAGCGGCCACTTTCTTAGAGCGTCCCAATCGCTTCCGAATCGCAGCCAAGCTGCAAGATTCAGGGGAGGTTGTCAATGCACACTGCCCAAACCCAGGCCGTCTGCAGGAGTTGCTCATCCCAGGAGCAACGGTCTACGTAAGCCCGGCAACAAACCCGGCACGAAAGACGGGCTACGACCTGCGCTTTGTAGAACATCCCGAGCATGGCACGCTAATTAGCCTAGACACCCGCTTGCCAAACGATGTGGCTGAGGAAGGGTTGCAAAACCGATGTTTTGAACCCCTTGCTTCGTTCACGACTATTGAACGGGAGGTGACAATAGCCAGCGCCCATCATTCAGTCCAAAGTCGCATCGACTTTCGATTGAAGAATTCCCAAGATCAGCAACTCTGGCTTGAAGTAAAATCTGTTTCGCTAGTTCAAGGGCGTCAAGCCCTCTTTCCTGATGCGCCCACAGAGCGAGGTCGTCGTCATCTAGAAGAGCTAGTTCACCGCGTTAAAGAGGGTGAACAGGCAGCCGTCCTCTTCATTGTACAACGGCCCGACGCGGATGAAGTTCGGCCTCACTGGGAGACAGATCCCCAATTTGCCCAAGCGCTTATGGATGCCAAAGCAGCGGGTGTGACGCTCTTTGCCTACACGTGCCGTGTGACAACGGAAGAGGTGCAAATTGATCGGGCAGTGCCGGTGATTACTTCCACTGCGCCGTTGATAAAAGAGGGTTAGTTCAATCAGATCTCAGGAACGAAAGACGCCAAGTGCTGTATCTAGTTGGGTAATAAAAAATTCGCCCTGCTCTAGCGAGGCCAAATCTGCCTTTACTGTCTTAAAGCGCTCGATCATTTCTTGATTATCTGGCTCCTCGATAAGTTGAGTCATGATGGCGTAACCGAGGCAAAGCAAGTTATCGGCTTCAGCTTCTACGCTCTCGGCTAAGGCTGACGCGCGACCAAATCGCTCACGGGCGGCATCCATGTTGCCGAGGGCCATCTCATGAGCACCGATTAGCCACTGTGCGCGGGATAAGGGTAGCGGCTCCTTACGTAGTTCTTCCCCCAAACGCAAATTCGTGTGGGCCGCTTCCATGCCCACCGCCATAGATTCTTTGCTTAGGGAAATACCGGGGTCATTCCAGCCGGGCCACATATTTGCGCCTAAGTTGAATGCAATGCCCTTGGCCGTGCTGCGTAATTGATAGGCAGTTTCAGCATTCTCTTCATCAATGGCTAGGGCAGTAGCGCTTTCTAATGCCCGACGTATCCCCAAAAGCGAGACTAGGATGCTATTGGCGATATCTTTTTCCTTATTATAGAGCGTCATGGCTAGCTTACCGCATGTATCGGCCATAGACTGAACATCTTCCTGCACTGTTAGGAAATCGATAAGTGCAGACTGCCCCTTTTCTTGCAGAATTTCCAATGCTTGGTCCACCATATTTCCTCCTTCTGCTAACAAACACATTTTGCGAACAAGTGTTCTGATTGTACAATAAATGGACCAATGAAACCAAAAGCTAGCCACAACTATTTTATCGGTTGTATTGTTACCGTTTGAAATCGGTAATGGTAATCCCTTTCAAGAAAGCGTTTTGAGAAAAAAAGAAGAGTATCAAGCAGGGCAGCACAATAATGAGCGCTGCGGCCATATACAGATGCCAAGGCGTTGTCCTGCCGCCGTAGGCAACTGAAAAGTTGGCCAGAAACATGGTGAGGGTGAAATTTTTGGGCGTAGAGAGAATAATCAACGGTCCCAAAAAATCATTCCAAAAGAAGACAAAAGCAAAGACGCCTACAGCAGCAAGAGCCGGCTTAGCCAAGGGCAGAATAATCCGCCAGTAGATGGCCCAGCGAGAGGCACCGTCGATTAGGGCAGATTCGTCATATTCTCTGGGGATAGCCATAAAGAACTGGCGCAACAGAAAGATATTCCACGCAGAACCAAACCAATGCGGAATGATGAGGGGCCAGAGTGTGTCCAGCCATTGAAGGTTACGCCAGATAATAAATTGCGGCACCATGACTACGGCAAAGGGAATCATCAACGTTGCCAGCACGCCCAAAAAGAGCGCGTTCTTGCCTGGAAAATCTAGCCGGGCAAAGGCATAGGCTACCAATGAACTGGAAAAGATAGTCCCTATAACGCCGCTGACTGTGATGATGGTCGTATTCCAGGCATAATTATAGACGGGCGGGCTGGACTCATATTTTACCGTCATCGATTGGATAAAGTTGGACCATTGGGGCGGATCCGGTAACCAGATCGGTGGCAGTGCAAAGACCTGGTTGGCAGGCTTGAGGGCAGTGTTGAGCATCCAATAGAAAGGCAGTAAAAAAAGTGCCGTTAAAATGATTAGCGCACTATAGACCAGAAGTTGGCGCACCAACCCTGGCCGAAACCGATTGCCAAAGAGCAAAACTTGCAGTTGATTCGACATAATTCCTGAAGCGTATTTTTACATAGTTTTTGAATAAAGTTTAGCGATTGATTTATTGCCAACTGACAACCGGCCAGCCGACTACCCCTCTCCCTCATAGTAAACCCAGCGGCCAGCCAGTTGAAACTGGATCAAGGTTAGCCCAAAGATGAGAATAAACATGATCCATGCCATGGCAGATGCATACCCCATCTTAAGATAGTGGAAGGCACTCTGATAGAGGTGCAAACCGAGGAAGAGGGTTGCATTATCAGGGCCACCGCCCGTCATTACATAGGGTTCCGCAAAGGTCTGGACGCCGCCAATGATGGCCATTACAACGTTGAAGAAGATAGCAGGTGAGAGCATGGGTAGCGTAATGCTGCGAAATTTGGCCCACTCACTAGCCCCATCTATATCTGCTGCCTCGTAAAGCAGTTGGGGCATCCCTTGAAGTGCTGCCAGATAGATGACCATGGGTACACCGATATTCCATAGACTTTTGACAACAAGCGCGTTGAGCACCGTCTCTTTTTCATAAAGCCAGTTGCGCCCCTCAAGACCAATTAGCGACAAGAGATTATTGATAATACCCAACTCGGGATGATACATCCAGACCCAAATGACCGATCCAGCCACGCCACTGATCACGGCGGGCAGATAAAAGGCCGTGCGCCAGAAGCCCTGAAAACGAATTCGCTGATTGAGCAGCAGGGCCATGAGCAAAGCCAACACTTGGCCAATTGGAACCGAGATAAGCAAAAACTTGAAGGTCACCCAGATGGAGATGCGAAAAAATTCATCAGTGGTGAACATCTTGATGTAATGCTCAAGGCCATAGAATTTGGGT
Organism: Chloroflexota bacterium; assembly: GCA_039028975.1. Lineage (GTDB taxonomy): Bacteria > Chloroflexota > Anaerolineae > Caldilineales > Caldilineaceae > JAHBNG01. Next base: position 44,256 of record JBCCHB010000109.1, read on the forward strand.
GGCGCAATCATCTTCCAGCGGAAGAAGCTTAACCCAAAGGAGGCGATAATCGGTCCGCCAGTAAAGATGATAAAACCAATGATCCAAGGCAGGATAAAAGCATAGGCAGTGAGCGCGTCACGTCGACGTCGCTTATTTCGGTTGAACTGACTTTGAGATTGGGTTGCCACAGAAAGACCCATCAAGACATCCTTTACGTGTACTTGTGATCTACCCAAAGGCCCATCATGTGCCGAATAGAGAGAATCTCTGCCGTATGATAGCTGTTGTGAGAATAGATCATCAAAATTGTTTGGTAGAGCTGTTGGCCCCACATTCTTTCTAACGGTTGCTCCAGCATAGAATCGTCCAACGAACGCACCACTTCGGCTAGGGCATGATTTAGTTCAAGAGCACGATCTCTTGCATTCAGCCAATACATGTCATCGATGTAGCTAATCGGAGGCCAACCACCCCCTACTTCAGATAACCCCCAGGCAGACAGGTTAACCTCCTCGTTCACAATGGCCGCTCTCGTAAGGTCCATCCAGAATGCCATATGGTTGGTCACAGCCCAGATGCTGTTAAAATGTGCCAGAGGAACTTGCGCAGCCTGTTCGCCCGTTAACTCATCGCTAACCGTGACAAAGTGAGCAAAGCTGCTGGCTTGGTGGTTACTAAAATGTTGCTTTAGCACTTCAGCCAAGTGATAAACTTCACGGCGAGAATGTTCATTCACTAGATCACCCCAAAGCTTAACACCCCAAGGTCGGCAAAATCGGCCGTAAATGTATCGCCAGCGTCCACCTCAATTGCGCTCGTAAATGAGCCAGACATAATCGCCTCTCCTGCCCGTAGCGGCACGCCAAATTCAGAGAGCTTACGAGCCAGCCAAGCCACCGAATTGATGGGGTTGCCCATGACTGCGGATGTTGTACCGGAGACTTCTACTTCGCCATTCTTACTCAAGGTGCCAGAGAGCCGCCGTATATCTATGTCAGTAAGCCGCACCGGATTGCCACCTAAGATTACCAGACCACAACCAGCGGCATCGGCAATGCTATCAATCAGGCCTTTGGTGCCACGTTTATTATAGCGGTTGTCCACAATTTCAAAGGCAGGCATGATGAAGTCGGTTGCCTGGATCACATCGACGGTGTTGACCGTGAGACTCGTCAAGTCTGTATGTAGGACAAATGCAATTTCGATCTCCACCTTGGGCCGGTTCATGCGACTGCGAGGAATGATGCTGCCTTCATCGACAAACCAATTATCAAAAATACTCCCGTAGTCAGGCTCTATGGCACCAGCCCTTTGCTGCATGGCTTTGGCGACCATGCCAATCTTTTGCCCCTTCACCTCACGGCCATTGGCCAACTTAATCTCGGTGACAAGCTGAGCGATTCGGTAGGCGTCGTCCATATCAACTTCAGGGTAAACCAATGATATGGGTTCGGTTGGGGTATCAGTTATCTCCGCCTGATAGAGGGATTCAGCAGCGGCTTTTATCTGTTGGTCGGTGAGCATATAAGGTTCCTTCAGTTTCTGTGCGCTACAGCATAGACGCTAGTTTTTCAATTTGGTTAGGCAGGTCGCGTGCATATCTTAACCTCTCCTTTTGTGGCGGCCACTCCCACAGCGCTCCATGCTCAAGCTCCACGCGAATGCGCCACGTTCCCATCAATAGTTCGTAAATGCTACTGATCGGCTCCGCAGGATGATGACCGTACCCATCATAAAAAGCTGTTGGCACCAAGTTGGCTGGCCGAAAATCTAAGGTTGCCAGATCCCACATTGGATCACCGCTTCGAGCAAACTCCCAATCGACCCATCCGGTGCATTCCCAGCCATTCTTACCAGGATGCACCAAAATATTCTGTGGCAATGCATCATTGTGTACTAGGCGATTTGGTCTGTTCTCCAGCGCTACCTGGGCTTTACTCACTACTCGCTCAAGCAACCGGAAGTCGATTTGGAACAGTTGAAGCTTGTTCTGCAGCCAACGAATATCGTCAACCACACCTTCTAGAACCCACTGTCCCCAGACGCTTTCAAACGGCTCAACTCTGTCACCAACAATCTCACCTGCGACGGGAAACTCAATTCCATGAGAGAGTCGCAGAATTGCTCCAGCGGAAAACCAGGCACGACCCAGGTCCATCGTTGAGTAATCATGGATGGCCTGTTCAAGGCTAATGCCCGGAATCCACGAGCTTAAGGTTGCTACTCCGTGATGATTGGCGACAATGGCTAGAACCTCTACGGCGGGCACATCATGTTCATGCAGTACTTTACTAAGAAAAAACTCCTTTTCAGCAACATTCAGATTGTCATCGAGCCGGTGTCGAACAACATACTGGTGAGCACCTATCTCGACTTTCCAAACGGTATTTGTAGACGAACCAAGCAACAAGATTCTATCAACCTTCTGTTTGATGCCAGCTTCGAGAAGTAAAGATTGCAAAAGTGCTTCCAGGAGAATTGGTGCATCGGTCATAGACAGGTTGAGAATGGTGAATAGTGAATAGTGAACGGTGAATGGTGAATGAAGGCAGGTGCTACTACCACACTCACTCACCATTAAGAATTTACCATTTGCCATTCAGCTAGATTGTCGTATAGATACTCTGCTCTGCGTCAAACCGCTCAACCTTGCGCTCAAACTCCATACCCAACCGCTCCAACAAGCGGAGCGACGCCTTATTCGCTGTCTGCGTCTCTGCAATAATGCGAGGTTGCCCAAGTTTAGTCAAACCGTGATTAAGGATAACCTGCACGGCTTCGGTCGCATACCCTTTGCCCCACCATTCCGGCAGAAAGAGATAAGAGATCTCAGTATCTTCTCCATCGTGGTGAGGGGTTAACGTAATGATGCCCATGAATACATCATCCTGGGTTAAACGAACGGCCCAAATGGGATTCTTTGAGCCAGTTTCCAAAAGATTCGCAAGATGCTCTCTAATAGCCCCTTCCTCCCGCGGACCGCCGAGATAATGCATGACGTCTGGATCGAGGTGAAGCCGGACAAGAGGTTCGAGATCAGTTGATTGTAAACCAGTGAGTGAACATCGAGCTGTACGGATCATGAGTCTCCTTGATAAATGCACAGAAAAGTTCTGTCCTTCCTACTCGGAATTAGAGTTGTTCTGAAATAACAAAAACGACAGGTGACAGGCACTTCATTTGTTTCTTCAATCAGAAACCATCGTCGAAAAAGTGCCAGTCACCGAGTAAATTCTTAATTCGGAACAACTCTATTATCCAAAGTAGAATAGACACGAGCCGAGACAAGACTTTTCTGGAGAAGTATACACATGACTGGCACGTGCGAGAATACTCAGATTACTTCCCACAAAACCCGTTTCATGCCAATGCTGACGACTGCGACTGTGCGCAGATTCAAACCATCGTGTTTTTTGAGCAGTGTTTGGCGATAGATCTGTAGCTGCTCTTTGGCATCTGCAAAACCCGATTGAACCTCCTTCAACTTCATTAACTCAATTAGGCTCGCATCTTTGGCCGCCTGACCGTCTATCTTACGGACTTTGCCGTCCTGCCCTTGGGCTGCTTTGGAGAGTGGCACATACTTGAACTCAATCAAGATATCGAAGAGTCCCCTCCCTGTCATGCCGGGGCGGACGAGCATAAGCAGGTCGCCGTAGCGTTGAGCTAGCTCCGGTTCAGACTCCATCAGGTAGATTTGATTGTTGTAGAGCAAAGCCATAAAAAGGGTTTTGACCGTTAGTTCGTTAAAGTATCTGGCGTCTCGATTGTCGTATACAGGCAGCAGATGCTCTTCTACAAAACCGCACAGAGGCTCGATGTTGCCCTCTACGAAGAGGAGCCGTGTCGACTCATTGCCCGCATCGATGAGAGCGGCGTTTTCGTCAGTCAGTTGGCTCAGAATACGTTCCGCATAAAGCGTACGCATCACCAAGTTAGGGATTGCAAGTACTGTTTGACCACTTGATTCTTCGCCGACACTGGTCAAACCACCTAGATAGCAGAGCAAGACGGCCAGCGAACTGTGTTGCAAGTTCGAATTAAATAGGTCTTTTGAGCCGAATTTGCGACGCACAGTTGGTACCGCAATTGGTTTTTCACCCGACAGTGCTTTTTCGAGTAACGATTTACCCTCTGGAAAGGCCCCGATGTACGCTAACTTACTGTCATCTGGTACCAAATTCTGATCGATCATTGCGATTGGATAATCGCATTCGTTCTGGAAATGCTTCAAAAAATGAAAGGTGAGGGTTGGGTTATAGACTCTGGGTGTCTCTACTGGCGTTCCGTGGATCGAATGACGAAAACGATCCACAAAGCGAAAGCCATCATAATAGTTTTCCAAAAGGTCAACGATTTGGCCAATGTGATGCTTGGGAAGTTGGCACGCAACTACGACCTGTTCAACGAGCGCACTAACCTCATCTTGCGTAAAGCCACAGAGTTCGTTGAACTCGCGTTGCCAGGTTAGATCCTCAAAGACGTTGGCTCCGCTGGTGACATCATTCAGAACAATTGGCGAGACGCCCGTCATGAAGATGCGATCCAGGCCGTCGCCGGAACCAGCGCTCTTCAAATTTTTGAAGAAGGTCTTGAATAGCCCTTCACCTTTCACCAGTGTCTCATATCGCGCCTCATAGCGCTCTTGGCTTTCGGAAAGCGGCCAAGTGCCAAATGGCCTGCCCCTCTCCATCTTGGCTCTGGAAGCCATCATCACTTCATTGGCAAAGTTATCGTATTCGTCGATGAAGAGATAGAGCTTATACCCTGCATGGCGAACGGCATTGACCAGCAGATCAAATGTGATTAGAGCGTCTTCCGAGTGGACCTCAATTGGAGAGCTAAAAAAGGCCTTATACTCTTGGGCGAAGATTCGGCATCGGGAAATGATATGCGTATTCAGAGAAGATTCGATCTCATCAATCGAGCCATGCGAAGCTACTCGAGAAAAATCCCACCGCATGACCATATAGCTGTTCTGCAACGATGTCGGATTCTGCCCAGCATACAGCTTTCCAAATAGTTGACCAAATTGATCCGCCTTGGCAACGTCATAGTAATTCATCAACGTAGAAAGCCACAGGCTCTTGCCAAAGCGACGCGGACGCATCAGGATCAGCTCTTTGCCCCAATCTTCCATTTTGGAGATGTAGTGGGTTCGATCCAAATAGAGATAATTTTCGCTGATGAGTTCCACGAAGTTGCGGCGCCCGTAGGGTAGTTTGATCATAGTGGGTATAGTATATCACATCTTATTTTGCATCGTGCTCAATGCCCGCACTGAGACCTATGATCATGAGCGGTCTTTAATTCGTCCAGCAGAGCCTTGGCCTCCACCAGATCCGCCGTATCAAACCCTTCGGTAAACCAGTTGTAGATATTGGAAAGCAGGCGATAGGCATCGTCCACTCGGCCTTGTTTCTGCCATAGCCGTGCCAGCGGAATGGTGGCCCGAAGCTCAAGGGATTTGCCTTGTTGCTGACGGGCGGTGTCGATGGCTTGCTGGTAGCTGGCTTCGACTTGGCTTTCAGGGAAGAAAAGGGCAGCTAGCGAATCTCCTTTGAGTTTCAAGAGATGGGCATTCCAATAACGATTATCTGTTTCCTCGGCAAAAGACAAAAGTTCCTCGATTTCATTGAGGGCCAACTCTGGATCTGGCAGCAAAAGATAAGCCTCGACAAGCAACGAGCGCCAAAATACATCAAAAATTCGATTTCCCCGCTCACCATGTGCATTAGAATTTTTCTCGATAAGCACGATACCTTCTTCACACTTCCCCTGCTGTGCCAATACCCACCCTCTGTACATATTGGCACAGCGTTGGAAGAAAGCTGACTGCTGCCTCGTTGAGACATCAATCTGCTCAAGGACCAAGGATTGAACCTCAGCAGTATCCCGGAGAAACACCAGCGTCATGGCGTTCAGGTTCATCATCATTGGTAAGTGTCGCTGGTATTCTCGTCCATATTGTAGAGATTCATTACCTAGTCTGCGAGCCTGCCTTGGAAAACCGAGCATCCATAAGCAATGACCATATTTAACAGAGTGTCCTGGGGCGTAATTGTTTGGATGATCATTCAGTGCAAACAATCGATGGCGAAGTTCTTCAAAGAGGGATTTTGATTTGTTAAGGTTCCCAGTATGGGTATGATTTATAGCAAGGCTAAAATAAGCTTGAACTATTGATGGTAATTCACCAGCCTCCTCTGAAAGCGCAATCGCTCGTACCGAGAATTTTTGTGATTCTATCCATTCGCTCCTAAGCCTATAGTATATAGCCAAACGATTCGTTGTCCAGCTATGCTGAAGTTTCGTTCCTGATTGTAAAGCTAATTTATGCGCTTTAAGCCAGGCATTACCGCTGAGCGTATGTCCTAACCCATGAATGTTGTGGTAATCCTCTCCTATCGCCCCGAGTATCTCAATCTGTAGTTGCCTAGTCTCTACACCATCAGGGATATGATTCAATAGTTCAAGTGCTTTCTGACGATTATTGAGTGCTCTTTGATGGGCGAAAAGCTCGCGTGCCGCAACCGCTGCTCTTTGATAGTAGTCTGTCGCCTTGTCAAACAGTCCTGCATATTCATAGTGAACTGCGAGTTCACCAAATAAGGATTCAAGCCTATCGCCATAAAACGATTCAAAAGCCAATGCAACCTTCCGATGAAACAAAGGTCGCTTGACCGAACTAATCTCCGCATAAGCCACATCCCGAATGCGATCATGACTAAAGTCGAAGCGGGTGGCATCCACCTGCCTAATCAGCTTCCGCTGCCAAAGTTCATCTAAAGGCTCGTATACCGCTTCTTCGGCTAGACTGGATGCTTCCGCCAAAAGCGAGACATCGAACGAGCGCCCGATGGTGGCTCCAAATTGGGCCAACTGCTGGCTTTGGGGTGATAGCTGGGCCAGCCTTAATCGAATCACGTTGTACATCTTGGGGGGAATTGCAACCGCACCACGGTTCAACTCATCTTCGGCATCGTAGGAAACGGCTGCGATGGTTTTGGCTGATCGGTTCTCGGTAGCGAGAACGGTCTCTATCACAAAGAGTGGATTCCCAGCTGTATCCTCAAAGAGTGTAGCGGATTGTTCTCTCAAACTTCCAGGGTCTTTTACCTGCTCCGCTAATGCTGAAACTGCTTCTGTACGCAGTGGTTCAAGGGAAATCTCCGTAAATTTGCCTTGATGAATTAGCTGCTGCTGCACCTGCTGTAGCGGGTGTTCATCGTTAATTTCGTTGGTACGTACGGTGCCTACCACAAGAAGCGGGACGTCGCTACTCTCCACCAAATATTGAATCCACGCCAATGTATCGCCGTCGCACCACTGCAAGTCATCCAAGACCAACAGCTGTGTAGTTTGGTGAACCGTAAACGCGTGGACCAAGGCATCAAAAAAGCGTTTGCGCTGCCAGCTCTCTTTAAGCGGCTGTGGTTGGGGCAGGTAAGTGTACGCAGCGTGCAATTCCGGCAGCAGTCGCGATATTTCGGTGAGCCAAGCTTCTTCAAGGTGGGCTAAATTGGGCCTAAGGGTTGGTGAACGTAGCCAATCCACAATCGGGCTATAGGCTAGCTGTCCTTCCAATGCGTGGCAGCGGGTGCGGGCAGAGGGTTGCCCGGCTTCTTCTACTTGGATGAGCAATTCTTCGGCAAGGCGGGTCTTACCAATACCTGATTCGCCACCAATGCAAACAAAGTGAGGCCCATCAACCGATTCCCATAGGGCCGATAACTGCTGCCATTCAGTCCGGCGTCCCACTAGCTGATAATCAACCGTTGTGCCAGTTTGCCGTTGTGTTCCAAACTTTAGTGATCCAACGCTTCCCTTGAGGCGTGCTTTCGTTACTTTTTCCGACCCCGCGCTCTGTGATTTGTAGGAACCGTCTCGCAGCGCAGCAGCCAACGCCTGAGTCGCGGCGTCAGGTTCAACATCTAATTCCTCTTTCAGGATCTCTCGGGACTTTTCATACTGAGCCAGTGCCGAAGGAAGGTCTCCAGAATCAGCCAGTGACCGAATCAGCCAGCGGTGGGCCTCCTCGTTCCACGGTTCAAGCGCAACGATTTGCCGACTACTGTTGATAGCGTGCTTTGGCGCATTGTCCTTCAAATAAAGCGAGCGCAGTGACGCCAAATTACCCACCATAGCATCTCGCAGCCTTATGCGCTCTGCACTCATCCAAGCATCAAAGTCATCTGCGTTCCGGACTTGGAAACCTGTTAGAAAATCTCCTTTGTAGCATTCAGCCGCTCGTTGTAGGGCCGCGGGGTCGTCATTACTCAAACCATTAGAGGTTGCTATTGGGATATCCCATATATCCACCCAACAGTTGGTCTCAATCAAAGCAATGGCCTGACGGTCAATTCGGAGGTGGTCTCCGATTGCATCTCGTAATTCTTGCAACGCTTTGCGTAGATTTCCGCGTGATCGGTTTTCAGAAACGTCACCCCAAAGCAGTGTTGCGAGCGTCGAACGCATCTGTGTTTGTCGGGTTGTCGCCAGATAAAAGAGTAAGGCTTGAGATTTGGCCCTTAGGTTCGTTACACGGGTCTCTTTGTACCAAATCTCGGGCGCCCCTAGAAGATGTATTCTTAATTCAGTTCGAGTATGAATGTCTGTTTTCACGATAGATACAGAGAATTCACGGTATTGGGGATAAGATCCACGATTCCTTCACGATTTGGGGACGCCCCGCCGATTACACTTTATAGAAGACAGGCTGATGCCATGTCCTACGATTTGAGTCGACTATGGCTTAAACTGGATTACTCAACCATAAACTCATAGGAGAAAATATGTACCGAAAATCAGTTACCTTTGCTGCCTTTTGTCTACTATTGATTCTTGCCATGCTCGTCAGTGCCTGCCAGATTCAGCCGCTGGCTGTGTCGGAGGCCCAAGCCGCCACAGCTAACGACCAGCTACCCATTGCCTACTCAGGCGAATTTCCCCGCTTGGCCTTTGACACGGTGATGCCTACGGGCCAGAGCGTGGCTGTTGAATGTCAGGATGCCGATGCGGACTATCCATACACGCCTTATGACTGGCCGGATGCGGCTGCCACGTTAGAGATCCGCCAAGGCGCAGGCATGAGCACGGTTGCCATCGAAGTCAGCAACGTTCGCCCAAACACCTATTATACCATGTGGCTACGCTTGCTGGGAGAAGATGTCAACGGAGTCAAGTTTGGCGGCAATCCGCTCATGGGTATCCCAGGGACGCCGCTCGTTCCATCAGACTATTTGGATGAGATGCTAGAGGCAGTCAGCACGCCAACAGACGCGGGTATCCACGGCTTCCATTCCGGTGAAGATGGCAACGGCTCACTCTATCTTGAGTTAGACTTTCCCATCATCAACGGTGCCTACCCCTTCCAGAACTTTGAAGGCTTCGATGCCTCGGACGAACGGTTCAAACTAGAGCAGCCCAGCATTCCGCCAGTGGCTATTGCTATGGTTGGTGCACCGTTTACGCTGCGCTTAGCCTCCCATTGTACGGATGGGATGGGGCACGGTCTGCTACCTGGTCCACATGAGGGATGGTTCGACTGGAAGATGGAATAGTTGGAAACTGGTTAGGCGGCTTCTGCATCCAGCTGCTTGACCAACGTCTTCGGACCCAATGCCCGAAAGCTCTCGATCACCCACGCGGAGAGGAGAGATTCATCGGGCACATCATCAGGCGCAAACTTCACCGTAACCCACCCCGTCTTACCTACATCAAACCTTGGGTCATTCATAGAGATCACATCACCCAGTGAAGCATCTAGCTTCAACATAACCCTTACCTCGTTATCCTTCTCGCCAACAAACAAGAAGTTCTTTTTGCGAACCTTGAAAGCACGATTTACGCACGAGGTTCCTTCACTGGTTTCAGGCAGTGCCAATGCCACTGAACGGAGATGTTCACTGATCGGCTGAGAAAACTTTTCCATCGATTCATCTGTGCTCGTTGCACTCATAATTCACCTTATCCCACACAACGATCGAGTCAAAAGAGCCTCATATAGTTGATAGAGTATAGCAAGGGCGAGAACTATCTTGCCCTTGCTATTTATGTAAATTTATTGTCCACCCACAGCCCGAACATATGGCGAATGCAGAGAATCTCTGACGTGTGATGCTATTGTGAGCATAAATCATTAAGATTGATAGAGAGGTCGTCCCCACATTTTTTCTGAACGGTGCTCAAGCGTTGAACTCTCTTTGGATGCACCGTTCTCACTCTAAATATCTGAAATAACTTCAGTCACCCGGGTGGCAACCTCGGGGAAGAGTTCAGCGGCAGTGCCATCACCCGCGTAGATATTCTCCAATGCGTCACCGATGAACTTGAGCGCTTCACCCTCATTGGCTGGTCCGGGCAGAATGTGGCCGTACTCTAATGCGTTGGGAATCACGTCCCAGTCTACGTCGAAGTCTACTTCTGCAACCCAGGGGAACGGCTCAATTGCGTTGGAAGAGCGTCGGGTGCCGGGGAAGTTGGCTTCACTGGCGTAGTTGTAGATGCCATCGGTGCTGCAGTTGGCATTGATCCACGTCCAGGCCGCATCCTTATGCTCCGAGGATGTCGATATAGCGTTGAAAGCACCATGAGTGATAGTATCCTGCTGGGTGGAATGGGGTTCGGGTACGACATTAAAGCGGAAGCCAGCCTCTACCAAAGTGCCAGTGATCCAGCTCCCCATGCGCTGCATACCAAGCTGACCTGCGGCAAGCAATTCGGCTGCTGCGCCAGCGCCACCAATCCCTACAATCTGAGAGGGTGAGGGCATGATGTTACCGTCCAAAAGCAGGTCTGCCCAGTATTGAATGGCTTCAATAGCCGCAGGCTCATCGATGGTGCAGGAGAGGAAATCGTCGCTGTAGAAGCTGCCGCCGTTCTGCCAGACTTGCTTGACGCTAAACATATGCCAACCGACTGGAATGGTCTCCGATCCCCAGACTTGATTATCGGGATCGCTGATACCCCGAGCCATTCCCTCAAACTCGGTCCAGGTAAAGCCATCTGGGCTTGGGTACTCAACACCGGCCGCGTCAAAGAGATCCGCGTTATAGAAGGTCACATGAGGAGCGGCAGCATCGGGAATGCCATAGCGTGCGCCATCCAAAACAGGGTAATTCCACCAATTCTCATAAAAATCTTCAGGATCAAAGTCATCCTGAGCATCAACAAAGGGCTGGATGTCAATAAACTGGTTGTTACGCCCCATGTCCAAGGCCATGGCTTCCCAACTACGTACGACGTCCGGCAGCGTCCCAGCAGCAGCCAAGGCAGGAATCTTGGCGTGGAATTCACCGATCTGCTCCACTTCGACCATAATGTTAGACTGGGCCTCGTGGAATCCGTCTAGGGTAGTCTGTACACCGGCCGCCGGGTCATGACGGCCATAGCGAATGGTGACTGGTTCGGCCATGCCCGCACTGCCACCGCTGCTATCACCAGTGGGCGCGGCAACTGGTGCACAGGCGGCTAACAGGCCAATACCTGCTGCTGCGCCAGAGAAGCGTAAGAATGCTCTGCGGGATACTGTTGTCGTCTTCATCAGTTGGTTTCTCCTTACTATTTTTACTATTTTACTTGAGTACGAAATTGAGCATATGAAATACGGTTTTATGAGGGGATGGAACAACGCCATTATTTGCTGCTATGCCGCTTATCAAGTTCTTAATTCTAACGCATTATTAACCAATATAAAAGCTGGCGTCATTAATTTGCAAGCAGTGGTAAATATAAAGATTCTCCATTCTCAAGCTCAATCGCTACAGGTCGAGCTTGCAGCCCGTCTCCATCTTCTGCGTGGATCACGATGCGGTAGGTGCCAGTTTCATCAAAGCCAGGGTATTGAGCCGAGTATTTGTCCTCTCCCTGGGTCTGAAGCACAAGAGTAGAAAGTGTTTCAGGGACTAATTCGGGACCGCTGGATGGTGGCTCGTAAGAAGGTGGATAAATGACGGCCCACACTCGCCGTACTTGCTTATTGTCTCGCACTTCGGCTTGGATCGTACTCCGCCTATTTTCGATAGGAAGCGGTTGTGGCACGTGAGCAATATAGGGCGGCCAGGGATCGGGTGGGTCAAAGGCACCTTGGGTGAATCCCCGCTGAACTGCCACGGCCGAATCGCTGATCTCATTGGGTATCTGGTTTCCATCCGCATCTAGCCACGGTTTTTGTAAAGGAGAGACACGTCTTGTCGCGATTTGGGCCTCCCAGAATCCACCGAAGAGATGTTGGCCACGCCACAGTGTCGAAATGAAGTGATCCGAAAAGTATGCACCACCGGCAGAGGCATAGGCTAAGTTTTGGACATTGGTCGATGTGATGATCACTCTGCCTGCCTTGCTAATGCTTTGGTTGCCTTGAATGAAGCTTCCAGCATTGCACGCTTCAATGATTACATTGATCTTGATGCCAGGGACATCCGTTTCGAGTTGCGTCAACCATGAATCCAATGTTTCGGGGGTTAAACGCTCCTGATTGAGTTCGTCTAGATAGAGTTCATTCTGAGAACCATGGTCCATCAGATAGAGTGTCAAAGAGCGGCTAGCACTCACTTTACTGGTTGCCCAATCCGTGATAGCAGCGCCCAGATTCCCGACTGTAGCAGACGCATCATAGCCAACCAACGTCGAATCGGTCGCAAGATAATAGATATCGTCTGCTCCATAGCCATGAGCGGAGAAGAGCGAATAGACGGCGTTTGTCACATTATGGATGTTGGTCTGTAATCGATCCGCAATCTTGTAACGCCCAGCGACAATAATGACAGCACCCTTCTGTGGCTCACTGCTTAATTTATGGATCGATAGGTAATAAGTTATATGCGGTCCCGCCATTGAGGCATCGACATTGGTTGACTTCAAGTAGATGGGACCATCGGTAGACGATTGAAAATCAAGCCGCACACCTGGCGTGAAGGTTTCCGACCAGGTCTCGCTAGGATTGCTCAAGCAATCGGTATAGAGTTCCAGGGCAACATCGGCTTGTGAACCATCAGGAATCTGGACCTCAACACGGTAAGTGATACCGGCTACGGCTTGAAAGGAGGCCCAATCTTGATCAGCGACTACGTGAAACGCGTGCTCTGGATGGCCCCATCTGGAGCAATTGGATTCGCCTGTTCGCAGGTATTGTTAGGTTCAAAGCCATTTGACGGTGTATGGGTTGGTGTAAGTGTGTTTGTAGATGATGCTGTTGGTGTGCTGGTCAAGGTAGGATCGGGTGTGGATGTAGGTGAAATTGCTGACGTATTTTTAGGAGCAGATGTATCGATGGATGTTGGCGTTGGCGTTGGCGTTGGCGTTGCAGTCGGAAGCACGCTTGATGTCGCTATACTTGTTGCGGTACTTGTCAGCGTAAGAATCAATGTAGGGGTAGGGGTAGATAGTTCACAGACATCAGCATTACTGGATACGGGCGCGGTGCGGATTGGTTCATAGTCTACGATGCCTAGAGCTGAATCGTCGATAAAGTGCCAGATTTGGGTTTCGATAGTGCCAAGATCGGTGGAACCCCAATAATTATTCTCGGCATTGATATCCTCTGCTCCAGATGGGTTGGCATTGTAGAACGCGTTGCCCTGATTAGCGACATTAACACAGATATCGTTGTCCGTTAGAACTGGTCTGCATACCCTGCAGAAGTACACGCCTCCACCAGACCCTTGGGCGGCAGCGTTGTTCGTTACAATATTGTTGATGACCGATCCGCCAGCGAAATTTACGACACCAACGAAGATTCCTCCTCCGTTCGTGCCAGCCTGATTGTCTGCAACAGTGTTGCGTACGGCTGTGGCACCATCAATCAGGCAAACGCCCCCTCCCTTCTTCACTGCTTGATTCCCTTTGACAGTGTTCCTAGTGACTTCTGTATCGCGCATCGCATAAATACCACCGCAATCACTCGCCGACGAATTGCTGAGCACAGTGTTGTCTATTATGTGGCCACCCGAAGCAACGATGCCGCCTCCATTCCCAGATGAAGAGTTCGTCACCGAGTTATTAGCAACTATACTTTCTTCGATGACTAGATCACCAATGGTACCTTCCCATGCGTAGATTCCTCCACCATTTAAGGGTGCTATATTCTCGATTACAGTGTTCCGGCTAATGGTAGCTGCTCCTTTAGCAGAAACATAGATTCCACCCATTGAATTACGAGTGATCATATTATTTTCAATCGTAATATCGTGTACATCTTCTGTTCTTTGTGAAAATGGAAAATTCACGCCGATGCCAGAATTATCTGAAATCAGGTTATCAGCAAGAACCACTAAACCTTTGCCGCGAATGTAAATACCATCAGCACCCATAAAATCGTCAGAAGCGTTACCACTAATTTCACTGTTGGTAACTCGCACGCTTCCTTCTTGATCCCATACATGTATACCATCTGCCCCATTCTGTCGTATCACCGACTGGTCAATATATGGGGTTGAAGCCTCAAGACGTACTGCACCGTTGTTTTCTGTCTCTATGCCACCCGCATACTCAATTACTGAGAATTGAATAATACTGCCACTCAACTGCGTGACTGACAGATTTAAGGAAAGAAAAGGTTGACAAGAATCATTCGATAAAGCGGATAGCTGAAAATGAAAGAATCGGTGTAGCCGCTTGCTTGCGAGAAGCAAAAACGGGTTGGGGATCATCACCGGGGATAAGCC